>NZ_AP025471.1:1373900-2060851 GCF_024347375.1 Vibrio coralliirubri | reverse complement strand
ACTCGTTGCTGTTGACCGCCTTGTGTCACCACCACCGCAGCTTTACCGGGCGTTGAAATTACTTTGTTGGCACTCGCAGACATTGAGCCAAACATTGAAGCGGCTATCAGAAAGACCTTAACAATTCGTATATTTACTCTAATCATTGATTTACCTGCCATCTTTGTTCCATTCCTCGTTAATCTACCGCCAAATGGGTAAAACACTATGCGAGATTAATTTTTCCATTATAGTGTAAGCGTCTATCGTAATAAGAAGCCTGTTATGCTCAGAATAATTGCACTTATTATTGGTTCCTTAACCATAACAAATGTCAGTGCTGAACCACTCGATCACTATCAAATATTGAACCATCTCGATAATTACGGAAACTTATATCTACGAAATAAGCCTTATACATCACTTCCAACGGGCTTGGTGGTAGATGGTAATCTCAATATAGAGAATACTGCGATCACACGCCTGCCCAAAGGGTTAGAAGTGAACGGCAGCCTAAAAGGCTCTAACAGCCAACTCGCTCGAGTCCCGAGCGGGGTTAAGATAAAAGGTTACGTCGACTTGATTAGCAGCCAAATCACCAGTTGGCCAAGAGGTGTAAGAGTGGGCGGCTTTATCAACCTCACAGATACTCCACTGGAAAGGCTGCCGAATGGCTTTAGAGTGAAAGGCGATCTGAGCGTGATCCGCACTCCTTTGACTGAGCTACCCAACGGGATCGTGGTTGATGGCGACTTATATATAGGCGGTTCTGGGATTACAACATTCCCCGAGACCATGACAGTCAAAGGCAACATCTATCTGGGCGGCAACACTGTAACCATATGGCCAACCAATCTAGAGCTCGGTGGCGCAGTCGCTCGCTAATTCAGGCTAAAGCTCTATTGCTCTATTGCTCTATTGCTCTAATACGTTAATACTCGGTCACAGCAGCAAGTAGCGATTCAGAAACAAAAAAAGGAGCCCAAGGCTCCTTTTTCAATTCAATCAAGTTGCTAATCAACTAGCAAGCTAACTAACGCTCGTTAACCAATGTTCTTCACTGGGTTGGCGTAGCTATCGATCAAGTACTGACGCGCACCTTTTGGCAGGCTCGATAGTTTAGCTTCAAACTCTTGTTTAACGGCCGCTGTAATCGACTCATCTTCTTTTTCTGCTGCCAGCAAGTTTACTGGGAACAGTTTGTAGTTATCGTGGATCTGACGATCGATCTCTTCAGCAAGCGCTTCAGGGGTATCAAAATCTTGGTCGATAACCTGACCGAAGCCAACGTGAACGCGTCCTTTATTACCGATGATGCCTTGAATGATACTTTCGATATCTTCAAACTCACCCTTTTCGTAACTGCCGTTTACGTCTTTTTCGAAAAGCTCTATCGCTTTAGCCGTGTCACATGGGTCGTTCTCGTAAGAAATAGCCACAGGAACAATCTTCAATGACTTCACGTATTCAGGGAAAGCAATTTTTTGCTTACGTCCTTCAACGTGGAACATTTTCAAAATTGCTGGCTCAGTAAAATCGTTACCGTCTTTCGCACGACCTTCCTTTTGAGCGATCCAGATTGAGTTACCGGTTTCTAGAGAGTGCTTAATGTAGGAAGACAACTGCCCTAGCGCTTTCATCATCTCACGCGGTCCTTTCAGAGAACGCTTTACGATGAAGCTCTTGTTTAAACGCATCAATTCAGTCGCACATGGCTTCTTCAACAGGTTGTCACCAATAGCGATACGACAAGTCTGGTGATTATTTTGATGCAGAGCGTAATTTACTAACGCAGGATCCATAGCAATGTCACGATGGTTTGATACAAACAGATAAGCTTGGTTCGCATCCAGTGACTCGATACCCGTGTACGTCACACCGTTAGTGGTTTTCGCTAACGTGTCGCGTAAGTACTTTTTCACTTCAATCTGAATGGATTCAACGCTAGTCAGCTTGCTCCACTTCATTTTTAAGTACACACGCAAAATCGGGCTCATTAATGCTTTGAACCAAGACGCATGGTTTGAAAAACGGTAGTGCAAGATTGCACTGATAAATTCTTCATCATTAATAAGACGGTTTAGTGCCGCTGGAATTTCATCATCGCC
The DNA here is from genome assembly GCF_024347375.1 of Vibrio coralliirubri. NCBI lineage: Bacteria > Pseudomonadati > Pseudomonadota > Gammaproteobacteria > Vibrionales > Vibrionaceae > Vibrio > Vibrio coralliirubri. The sequence goes on along the minus strand of NZ_AP025471.1, from coordinate 2,058,764 downwards.
GTAAGGACGAATATCAACATATGGTTCGGTTGGAGAGGTCATTTTTTAATTCATATAATAAAAAGCTGGCTCATTCTACGCGTTGTTTTGACTTCTCGCAGCTACAGAGCCCATACTTTTGACAAGGTCAGACCAGAAACATTGAAAATCCCCTGTTATTGTTGGCATTCTTTGAGATTAACGGTAATCTTGACGCCCCAAAATTAAGGTACTATCTATGAACTTCGCTATTGAATATACATCGGCTTACTTTTCACACTTGGTGATCACACCACGCAAGAAAGTACTTAAACATAGCCTTGTATCGGTTCAAAGTGGCTTGGTTTTGATTAAGTTAGGTAAACAAGAGTATGCCGTTGAACCAGGACAAAGCGTCTGGATACCGCACGACTGCCTAACGTCACTGACCTACTTTCCAAACACTCAGGTTAACCGTGTCGATTTTTCTGTTCGTTTAACGGATTCATTCCCAAGACAAGCGGGTTACATCACGCAAACTAACCTCTCTTCGGCACTACTAGAAAAGCTAGAGCAAACCAAAGCTCGTGCTTCCAATGCCAATAATACGGAACAAGCGTTTAAAGATATGCTTTCTGTCTTGAAGCAAGAAGTGTTGTCGTTTAAACCCCTGCTTTGCGAAAGTGCTCTTTCTCAGCGATTCAATCAATGGAACATTGATGATTCAAACCTACCACAAGAGCACACTCTGGTGATGGTGATGCGAGAAGCGAAGAAACGCATGCAGTCAGGCCAGAAACGTTCACTTGTGATTGATGACCTGTTCTCAGGTAAAGAAGAAGAGTTCGAACAACTGTGTATGCTTGTTTTTGGTGAAGATTTATAGCTTGGCAGTAAGTGAGTGCTGGTATTTAAACTAGCAAGCCAGATACTAAAAAGCCGCAAAAACTGAGTTTGAACTGACCCCCAATAGTTGGACACCAATTATTGGGGGTCTTTTTATGTCCAAATATAGCCGAGAGCTAAAATGTATCATTGCTAAGCAATACTTAGATGGCACGTCATCTCTCTACTTAGCAAAACAATATTCAATTTCTTCAAGGCAGATACGGTATTGGGCTCAAGTCTTTGCCATCCATGGTACTGATTCATTTTTACCAACTAATCATGCCGCGACTGCTCAAACAAAACGAAAAGCATTGAATTTAATGTGGACGAATGAATGGTCTCTCACGCACACTAGCGCTGTATTAAACCTCTCATCCCCTGGAATACTCTCTGTCTGGCTTAAACGATTTAATGAGCTCGGTATCAAGGGGCTCGAAATGCGCCAGAAAGGAAGACCCTCAATGAAACAGCAACCTCAACGTACCACTAAGCCTGATAATGAAATGACACTTGAGGAGCTAAAAGAGGAGTTGGTCTACTTACGAACCGAGAATGCCGTTCTAAAAAAGTTGGAAGAGTTGGAGCAGAAAAAAAACCGTCGAACAAAGAAAAAGCGGTCATAGCTCTAACTCTTAAAGGCAAGTACCCATTAAAGCACTTACTGCACACTCTACAGTTGGCAAAAAGTGTCTTTTATTATCAGGCTCAAACGAGCAAGCGCCAAAATAGCTACGAACGTGAGCTGCGGTTGATAAAGTCAATTTATCATGAACATAAGGGGCGATACGGCTACCGCCGTATTCACTTGGAACTAAAGAATCAGGGGTTCGTGCTTAATCACAAAACGGTTCAAAGGCTTATGGCTCAGCTCAACCTTAAATCGACGGTCAGGATTAAAAAGTATCGTTCATACCGAGGAGAGTCAGGAAAAGCTGCTCCCAACGTTCTTGAAAGAGATTTTAGTGCGACTCAACCCGATGAAAAGTGGGTAACTGATGTCACGGAGTTCAAAGTCAAAGAGCAGAAAGTATACTTATCTCCCGTTGTCGACTTGTTTACTCAGGAGGTGGTTGCTTATAGAGTGGCCAAAAATGCCTGCTTGCCGCTTGTCACAGATATGCTGACGGAAGCTATATCAACGCTTAAACCCAACTCAAAGCCAATTATACATAGCGATCAAGGTTGGCAATATCGCCATCGACAGTATCAGAAAAAGGTAGCGGAGAGTGGGTTAACGCAAAGCATGTCGAGAAAAGGTAACTGCTTGGATAATGCTGTTGCTGAAAACTTTTTTGCTTTACTCAAAACCGAGATGTATCACAACCAAAGCTTTGAAGATGCAGATGCTCTGATAGAGCAGATTAAAGAATACATCGAGTACTACAATACCAAACGTATAAAAGTGAAACTAAAAGGCCTGACTCCGATAGAATATCGAACTCAGGCCTTGAAAGCCGCTTAACAGAAATGTCCAACTTTACGGGGTCACTTCAGTTTTTGCGGCTTTTTTCATTCTTGCTATTTAGACGCAGATAGCAATCAATCTATGTCACTACCTGTCTAGAATGGCAACTCAACCTGCATCATTAGGTCGGCGTCACGTGAGTCGTGCCAACGATAATCAAAGCGCATACGCGGCTGCCCTTCTACTTTCTCGCCAAAACCGATACTGAGTTGAAGACCATGATTCATCAACCACTCTTCAGTCGACATATCATACTGCTCATCTTCAAGGTCTTCTGGAAACCACATACCCAAGCCAACATAGTTTGACTCAATGCTTTGTGTCAGCAATGGCGAGTCTTTACTTTGAAGTACCCAATCAGACCAATAGTCCGGTGTGCTTTCAGGTTCATCATCGCTCAGTCCGCTGATTTCCATCATACGTTGGCCAAAAGACTCGATGCTGGTCGAGAAATCTAGACAATTGTCATCTTCATCAGAAGTCAGCATGATTGAATCTAGGCTAAAAAAATCACACTCAGCATACGCAGGCATACTGCATGCTGCCATGATCAACGTCGCTGGTATCGCGCTCTTTAGCATAGTCCTCTGACCTCTTGATTAGTGAACTTACATTATCTGATACAGTCCACTATCTTGCAACATCTTTGTAACTGACTTTGTACTCAGTTTTGCCACATCGCTTCCACTTATCAGTGCATTACGTATGTCTGTGCTGCGAATTTTCACTTTTTCAGGGCAAGCCATTACAGACCACTGCTCGGTAATCTCATCTGATTTATAGAAAGATGAGAACTTAAAGAAGTTATCTGGGCCAATAACAAATGTCAGTTCAGCGTCACGATGTAACTTTTGAAGTTCACTGAGCACCGCGTAAGTCGTGACGCTTTCACCTGGCGTAAATAGGCTCTTTTCGATCAAAGAAAGCTCCACTTGATCCAGTGAAAGATCGCTAATAAATGCGTTAACTAACTGACATCTCGTATCAAAGTCTAGCATCTCTTTTCCCCAAGCATGGGCAATACTTGGAACGAGTAGAATTTTGTCAAAGTGAGCCAACGAATCAATCACACTTTTGTGCCCTAAGCTCGGTGGATTAAACGCACTACCGAAAATGGCTATTTTTTCCATTATTAATTGCTGCCTTCTCTTTCTAAGCTTGTGCAAAGAGGTTTTTAAATCGAATGATTTAGGTATGATAACACTAGATTTTTAATTTGCTTGCAGGAAAGGAATACGAATGGAACAGTTAATTCGTGACGAAATGCGCGTACTACCTTCAATTGACCCTCACTTCGAAGTGACTCGTCGTGTGGACTTTATCAAAACGAAACTTCAGCAGTCAGGCTGCAAGTCTCTGATCCTTGGTATCAGTGGCGGTGTGGATTCGACAACTTGTGGCCGTTTAGCACAAATGGCCGTTGATAGCCTAAATGAAAACGCTGGTAGCAACGACTACCAATTCATCGCGGTTCGCCTGCCTTACGGTGAACAAAAAGATGAAGACGAAGCGCAACTTGCTCTCTCTTTCATTCAGCCTTCTCAATCTGTTTCTGTAAACATTAAAGCGGGTGTTGATGGGCTTCACGCTGCATCTCACGTTGCTCTAGAAGGAACTGGCCTGCTACCAACAGATTCAGCAAAAATCGACTTTGTGAAAGGCAATGTGAAAGCTCGCGCTCGCATGATCGCACAATACGAAATTGCCGGTTACGTTGGCGGTCTTGTAATCGGTACAGACCACTCAGCGGAAAACATCACGGGTTTCTACACCAAGCACGGTGACGGCGCATGTGATTTAGCACCGCTGTTCGGCCTGAACAAACGTCAAGTTCGTGAACTAGCAGCTACACTGGGCGCTCCAGAGCTACTGGTTAAGAAAGTACCAACCGCTGATCTAGAAGAGCTTGACCCACAGAAAGCCGATGAAGCAGCATTGAACCTTTCTTACGATCAGATCGATGATTTCCTTGAAGGCAAAGCCGTTTCTCAAGATGTATCCGATCGCTTAGTGAACATCTACAAAGCAACACAGCACAAGCGCCAACCAATCCCAACGATCTACGATTAATTCGTTTTTGAATTAGTCTCAGAATCAAAAAGGCCGGAAGCTCATTCACGAACTTCCGGCCTTTCTATTCTATGTGCGGAATAACTTAACTAGTTAATCAACAACTTCGATATCGGTTTGAGGCACACTGCAACACGCCAGTATCTGACCCATATTACGTTCATATTCTTGCAATGCAGGCACATCCGGTTGGTGAACTTGCCCTGACTCAAGGGTCACTTTACAAGCGCCACAGAAACCAGCACGACAACTTGAAGCTATAGACACACCGGCCGACTCCGCTTGCTCTAGCAGGGTTGATTGATTATTACCTTCAAACAGGTAGCCGTTCACACTTAACTGCAGCTGCTTCACCGCCTCTTCCGTAGACTGAGCAACACCAAACGCTTCTTGATGATAATGTTGAGGGTTAAGCCCCATTTGAATCAGTAGTTTCTTGGCATGATCCATAAAGCCGTCAGGACCACATACGAATGCTTGACGCTTGTGCAACTCTTCGATTTTGGCGATATGAGACACGCTCAAACGGCCTGATAAACCATCCCACTCTTTCGTTGGTTGGCTTAGTGAGTAAATCACCTGTAAGCCCGGATGTTCATTGGCAATTTGATCGATCTCTGCTTGATAAGGGATATCTTCTTCGCTACTACATTGGTGATAGAAAACCACATCATCAATCTGACCATGGTCGGCCAAATAACGAAGCATCGACAACATTGGCGTAATACCGCTACCCGCAGACAAAAGCAGCAGTGGGTGCTTAGGGTTTTGTTCTAAATAGAAAGCGCCATCTGGATTTTGAGCAACAAGCGTATCACCGACTTGGAAGTGATCATTGAGCCAGTTTGAGATTTGACCATCGTCCACTCGCTTCACTGAAATCGCTAAACGCCCTGCGCGTGATGGGCTCGAAGATAACGTGTAACGACGAGACACTTTTTCGCCATCAATCACCATCTCAATCGGTAGATGTTGCCCTGGCTGATAGCTTGGTAATGAATGGTTCTCTTTCGCTGGCTCTAGCCAGAACGTCGTAAAGTCGCGAGCGATCTCTTCACGCTCAACGCAAGTTAAGTGTAGCGATTCTACCCATGTATCTTCGTAGTGCTCTTTTTCTTTAGTTTCTAATACTTCAACAACATCACCGGCTTTGACTAAGCCTTCATTTTTAGCCACAAGGTTTTGGCCAAAGAAAACGCCACCGCGCTCGTTGGCTCTGAATGTAGAGAAGGTATTAAGAGGCTCTTTTGTCGCTCTGAATTCGCCGCTCTCAACATCAACTGTCGTTAGGATACAGCGCTCACAAGGCTTCACCGCTTCGAATTCAACTTCACCAATTCGGATACGCTTCCAACCGTCTTCGGCAAAGGCTTCTGTATTTGAAACAACAAAGTTAGTGCGGAACTGATCCATTGAATGGACTTCAGGGCTGCGGCGGTTGAGCTCATCGAGAGAGGCTTGGCTGATCACCAACATTGGATAGCCATCGGCGAAACTGACATTCTGACCAAGCTTTTCTCGAACACGATTGGATTGCTCACCACAGAATAGCAGTTCTACGCGAACACCAAGCACATCGCTGAACCAATCATCCGCCTCGTCGTTGGTGGTATACGCTGTGAAGCTGTCTTTCCACACTGTTGCAGGCGCTTCTTGCATCTTAAAGTTTGCATACTTGAGGCGCAGCGGCTCTTTACCTTCGTAAGTAAAAATCAAACCGTCTGGCTGCAAGCTTGAAGACACCTTGACCATTTTAGGGTACTTACGCGCTGTCACCATTGAGCCGTCAGCCAACGCCAACATAAAACGTCTGTCGAAGGTAAGACCCTGTTTTTCGACCCAAGCAGAAGAGAGTGCAATCCCACCTACTGATTTAACCGGAAACACGTTGATTTGAGATAAGGAAGGAGCTTGCTCTGAAGCCTTTCGATCTATAGGTGACTGCGACATAACGATTCCAATGTTTTGTTGTTTGTCCCAATGCTAACAAATGGTTATAAATAGATAAACTGGCAGGCATTAAACACTTGATACTAAGCTAATATCTTGAGATGTTTAAATCACTGCCTTGTATACATTAAGACAGCAATGCATTAACACTCTCCATACGTTCTATAATGTGAACACGGTTACCGCATTGAACTTTCATTGAATAAAAAGGATTTATCATGAACAAACTCGTCATTATCATTTTATGTGTACTGCTTCCGCCTGTTGGTGTGTTCTTCGCTCGTGGTGCAGGTAAAGATCTGCTGATTAACATCGTCCTGACCTTCTTCTTCTGGGTTCCAGGAATGATTCACGGACTCTGGGTAGCGACTCGCTAACCCGTATCTAAAAATAAATACCGAATTAAAAACCCATAAAAACAAGCTCCTAGCCCTGAAGAGTTAAAAATAGGATGAAATCAAAGTGCTTTTCCACTATCATCCTGTCGCCTAAACGTAAGCGATTGCTTTCACAGATTTCGCCGAGTTTAGGCTCCAACTACATAACACTTCAAATGGTGGGAGCCTTCAATGACACAACTTACGATTACTCGTCCTGACGACTGGCACGTTCATCTACGCGATGGCGAAGTATTAAAAGATACAGTGCGCGATATCAGCCGCTACAATGGTCGAGCGTTAATCATGCCAAACACCATCCCACCGGTAACCGATACCGAAATGGCTTTAGCTTACCGTGAGCGCATCATGGCAGAGCAGCCAAGCGAGCAATTCCAGCCTCTAATGGCACTTTACCTAACAGACAACACAACACCTGAAGAAATTCGCAAAGCGAAAGAGTCTGGTGCAGTAGTGGCAGCAAAGCTTTACCCAGCAGGCGCGACGACTAACTCTGATTCAGGTGTAACGTCAGCACAAAAGATTTACCACGTGTTAGAAGCAATGCAAGAAGTGGATATGTTGCTACTGGTTCATGGTGAAGTTACCACTCACGATGTTGATATCTTCGACCGCGAGAAGCAGTTCCTAGACACAGTGCTAGCACCGATTGTGAACGACTTCCCTAACCTAAAGATTGTTCTTGAGCACATCACAACCGCTGATGCAGCAAACTTCGTTAAGAACGCGAATGACAACGTAGCGGCAACCATCACCGCTCACCACCTACTTTACAACCGCAACCACATGTTGGTTGGCGGCATTAAGCCACACTTCTACTGCCTTCCAATTCTGAAGCGCAACACTCACCAATTAGCGCTTATCGAAGCTGCAACGAACGGCAGCAAGAAGTTCTTCTTGGGTACAGACTCTGCACCACACGCAAAAGGTGCAAAAGAGTCAGCATGTGGTTGTGCGGGTTCTTACACAGCGCACGCTGCCGTTGAACTGTACGCAGAAGTGTTCGACTTAGAAGGTAAGATTGAGAACCTAGAAGCGTTCGCAAGCCACAACGGCCCTGACTTCTACGGTATTCCACGTAACACGGACACCATCACTCTTGTTAAAGAAGAGTGGAACGTTGCTGAGACGATGCCTTTCGGTTCAGACATCGTTGTGCCAATCCGTGGCGGCGAGACGATTGCTTGGTCTGTAAAATAAACGCTTAGTCGGTAAATAAGCGCTCATATTGAAAAATAAGAGCGTGGTGTTAATTAAACACGACCCATTAGATTAAAAGGGGCATCATAATGATTATGGTGCCCCTTTTTCGTTTCGTGGAAAGAGGGTTTTATTAAAATCAATAATGCGCCGATTACTTACCGCGAATTTTTCCAATCACAGTCCAAACAGCAACGACGATCAGTCCAGCTAAGACACCAATAACACCGTTCAGTAGAGTTGGAACAACCGCCGTCGCTATCGTATGTCCACGAAAATCCATAATAATCGGCTCAATTAAGTGATGAATCGCAGGAACATTGTGCACCACAATGCCGCCGCCAACCAAAAACATCGCCGCGGTGCCGACCACAGCAAGCGTCTTCATTAACTTGGGCGCAAACGCGACTAGCCCATTACCCAATTGGGTTTTAATAGCACTGCCATTCGATGTTCGTTGCAGATAGAAACCTAAATCATCCAACTTAACGATCCCCGCTACTAAACCATAAACACCAATCGTCATCACAATCGCAATCAAACTCACAACAAGAATCTGAGTAAGGATACTTGTACCTGTCACGGTGCCCAGCGCTATCACGATGATTTCCGCGGATAATATGAAATCGGTACGAATCGCGCCTGCGACCTTTCTCTTCTCATATTCCTCTATGGATTCACCAGTACTTGTGTCCTCTCCCTTTTCAGCCTCTTGATGAGCATGAGGAAAGAGCTTCTCTAAGATTTTCTCGGCACCTTCAAAACAAAGAAACAGACCACCAATTAAAAGCAAAGGCATGATCAGCCAAGGAATAAAGGCACTGATCAATAATGCCGCGGGAACCAAAATCAGCTTGTTTTTAAATGAGCCTTTGGCAACCGCCCATACCACTGGGATTTCTCGTTCAGCAGAAACACCGGATACCTGCTGAGCGTTCAGCGCTAAATCATCCCCCAACACACCAGCGGTTTTTTTCGCTGCGACCTTAGGCATCAGTGCGACATCATCCAACACGGTTACAATGTCATCCAGTAGCGTTAATAAACTTGCTCCAGCCATTTTATGGTCTCTTTTAAGGGATTAAACAATTGATAAAATGTAACACCATCAATCCACTCATCAAAGTTATGAGTCTGTAAAAAATAGAGTCACAAGTTGTGTTTTCTATTGCCGTCTCTGCTAGACAGGACTAGTCTGTCTTCATCTTTCGCGAACATAAAAGAAGAAGTATAGATGAAAAGTGAATACTCCTACCCAATTGGTGAGCCAGGACAAAAATGGCAAGAAGCAGAACGTCAAGCATGGTTAGCTCAAAGAACCGTTAAGCGTGAATACCAGCAAGAAGTCGTGCCAAAAATCCAAGCATTGGCAGACCGCTTTGACATCGAGCAATACGGCGCACTGAGCTACGATGAAGCTCGCTTCCCGCTTTTTGCAATCAAAAGCAAAAACTGGGACGCATCAAAACCAACGATCCTTGTAACAGGTGGTGTTCACGGTTACGAAACCAGTGGTGTGCATGGCGCGATCAAGTTCGCCGCAACTCAAGCAGAACAATACTCAGCGCACTTCAACATTGTTGTTGCGCCTTGTGTGAGCCCTTGGGGTTATGAAGTGATCAACCGTTGGAACCCAAATGCTGTCGATCCAAACCGCTCTTTCTACGACGGTACGCCAGCAGAAGAATCAGCAAGCCTACGTGCATTAGTCGCTTCTTTACCAGAAGTCTTAGTTCACGTTGACCTACATGAAACGACGGATTCTGACGAAACAGAATTCCGACCAGCACTCGCAGCGCGTGATGGCATTGAGTACATCGAAGGTATGATCCCAGACGGTTTCTACACGGTTGGCGATACAGAAAATCCACAGCCGGAATTCCAAGCGGCGGTAATTGCTTCAGTTGAAAAAGTAACGCATATTGCGCCAGCAGATGTAGACGGCAAGATCATTGGTTCTGAAGTTACCCAACATGGTGTGATTAACTACCCAATGAAGAAGCTTGGGTTATGTGGCGGTGTGACTGATTGTAAGTACGGTACAACCACAGAGGTTTACCCAGACAGCGACAAAGTGACCGACGAAGAGTGTAATGACGCTCAAGTTGCTGCGGTAGTCGGTGCTTTGGATTACGTAATTCAACACGAATTAAACGCGTAAGCTAGTACCTAGAACTAAGCCCTAAAACTAAAAAAGAGCCACAAGTGACGATTCGCTTGTGGCTCTTTTTTTGTCTCTTTCTCTTACCTGTCATTTCTTCTCAAGCATAAAAAAGCTCCCTTACACATGGTGCAAGAGAGCTTTGAAATAACGCTTCCTCTGGAATAAGTCGTTAATTAGCTAATGACTTACTCAGCGGCTTAGTGACTTTATTTTGCTGTTTCACTAACGCTTGTTTGTCCTTTGTCTACTTCAGTCAGTAGGCCTTTCAACAAGCTGAAACAACCAATCAGAAGAATGATCGTAAACGGCAGTGCAGCAATGATTGTGATCGATTGCAGTGCTTGGATAGATTGAGTACCACCAATCCACAACATCACCATTGCGATAGCACCTGAGATAACCGCCCAAACCACTTTCTGTTTAACAGGAACTTCAAGCTTACCGCCCGCCGTCATGCCATCGATAACGATAGAACCCGAGTCTAGGGTTGTAACGAAGAACACGATGATCAGTGCTACAGCGATAACTGATAGAATGCTACCAAACGGGTAAGCGTCTAGCATGTAGAACAAGCTTAGAGACACGTCTGTGATGCCTTGGTCGAGGCCAAGTTGCCCCACATGACTGATCACTTGCTCGATAGCCACGCCACCAAAGATAGACATCCAAGCAGACGTTACCAGTGTTGGGATAATCAGTACGCAAAGTAGGAATTCGCGAACCGTACGGCCCTTAGAAATACGCGCTACGAACATACCGAAGAATGGTGCATACGCAACCCACCATGCCCAGTAGAACACTGTCCAGCCATGCAGCCATGTTGTGTCTTCACGGCCAGAGCTTTGGCTCAATGCAATGATGTTTTTCGCATAACCCGTCACAGCAGTCGCGACAGAATCAAGCACAGTTGTGAAGTTCAGAACAGCGATCAGACCAAGGAATACAAACGCAATAACCATGTTCAGGTTACTTAGGAATTTAACACCACCGTCCATACCACGTAGTACAGAGATGATCGCTAAGCCCATGATCAGAACGATGATAGATTGCTGAAGAAAGATGTTGTTATCCAAGCCAAACACGTGGCTGATACCACTTGCTGCTTGTGTACCACCTAAGCCTAGTGAAGTCGCAAGACCAAACAGAGTAACCAGTACCGTTAGTACATCGATCACATCACCCGTTTTGCCCCATACTCGCTCACCCAAAATTGGGTAGAACACAGAACGCATTGATAGCGGTAAGCCTTTGTTGTAAACAAAATACGCAAGGCAAAGTGCCGTCATGCCATAGATAGCCCAAGCATGGAAGCCCCAGTGGAATACGGTCGCACCAAGTGCCAGTTCACGGCCAGCTGCTGTGAAAGGTTCTGCATCGAGTGGCGTTCCGAACCAGTTCGAGAAGAACGCGGTTGGCTCTGCAACACCCCAGAAAATAAGTCCAATACCCATACCTGCTGCGAATAACATCGCAATCCAAGATGACATTGAATAGTCCGCAGTCGCGTCTTCGCCACCTAAGCGAACTTTACCCAAAGGTGAGAATGCAAGAATAACGGCAAAAACTAACATGATGTTGGCTCCCCACATAAAGAGGAAGTCAAACTTTGATAAAACAGCACCCTTGATAGAATCAATCGCAGCTTTGGCATCTGCAGGAGGAAGAGCAAGAAGAGTGATGATGAAGAGAAGAGATAAGCCTACTGAGGCTACGAAGACTGTGTTATGGACATCCATGCCCCATTTACTGACGTTATCTTGACCAACTTGATAGTCAGTAGAATCAATACTGTATTTTTTTGATTTAAAACTCATAAATTATGATGTTCGCATATCCGAATCAACGAATATAAGGACGCTCTCCGTATCCAATTACTACTTGATTGGCTCGCCGAACCGCCTAAATAAAAGGCAATAAAAATCACAATAGTTAGTGATAAATGGACTTACTGGCTCAATCCCAAGGCGCACATTATAGCACAGCTCAAAGCATTTTGACTGAGTTTTAGCTCAATAGTCACCCAAGCTACCGTTGATAGTGATAGTTAACCCAATAAAAACAGAATAAAATAAAAGAATAAAAACCTTCAAATACAACAATTTAAATTAAAATGACGCACCGTAAAATCACATCCAAACTTTTTGCAGATAATTTTAATAATCACCCAATTTACTTATAGCTCTAATAAAAAAGCCCCGCTATAGGGGCGGGGAAAGTTACCAAAGGTAAAAGAGAAATCAGTGCTCAAATGTCAGTGCTGCGTCTCACAGATCAGCACTGCACATTTCAAAGATAGTTCGTTAGATTGCGAAGCAAAAACCGAGGTTATAGTCTTCACCATTTTTCGCCGTGAACTCTTTGTCTTCACTTGATGCATTCGGGCGGCCACTTTCATCGCCTTTTACTAAGCTCACCCAGTGACGAATACCTGAAGAGCGGCTCGCCTCAGTTTGACCAAACGTGGTGCACGTCTCTAATTGGATATCTTGAATATCAACCAACTCTAGGCGGCCAGTGCCTTTACGAGCGCCGATTGTCACTTCAACGTGTGTACCGCTTTCATCACGGAATAGGATTGCTGAAGGCTTAGATTTATCACCTGTGTAAGCCACAAAGTGTTTAGCGCGTTTCAGTCCAGTATGTTCACCATTTTTGAAGTAAACCTGAACATGTCGGTAATCGATCTCGTAGCTCACTACATCTTCATGTGAACCCGTCTCTAGAGGAAATAGAGTATCAAGCAACTGTTTCGCCATTTTTTGTTTTTCGAGTTGCTTGTCTGCTTTCACCATTTCGACGGCAAAGACAGCTTCAGCAATAAATGTTGAATGGTTTCTGTGAAGTTCTGTTTTGTCTAGTGTCAGCATATTCATAGTCTATCCCTCGTACGGCTTTAAATTTCATTTAGGTCAAACATCCCAATAGACCCTTTTCAAAATTGTTTTTTACTGTGTGGTTTCCATGTTTTTCATACTACTGTTATTTTTGAAACAATTTCACAACAAAAATTACACAGTGTGAATTTTACTAAATTGCTTTTTTACACAAACCGACATTTTGAGCCCCCAGCCCTTTATTTAACTGGGTTGAGGGTTCCGTAGAAACGCGTTTACGTGTTGTTTGAATTTGTGTAATAACCCACCCCAACCAACTTATTGTCGATAACTCGATAGTAAGTGTGCTTAGTTTCCACTTTGCTCGACAGCGGGTTTAACCATCGATAGGTGTAAACGCCACGGCCATTTTCTTTGGCTAGGTTTAACATCTCAGTGAGAATCGGCTTATCGTCAGGACTTAGAATTTCGTTGTGTGAACGCCCAACAAGTTCAGGAGACACGCCATGCGCGAGCAGTTTTCCAGAGCTCATATCCATCACAAACACATACAAGTCCCCTTCGACAAAGCGGCCTTCGGTATCATTAAACTCAGTAATGCTGTCTTGCTCAGACTCTACTATTGCGGTCATGGCTCTCGCCAATAATCGCTTAGCTTCTGCAGCACTGGAACGTTCTGGGTAATACCCCACCGCCACGATTACATCGCCCACACGCTCGAAGAAGGTGGTTTTAGGTTCGCCCATTCGATCAGTAGGATTGGTCCAGTGGTACTTCACCAGACCAAAACCGTTGTGTACCGCTTTGGTGATCATTTCACGGAAAAAAGGATTGCCGTAAACGTCTTGGGTATCCAAAACGCTGTCGCCCACCAGCACCATAGAAGAGCCGCCACTAGCAAGGAATTGGCCATCAATACCAAGAGCAAACACATAGAGCTCACCGTCTATATATTCGGCATCACTCATGAAGTCTTTCACGCTGTCGTCACCTTCTTTTTGAACGTGCACCACCGCTTTCGCCAACAAGGTTTTGGCTCTCCTTTCAGCGTCACTGACCACATGTGGCTCAGAGATATCGAGCACATTGACTGGCTTAATCTCTTTCTCGACTTCTGAATGCTCGGCACGCAATCCAATGCCGCTGATCACAGCAAACAAGGCGCAGCCAATAAGGATTATTCTGGATAGATTCATCGTTGTGTCTCCTAATAGCCGACTAAGGACGGTAGCCAAAGCGTGATTTGTGGGAAGAAAGCAATAACGAAAACGCCTACGACAGATGCAAGTACAAAGGGATGGATCTTCGCGGTGATCTGCTCGACCGTAGAGCCACCGATCCCCGAGGCGACAAAGATATTTTCACCGAGCGGTGGTGTGGCAAAACCTATCGAGAGCGTACACACCACCACGATACCAACATGGGTAGGATCGGCGCCCAACATGTACATGATTGGCAGTAGCACTGGCACAATGATCATGATTGCCGCCAAGGTTTCCATGAACATGCCGATGAACAGCAGCAAGGTAATCGTTAGTGCCCACACCATGTACATGTTGTCGGTAAAACTAAGTAGCGATTCCGCCACAACAACTGGGATTTTTTGTTCTATCAACAGGCGTCCGAACACAGTGGCAGCAAAGAGGATTAACAATACGCGTCCGGTGATCCATGTGGTGGTCGACAAAGATTTCATCACGCTTTTGAACGACAATTCTCGGTGAATAAACACACCCACGAACAGAGAGTAAAAGATAGCTACGACCGCAGACTCTGTTGGTGTGAACATGCCACTGTAGATACCACCAAGAATCAGAAATGGCGCTAATATCGACCATAAACCGCGACGCAGGTAATGCCTTACATCACCAAACGACCATGTTTCGGTAAGCCCTTTATAGCCTTCACGCTTAGCTATGAAATAGTTAGTGACCACTAGCGTCGACGCCATAATGAAACCCGGCACAACCCCAGCAACAAACAGCTTTGGAATAGACAAAGAAGCAAACTGCCCATGCTGAGCAATGGCTTCTGGCGGTGCCATTAATCCCATCGCAGAAATGCCGAAAATAACCAAAGGTATGGATGGCGGAATGATGATGCCCAAGCCACCGGAGGCGGCCGTTACTGCCGATGCGTAGCTCTTATCGTAGTCACGCTTAACCATCGCGGGCACCATTAGCATGCCTACCGCTGCGGTTGTTGCAGGGCCAGAACCCGAGATAGCGCCAAAGAAAAGACACGCCATAACCGTAGCCGCGCCAAGGCCACCCGTTACCGGCCCAGCTAAGCTTTCGGCGATATCCACCAAACGTTTGGAGATCCCCGCCGCCTCCATTAACGCGCCAGCAAGAACAAAGGCTGGCAGCGCCATTAATGGGAAGTTACCCACCGAAGTAAACGCAATTTGTACTAAAGCGATGGGATTTTTGTCGAGCAACATATAGGCCGCCATTGAAGCGCCGGCCAGTGATACTGTGATTGGTGCACCCAGAATTAACAGGGTTAAGAAGCCACCAAATAAAATTAGAGTTAAATAGGATTCCATTATTACATCTCTCTATTACGACTATTCTCTGTGATGACTACTGCGCTGACTTTTGTGCCGTCATTTTTCGCAGCTCTTTGACTTCTGGATCTTCGTTGGTTGCGCCTTTGAATAAACGCTCGTAGTTGTTCCAGATAATTCGAATCATCATTAGGGAAAACGCGATAGGTAAAATCATGTAGAAATACTTCATCGGGATGCCTGTGGTTTGAGATTTCCAAAACAGGTTCATTTTGTTAAACACGAAGTCGTAACTGAGGTAAACAAAGTAACCGTTGAAGCAGAGCCATAAGAAGTCAGCAATGGTTTCGCTAACGGTTTGCACGATTGGCGGAAAGAATTTGAAGTGAAAGCTCACTCGGTTATGAGCCGACATTTTGGCCGCTACAACAGCTCCCAAGTAAGCAAACCAAACGAACATGTAAGTGGCCACTTCATCACCCCAAGGTATGGAGTAATCAAAGAACTGACGAGTAATGATTTGTGTGAACAGCAATAGGACAAAGCTTGCGAGCAGCAGACAACAGGTATATTCCTCAATGTTGTTTAGGTGCTTTTTTATTGTTTTAGCGACTGACATATAACCTCCAATGTTGATTTCCACATGACAACCAGTCGCTCACGGTCCTAAAAAGATCAGGTACAGAACAGATCAACGAGTAAAGCCATGTAAATGCCCTATCTCACTGTTCTATCGCTAGGTGATTAAGTAGCGGAGAACAGCAGATAGGGCGAATCTAATCGTTACTTTCTACCTAGTAACTCAAGAACGTCGTCTAGCTTGTCTTTGCCCCCAATGCTTGAGTAGAACTTAGGCCAAACTGACTTAGTCACCTTGCTGATCCACTCTTGCTCGTTATCTGCTGGGTCGGTGAATACCATGCCTTTCGCTTGTAGTTCTTCACGGATTTTGTTTTCAGTATTTTCTAGATAAGCAAAGCTGTGCTCTGTCGCTTCCTGACCCGCTTCAAGAATGATCTTTTGCATCTCTGGAGTCTGTTGTTGGAAGACCGTTTCACTGACGATGAGAGGCTCAAGCGAGAAGATGTAGCGAATGTTGGTCACGTACTTTTGTACTTCATTGAACTTCATCGCATGCACAGTGATGTAAGGGTTATCTTGACCGTCAACCACGCCTTGTTGCAGACCAGTAAAAGTCTCAGACCATGCCATTGGCGTTGGGTTTACCCCCCATGCTTGGTAAGAAGCAATCATGATTTCGTTACGAGGAACACGAATCACCAGCCCTTTAAGATCTTCTGGCGAAGCGACTGGCTTTTTCGAGTTAGTCAAAACCCTAAAGCCAGAATAAGCCCAACCTACGATACGAACACCAGCATCACGAATCGTGTTATCGACGAGGTCTTGGCCGACTTGGCCTTGAGTCAGTAGAACCGCTTCTTCTGCGCTTTGAATCACGTAAGGCATGGTCAGTAGACCAACAGTTGGAGAGAAAGGGGTTACGTTGTTGATCGCCAGTACAGAGAAGTCGAGTAAGCCGATTGCCGCATCGTTGACGGTGTCTTGCTCATTGCCTAATTGACCATTCGGGAACAGATCGATTTTCACTTTTCCGTCTGTTTTTTGCTCCATCAGTTCAGAAAACGATGTCGCCAATTCCCACTGCGTACCACCAGCAGCATCGCCGATAGCCATTTTAAAATTCGCTGCTGCTGCGGTATGAGATAGCACCGCTGTTGCTACAATGGTGACACCAGCAATAATTTTATTTTTAATAAATTTCATAGTCTTAACCTTTCCTATCGTACAGACTTCCTGCCTGTACTTTGCTCACAAGGTGACCTGGTACAACTTTCCTGGTCGTAGTTCTATTTCCCTATTTTGGAAACAATGTTCGAGTCGCGATTACAGCTTTTCATCCTTTAACGAATACCACTGATAAAGGAACCGCTGCCCCATTCTGCGAAACGGTGCAAACATCTCTGATTCCACCACTTCCCTCACGTTGGGGAACGGAAGTTTTGATTCAAATATTGGCAAGTCCAACTTGTGGCCTTCACCTGCGATCCACTGAGCGAGGCGCTTACCTGCTTGAGCGGAATACATCACGCCATTACCGCCATAGCCCAGCGCGTAGAAGATGGATTGCTTGGGATTCGGCTGATAGATTCTCGGCATCATGTCGTGGCTAACATCCACCCAGCCCCACCATGAGTAGTCGATTTTGATTTGATCGAGAGACGGGAATTTTCGAGTTAAATCCGCTCTCAACATGTCTTCGTATTTCCTTTCAGGTGCGTTCTTGCCACTGATGGCACTGCGCGTCCCAATCTGTACTCGGTTATCCGGTAACAGACGGTAGTAATGACGTAGGATTCGGGTATCTGTAATCACCTGATTGGTTTTGAAGTTACACGCGGCAATTTCGTCTTGAGTTAGCGGACGTGTCACCATCGAATTAGAAAGTACCGGCAACAAGCGATTCTTAAGCTCTGAATGCAAACCTTGGCTAGTGTATCCACCGGTACAAACCCCAACAGAACGTGCCTTCACAACGCCGCCGGGCGTTTTCAAGTAGTGCACACCGTTACGTGTTTCCCACCCCATTACAGGGCTTGCTGGATGCACTTTTACACCGAGTGCTCTCGCCTTTCTCAGATAGCCAAACGCCAGTTTCCCTGCATGAATACCAATCCCTTCTGGCTCATGCATTGCGCCTGCCGCTTCTTGGTCACCAACGTAATCTCGCTTTACGGTTTCCGCATCTAAGATCTGCGCATCGTAATCGAACGTGTCACGCAGCAACTTGGCTTCTTTCTCAAGTGTTGCCATCACTTTTGGACGGTGAGCGACATATAAGTGGCCGCCCGGTTGTGGGTCACAATCAATGTCTTTGATTAGAGACTTAAAGGTGTTCATGCCATCGACGCATTCGCGGTGCATTTTCAGCGCAGTTTCTAGTCCCCAGCGTTCAATCCACTGAGAGCGTTTTAAGCGTCCTGACGCACACTGAGCCTGACCACCATTTCGGGTACTGCAACCCCAACTCATACGGTTAGCTTCAATCACAGTCGCTTTAATGCCGTACATTTCAGCAAGGTGTATCGCGGTACTTAGGCCTGTGTAACCTGAACCGATTATCGCCACATCAACATCCATATCCGATGTAATTGGACCATCATCTTCAGGTGGCGCGCCTGCCGTATCTACCCAGTACGTTGGTGCGTATTCCTTACCGTGACCTGGGCTCTTGTCTTTAAGTGGATCGTATTTTGGATCGTATTTATCTCTTGCTTGGGTACTTTCTTTTGCTTGGGTGCTTTTCACCTTTGGCGGCGCATCGGCTGCCGGTTGTTCCATTACTAAACTCATAATTCGACTCTCCTAGTCATAACACGTGAACGGGTTGTGGTTTCGTGTCTAGCTCTTGGGAGTATTGTTGGGAGTCAAAAGAGGTCGTGTTTTACGGAAGGCATTTTTTACGCTGATTTTTCCATCTTTCAGGGTAAACACGTCGACCATGCGAGCTTCGATGATGCTGCCATCAGGGTTAGTCGCAGAGAACGTCGATTCACTCACCGCACGGTCACCACACACAAAATGGACAGGGTCGCTCCAAGCTGCATCTGGAAAGTTCTGCCAAACCAATTCAAAGCTATTGCGAACGGCTTCGTACCCTTCAATAGTATTTCCAAGCAAGCCTTCTCCTGCCACGGTGTGGAAGACACAGTCTTCAGTCATAAACGACATCAGTGCTTCGATGTCGTGGTTATTCCACGCATCACTGAAAGACTGTAAAAAGGCGGTGTCGACTTGGTTTTCCAGCACGAATGTCGCTGCATTGGTTTGCATATTCATATTCCAGAATCCTTTATGTTTTCGTTATTGGTTTAAATTTCAGTGGCTTTGCGCCACTTTTTTATTAGAGTGTTTAAACTAGATCTGTGGAGATTTAACAACTTGATAACAAGCTTCGCCACTCTAACTTCGAGTTGCTTTATAAACAATCTCTAAGCTCACAGATTTCATCTTTTTATAAACTAATTAGTGTTCTAATTTTATTTACCAGAAAAACAACTACGTTAAGTCTAAAACTAATTTAAATTGATATAGATATTAGCCTTTAGTCGAAGTCAAAATCTTGATGGTACTTTCGGCCATACTGCTCAAGTTTACGGTTATGGGTATTCACTTGCAATTCAATATTACCCTCACCTTTATTAATAACTTGATTGTTATCTACATGGGCTTCATTTTTTATATCGGTTAGCTTCTCTTCGATATAATCAGTCGGTTCATTTAAAACATTCATGGATATTAACTCCTTTATCAGGTTTACTTTCGCTGACGGAAGAATATGAACGGATACTAGACCGTTTGAATATTCTTTCTCATCGTACAAAGGCTGAATGGCATCATTACTGCCGTCCTTAAATGGATGAATGGAATACCACTTATCCGTTCGTTGCTCCTGCTTATCGCAGTCGGCTACTTTAAAGATCTGAGTTCTTTCAAGTTCATAGGGTGAGTTAAAAACACTAACCCTATGATAATTAATCGCTTTAACAATATTGATGCAGTCTTTACTTTGGCTATGGCACACAGACCACAACGCATTAATCAGGCTATCTGTCCATTCAAGTAACCGGGTTGGAAACCCCTGCTTCTTGGCTAAGCACATCAATAACCAATCGTTTATCTCGTGTGAACTCAGTGAATGCCCACCGTAAACTCTCACGGTTGAAAGCAACTCTTGTTCGACTCGGCGAATGTTTTTACGATTTGACCGGCCTAAGCTTGGCATCAGATTACGGTTGTCATAATCACACACGTTATAAATTAAACCACGCTCTCCACGACACCCCGTGATAAGTGAATCGATTATTTCATACAGCTCTTCGAGTGAGCTTATATAACGTTTATTGTTCACAGCATGCATGTAATAGGTCGCTTAATTTAAATTCATTGCAATCAAAAATTAACAATTATGGTTAATCAGTATCGTTACGAATGATTTTTAAATGGTAATAGGTATATATCTTTATCAATGACCATATATCCTCATCAATAACTAGCAGTTATAAAAACATTAACTAAGGAGCAATTAGCTAAGGGTCGATTAATAAGGAACGACAAAGTTTATATAACTAAAACCACTTATATGTACAACAGTCATTTAATTCATGTTCTAACGTTTGACTAAGAATTATTGAAATACTGGTGCCGATATTCACTTAAGTACATTGCCAATACCCGTTAATATTGCCCGACCACATTCTCGATTGCACTTTCGTTAACACTCTCGAAAATACCGTGGCCGGACAAACTTCCTATGGCTTATACGTAATCTTTGTATTTATCTAGGAAACGAACCGGTGTTGATAGCGCATCTCGGCGGAACGGGTCGCCCAATTCCTGAGTACACATGATTTCAATGATGGTTGTTTTGCCTTCGTTCATCTGCATGTCGATGGCTTTTTGCAAGGTTGGACCTACATCTTCTAGCTTATCAACCGTGATACCTTCAGCCCCCATTGCTCGAGCGATTTCAGCAAAGCTTTGGTTATCTAGCTCACCGGCAACAAAGCGTCGGTTGTAGAAATCGACTTGGTTCTTCTTCTCTGCACCCCATTGACGGTTGTGGAATACCACGGCTGTCACTGGAATGTTATGACGAACACATGTCATGGTTTCCATCAGGCTCATGCCCCACGCACCGTCGCCTGCATAAGAGATAGCTGGGCGATGAGGTGCCGCGGCTTTCGCACCAATGATGGTCGGGAACGCGTAACCACAGTTACCAAAACTCATTGCAGCAAAGAAGCTACGTGGTTTTTCAAAGCGTAAGTAGCTGTTTGCCACTGAGTTGATGTTACCGATATCGGTTGAGACCATTACGTCTTCTGGCATCGCTTTTTCTAGCTCACGCAATACTTGGCGCGGGTGTAGGTATTCACCACCAGAGAACGGAGTCTCGTGAGAGTTTTCTTCAATCATATCCAAGCTGAAAGAGTCACGTTCGTGTGTCCACTCATCAAGCTCTTTTTCCCAAAGTGCTTTCTCTGTTGCGACGGTGTCTTGGCGAGCGCCTTTGTTGTCATCACACAACAATGCACGGCCTTCCAATCTTTCAGATAGAGCAACCGCGGCTGCTTTTGCATCACCACAGATACCAACCGAAATCTTCTTAACCAGACCAAGCATCTTGTTGTCTGCATCAATCTGAATGATTTTCGCGTTCTTCGGCCAGTAGTCCATGCCATGTTGAGGCAAGGTACCAAATGGACCAAGACGTGTACCCAAAGCGATAACCACATCCGCTTGAGCCATCAACTTCATTGCTGCTTTCGAACCTTGGTAGCCTAAAGGACCACACCATAATGGGTGACTAGCAGGGAACGAGTCATTGTGCAGGTAGCTGTTCACAACGGGTGCGCCCAGTCTTTCTGCCAACGCTGCACACTCTTGAACGGCATCTGCCATTACCACGCCACCACCAGAGATGATGACTGGGAATTTCGCTTCAGCAATTAGGTCTGCCGCTTCATTCAGAGACTTCTCACCACCCGGGCCACGGTCTAAACGCGCTGGTTTAGGGATCTCGGTTTGAGTTTCACCGTAGAAATAGTCACGTGGAATATTCAGTTGAGTCGGACCCATTTCGCTCATTGCGCGGTCAAAGCATCGACCTGTATATTCCGCCATACGGTCTGGGTGCGTTACGTGTCCTTGATACTTAGTAAACTCTTGGAACATTGGAAGCTGGTTACACTCTTGGAAACCACCTAAGCCCATTGTTTTTGTACCTGTCTCAGGCGTCACAATTACGACCGGGCTATGTGCCCAGAACGCCGCTGCAATCGCAGTCACACAGTTACTGATACCTGGGCCATTCTGCCCGATAACTACACCGTGGCGACCCGATACACGAGAGTAACCATCTGCCATGTGGGCAGCGCCTTGCTCGTGTACTACTGGGACCAATCGAATGCCAGCAGGAGCAAAGATATCCATTGCGTCCATAAATGCTGACCCCATGATGCCGAACATGTCGGTAACATCATTAGCAACCATAGTTTCAACGAACGCTTCTGATGGTGTCATTGTTACTGTGCCGGAAACAACCGTACGTTTTTCTTGCTCGCTCATTCTTCCATTCTCCTTGAGTTAACCAAAATTTCATTTTTCGGAATGAATTGTCTCTTTTTCGGATTCAATTTCACCTTAGTAGTAGAATTTTTGCGCGTCAACTTTTTATATTAAATTGGAACAATTCATTCTAATTAATAAAACTGGATCACATTATTGGTAGTTTTTCGTACAAAAAGTGCCGTTAACTTAGGTTGAGCTGTTAATAATCGACGACATAGCGCAATAGCATCGACAAATAATGGGTTATATAGAGGGAAGAATGATGAAAGAGTCGGAATTGATACCAACGCGACAGGTAAGTGTGAGAGAGTGCTTTGGCATAGACAGCAACCTAACGGTGATGGCGTTTGAACATGCGGGAGAGTATGTGCCAAAAATCGATCCTAACTACTGTTTTGATCCTGAAGTGACGCTGGCCATATTGGCGGGGTTCACTTCCAATCGTCGCACGTTGATACAAGGTACGCACGGGACGGGCAAGTCTTCTCACATTGAACAAATTGCCGCGAGATTGAACTGGCCGTGTTTGAGGATCAACTTAGACGGGCACTTAAGCCGATTGGATTTCATAGGAAAGGACAGCATCGTCATTAAAGATGGAATGCAGGTGACAGAGTTTAAAGAAGGCATTCTTCCACAAAGCATTCAACAGCCCATCGCGCTGGTATTAGATGAGTACGACGCTGGTCGCCCTGATGTGATGTTTGTGATTCAGCAGCTATTAGAGCAAGACGGAAAATACACCTCTTTAGAACAAAACCGAGTGATCACGCCTCACCCTTCTTTCCGCCTGTTTGCTACCTGCAACACGCTTGGCTTGGGTAACTTTTCAGGTTTGTATTCGGGTACTCAAGTGCTTAACCACAGTCAGTTAGATAGATGGAACATCATCGTTACGCTCAACTATTTAGACCCACAACATGAAACCAAGATTGTGTTATCCAAACTTCCAGAGCTGAATAATGAAAGTGGCCAGCAGTTAGTAGAGAAAATGATCGCGACCGCAGGATTAACGCGTAACGGGTTTCGGGCTGGCGACCTTTCGACTGTGATGTCTCCGCGAACAGTGCTCACTTGGGCTGAAAACATCCAAATATTCGACGATGTAGCGACGGCATTTAGGCTTTCATTCTTAAATCGCTGCGAAGACGAAGAGAAAGAACTGGTTAGCGAATACTATTTCCGTTGCTTTGGTGAAGCCTTGGAAGCGCATACTCAAAATTATTCGTACTCGGAGTCGTAACCATGGCCAATATTTCTTCTCAGCAGAAAAAGATCCTCGATATTGGTGTGTCTGTCGCCAGAGCAATCAGTGGTGAACTCGATCTGAACTATCGGGGAGAACGACTCTATAAGGGCAATAGCCCCTGTTATTACCAGTCTGCTCACACCAACGATCTCACCTTTGTATCTCGTCATGAGCTGAAAAAAAACAAGCTATCGATGCAAGGTAAGATCGATTCATCGGCACTGCGACTATTACTTTCAAATGCTGGTCTTCACTATTCATTACGACCGAAAAACGAAGTCGAACGTCTGCTTTACGACTTCTGCGAACAGGTCCGAATTGAATCTCAAGTCCCGTCTTATCTAAAAGGCGTGACCACCAGTATCCAATTTAACTTTGCGTATTGGAGCGACCAATATCATCAAAATGGCTTTACCGAATCACGAATAGGCATGTTGCTGTTTACACTGATGCAAGTGATCCACACCCGCTTAACTGGCGTTCCGGTGTCTGAGCCTATCGCTGAGACCATTGAATCGACTCGCGCCGGCATCGTGCCTACTTTTGGGCATAGCCTGAAGCTCTTGAAGCAACATAGAACCGACCAACAGCAGTTTGCTCACTGCGCCAATGAGTTAGCAGCCCTTGCACAAGAGTTAATCATCCAGGAACAAGAAAGTGATAGCTCGCCCACACCAACCGTTGAAGAAGACATCAAGATCCTTGCGCAGCTTGCCTTGATTGTTGATGGTGACATTCAAGATCAAGACGTCGATACCGACATCACGGGCAGTAGTAAGGTGTTTGAACTGTCGGGCGCCAATTATCAGGTCTTTAATTCGGAGTTTGATCAAGTCATCGCCGCAGACAAACTCGTCAGGCGCGCCCTATTACTCGAACTGAGACAAAAGCTCACCGATGACATCATGGCGAGACAAGTAAACACTCGCCGTTTAGCCGCTATGCTTACTAGCTTTGTTGCCACACCACAGAGGAACCGACGTCAGGACCATTTAGAAGAAGGCATTGTTAACGCCACTACCATCACCAAGCTCGTCACATCGCCATTGGATCTAACTGTCTTTTATCAGCCTGACATCGGTACATCTCATCAATGTGCCATCACATTTTTGATGGACTGCTCAGGCTCAATGCAAAAGCACAGTCACAAGTTAAGTTTGTTGATGGATACCATTCTCAAATCTGTTGGACTGGCCAACATCCCTTTCGAGATCATTGGCTTTACTACCAATAACTGGAACGGTGGCAAGGTCTATCGGCAGTGGCTTAAACAAGGCCAACCAAAGCACCCGGGCCGCTTAAACGAAGTTCGTCATATTGTATTCAAGGATTTTGATACGCATTGGAGACGCTCTCGCCTTGGCATTGCGAGTCTTCGTAAAGCCGACATCTTTAAAGAAGGGATTGATGGCGAAGCGGTTCAGCTCGCTAGTCATCGATTGCAGCAGCACACCGCCCAGAGAAAGGTTTTGATTGTGTTCTCAGACGGCTGCCCAATGGATACCGCAACCAGCACCGCCAACGATCAGTTCTATTTGGACAACCACCTCAAACAAGTTATTGAACGTGAGTCGACCAAAAACGGTATTGAGATTCATGGTGTGGGAATGGGAGTGGATTTGAGCCCATATTACCGCAACAACATTACCTTGGACGTACAAGAGAGCTGCTTGTTTGGGCTATCTAGGAGCATCTTTGAGATGCTAAAGCGCTGATATGTCAGTGAGGAGAGTTTCATCAAGCATTAAACGAGAATCAAGCCCTCCTCCTTCAAAGGTGACTTTGATAAAGAAGACGTTCTAAGCTGCAAACAAAGACCATGCAGAGACAGCCATCAAATATCCGCCTATCAACATCAACACAATAAACACTAACTTTCTGAGTTGATCATTAGACAACGGCGGTGGGAAACGTCGAGCAAACATTGTGACAAGCGCCACCAAAGGAACAGCGATAGCAGATAACCAGAGTATGCTCTGTTCCATATCACCTGCTGCATAGACATTGACAGTACGGGACATAGACGTACAAGCGAAAACCATCAGCAGTGTGCTTCGCACCAGATCGAGCGTAAAAGGTTGCCGATAGAGATGATACACAATCGGTGGGCCAGCCATTCCAAATAACCCACCCGCTAACCCAGAGCTAAATCCTGAGACAAGGAAAGATACGGTTGCTGAACGGACCGTTCTGGTTTTAGGTTTGAACATAAAGCTCAAGCCTGCGAACAACACCATGGCACCCAATAACCCTCGTAGGATCTGGGTTGCCGATTCGCTCAACGCATCCAGCAAGTACACCCCCATCGACACGCCAGGTATAATACCGATGACTAACACCACCAGAATCTTGAGTTCCCCAAGCAGTGGCTTACCCATCAACGCCACCAAGCAATTGAACAAGGTCACAATACTGACCACCGCGGCAATAACGGGTAGGGATACCAAATTAAGGCTGACCGTTAACCCAATCACGATGATACCGAGACCAAATCCGGTGACAGTTTGGAAATAGGTACCCACCGCAATGGTGGCAAGAATGGCGAGTAAAACAGGTAACTCCATTAGCTATCCTAATTAGGTTATTTGGGGTAAATATGAGCGCATATCAGCGTTAGTTTAAGCAACTAATGTTAATACCTAAATTCAAACTCCGACTCTTCTCTTTCTTCAACATCAGCTTCAGAGTCAGCCTTAGAGTCAGACGCTTTCCCTTGCTGCGCTTGTACCGCGGTAACGGCAATGACATTAAAGATATCTTCGGCACTACAGCCTCTGGACAAGTCATTCGCTGGTTGATTTAACCCTTGCAGCAACGGGCCAATAGCAACTGCCCCACCTAGCCTTTCCGCAAGCTTGTAGCCTATATTCCCCGCTTCTAAGTTGGGGAATATCAACACATTTGATTGGCCTTTGACCTCTGAATCAGGCAGTTTCTTCGCCGCTATTTCAGTGACAATTGCCGCATCGAGTTGAACGTCCTGATCGACGGCAATTCCGGGACAACGTTGCTTCACGAGTTGAGCGGCATTACGAACCTTATCAACCGATTCGTGTTTAGCACTGCCGTTAGTCGAAAACGACAGCATCGCGACTTTAGGTTCTTCCATCAGTAGCGTTTGAGCGCTGTTTGATGCAGCCACAGCAATCGATGCCAGCTCGGTTTCATTGGGGTTAATAACCAAACCACAATCGCTGAAAATCATACCGCCTTTAAGATTATGGAAAGGCTCACACAGCATCATCAAGAAGAAACTCGACACCAATTCGCTGTCCGGTGCAGGGCCGATAATCTGCAGCGCAGCTCGCACCACATCAGACGTGGTATAAACGGCACCATTAACCGTGCCGTCGACCAGCCCTTCCCTTACCATCAAATTGGCAAAAACAAGTGGATCTTGAACCAGCTCTAGGGCGTCATCATAGGTCATGCCTTTGGCTTTTCTTAATGTATACAGCCGCTCAGCGAGCACCTCTTTGAGTGACGACGCCTGTGGAGAAACAATATGAATGCCAGCGAGGTTAATGTGGTGAAGTTCTGCAGCATCGATGATCGCCGATTCATCGCCCACAAGTGTGATGTGAGCGAGCTGTTTGTCGATTGCCATTCTTGCAGCAGCTAACACTCGCGGGTCCTCCGCTTCACTCAAAACAACACGCTTACGATCTAAATGAGCTTTATCAATAATCCGTTCAATCGTCTTCATCTTTTAAATTCCATTTATTGAGATTAATTGTTCCATAATTTATATTTATATTATTGAAATAATAAAAAAGGTCAAATTTTATTCAGATAATTGAAGAATAATGATTTGATATGTACACTCTTAGGCATAGACATATCGCAAGGATGAATCACTGTATGCAAACAGAAACACCGCAAGTTCAAGGGGATACACCGACCCTCCGACTTTTTGCACTATTAGAGGTGATAGCGCAAAAAGACGAGTTTATTTCTCTACAAGGTTTAGTCGAAGAGACCGGATTGCCAAAGCCTACGCTGCACCGAATGCTTCAACAGTTAGAAGCGGCGGGCATCATTCAAAGAGATGGCGACGAAAAGCACTACAGCTCAGGTATTCGACTCAGAAAACTTGCCGAAAACCTACTTTTGAATAGCACCATGCACAGCGCTCGACGCACCATCCTTGAGAATCTAAGAGCAGAAGTCGGTGAGAGTTGTAACCTGACGGCTCTTTCAAGTGGTGAAATCATTTATCTCGATCGTGCAGAAACTGAAGCTCCCCTTCGCTTTCACCTACACCCCGGCTCTCGTGTTCCCGTGCACTGCTCGGCTACTGGAAAACTGTTTTTAGCTCATATGTCTAAGTCGCAGCGCAGACGATTAATTGAAAATGTGCCGCTGACTCAATACACAGTAAACACGATTACCGACTATTCGACTCTCGAGAAAGACATTGAAGAAGCGAAAATCCAAGGTTTTGCTATTGATGACGAAGAGTTTTTACCAGGCTTAGTCTGTATCGCAGTGCTGATACCCTCACCAACAGGTCAATCAAACCTAGGCCTAGCGATACAAGCACCTGTGATTCGAGTGAAACCAGATGAAGCAATAAAATTCTTGCCCGCACTTCAAAAAGCAGCAAAAGCGCTAGCGAAGATCGAAGCTGATAATTGGAGTCAGCAGTAAGCACTTTCTTAGAGAATTTCGAAGTCCATGACTTAGCTGATCATGGATTTCGAAAATGCTACTTTGATAAACAATGATTTGGTAAACAATGCTTGCGCAAACAAGGGCTTCAAAACTATCGAATTAACAACCACAATCTGCGACTAATCAACATTTGGTCGAAGTGATCTGAACACTCGCCAACCCGCACATCAGCAACACGTCTAAAGTAATCACGACAAAGGAATCACGATGCTAAACATTGATAACCAGCACTTACTCTCTTTTATGGTGACAGAAGCGAACCACGCAGTTGCAGTCACAAACCCAGCAACGGGTGAACTCATCGGGCACGCACCGGTATCATCAGAAACAGAGTTAGCGAGCGCGATTGAACGAGCTCATGTAGCGCAGAAAGAGTGGGCAAAAATTCCCGCTAAATCTCGAGCTGCACTGCTTCATCGCTGGGACCAGTTGATCCTTGAAAACAAAGATGACCTTGCTCGAATCATGACAATGGAACAAGGTAAGCCGTTAGCCGAAGCGACAGGTGAAGTCGTGTATGGCGCGAGCTTCATTGAGTGGTTTGCAGAAGAAGCAAAACGCACTTATGGTGATTCCATTCCTAGCACGGTTGCAGGCAAACGCTTGGTGACAATCAAGCAGCCTATTGGTGTCGCATGTGCGATTACGCCATGGAACTTCCCGATTGCAATGATCACTCGTAAAGCGGCTCCTGCCTTAGCAGCCGGTTGTAGCTTTGTCGTGAAACCTTCGGATGAGACACCGCTTTCCGCGTTTGCTGTGGTTGAATTGGCTTATCAAGCGGGTATCCCTAAGGATCTACTTCAAGTCGTTCTTGGTGAAAGCCCGGAACAAGTGGGCAATCTATTCACTTCGCATCCGCTTATCAAAAAAATCTCTTTCACTGGGTCGACCCGTGTGGGCAGTATTTTGATGGCTCAAGCGGCAAAAGGCATCAAGCGCACCTCAATGGAGCTCGGTGGCAATGCACCTTTTATTGTGTTTGACGATGCTGACATCGACGCGGCCGTTCAAGGCGCAATGGCCTCGAAGTTCCGTAATGCAGGTCAAACATGTGTCTGTGCGAACCGATTCTACGTTCACAGTAAAGTGTACGATGAGTTTGTGGCTAAATTCGATCAAGCGGTTCAACAGCTTAAGATTGGTAACGGTTTAGATGAAGGTGTCACGATTGGCCCTGTTGTCAGCCTGAACGCAAAGAACAACATCCAAGCTTTGATAAACCGAGCGATTGAACAAGGTGCCGCGCCTGTCACGCCAACTCAGGAGCTTAATGGGCTTTTCATTCAACCAGTTGTTCTTAAAGATGTAAAACACAGCATGGACATCGTTCAACAAGAGATCTTTGGCCCAGTCGCCCCTGTGATGAAATTCGACACGGACGAAGAGCTTATCGAGATGGCCAACGACACCATTTATGGTTTGGCGTCTTACTTCTACAGTCAGAACATCCACCGAGTGTGGAATATCGCAGAAGCGCTTGAGTACGGTATGGTCGGCATTAATGATGGTCTAATCTCAACCGAAGTCGCGCCTTTCGGTGGTGTGAAACAATCAGGAATTGGCCGTGAAGGTGCGAAAGAAGGTATCGATGAGTACATGGACATTAAGTATCTTTGCTTTGGCGGAAAATAACGTTGGTAGTAACTAGATTTTAGAAATAATTAAGTCTTAGTGAGCACTAACCTGCCCCATTCCCCCCTTCCCACCACAAAAATGAATCAAAAAAAGCCGCGCTATAAAAGCGCGGCACCTTGGGCTCGGTTAAAGGGGGGTTCTTTTTTTTAGTATTTTACATTCTCTGTTTTTGTTATTCGGTTGCTTCGCTATTCCTGCGCTTTCAGTTTTATACGCATCGCGTGCAGCACTGGTTCGGTGTAACCACTAGGCTGAGCACACCCTTCGAATACCAACTGACACGCCGCTGAAAATGCAATGTTGTTCTCAAAGTCAGGCGCCATATTACGGTAACTCGGGTCGCCAGCGTTTTGCTCATCCACCACTGCGGCCATACGCTTCATGGTTTTCATTACCTGAGCTTCCTCGCAAATGCCGTGACGTAACCAGTTCGCGATGTGTTGGCTTGAAATACGCAGTGTCGCTCGGTCTTCCATCAAGCCGACATCGTTAATATCTGGTACCTTCGAACAACCAACGCCTTGGTCAATCCAACGAACCACATAACCCAAAATACCTTGGGTGTTGTTATCCAGTTCACTTTGAATATCTTGCGCGGTAAGCTTTTGATCGCCCAGTATTGGGATAGTAAGAATATCATCGACATTGGCTCTCACTCGCTCACGAAGCTCTTTCTGACGGCTTGGTACACTCACCTTGTGATAGTGCAGCGCATGCAAAGTCGCGGCGGTTGGAGAAGGAACCCAAGCAGTATTGGCACCCGCTTGTGGATGACCGATTTTCGCGTCCATCATCTTCGCCATATTGTCTGGCTCTGGCCACATACCTTTACCAATCTGGGCTTTACCTTGCAGGCCACAAGCTAAGCCAAGATCAACGTTTTGATCTTCGTATGCGCCAATCCAAGTCATGCTTTTCAGCTGTGTTTTAGGAGCAAAAGGCCCCGCTTCCATACTGGTGTGAATCTCATCACCCGTTCGGTCTAAGAAACCGGTGTTGATAAACACAACACGATCTTTAGCTGCACGAATACATTCTTTAAGGTTCACCGAAGTACGACGCTCTTCGTCCATGATGCCGACTTTGATAGTGAATCGATCTAGCCCTAATGCATCTTCAATGCGGCCAAACAGCTCATTGGTGAACGCCACCTCTTCAGGGCCATGCATCTTAGGTTTCACGATGTTGATGCTGTTCGCGGTCGAGTTTTGATACGCGCTATTGCCTTTTAAATCATGCATCGCAATTAACGAAGTGATCATGCCATCCATGATACCTTCAGGCACTTCATTGCCTTCGACATCAATAATCGCAGGGTTAGTCATCAGGTGGCCGACATTACGGATGAACAACATGCTGCGGCCTTTTAGTGAAATCTCACCACCCGTCACGCTGGTGTATTGGCGATCGGGATTAAGGTTACGAACAATGGTTTTGCCGTTTTTCTCTAGTGATTCTTGCAGGTCACCTTTCATCAAGCCTAACCAGTTACGGTAAGCCAGTGCTTTGTCTTCACCATCAACCGCAGCAACCGAGTCTTCGCAATCCATAATGGTTGTTAAAGCGGCTTCGACTAATACATCTTTAATACCCGCCACATCAACGCTACCAATCGGTGCGCTCGGGTCAATTTGAATTTCGATGTGCAGATTATTGTGTTTAAGAAGAATGCACGAAGGGGAGCTTGCGTCACCTTGATAGCCAATGAACTGGTCGCTATCAATGAGAGTGACTTCTTCACCGTTATCCAGTGTCGCTATGAGTTTATTGCCGATGCTAGCATTACTGATGCTGTATTTGGTCACGTCTTTATGGGAGACGCCGTTTAATGGCGCTGCGTCATCAAGGAACTCACGAGCATAAGTCACTACTTTAGCGCCACGAGCAGGGTTAAAGCTTCCGCCCTTTTCCGCGCCATCACTTTCACTGATCACGTCCGTTCCGTAGAGAGCATCATATAGGCTGCCCCAACGCGCATTGGCTGCGTTAAGTGCAAAACGTGCGTTCATGATTGGCACCACAAGCTGCGGCCCTGCTTGTGTTGCGATCTCAGGTTCTACACTCGCTGTCGTCACTTGAAAGTCATCGCCTTCAGGAACTAAATAACCGATCTGCTGTAAGAACTGTTTGTACTCCACAGGATCTAGCGTTTGCCCTGCACGCTCTTGGTGCCAAACGTCAATTTGATGTTGAAGATCTTCACGCTTGATAAGCAATGCGCGATTTTTTGGCGCCAAATCTTCAAGGATGGTTGCAAATGATTGCCAAAAGTCTTCAGCGACAATGCCTGTTCCAGGAATCACCTGCTCATTAATTAATTGGTAGAGGGTGCTATCAATGTTCAAGCTTCCCTGTTGAATACGACTGCTCATAAAATCTCTCTCAAACTAATTGATGGCTACTCAATAAATTTTCGTGACTAGCTCAAATTTACTTTACTGATTTAAACTTACTTAACGGACATGAATTTAGCTAATTTATGCCGGTTATATTGGATATTCATATAAAAAATACCCTACAAACTGTGTTATTCCGTCACTCCACTCTCGATTTCGTTAGCGACACTTTTAATCAAACGACGCATCCACTGGTGGTCTGGATTGGTTTGTAACAATGGACTCCACGCCATCTTCACCTCAAAGGGTTCAATCGCAAATGGCGCAGGCTTGATCAACAATCTAGGGTTATTGCGCTGCAGTTGAGCGGCTTTGGTAGGAATAGTCAGGATCAGGTTCTTCTGTTGAGCGAAGAGAATCGCCGACAAGTAGTGTCGAGTAAACACCGTGATGTTACGGGTTTTACCAATGCGCATTAATGCCTCATCTATCCAACCGAGCTTTTGTGCTTCGCTTGGGTTGATCCCCACTCCCGTTCCCATACCTGTCTTACTTACCCAAATATGTTGCGCCTTTAGATAAGACAAAATATCGAAGTTGTCGGCTATCGGGTTGTCACAACTAAATAGGCAAGAAAACCCGTCGTGCCAAAGGCTCATCTGGTGAAACGACTGAGGAATATCGTCAAATCGGTTGATAATTATATCAACGGTACCTTGCTCTACATCCTGATAACTCACGTCACTTGGCGTCATGATATCCAGTCGTATTTTCGGTGCTATCTCACTTAACCTTTTCAGAAGAGGTTGAATAATGGTCGACTCTGCATAGTCACTCGCCATGATACGAAACACGCGTTCACTGTCTTCTGCATTAAACTCTGTGGTCGGCTGCAGTGTCTTCTCTACATTCGCCAAGATGTTTCGAATCAGTGGCTGCAACTTATGCGCGCGCTCGGTCGGTATCATCCCTTCACTTGTTCTTACTAATAGCGGATCTTCAAACAGGTCACGCAATCGGCGAAGGCCATTACTCATGGCAGGCTGAGTAATACCCAATTGATTTGCTGCTCGTGTAACGTTTCTTTCACGTAGCAACATGTCTAAATACACAAGTAAATTAAGGTCTATACGAGCAATATTCATAAGAAAAATACCGAATATAATAACTATAAATTAACAAAATTATCACATACATGATTATTATTTGTCCATGGTTAGATTTAATCCAAATCAAATGACCTCGCCAAATTGGCCAACATGTCCACGTGAAACTAAGGAATAGTTATGTCGCAAATTACACAAGATATCGAAATGATTGAAGTTGCAAAAAGCGCTGCTGGTGCTCCATGGGATGCAATTAACCCTGAATCTGCTGCTCGTATGCGAGCTCAAAACAAATTCAAAACAGGTCTGGATATTGCGCAGTACACGGCAGATATCATGCGTGCAGACATGGCGGCTTACGACGAAGACAGCTCTCAATACACTCAGTCTCTGGGTTGTTGGCATGGTTTCATCGGCCAACAAAAACTGATTTCTATTAAGAAGCACTTTGATGGCAAGACTGACCGTCGTTACCTATACCTTTCTGGTTGGATGGTTGCTGCACTTCGCTCTGACTTTGGTCCACTTCCAGACCAATCTATGCATGAGAAAACATCCGTTGCTGGCCTAGTAGAAGAGCTATACACCTTCCTACGCCAAGCCGATGCTCGTGAACTGGGTGGTTTATTCCGTGAGCTAGACGCTGCACGTGAAGCGGGCGATGTGAACCTACAAGATCGTATCCAAGACAAAATCGACAACCACGTGACACACGTAGTGCCAATCATTGCCGATATCGATGCTGGTTTTGGTAACGCAGAAGCGACTTACCTAATGGCTAAGCAGATGATTGAAGCAGGCGCTTGTTGTCTACAAATCGAAAACCAAGTAGCCGATGAAAAACAATGTGGTCACCAAGACGGCAAAGTAACGGTTCCACACGCTGACTTCCACGCGAAACTTCGTGCGCTTCGTTACGCTTTCCTTGAGCTAGGCATCGACAACGGCATCATCGTTGCTCGTACCGATTCACAAGGTGCTGGCCTAACAAAAGAAATCGCGGTAGTGAAAGAGCCGGGCGACCAAGGTGACATCTACAACTCTTACCTAGATGTTGAAGAGATTGATGTTGCTGATATGGCTGAAGGCGATGTTTGCTTCAACCGTGACGGCAAGCTAGTTCGACCTAAGCGTCTACCTTCCGGCCTATACCAATTCCGCCAAGGTACTGGTGAAGATCGTTGTGTATTTGACTGTATCGAAGCAATCAACGCGGGTGCTGACCTACTTTGGATTGAGACTGAG
Organism: Vibrio coralliirubri; assembly: GCF_024347375.1. Lineage (NCBI taxonomy): Bacteria > Pseudomonadati > Pseudomonadota > Gammaproteobacteria > Vibrionales > Vibrionaceae > Vibrio > Vibrio coralliirubri. Next base: position 2,023,928 of record NZ_AP025471.1, on the reverse strand, counting down.
AAGCCACACATCGGTCAAATCAAAGAGATGATGGACGGCGTACGTGAAGTACACCCTAATGCGAAGCTGGTTTACAACAACTCTCCATCATTCAACTGGACGCTAAACTTCCGTCAGCAAGCTTACGATGCAATGGTAGCAGAAGGTAAAGATGTTTCGGCTTACGACCGTGCAAGCCTAATGAGCGCGGAATACGATGAAACTGAACTGTCTGCAAGCGCTGACGAGAAGATCCGTACATTCCAAGCAGACGCATCACGTGAAGCGGGTATTTTCCACCACTTGATCACTCTACCGACTTACCACACTGCAGCGCTGTCTACTGACAACCTTGCGAAAGAGTACTTCGGCGACCAAGGCATGTTGGGTTATGTTGCGAATGTTCAACGTAAAGAAATCCGCCAAGGCATCGCATGTGTTAAACACCAAAACATGTCTGGTTCAGACATGGGTGATGACCACAAAGAGTACTTTGCTGGTGAGAACGCACTAAAAGCAGCGGGTGAAGCGAATACATCGAACCAATTTGATTAATCGCTAACACTTTGATTAGTCGCTAACACGAAAGCCTCCCCCGTCCTTCTCTCTTACTTAGGTAAGATCCGGGGGAAGGCTTTGAGATAAAGCTTGTACTGCCAGCTTTATCTCAAAGCCTCAGATTTGTGTTCCACACCACGGTTAACCGAACAACTTCTGTTTAAGCTAACTATATACATATTTGTTCAGATTCCTATTTGTTGAGATTTTTATTTGTTGAGAGTGCCTATGACTTCAATACCTACACACCTACAAGATGCAAAAACACTGTTATCAGAGAATGGTTTCGCGACGGGTGATACTTGGTATCACGGCACATCTTCAGCTTTATTGGCTTCTATTCAAGGCCAAGGTTTAAAACGTTCTGGAGACAAAGCGCTCAACGAAGCAGCTTCAAAAACCATGGCGACCATCGGTAACAACTACACCGAATCAGTTGAACCAGTGTTTCTGACCCAGAGCAAAGAACTGGCGTACTACTGGGCTCAACAAACCGTTCGTGAGCGAGGCGTTCGCTTCGAAGGTGAAGAACAGCCTATCGTATTAGCGGTAAACCTATCGGAAAAGCAACGTGCCAAAGTAAGGCCGGACGTGGGCGCAATGAGCCTATTGATGATGAGTGTGGGTGAGCAATTCATGTCTCACCTCACTGAAATTTATCAAGCCAACAACATTGCAGGCCCCGACATCGAGCTTCGCACAGCCGATCGCATGGACTACCTCAATAAACTTGGTATGGCCTACATTGATGAAGACATCAGCCGCGCTTGTGTTCAAGAGTTAGCTGAGCCCGAGCTGGCCGACTGAAAACGTTCAGTGAATCAGTCTTCTTAAAACAAAAATGGCTCCCAATACGGAGCCATTTTTATTTGCTATCAGCCTATCTCACAAGATACAGGCACATCTAGATTATGAGCACAGAAGACCTTTCTGTGCAGGTTGCGTCATTTCGATGTCACCCTGTAGAGAACGGTAAACGATGGTGTTCCACACTTCACCATTATCCATTTCAAACTCAATAGCGTAATTCAAACCCGCGACAACCTGAGTTCGCACACTCAGAATCTGCTTGAGCTCAGCTGAAGTGTTCATTTGGCCAAGAACTGCGTTTAAAGCTTGCTTGGCTTCTGGTGTTATCTCACTTTTCGACCAACCACCCGTCAGGTTTTTAGTGCTGCAGATGGGGTTCGCATTCTCTTGCGGTTGAGTTGGTACCTCTGATTTCTGACTACACCCAGCTAACGCCACGACACTAAACAAGGTTGCTATTCCAAGTAATGATGTTAATCGTACTTTCTTCATAAATTCTCTCTACCTCAATCATTTACGAGGGATTACTCGCAATAATGTTTCATATGCAGGCAAGCTTAAACCTCGAATGTCATCACTTCATCAGAGATTATGGTGTAACTACTCTATAAACACAGGGGATTGTCAGGAAAACAAGCCGAGCACTGGAGCTCTGCTTTTATCCACCTGATATTTAAATCATTAAAATGGGTAGCGAGAGAATAAGCGAGTAATAAGACAGACACAATTCATCAGTTAATTACATATTTCACACCAAAAACATTCCTATCACGATTAATAAGATGAGCTCATCTTGATGTGGATTATGATATTGGTTCAAAAAATAGATATTTGAAATTATTTTATAAATTCAAAAGTTTATGCTCGGCTTAATCATGTCTGATTTTAAAACTGTGATCCAACCCTACAAGTTGTTGATAATAATGTATTTTGTTCATCTGTGAATTCATTCAAATATGGCAAATCTTTATTGTTAAGGGTGAGTGCAAGTAGTAAAATCTCGCCCGATTATGCAACTTACTTCTCACACCATAGACACAAATAGAGTTACGATTGGCTCTCTCAAAATAACGTAACTTCAAACACATACCTAAAATCAGTGTCCTATAGATAGTGCAGATCAAATAAAAATAATTATATAAACCTAGGCTAGGTTAAACATGAAATTAACGTCGTCTTTAGGCTCACTGTTGGCTAGCAGTCTGTCTATCGAAATAAAACAGCGAGCGCTGATAGAGCTCGTCATCAACACTTATCAGCCACAACAGCGCACTGAGCTTTTTCAAAACGTGACTGAATATCGTAGAAGCCAGTTAGAATTGCTTTTCCCAGAACATCAAAACAAAAGCTATTTGGTATTGTTTGAGGTGATGGACTACCGCGATCTGATTATGCGCTATCCAAATACACTATCTGCAGAGATTACTCTTCTAGAGCAGGCCGTAGGGCAGTGCTATATGCATTGGCTAGATTTCTGGTGTGAGTGTGAAATTGCAGCGATCAAAGCAAAATCTCCATTAAATCCAAGCTCCATTTCTCATGTCGACCTCCCTATCAATGACAGTGCTTATTACGGTGCGATCATCGAACAGATAGAACATGAGCCACTTTTGGTACAAACACCGAGTCACCCACAAGGAATGCCAATCAGCGATGCCATTGCTTTAAGCAATCTTGAGGTGTTCATCAAGGGTGAGAAATGGTTTGAGATGCTGCCTTTATTACACCTTTCTCAGACAGGTAAGCATTTTATTCTGCTCAAACATCCAGTCGATGAAGCCTTTCCGACACTGGTTTCCTCTGCGCTGATTCAAGACTGGTCTAAGAATGACACTTGGTTAAGTTACGCACCGCCGTTCAGCAATGAGCAATGGCAATACTGTTTACCCAATTACGGCTACGATGAACTTGCAGGGTTACAACTTTTCACACCGCCTACACTGTCAAAATGTTACTCTCTCCCAGAATTTGACCAACAATTCCAGTTACAATTGTCCGACAAAAATGCCCTGTGTGAAGTGTTGCGTCTGACAGTCAGTGGCAATACCCAACAAAAGCTCTATTTCCTCTACCTTGCTCAAAAAGAGCTGATGAGTGTGTTACACCAAATAGGCTATAAGATTGGCTTCACTATTATCGAGCAACCTTTCATGCTTCAGTTTTATCAAACCATTGATTCCAATGCATACTTCCATTCTGGGTATTGTGAATTAAATGACGATGGCACAACAATTTATCGTGGGTTCTGGAATTTCGAGATGATGGTAAAAGCGTTCAATAATGTCGATTTCCGAAGCTACAAACGCGCAGTGCGAGAGAGCAGAAAGTCATTAGAAAAGTCGCGCTCGGCAGGAAAAACTAGCTCGGTGAAAAAGGATGAACATGTTTGATTTCGGCCTAGAGGCGATCATCTATGCAAAAGCAATCACACTGCTTGCAACCGTGGCTGTGGTTGTCATGTGGTTGTTCTATTACTGCTATCGCCTGAAACAGAAGAACGAAGTGATCGCAGGGACACACCATGCCCCTTACATTGCGTACTCGATCTGCATTGTTGCGTGGATCAGCAGTAACGCTTATTTCCATACCGACTTATTACCAGAACTTGGGGCCTCGGCCGCCGTGTTTGCCGCAAAGTTTGCCAACCTCGCCTCTTTCTTTGCGTTTGCCTTTGCCTATTACTTCTCGTGTAAGCTCGCCGCAGAACAACGTAATGGTAAGGTTCATGTGTGGCAACAAGCCATTTTCGTCACCCTAACCGTCTACTCCTTCTTTATCAATTTAAGTCCGGGGTTAACCGTTGAACACGTCACCATTGCAGGTCCAAGCCAGTTCGTGATTGAGTTTGGCCCGCATACGCCGTACTTCTTCATTGGGATGATTAGCTTTGTAGTGCTAACACTACTCAACCTGGTGGCCATGCGCGCCAACAGCAGCAAGCTGACCTTAGCCAAAACCAACTACATGATCGCAGGCATTTTAGTCTTCATGCTGTCGACTGCGACAATCCACCTAGGCATGACCTACTTCTTACGTGATTTCTCGCTCACTTGGCTGCCACCAGCTTTGTCGATAAGTGAAATGTTGTTCGTTGGCTATGCCCTGCTGACCTCGCGCTTCTACAGCGTGAAATACTTGGCGTACATGAGCCTAAGTGCGATGTTGGTTTGTGCTATTTTGGTGATCCCTTTTGGCGCGATATTTATCCCGCTGACAGACGACAGTCAATGGCTCGTTGCTATCCCAATCTGTGCGATTATCGGCATCACTTGGCATGTTCTCTACAAACGCGTAAGCCACTACGCCTCCTTCTTTGTCTACGGAAACAAGAAAACGCCAGTACAGCAGATCCTCTCACTAGAAGACGATTTCAAGCTGTCGATTGATGGTGCAATGCGTCGATTAGGTAGCCTACTGCAGATTCCAGAAGACAAGTTGCGTCTGGTGAACAGCAACTACAACCAAACCTTCTACGAAGATTATCTGTCTACCAACAAGTCCGTTTTAGTGTTCGATGAGCTGTCTCAGGAGCTTGATTACACCGCACCAGCCAAACGATCGATTAAAGCCCTGTATGACAAGATGAGTTCAAACGACACCGCTTTGGTGATGCCTTTATTTGGTCAGGGGAAATCGGTCACACACTTATTGGTCTCGTCACACAAGAGCAACGATAAGATGTTCTCTAACGAAGAGATCTCTGCACTGCAAACCTTGTTAACTCGTGTACAAAGCACCATTGAAGCCGATAGACGCATTCGCCAAAGTCGCGCTCTAGCTAATTCTATCGCACACGAAATGCGTAACCCGCTGGCTCAAGTACAGCTGCATTTTGAGGTGTTAAAGCAGCACATTGATAACCAAGCCCCAGCGAAACAAATCCTAAAGGATATTGAGAATGGCCAAGCGGCGATTCAACGCGGGCGACAACTGATTGATATCATCCTACGCGAAGTCAGTGACAGTACGCCTGAACACGGACCTGTGGCCATGACCTCTATCCACAAAGCCGTAGATCAAGCCGTAAGCCACTATGGTTTTGAGAATGAAAAGATCATCGAACGCATTCGTTTACCACAACACGCTGATTTTGTAGCAAAACTGAATGAAACCTTATTCAACTTCGTCATTTTCAACCTGATACGCAATGCTATCTATTACTTTGATTCTTATCCAGAAAGCCAAATTGAGATCAGCACCAACACAGGACCTTACGAGAACGTTCTGATATTCCGAGATACCGGCCCAGGCATTGACGAAGCCATTGCACATAAGATCTTTGATGACTTCTTCTCTTACCAAAAAAGCGGTGGTAGCGGCCTAGGGCTAGGCTATTGCCAACGTGTTATGCGTTCATTTGGCGGTCGAGTTGAGTGCCACTCTAAACTTGGGGAGTTTACTGAGTTCCACCTGTACTTCCCTGTGGTACCCAATGCACCCAAAGCAGACGCACTTCGTACGCCTTATTTCAATGATTGGAAAAGTAATCAAACCGCAACTGAAAACAAAACCAACGCTGAAGCTAAGCCAGATAACCAAGCAGAAACGCAAAGTTCAGAACCAACAAGTACGCTAACCCCAGAGAACCATTTGGCTCCAACCGTGCTTATCGTCGATGATAAAGAAGTACAACGCACGCTTGTTCAAATGTACCTGAGTCGACTTGGCGTAAATAGCTTACAAGCCAAAAACGGTGAGAATGCCGTCGAGCTGTTCAAAACACACAAGGTTGATTTGATCTTAATGGACGTACAAATGCCGATAATGAATGGTTTTGACGCAAGCCAAATCATCAAGGCACGCTCACCTCAAACACCAATCATTGCTTTGTCTGGCGAATCAGGACAGCACGAGTTAGATATGATCAGCAAGTTGATGGATGGTCGCCTAGAGAAACCAACCTCTTTGAACGCGCTGCAACACGTGCTCGATAACTGGCTTGAAAAAGACTGGGCGTCGAATGCTCCCAAAGAAACCGAAGATGAAGAGTAGATGGCTAATGGCTAATGGCTAATGGCTAATGGCTAACAAGTTAATCAACGACTGATAAAAAATCCCCTCAAGAAAGGTTCTTGAGGGGATTTTTATTTGGGAACATTTCAGCCATTAGAAAAGATATTAAAGCTCTTTAATCTCAATCTGACGCAGCGTCTCCATGTATTCCAAAGTTTCATTCACATCGACTGGCTCGTACAAACGTAATACACCAGCCCAACCTTCAGACACTTCAAAATCATAAGCTGTACCGGTACCACAATTGAATGTGACAGACACTGTGCCATCACCGTTATCACGCATGGATTCGCCAGAAGCATAGAAGTGCTCAGAGTCGATCCAACCATCCGCTCCATAAGTGGTTAGAGAGTAGTAACCACCGCGCCCCTCAACGTCCAGATTTGGCGTTGGAATCGTCCACTCTTGGCACGTTGTTTTACCTTGGCCAGGAACACGCTCTAGATACTGCGCAGTGTCTGCAGGTAACCCAGCATAACCAAATGCCGTCACGTACTTGAAGTGATGGTCTTCTACGTCATCCAAAGTCGCACCAAATCCCTTTAAACCTTCAATAGGCGCGCCGTGTTGCATCACGTTATTAATAAGTTTCAGTCGGTAGTTTTCAACGTCACTTGGGTTATATCCTTTACCTTGATAAGGCTTGTTAGAGTTCGCTTTAATAGAAAGTAAACTCTGGCGGCGCTTAGTGTCTTCAATAGAATCTGCTATACGCGTTCTTGCTAGCACATGAACATGAGTTCCGGTCGTCAAATCATCTGCCGTTAGGTGAAGTGTTTCACCTCGGCGAACCACTTTATGCACAAGATGATTTTCGTCCATGATATGAATAATCTGGAAGTAATCATTGTCTTCGTCTGGCACATGGAATGTTGCGCCTTCTGATACATCCACAACCATAGTTGAATAAACGACATCACGATTTGAGCGAATCACCGTTTGCGCGTCTTTGGATACTGGGTCAGCGTGCAGCCAATGGTTAACACCCACTTTGTTTTGCAGGCCAAGGAAGTTCCAGTCAGACTCCGCTTCAGGATAGTTATCCCAATTAACACCACCGATAGCCGCGTGGTCATAAACCGCTGAGTTGTTATTGTCTGCGGCCGTTACGCCAAATGCAGTTAACGCCAATAGCGTCACTAACGTCGTTTTCTTCATAATGGTTTCTCATGTTTGTTTCGATGAACTCAGTATGTAGACGCTCCGTGATATACTCCAATTGATTATATGAAATCAAGATATACAATTTGGGTATATCTAAACAGTTTCGATGATGGAGTCTCGCGATGATGAGTAACCGCTTTAAACAACTAGACCTCAATTTACTTAAAGTATTAAAGGTGTTGGTTGAGGTAAAGAATACACGCAAGGCTTCAGATCTGTTGTTTACAAGCCAACCCTCTATCAGCCGTTCACTACAAAAGCTACGTGAGTACTTTGACGATGAGTTGTTTATACGCTCACAACATGGCCTAGAACCGACCGCCAAGTTGCTTGAAATCAAGCAGACTTTATTACCCGTGTTATCGCAGTTAGAACAAGTGCTTGAACCTGAATCCGAATTTGACGTTGCTCAGTTTGATGGCACTGTGAACATCGCGATTAACGGATTTATTGCCAACAGCATCTCCGCAAAGCTAACTCAAATATTGTTAACACAGGCGCCGAAGGTGAAAGTGAACATTGTGGATTGGGGTGCCCATACGTTGGATTTAATCACCTCTGGCGAGGTTGATTTAGGGGTCAATTATTACCCATTAGAACTATCTAAACAGGTATACCAAAAACGTATCGCAAGTGATGATTTTGTATTGGTTTGCCGCACAGGCCACCCACTTGCCAACACATTATTGAAAAGTGACCAGCAAGAACCTTTGCAATTAGCGAGCTTGGTCGTCAGTGATTGGAACGACAATATTGCGTTAGCACCAAACGTGTTAGCCGATGTCGGCATCAAGACTGAGGTCAAAATACGTTCGACTTACTTACACAGCTTATTGTCTATAGTAAAACAGAGCGACGTATTATTCCCATGCTCAAAACTACTGGCTAATTCGCTTTCAGATGAGTTTTCCTTTGTGCAGTTTCCTCATATGCCCAATATGCCAAATGGCGATATTGGCATGACTATCGGGCGTAAACATCGCAATCAACCGAAAATGCGCTGGTTGGAATCGTGTATCGAAGAGGTATTCAGAGGTTAGTTACCGCATCTCTAAAAGTTGAAAAACAAAGCTAGCTCTTACTGGTGATTAGCCTCTGCCATCGCCGTTTCAATCAAATCCAGCAGCCATTTGTATTTGGCTGAGTGCTGGTTTTTCTTATGAAGATAGGCGAACACCTCCATCTCCTCGGGGCCCTCTTCCAACCCCTCAATCGCGATTGAGCGCAATATGCCTTTATGTTGTTCAATCACCGGAGGCATACAAGGAGCGATAATATTGGAGTGCTTGATCGTTTCAATTAACCCAACAATAGAAGTCGTTCGCAACGCCATATTAATTGTCTTACCTTGGCTCAAGACTTCCTCTTCCAACCGTGAATGTTTGTTTTGGTCGAAATAAGCAAGGTCAACGTGAGCAAATGGAAACGACAACAAATCATCAATCGTTGCGATGGACGCCTTGAAAGGATGATCTTCTCTCACTGCCAATACAAACTTTAAGTTCACGAGCGGTACAGCAATGATCTCAGCAGGCAAATTCTCAGCTTCAAAGTGAATGACAAAATCAATCTCGTCACTTTTGAGCCTTTCTAAAGAATTTTGGGAACTCGTATGACTGATCAGCCTTGAAAATGGACTTTCTATTGATAGCTGATGAAAAAGAGCGGGCGTCAACCAAGGCAGGATATGAGGGTTTGCCTCTATCTTGAAATCTTCGCTTAAATCCGCAGGATTAAACTGCTTTCCTTCTTCTATCGCCGTGAATAGCCCGTCCAATAAAGGAAAAACTCGTCGATACAGGTCGTCTGAATAAGGGGTTGGCAAAAACTGCTTATGGGACAACACAAACAATTCTTCACCTAGAGACTCCTTAAGCTTCTTGATGCTTTGGCTAACGGCAGGTGTCGAAACAAACAGCTTCTCAGCGGCTTTTCGCAAGCTCTTCTCTTGATATACCACCACAAACACTTTCAATAAATTCAGGTCGACGTTGTTCAGTTTCATAGCTAACCATAAAGCATTGCTTAACGAATGGTTAAGTTTATATGAATTAACTTAACAAAGTCCACTTTGTATAGTTGTCCCACCTTCACGATGTACACGGATGTAGTGAGATAACTCTATGAGGCAGCTATGTTATTACAACGTTCTATCCTTTCCCTAACTCCTCTTTTGTTGGCCAGCGGTGTTATCGCTGAAGAAACAGAAGTTCAAGACATGTCAGACCCATTGGCGGTCTACACACAAGCTGGCTTCGGCTACACAGATAATGGCTTAAACCTCAAAGTAGGACAAACCTACGACACAGGCAGCGACACGACCATGGGCATGAATGTGTTCGAAATCAAAGGCATCGCTGGTGAAGCTGTTGGTTGGAACAACCGAGGTGCCGACGACAGTATTGACTCAATCCGCTTTAGAAACTTTGGGGTCGACCTAACCAATGGTCGAGGTACTCAAGTTGATATGTCTTGGGATTTCGATAGCAACCAAGGTAGCGCGTCTTATAGCTTTATTCAGGCATTACCAAAAATGGGCATGTTTAATTTCTATCCGCTTGCAGGTGTCGGTGTTGCTGCTGGTGAAGAGTTGGTTGAAGGCACTGGAGGCGATCTCGACGCCGATCAGCTTCGCGACCGCTACAACATGCACGGTACTTTCTACGTGGCGGGTATGTACGCAAAAATGCAACTTACCGACAAGGTTTGGTTGAACTACAACCCTATGTATTTAGGCACAATGTCAGGGTCATCAACGTTCAAAGATTTTGGCTTTGAGGGCAATGATTCAGTACTCGCACATGAATTTGCAGCGAGCTATCAAATCAATCCAAGAGCCAACGTTCGTTATTTCGCAAACTGGACAGAAAACACCAGTATCGAAGACGGTGATCACCGCATCGAATTTAACTACCAATTTTAAGTAGTGATTTCGGCTTTAACGAGCCGGTTTCGCTTGAACGAATAAGTTTAAGTTTTGAGGACACATTATGAACATGATATCTAAAGCCCTTACCGGTACTTTCACACATCCACTGCGATCAACAGCGATGCTCGTTTCTGTAACAGCCTTGTTTTCAGCAACGGCGATTGCTGGAAACGATAACCCAACAGAAACCCTTCAAACACGTGCGGGAGACTTCACTTTCGAAACCGACTTTCTTCATGGTATTCCAACACAAGAAAGCTCAGCAAAACTGTTCGAACTGATGGACTATCAACGCGCGTCACAAGCTTACATTTGGTCCGTGCCTTTGGTGTCAAACTACGCATGGAAACAAGCCTATGCCGACATGGGTGCAGAGGATGGTCAAATTACTTATGTTGAGTCTCATGAATCTAAGCTAGGAGGCTTAACTTACAACACCTCTACGCCTTACGCGATTACTTGGTTTAACGTAGAAAAAGAGCCCGTTATTATAGAAATCCCCACAAATGAACTGCGCGGCGCAGTACACACTATGTGGCAAATCGGTATTTCTCAGATGACTGAGCCGGGCATCTACGTGGTAAAAGCCAAAGGGTCTGAAACACCGAGCAACCTGCCAAAAGGCGCTAAGGTTTTTGAGTCAGACACCAACTATGTTTTCTTCGGCGTTCGCTTAATGGCAGATTCAGACCAGCAACGTATGAAAGACTTAGAGGCCCTGAAAATTACCGACCTTAACGGCAAGCCACTGAGTGATAACGGCGTAAACTTCCCTGAGCGTGGTGAAGATGCCAAACACCCAAGAGGCATGGCATTTTGGAATACGTTGAATGAAGCCATTCAAGCTGAACCAGTAGCAGAGCGTGATCGCATGATGCACGACATGCTACGCCCACTGGGTATCGAGAAAGGTAAGACGTTTGAACCATCAGGTCAGCAGCGTGAAATCTTAGAGCAAGCTGTGGTGATGGGGGAAGCTATGGTTAAGAATATCGACTTCAACAAAACAGAACGCTTGCCACACGCAGCTTACGGTAAAGAAGGCAACTTTTGGGAAGTCGCGACGGCTTCAACACCAAACCAAGATCGTTACTACGGTATGGATCTCGATGGACGTGCAGCTTGGTTCTATGAAGCTGTAACTAACGACGTAGCAATGCACGGTTTTGAAAATGGCGGCTGGGGTCAGATCTACCTAGACAACTACCGTGACGACAATGGCAAAGGGCTAAATGGCAGTAACCACTATACTTTGACGCTAGATGGAGATGTAAATTTCGCCGATTTGTTCTGGACAATTACAGTCTACAACGTAGAGAACCGCGCCATCATCGACAACGATATTGAGCGTGCCGACGTGGGTTCTAACATTGAAGGGACAGTTAAAGATGTACAAGGCAATTACACCTTCCACTTTTCACCAACTAAGCCAGCGGGCGTTAATGAGGCTAACTGGGTGCAAACTCGAGAAGACGAAAACTGGTTTGTTTACTTCCGCGCATACTCACCAAGTAAAGCATTTGTAGCGCAGCAGCCAGAAACCTTACTGCCTAACTTTAAGCGGGTGGACTAGCTGTTAAGTCTATGTAATACCGATTAAGTCCTTTACGACCTACGATAAAAGAGGAGCCTCAATGCTCCTCTTTTTTACTTTGGCCAAATTGTAAAAACCAAGGGTACCGTCTTAGGAACCTAACCAAAGATGAAGAGTAGATGGCTAACGGCTAACGGCTAACGGCTAACGGCTAACGGCTAACAAGTTAATCAACGACTGATAAAAAATCCCCTCAAGAAAGGTGCTTGAGGGGATTTTTATTTTGGGGTGAACTCGTGAAATTCAGCGAGTTACAACTCTTTAACATTTTTATTCAGTCAAACGAATAAAGTAACACCCGTTTCTTGGTTAATTGAAATAGATTGTGCCACTCCATTTCTTACCAAGCTTAAATTGATAACGTCCGATAGCCATTCGATATCAGAAACTCGAACCTCATCGTTTTGCGTCAAGTTATGTACCGTGGCAACTTTAAGAACCGCTTCTTGGCTACGCAAAATCGTGTACGCTAAATCACTGGTTGCAGGATTGTCTGGCGCATACCCCAACAACAGAGTCGCTGAACTGTCCGTTATTAGCTGTTGATTGAATTCGGTTTGTCCATCAATCGAATAACGTAAATTAGTGGACGTTTTAAGAGGCATCTCATGGCAGCTCGTCATTCTTGCTAAAGGCCCATCTAGTGGATTGTCGCAACCTTGTGCCTTTGTCAAAGCGCTGTGTTGTCCTCTGACATGCCAGACCAAATCTAGTTGTTGGTGGTGAGGGTTTTCCGCAGTATTGAATTCAATCGCCACATCCCCTAACCACAGAATTTGACGGCGAAACACAACGTCTTTGTACGCAGCTAAATCCCACTGAACAATAGTATGGCTATCGACCGTCGGTAACTCACCACACCAATCTGTTTGTGTGTCTAACCATGTGTAGGACTGTTCTTTTACAAACGTATTCACTTGAGGGTTGGCTGGCGGTTGATTCTTCTGATTCACCGCCAAGGTGTTGTGCGTCACCGTATTTTTATAATACCCGTAATGCAGTTCAGCACCGTACCCTGTTGTTCCCAAGTCAGGCAAAATTTCTTTACCATTTCGAGTAATGATCACCCCTAGTCGATCATAGTGATCATGCTCACCACCATACGGAGAGTGCTTAATTAATAGCATGTTATCGTGCTCTCGATCGTGCATGATCGTGACGCCTGATTGTTCTGCGCGAATAGATTGGCACATAAGCGGCTCTGCCACAGGTAATGCATCAACACCGTACAACAGCGCGTCGATATTGTTGCGTGGCTTATCTTGATAGATGCTCTGCAACGCAGATGCAAATAAAGGGTCTCGGAACTCACGATACCCGAATTCGAACAGGTGGCTATGAGTTAACTTCTCTTGACCGGCAATACAATCGTTCAGACGTGGAAAGTCACCTGTATTGATGAGTAGCTTGAGCGGGAACGCCAACATGGTATGGAAGTTTGGCACCGATTGTAGTGAGTACTCTGTTTTACATGCCATTTTTTCGAAATTCAGAAGTGCTTGTAAAGCGTAGTAATGATAATGGATAGAACCTTCAAACCATAAGCCCTCCCCTTTTACACCATGCTCTAACTGATACTTCAAGCCATAAGGGGTGCTCACCGCAAAGTCGATGAATTCTCGCTCACCAAGTATCAAGCCTATCACGCCAATAGTCGCAGAAATCTTCATTTCATGGTTATGCAATTGATCAGCTCGATGTTGCATCAGGAACTCAGCGCCTTCGCGTAACAAGCGCTGTTCAATAAACAATTGCTCTTCGGTATTCAACTGCTCTTTAACGAAATCATAGCCTCGGGCAAAATCAATATTGCAATTCGCTTCACAGAGAGTCTGCGCATTTGCTTTTCCTGGACCGTTATATGGAATTCCGCCGTGTTCTTCGTAATTCGGGTAGTATTCTGCATAACCCAATAAGATCTCACGAACTTTTTCGAAGTATTTGCGGTCTTGAGTAATGTGCCAAAGCAAGCCTAGGTCATTACACGCTTTCGAATTGAGCCCATTAAGCCAACGCCACCATGCACCGTCATAAGGTTCCCCAGTAAGCACCTCGCCATCAACAGGGCATACATGTTCAGTGGGTCGGTCTCTATCCCAACTTAAGCGAACCCCATGCGTGGGGCAAAAATAATATAAATTCCATGTTGCGCGGGCATCAGGTGGAACGAGAGTGTCTGAAGTAAGCACAACCTGATTATCATGAATAATTTGTTCGATGATCTCTTGGCTGGCATTTTGACGAATGACCGCCATTTCCTGAGAGGTAAACTGCAGCATAATGGATACCTATACTAAATCTTTAGATGAATGAAAATTGAAGTATTGTTTGGCGTTTTGATAACAGATATTCTCGACACTCTGTTTAAGCAAAGGCTCATCATTCGGTAATTCCCCGTCATCGACCCACTTACCGAGTAAGTTACATAGAATACGACGAAAATAGTCATGACGAGAGAGTGACAATACGCTGCGAGAGTCGGTTAACATTCCGACAAAGCGTCCTAGAGACCCTAAATTTGCTAGATCTTGAAGTTGTTTTTCCATACCCGCCTTATGATCGTTAAACCACCACGCAGAACCAAGCTGCACTTTACCTGGCTGCGCATCACTGTCTTGAAAGGCGCCTATAATTGACCCAAGCACTGGGCTATCTTTCGGGTTAAGGCTATATACGATGGTCTGAGGGAGTTGGCGGTCTTGATCTAACAAACTCAATAAATGACTCAGGTTTTCTGCAATTGGGTTGTCACTGATAACACTGAAACCCGTACCGCCACCTAGATCATCAAAGCGGCGCTTATTAACATTAGTTAACACTCCAATATGAATTTGCATCGACCAACCATGCTTATGATAAGCCTTGCCAAGCACTTCAAAAACGGCCGTCTTAAACTGCGAGATTTCTTCACTATTCAGCACATCACCACATTTAACCTTTGTTATAGCTTGATCAAGTACATCAGGGTGATAGTGTGAAAAATCCACAATTTTTAACCCCAAGTCAGATAATCGACAGTTATTCTGGGCAAAATAGTCCACACGAGACGTGATTGCTTGAGCGTAGCTTGCAAAATCGACGACATTAATGTCAGTGATGAACGCCAGTGAATGGAGTGTCTTTTGAAAACTACTTTGATTCTCTATTTCAATTAGGCTGTCAGCGCGAAATGTCGGCAAGACTTGTACAGCAAATTCTGAACAATTCAGTTTATCGTGATAGCTCAAATCGCTAAGTGGATCATCGGTAGTGCACAAGGTATCGACTCGACTATCTTTAAGCAGACTTTGGAATCGGTGAGACTCTTGGCTGAGTTTTTGATTACAGTGTTGCCAAATAACCTCGCAATTCTCTGAGTTGAGTAGTAAATCGAGACTGAAGTATCTCTTAAGCTCCAAATGACACCAGTGATACAGCGGATTGCCGATAAGATACGGCATGCTCTCACACCACTTTTGAAACTTTTCATAATCACTCGCATCACCTGTGATGTAATGCTCATCGACTCCGTTACTTCGTAATGCACGCCACAAGTAGTGATCGCAACTCAACCAAGCCTGAGCAATATTGTCGTATTGATGGTTGTCATAAATCTCTTTGGCATCTAAGTGGTTGTGATAATCAATAATGGGAAGCCCTGCCGCGTAATCGTGATATAAACGCTTGGCAGTGTCCCCCTGCAATAGAAAATCTTTATGTATGTATGAAGACATAATTCAAACTCTTGTAGAAAACTGTATTGATAAACTTTAGGGAAAAATTCAATCATGAAATTGTTTCCTAAAGCCCCTCTACGAGGTGGTTCATATAAGCCAGAGAGCGCCCCCTCTGGCCTATACCCTTGTTACTTTTACATGACTAGTTATTGCCGATTACTTGGATGTAGATACTTCTAACCGAGGCGTTTTCCTCGCACTCTTCAATAACAGAGAACCCACAGTAACAATCACTGCGCCACAGAAGATAAAGGCCATGCGACCCCAGAACGGGTTCGGGATTAGTACCATCGCCGTTACAAGTGCACCGAAAACCAGAATGAGTTTGCCTAGCATGTCGCGTTGTTGGCGATCCATTTCATCTTGTCCTTCCTCTTCGATAACAGGAGTCGCAACATCACTCCAAAACTCTTTAAGTTCTGTGTTTCGTTCGCCCACTGGCTCTTTGTAGAACTTAGTTGTTAGACAAAAGAAACCACCTGTGATCACAAGGTGACCAATAACCCCAAGCAGAACTTTTAGGTCACTCGCTTCACGTCCTGTGAACGGAACCTCTAGGTTTAATAGATTGGCAACGACGTCTGCTGTAAGCACAAAACTCACGATGTAAGACACCAACATGCCCACAGCCAATGTCGCCCAGGCTGCCCAGTCGGGGGTTTTCTTAATAAACATACCGAAGAATAGCGGCACTAGAATTGGCATTTGTAACAGCGTACTTACGTACATCATTGCGTCGAAAAGGCTCAAGCCACGAAGAGAGTTAATGAACAACGCCACCATGATGATCAATATGCCGAAGACCATGGTCATGAATTGACTCACTCGCATCAGCTTCTTGTCATCCGCATTTTTGTCCATGATTGGCGCGTAAAAGTTACGCACAAACACACCTGAATTTCGGTTTAGACCTGAATCCATTGAAGACATTGTTGCTGCAAATACAGCCGACATAAGCAGTCCCACCATACCAACCGGCATGACGTTTTCGACAAACACTAGGTAGACTGCATCAGCTGCTTTACTACCAAGTTCAGCCGCGTGCACAGTTGCCGCTTCAGGATAGATAATTGCAGTTACCCAAGGTGGTAAGAACCAAATTGCAGGTCCAACCAGCATCAATACAAACGCAAGGAGTGCCGCTTTACGTGCGTTAACAGAATCTTTCGCCGTTAAGAAACGATATGAATCTTGCATGTTGTTGATGTTTTGCAGCTGCTTAACGAACATGAAGATAAACCAAGATACGAACAGCAATGGATAGTTCATATCAGAGCCCATGACACTGTCGGCAGGGAATTGCTCGATAAGATTCGCTGGACCACCAATTTTTGCCAATGCAGCCACAGCACAAACCACCGTCACCGCCATGATCACAACCATTTGTACAAAGTCTGAAGCAACAACCCCCCATGCTCCGCCCAGTACTGAAATGAAGAGAACAATCAAGCCAGTCACAACGATCGTGGTTTCGATATCCACTTTAAACACAGCACTAACGAAGAGTGCGAGACCATTTAGCCAAATACCGGTGTAAACCACACTTGTCGGCATTGTCGCCCACGTAAACACTTGTTCATTCGTTGCACCGAAGCGACGACGCACCCCTTCAATAGGTGTAACAACACGCATTTGTCGAAAGCGGTATGAAAAGAACAACCACGAAAGTAGAAAGCCAAATGCGTTCGCCATGAAAATAACCATGATTGGGAACCCATCGGTAAAAGCTTTACCCGCAGCGCCAGTAAATGTCCAAGCACTAAACTGCGTCATGAATGCGGTAGAGCCAACCATCCACCACAACATCTTGCCTCCTCCACGAAAGTAATCACTGGTAGAGCTGCCTGCAAAACGTTTGAAGATGACGCCAATCGCTATCATAAAGATAAAATAGACACCAACAACGAGCATGTCGATATTCATTACGAACCCCTTTTCATTATTGTTCCGTTTAAATGATTTAATTTTTAAAATACCGTTTCATTATTGCATTAACGACATTTTATTTAAGGGTAATCTGTGATTTTTGTGATCCAAATAATGCAAAAGTCATACAAATGAGATCGAGGTTGGATTATTGAGATCAGCGCTTTTTAGGTTGAAAAGATCATTGATGGATATTTGGATACATCGTGGCGAGAAGAGGCAAAAAGAGATCAAGTAACCTAGGGATATAGCGACCAAATTACGAGCCTAGGAGGTATACCAAGCCATGACTCAGGCGCCTATTGCTTTGGTATTGACTGAATATCAGCCACTAATTATCCAAACACCGGATATAAAAAAGCCAGCCTCATTGGGCTGGCTCTCTGAAATCAAGCGTTAGAATTAGTCCAAAAGCGAACGAACATAATCTGCAATTTCTTGGTTTTGGCAGCTATCAAAGAAACACTGTTGGAAACGGGGGCTACCCACAGCTGTCTTCACTAGATCTTGATCGATAGCGAGCAGTGAATCAATAAAGTTATCCTTCACTACCGCTGCTTTTACCTCATTAAGAAGCGCGGCATTGCGTTGTTGTGGCTCTGCTCGCTCTAACGGGTAACCTTGACCACGCTCACCTGTGAACGCTTTTTCAAAGATGTAACGAACGTTCAGTTCACCAGCCCAACCAAAACCTTTCGCAAAAGCGAGCGCGATAGCGTTGCCGTTGTTGATTTGGTTAAACAAGAATGCATCAGAAGGCTCTAAACAGTAACCACAAACCACGCCGGGATGTAAGTTCAGCGACATCAAAGCACCTTGGCCAGTACCACATCCTGTCACAACAAAGTCAACAGCCTTTGAGTTAATCAGAATGCTCGCCATAATACCTAGATGAATATACGTTAAGTGGTGATCGTTCTCATCTGTCATTCCTAGGTTGAAAACATCGTGACCAAAACCACCAGCAACTGACTCTAGTTCAGCTGATACCATTGCATTTTTGCCTGCTTGACTGTTTTCCATCATTAGTGCGATTTTCATTTACTTTCTCCCGCAGCATTACTGCAAATTTAAAAATTAGTGCTCAAATGTTCGTTCTAAAAAATTTAGAGCTTAAACAAAGTCTTTACGCATTGGCGTAAAGTTATCAATTAATACACCGGCTTCTAGGCAAACACAGCCATGTTCGATACCCGGCTCTTTGTACATAGTGTCGCCTGCGCGCACCACTTTCGTTACATCGCCAATAGTGAACTCAAAGGCTCCCGACAATACGTATGTGAGCTGCTCATGAGGATGGGTATGCAACGCACCAACAGCGCCGGTTTCGAAATGAACTTCTACAGCCATCACGTTCTCGCTATGAGCAAGCACCTTGCGAGAAACTCCCGCGCCAAGATCTTCCATTTTCACGTCTTCGTTATACACAAACATGTCGTTTTTATTCCTGTTGTTGCGGCGTAATTTTGCACTTGGCGTTATCTTGGTATAGACGAAAAATAGTAACGAGGTTAATCCCTATCACTGATATTTCCATCAGCGAGCCACCAATTGAACCAATAATCAGATTATTAGTTAGCCAGCATGCAGCTCCCAATAAAAAGCCGATTCTTAGTGCAATGCCGTTCAATCTAAATATTGAGTACGTTCCAATAATCGTTCCCGCTAAAGGCAGAAGTTGATACCAATGCTGAGCAAAACCGATTCCGCTGCCAACCGCGAGCGTAATAAATAACCCTGCAGCCCACAGCGATTTGGTATACATCGCGGTGCCAGTTCTGAGTGCTGAAATCAAAGCACCGATTGCCGATGTAATGGAACCCAATAATAAAAAGTGAATAAGATGGTTAACGTTCAACATCAACATAACCACTTTGAGCTTTTTGTCGTCCTTCTGGTAAAAGGTCGAAAGGCCCAGAAGGAAACTTACTAGCCCTACAGCTTGTGCAACGATCTCGTTAACCATCTTATATTACAAAAACATTTATCGTGCTAACCATCCACCATCAACAGCAATGGTATAACCATTAATGTAATCCGATGCCGGTGATGCTAAGAACACACATGGGCCAGCGACATCTTTTGGTGTACCCCAGCGATCAGCAGGAATGCGCTCAAGAATAGCTTGGTTACGATCAGCATCTTCACGCAGTGCTTGAGTATTGTTGGTTGCCATATATCCAGGTGCAATCGCATTAACATTAATGTTATCGCTCGCCCATTCGTTCGCCATTGCACGGGTGATGCCCATTACAGCACTCTTAGACGCAGTATACGAAGGAACACGAATACCACCTTGGAAAGAGAGCATTGATGCGATATTAATGATCTTGCCGCCAGTGCCTTGCGCTTTAAACTGCTTCGCAACAGACTGAGACATAAAGAAAACGGTCTTAGTATTGATGTTCATTACGTCATCCCAGTTTTGCTCAGAGAACTCAATCGCGTCTTCTCGGCGAATAATGCCGGCATTATTAACAAGGATGTCGATGTGACCAAACTCAGTCAGCGCTTTATCTATAATTCCAGGAATATCTTCCTGCTTTAGGAGGTCAGCACGTACGTCTAAAAACGTATGACCCGCTGCATTCATTTTTTCGATGGTATCTGTTGGCTCAACACGATTTACGCCAACCACTTTACATCCAGCTTCAGCTAAACCAATTGCCATACCTTGACCAAGGCCGGTATCACAACCCGTCACTATCGCTACTTTACCTTCCAGATTGAATGACTCTAACATCATGTTCGCTTCCTCAATTACGTTTAGTGTTGTGGCATTTCTGTAATTTCGCCCACTCGATTTAGTCATACAATAAAACATAAATTCGTTGCTGACAATTATTTTTGAAACGACATTTCAAAAATAATTTCTAATTAAGTTAAAACTTTGAAGTCGATCGTTCTCGTTTTTTATTTTTTTGAAAAGGCTTTTTAGAAATTACGAAAAGTGGTATTTTGTCTTGATATTAGATAGCCCAAAGGAAGAAAAATGGAGAAGTCCACCCAACCAGAAGCCGTTTCATCGGTATTAAAAGTTTTTAATATTCTTGAATCTCTGGGGGAACAGAAGGAAATAGGCGTATCAGACCTTTCACAACGTCTAATGATGTCTAAAGCCACTACCTACCGCTTTCTACAAACAATGAAAATGCTTGGCTATGTATCTCAACAAGGCGAAGCTGACCGATACTCACTCACATTAAAGATGTTCGAACTTGGTTCAAAATCACTCGAGTGGGTTGATATGATCACAATTGCAGAGAAAGAGATGCGTGTGATTTCAGAAGAGACTAGTGAAACCATTCACTTAGGTGCGTTGGACCATGGATCTATCATCTACATACACAAGATCGATTCTAGCTTCGCGCTGCGCATGCACTCGCGCGTTGGTCGAAGAAACCCTCTGCATACGACTGCGATTGGTAAGGTTTTATTGGCAGAACGTGACGAAGAATTCGTTCGCACTCAGTTGGCAGACGCCGAGTTTGTGAAAAGCACAAAAAATACCCTTGAAAACGTCGACCAACTTATCAACGAACTTAAAGCGGTTAAGCTACAGCACTTTGGCGAAGATAATGAAGAACAAGAGCCAGGCTTACGTTGTATCGCAGCTCCAGTTTACGACCGTTTTGGTACCGTAATTGCCGGTGTCTCAATTTCATTTCCTACCATTCGATTTGATGAAGAGAAAAAAGCTCACTATGTGGCGTTACTGCACAACGCAGGTAGAAATATATCCAAGCAATTAGGGTTTAATGATTACCCAATCAAATAATGAAAAGGCAGCAATTATTGCTGCCTTTTTTATTGCGAATTGTCCCATCGATTACCAGCCCAAGAATCATCGACAAGTCATGCTGTGCGTAAAGTTGAACAACATCGAGCTCAGATAAATCCCTCCCCTTCCTCAAATCATGTGAAGACCGTCAAGCCTATAACCCACTATGAACCATGATCTCGAAGATCACCCAAACCAGATATTTTAGGGATTTGGCAACAATTCCATGATTTAAAAGAGTAAAAGGGTTATACATAATGATGTGTTATCTAAATTACTGAAATTATCATGACGCTCAAAGAGATCCTTAAAATTCCCAATGTCCGCTACTTCTTAATGTTTAGAAGCAGCTACTTTGCGCGTTTTTACTACCCTATATTCACCCTACTTTATTTAGATTACGGGTTAACCCTGTCTCAATTCGCGATGCTCAATGTAGTTTGGGCGGCCACCATTGTGCTTGCTGAAGTACCGTCGGGAGCATTCGCCGATACCTTGGGCCGCAAGAAACTTGTGGTGCTTTCTTCAATTGTGATGTTTGTTGAGATCGCGATGATCGCGCTAGTACCAACTGGAAACCCCGACTTGGTGTTCATAGTCTTTCTTATTAACCGGATTCTCAGTGGCTTAGCGATGGCACTGGCCAGCGGTGCTGACGAGGCATTGGCTTACGACACCTTAAAAGAACAAGGCAATGAAGAGTTGTGGCCGCGAGTGCTGCAAATTCAGCTACGTGTCGCCTCAACCGTCGGTATCTTTGTCACGCTGATTGGTGCGGCGATGTACGACGTGAACTTTATGGCGAACATCTTTCATTTTCTTGGACTAGCCGAACCAGAAAGCACTAAAGACCTGATGCGTATTCCTGTGTTCGCCACCCTATTTGTTGCGATGATCGCTATCTATGCCGCGATTAATATGCGCGAAGAGAAAAAGGTAATGCCAAGCGACCAAACCAAATTAACAACCACTATCTCAAGTCTCAAATTGACGATCGATGCGGGTAAATGGGTATTCGCTACGCCTTACGTGCTGTTCATCTTGCTCTACTACAGCCTATTCGAACACACCTCACGCATGTTCCTAACCATGAACAGCCAATACTATCTGGCCATTGATATTCCAATTATCTACTTTGGTTTTATTGGCGCGGGTATCAGTTTGCTTAAGATTATATTGGCAGGACAAAGCCGAAGATTAGCAGAGAGCATGGAGGCTAAAACCTTCATTGTAGTTATGGGATTGGCATGCATGGCGACTTATTACTGGATCAGTTTAGGTTGGTCGATTTACGGGGTCATTCCGGCACTGGTATTAATCTTTATCATCATGACGATGAACATTTTCATCAGCTACCACCTGAATAAAAAAACCGAATCACACAACAGAGCCACGGTCCTCAGCTTTAAAGGGCTGATGTTTAACCTCGGATACGGTCTTATCGGTATCTTGTACGCTTACTACTATAAGTTGGTGTCTCAGGGCTACACCGAACAAGAAATAGAACAGAACCTTGCCTTCTTGGCCTCACTGTCTTCGTTTTTCTATTACTTCACCTTACTGTTCATTTCGATCAGCGCGCTGTTCTACTTCAAGAACAGAAAACAAGCGATTTTCTAAACAACCTATTGATCTCGAATAACGAGTAAAATGAAGCCGCTGAGGTTTACAGCGCAAGTTTTAAAGACCGAGTATTCTTCAAAACCGAACCACCTTAAAAACAGAGCGGCTCACGCAACTAACTATTGCTTATTGAAAGAACAAGTCGCTTCTTATATTGGTTTTATTTGTTAATATAATCAGCAAATTACATAAAACATGGACGCGTCATGTCTTTTAGTTGGATCGCCTTTACTCTCCTTGCTGCCTTTAGCCAATCTTGGCGCAATGCCTTTCAAAGTAAATTAAGTGGCACCATGAGCGTGGCTGGCGTGACGTTGGCGCGATTTATTTGGGCTGGCCCAATCGCCCTTATTTATCTCTACGCCCTCTATCAATGGCAGCCAGTCTCCGCACCGTATTTTTCGGGTGAGTTTGTTTTCTATATTGTTGCCGCCGCCATCATGCAGATCCTCGCGACCGGCTTAATGGTGATGCTGTTCAAGCTAGAAAACTATGCGATAGGCGCAGGATTAGCCAAGTGTGAAGCTCCCGTATCTGCGGTGTTATCCGTGTTGTTTTTTGGAACTGCTTTAACATTAACAGGTTGGATTGGCGTACTTATTGGTACTTTAGGCGTACTAATCATGAGTAGCGCTTCTGGCTGGCGAAGCTTGTCCCCGAAAGTGTTCTTATTAGGTATGGCTTGTAGCACCGCCTTTGCTTTAACGTCTCTTTGGGTACGAGAAGCAAGTTTGAGCATAGGGTTGCCCTTCCCTCATAGCGCTGCTTGGGTGTTGTTTCTGGTGATTACTCTTCAGACATGCATTATCTGCACGTATCTTTTCTTCAAGGAACGAGACACGCTGCGCCTGATATTCAAGAAGTCGAAACTGGTCGTCATGACAAGCCTAGCGAGTGTTATCGGTTCTCTGGGTTGGTTTAGCGCAATGTCACTTCAAGCCGTGCCGTACGTAAAGACACTTGGGCAAGTCGAAGTGATCTTCATGGTGTTGATATCCTATTTCTGGTTAGGGCAAAGAATCGCACGCAAAGACATTGTTGCACTCATCTTACTCTCTATCGCAGCGGTATTGGTGATGTGGCAGTAATTTGAACGTCGCCATACTGGAGGTGGGTCAAAGAGAACTAGAAATCATACCCCACCGTAACATTCATCCACTGTATAAATATTACGATGGCGTAAAATGATAAGAACGGCCTCCACATAATTTTTATAGTGCACGTATCAGCTATTAATCATTACCCAATAGGATACAGCCCAATGAAAACCCTTACTCAAATCGCACTAGCAACGATCTTTTTTACAACCTCAATGATGGCATTCGCAGAACCCGCGACAACAAACCAAGCCCAACTAGAGGCGTCAAGCACAACAGTGAAGCATGAAGGAATGACCGTGACGCTAACTGATAAGCATTTTACTCCTGCAGAAGAAACTGAAGCCACTGCCTCACAAACGTTAACGCAAAGCCAAAAAACAGACTCTGCGCCACAGCCAACAATATAATGGCTTTATCAAAATAGTGGCGGGTCAAACCAACGCATAAAGACCTGTCATCATCAGGCAGTGACGAGCTCGTTAATATGACTAGGACAAACTGAAGTCATATTGCGACCGTTTGTTTTCGCTTGATACAACGCTTTGTCGGCTCGAGTGATAAACCCATCCCAATTCTCATGTGGGTGAAGCTGAGCGACACCGAAACTCGACGTCAGAAACATCTCATTCCCTTGTACGGCTGAGATCTCTGAAATAGACAATCGCAGCTTACAAGCAATAGCCTGTGCTTGTAGGAAATTAACATTGGGCAATAAAATCATTATCTCGTCTCCGCCAAAACGAAACGCACTGGCTGTTGGCGATGTTTTTATCGCACTTTGAACCATTTCAGCAAAAGACTTGATCACGAGATCACCCACAATGTGTCCGTGTTGGTCATTGATCGACTTAAAATTATCAATATCCATCATAATGGCACTGACTGGTGTAGTCCCCGCCAGCTTCATGATGACTGGAACCATTTCATCTAATGCTCTGCGATTTCCAAGTGCCGTTAAAGGGTCACTGTAAGACAGATCATGAATAGACCTAAGCAACCTTGCATTAATCAACCAGAGCATCGTGAAGCTCATCGATACGATAAGAACAATACTGACTAAAAAGGCAAGTTGATGAATGAGTGCAGCCGCCATGAAATCCTGCAACTCAGCTGAAAATAGCGTCACCATTACTCGGAAAGCCATAAAACCGCCATATATCAAAAATGACAAGGCCATCATCCGAGTTGCTAAGGTCAAGTCATCACGTTGACCCTTCAATACCGCAAAAGCAGTGCAAATAGTCACAAAGGCTAAATAGAAACTAATGAGGATAATTCGAGCCTTGATGGAAGGTTCGTAGTACGTGAAATAAATAAAACATGGCAAAAGAGCCAACATCATCAGACTGCTGAGGTAGGTGCATTTTAGGGAATATTCTCGAAACAGGCACAAGCTATACAAAGCGAGATGAAAGCCAAGCGCAATAACCATGTTGGCGCCAATAACAGTGATCCAATCAGGGAGTTCCCCTCTTAGGCTCAACATCAACGGCCCACTTCCAATAACAAATATTGAAATGGAAAAAATTGAAAGCCCTTTAATGGACTGTTGGGTAAATTGGAACAGCAACAAGCCAATGCAGTAAATGAAAGAGAACAAAATAATAATAAAATTAAGTGTTCTAATATCCAGCGAAAAACCATCCATGATTTACTCTCTTCCCTAAGCCAATTAAATCACAATATGGTCAATAATTATCTAAACCATAAATTTATTCACCATATGAATCATTACACTTTGTAAAATAGGGGATGTGTCACATATAGGGAGATCGGTATCACATGAGTCCATGACATGGATAGGCATGTAAAACTCGTCCCCCATATGGCTTCATAGCATCTTTGAATCTACAGGCTTCTGAACTCGTTACTTGGTTGAATGACGACTGTCTGGCATTATGCGCCCAAGAAATCTCTAGGGGCTGTTGACCTTTCGAGCTGGGTTTTGCAGCATCTTGTGGAAAATTCATACAAGGAAGAGGCTTTGACGTGTAGCTGGCCTACATGAAAAGCCGATAACGCAGTAGAAATGAACCACAAGAGCTGCCCGAAGGGTTCGAGCTAGGCGCCCCCACAAAAATCGTTTTATGCTTTGTTGAAGAATATTTGCTTAGAATGACTAGGCTACATACTCTTCGCCGCGCCTAAAACGATTTTGACTAGGCGTCCCCATCCGAACAAAACTTAACCACGAAAGGTCAGCAGACCCTAGTTATTACACAGCAAAGAAAGAACGAAGGTAGTCAGTGGTAGAAAACAGCCAACAACTAAGTGACCGTTACGACGAACATGGTTACTTTGTTATCAGAAATTATTTCAATGAAGCTCAAATTGCATCACTAAGAAAAGTCGTGCTGAAATTTCATGAATCATGGAAAGCAGACAACGAAGAATTCTATAAAGAAGAAGCATTTAACTCGTCTTTAATTACGGGAAGCGAGTATTTGCCTGCAGACGACAGAAGCGTGCTTTTCGACTTCATCAGCTCGAAACAAGTGATGGACGTGGTTGATGCGGTGATTCCGAACAGCTGTGCATTCATGAATACACAGCTGTTCTTCAACCCAGTAAACCCTCAGCAAAAAGACTTCTGGCATCGTGACTGTCAATACGACTACGACATTGATGACCAAATGAAAATCATCATGGAAACCCAAGTATTGCATTTGCGAGTGCCCCTTTTTGATGAGCCCGGCATGGAACTTATCCCCGGTACACATAAGCGCTGGGACAACGAAGAAGAGTACAATGTTCGCCAAGAAGAAAACGGCAAAGTGAGCAGCGATGACATCTCTGGCGGTAAGCAGATACCGTTAGCCGCCGGTGACTTATTGGTGTTTTCAGCGGATATGATCCACCGAGGCCGATATGGCTTGGATCGTTTGGCTTTGGATATTTTGATCTTCGATTCGGCGGCAGATTATGTCGACTACGTTGATGACGACTGTTTACCAACACCAGCCATGTTGAGCAATATTACCGATCCAAGATTGTTTATGAACACGCTACACTTAAAATCAATGCAGTACTCATAATCCATAAAGGTGCCCTAACTATGACTGACACTAAGCAAAATACCCGAATTAGCCAGTTCCGTTTCGGTCAGCCAAAAGAATCTCTCAAGTTAGAACATGTCGCTTTAGGGGCACTAGACAAAGATAAAGTTCGCGTACAAATTGAAGCGACTAACATCAACCCTAGTGATCTGTTATCGATTTATGGTGTTGGGCAGTACAAACATAGCCACCAGCCGCCGAGAGTACCGGGGTTTGAAGCGGTAGGAAGGGTTGTAGAGTCCAATCATGCTGAGTTTTCAATGAATCAGCGAGTGCTTGTAGCAACTAGTGGAACATGGCAGAACTATGTCGATGTATCACCAGATGACCTGTTCCAAATTCCTCAGCATCTAGAAAATGGTTACGCCTGTCAGTTGTACATTAATGCGCTAACTGCATGGGTTCTAACGACAGAAGTAACCAAGCTGACTCAGGAAGATGTGTTGATCATCAACGCAGGCAGTTCTGCCATCGGTAAGATCTTCTCCCAGTTATCAGCATCACTCGGCTTCAAAATCATTGTCGTTACATCACAGCCGACACAATACCCAACCACTTCCAGTTGGGTGTTAGATGCAAACGACGATTTAGCTTCGCAAATTAAGGCGTTAGGCTTGCCGATGCCAACCGTTGCCTTTGATGCGATTGGCGGCTCACCCGGAACCGATCTTATTCACATCCTTGGCAACAACGGGCGCTTTATCAACTATGGGACGCTGTCTCTGGATTTTTACGAACCACGCTTCTTTGAGTACGCGAAAAGCCAAGACATCGATTTCAGCACCTTCTTCTTGCGTTATTGGGAGGAAGCGGAAGGTAAAGATGTTCGCCGTGATAAGTTCACGATCATGCTAGATCACTTCATCACAAACGACATTCAGCTCGACGTTGACCGCTATCTGTCATTCGATGAAGTGCAAACCGCGATCGATCTCATTGAATCGAAGACCACACGCTTAGATGGCAAGATCATCTTGCTGCCACAGTGAGTGAGAGTTGGACGATATATACCTTGTTTACTTCAACAGGCAAGACGTTCAACAGCTTACAAACGTGCTTATTAATATCCCAACGCTTAGAAAGCTTGATTCAAGGAATTGAGTATTGAGAACGCAGTAAAGAGTTGTAATGCGTTTCTCCATAACTTAAGTGATTACGAGATGGTCATTAGTCACATTTATTTGAAACATCAATAAGTTGCATCACTAGAAATATGACACTGATCACCCATAAGATAACCTCGATTCTATATGGTAGCGTCATACTTAAAACCACGATGTGAACATACCTATGAAAAGACACATACTATCAAGCGCCATCCTACTCTCTCTAGCCTTTCCCACCTTTGCAGCTGATGGCGACATACACGATGTCACGATACTGGGTACTTCAGATATCCACGGTCATTTTATGGCGTGGGATTACGCGGCAGATAAACTCAACACTCGTGGTAGCTTGAGCCAAATCGCAACCAAGGTTGGTGAGATCCGCAAAGAGCAATCTAACATTATCCTTGTCGACGCTGGCGACACCATCCAAGGCAACTTCGTTGAAACCTTCAAAGACGAACCCGTAGATCCAATGATGCTTGGCTTTAATCACATGAAATACGATGTGTGGGTTTTAGGTAACCACGAATTCGATTTTGGCCTCAAAACCCTCAACAGAGCCGTTACCCAATTTAAAGGGCAATCTCTCGGTGGCAACATCAAGAACAAAAACGGAAACCCATTCTTGCCGGGTTACACCATCCTTGAACGCGGTGGCATTAAGATCGGCGTGATCGGAATGGATACCCCAATGACGGAGGTCTTTGCGCAAGGTACAAACCGTTTAGAAGGCGTCACTTTCACTAATCCAACCTTGGAAGTGAAGAAAATCGTCAAAGAAATTGATGATAAAGTGGATGCCATCGTATTGGTTGCCCATATGGGGATTGAGAACGAGAATGACATTGCTGACACCGGTGTCACCGACATTGCCAATGCAAACCCAGAGCTTGATGCCATCGTCGCTGGTCACATGCACACTCGCATCGATAAGGCTGTTGTGAATGGCGTTATTATTACTGAGCCCGACAAATATGGCCGAGCCCTATCTCGTATTGATCTTCAATTTGAAGAGCGCGATGGCACATTCACTCTCGTTAACAAAGACAGTTTCACCTATAAAATTAAAGGTATAGATTCTGACGAGAATATGGATGAGCTATACCAGCCTTATCATAAACAACTCCGAGAAATGGCGAATAGACCTGTCGCTCAGCTTACCGGCGTTGATTTAGTCCCTGAAAATGAAATCCGCGGTATCCCTCAAGTCCATGTTCAAGACACAGGCATTAGTGCGCTATACCAAGAAGCGAGCTTCTTCTATGCACCCAAAGCCAATGTCATCGCACTTCAAATAGACAACGACAATGCAGAGCTCGATGTTGGCCCAATCAAAGCCAAAGACATCGCGTACAACTACCAATACGCGGGTGGCGAAATCACTGTCTACCACATGACAGGTAAAGAGTTAAGAACCTACATGGAATGGTCTGCGGGCTACTTCAACTCAGTCCAACCTGGCGATGTAACCTACAGTTTTAACCCTGACCGTAGAGCATCAAAATACTCAACCAATGACTTCTTCGCAGGCGTAACTTATACCATCGACCTAACTCAACCTGCAGGTACACGCATCACCAACCTCGCGTTTGCTGATGGAACACCGGTTACAGATGAAACCGAAATCCGTATTGGTATGAATAGCTATCGAATGGGTCATCTAACCAAGAAAGGCGGCGTGCTAGAGGGTGAATCGTTCCCTGTACTCTTTGATACTGAAGCCGAGTATGGAGAAGAAGCAGGCACAATCCGTAACATGACCATCAAGTATCTTAAAGAAGAAAAGAACGGTCAGTATGAAGGTAAACCTCAACAACGATGGGCACTTTCTGGTTTAGAAAGCCGTTATAATGAACAGCGTGAGATCGTAAAGTCATTGATTAACGATGAAACCATATCAATCCCGACCAGTGACGATGGCCGCTACACAAACATCGCTTCTATCAACGTGAAAGAGCTGATGTTTAAATCTGACGAAGCCAAACAAACAGCCATAACCACACGCGAAAAGAAACTGGCGCAGGCAACTGAGCAAGAGAGTAAGCAGATCAAACGCGAAGTCGCTCTGATTGAAGCACTCAACTAATCTTTGCCCTTAAACCAATAACGACTTAACGACGCTGGGAGCGTGGTTAGGTCGTTGTCGTTCCCATCTTCCAACACCACATCTGTACTGAGTAAAACGGTTGATATTGGATGAATGAGCCACAAAGGCTAACTGATAGTTGGACAGAAACGCGTTAGAGTTTAAGATCTAACGCGCTCGATATAGATTAGAGTAAGTATCTTGCAACCTTAAACGTTTGTAGGCTTAGACCTAAACTTTATAAGTCATTTAGATTAAAACCTGTATTAACCGCACAGCGCTCGATACTGCCCAAATAGTTCACTAACGCAGAGTTCTTCTCATACACAATCTGCGCATAGTCTTTAGGCGGAATATGGTCAATATAGTCTGTCGACAACATTACATCTTCAGACCAAGTATTAGAATGAATATGATCTCGTCCGATATATATTGCAGCAATGATTTGCATTTGTACCTTAGGGGTAAGTTGCCCCATGAAAGTGCTAGCTTGTTGAAGAGTTAGCGGAGCAGTGCTTTTTAAAGTATTTATCGCGTTATAAATTGGCATTGGTGTTCCTTTATGTGTTTTATATACCCACCAACACACATATGGGTTGTTCAACTAATATTCAAGGGGTTATGTCCAAAGGTGTGAAGCCTAACATTCTTAATAACAAGCAATCTCGTTTCTCTGCCTGACTTTCAATTTATTTATCATAAACCACTAATAATTAAAGAAAATACATCGAGGTGCTCATTCTATCCTCATATAAAAACGCGCAAGCGTGTTACCCAAGACATGAAAACCATAAAACCATTGGTAAACAATGTCTTATTAAAGTTCTTACTGACACAGCGAGACTAGTTACTTAGTAACACGTGCCCCTTCTCATACTCAAACAACATTCAAACTTAATAGACTGTGTAGATATACAGAAAAAGGATTTTCGGTGGCAAGCAAGTCAGTCATAAACTTGATATTAGGTTTTGTAGGGAAAACTCACACACCTAGATTCTGTAGAACGTTTAATCTAACTCACTTTGGGGCAAAAGCAAGCTAGAGGACAAGCACTAACCTCCCCACTTTCATAAATAAAACGTTTAACGAGTTGAGCTATGATTTTTTGCTTATAAACGTGGTCATGGGCCATCTAACGAAAAATCTAAAAGCCTCCATAGTGACTCTAAGCTCCCACTAACACCTGTATTCCTCCCCATACTGATCTATTTCCCTCTTTTCGAAGTACAAGTTATTAATAATTCGATATAAATCGCTCTAATTCTTGAAATTGTTGTCTACAGTTTTATAGAGCTTGTAGCTTCGGTAATTACCACAAGTAACGACACCTTTTGATGGTAAGTTTTGGTTATAAGGAAAGAAAATGGAAAGCCCAATTGTCACACTCACACATGCCAGAAAAAGCTTTATTGATGGTAAAGATACCCATCACGTGCTGGAAAATGTCGACTTCGCTTTGGCGACAGGGGCAAGCGTGGCTTTGACAGGGGCGAGTGGCAGTGGAAAGAGTACTCTGCTGAATATCATTGCGGGGTTTGAACCTCTATCCGTTGGCGAACTATCTGGTGGAGAATTGTGGCTCGATGGCGAGAACACATCAAATTGGAAAGATCCACAATGGAGCCGATTACGCCATCAAAAACTAGGCGTGATCTTTCAACAGTTCAACTTGCTAACCCCACTCAACGTAAAACAAAACATCGCGTTTCCTCTCCATTTAAATCAACAGAAGTGGAGCGACTGGTGCGATTATTTAGTTGATACATTGGGCATCAGCGAGCTACTCGAAAGACACGTATCCGCACTCTCTGGCGGTCAGCAACAACGAGTCGCAATAGCGCGTGCTCTAGCCCATAAACCCAAACTATTGCTTGCCGACGAGCCCACAGGCAACCTCGACCACAAAGCAGGGTTAGAGGTTATGAAGCTGCTGAGTGAAATCACCACTCAAGGCAACACTGCCGTGCTTTTGGTTACGCACAGCCCAGAATGTGCCAGCTTTATGCAGACAAAATTGGTGTTAGATGATGGTTGTTTAAGGAACGCAGATCTAACCCCAAGAGCAGCAGCGTTGTGAGTAAACCAATGAAGCAAATTGGCTTCGCACAAAGTCAGCTCACCCATACAAAACTGACTCTGAGTCTATTCGCGGCGCACTATCGTCAATCACCATTGCAAGCTGCGGCGATTCTGATCGGTATTGTGCTGGCGGTCACCTTGTTTGTCGCGGTGCAAGCCATCAACCTCAATGCCAAGCGCAGTTATGCAGAATCGACCGAGCAACTTAGCGCCCAAGCGAAGAACCTTATCATTCCACCAGCAGGGCAAAACTATTTGCCGGAATCGCTCTACTTCAGCTTAAGACAAAGTGGATTAAGCTCAGCGCTACCTGTTATAGAAGGGCGAGTAAGAGACGAGCAAGGTCGACGCTGGTCAGTTCAAGGCAGTGAGCTGATCGCCGCACTCACTTCAAGATCCCGCCACTCTCGCGTCGACGAAAAAAGCAATACTCAAACCAAAGAGCCAAACATTTCCCTGTTCGACAATGCCTTACCTTTGCCGCAACTCTTAGCGGGAGAACCCATTGTGATGATGAGCCAATCTCAGCACCAGAGTTTGGACGAAGTAGACGCACTCACTTTGGATGAAGTGCTCACTCAAGTGGTAGTGCTACCAGATGAATGGCAGCTCGGTAGCCGAATGTTGATGGATATTGGGTTCGCTCAGCAACTGCTTAACAAGCAAGGGCAACTGAGCTATATCGCTATTTTTGACACCAAGAGCGACACTAACAGCAATACTCAGGATAAGTGGCAGAGCATCATAGGCGAACAAGGGCAATGGATATCCAACAACCAAAGCACGGATCTCGGCTCAATTACAGATAGCTTTCACCTCAATCTCACCGCCATGAGTTTGTTGGCGTTTTTGGTTGGTCTATTCATCGCTTACAATGGTGTGAAGTACAGTTTGCTGAAACGTAATCGGCTGTTGGTACAAATTCAACAAGCCGGCATTGCGCCAAGTATCGTGTTTTCAGCTCTGTTAGTCGAGCTGACTCTTTTAGTCACACTGGGCGCGTCGCTTGGTTTCATTCTCGGCATTCAACTCAGCCATTGGCTGCATCCAACCGTCGCGATAACGCTTGAGCAACTTTATGGTGCGACACTGCTTCCCGGCACATGGCAGTGGCAATGGTTAGTGCAGGCACTGCTACTCACGCTGGCCGCAACGCTTGTCGCGTGTTGGCAGCACTTTAAACAGCGGGTGCGACAACCCCTCTCTTCCCATGGCGGTTTCTATCAAGCGCCTGAAGCGTCTAACGAAAATCAGCTGTTTGTTATCGGGGCAGTATTAACCATTGTCGCGTTAGCAGGGCTATGGCTGAGTGAACATCATCGCTTCACCATGGCATGGCTCGGTGTGTTAGTGGTGTCGATTCCTTTGTATTTGCCCAAAACACTCAGCGTGCTAGCGAACTGGAGCGAAAAACGTACCCAATCGGGGTTAATACAATATCTGTTTGCTGAGCTGCGTGAACTTATCTCCCCTCTCTCCCTTGCCATGATGGCGTTGCTTCTCGCCGTCACCGCAAATGTGGGAATGAATACCTTAGTCGGCAGCTTTGAATCCACCTTAAAGCAATGGCTTGAACAGCGCTTACATGCCGATATCTACGTTAGCCCTGCCCAAGGTGAAATCGCAGATGTGGAGCGTGCGTTAGAGCAGTTTGATAATGTTGAAACCGTCTATAAGCAATACTACGTCGATGATAACTTGCAGGGCTTACCGACTTTGCTCGGCACCAAAGACAAAGACACACTTGAGCAAACCATGGTGTTCCAATCCCACCTTGATGATTTCTGGACGCGCTTTTACCAAGGTGAATTCGTGGCGATCAGCGAACCTACGGCGGTGAAGCTCGGCTTGCCCCTTGGAAGCCAACTCAGGCTCGACGCGCTCCAAGACAAAACACTCATCGTCGGGGCGATTTTCCACGATTATGGTTCACCGAATGGCGAAGTGTTAATTGCGCCTAATCTATGGCTCGAAAGCGGATTTACTGACTTACCCACCAGCTTAGGAATCAAAGTCTCTGGCGACCCACAAGTGGTGTACGAACAGCTACGCCAACAACTTAATCTGCACCCAAGTCAGCTTTACGATCAAGCACAGATCAAATCGATCGCTTTAGATATCTTCTCACAAACCTTTGCCATCACGCGGGCGCTTAATGGCGTCACTTTAATGGTGGCGGTGATTGGGTTGTTCTGCGCCTGTTTCATGTTGCTCGACGCACGCAAAGCCGCTATTGCAAGGTTGTATGCGCTCGGTGTTAGTCAGCGAAAATTGATGGCAATGGTGGTCGGGCAAATCGTTGTTCTGGTCGCCTTCACTCTGGTTATCGCCTTACCACTCGGCGCTATGGTCGGTTATGTGTTGACGGACATCGTTACCCTACGCGCCTTTGGTTGGAGCTTAAATTATGTGTGGAATTGGAGTGATGCACTCAGCATCGCAGCCATCACCATTCTAGTGGCTGTGTTTGCGACCTTGATTCCACTGTGGCGTTTGGTCAGTAAACCCGTGGTATCCAGTTTGCAATGTGAGGTGTTGTGATGAATCGAGCAATAAGCGTTTTCGTTCTCACGCTTGCCGTCTTGTTTCTTTTAGGATGCGAGGAGTCCACTCAACCATCAGCTCAAAATATGGGTTCGATACTTGGCGCAGAAACACAAACCAACGATGAAACACAAAAAGAGGCTGAGCAATTCACGTCGGTAGTAAAAGGCGTGGAGATCGCCTTCCCCTCCGACCATCAAGCACACCCTGATTTTCGTCATGAGTGGTGGTATTTAACCGCAAACTTAATTGATGAAAAAGGCAATGCGTTAGGCGTGCAATGGACACAGTTCCGCTTCGCGACTGCACCACAAGAAAGTGGCAATGGCGCTAAGAAAACCACGTGGCAAAGCCAGCAAATCTACATGGCGCACAGTGCCGTCACCACGAAAGATAAGCACTACGCCGATGAAAAGTGGTCTCGCGATCAAGCTGAACTTGCGGGTGTTAGCGATTCGCCGTTTCGTGTTTATCTCGATGATTGGCAATGGACGTCGACGACCGATGACCTGTTCCCAGCCACACTGGTCGCTAACTCGGATCGATTTGGATACTCGCTTAAGTTAACCAACAACGCGCCTTATCAAAAGCAAGGCGAACAAGGCTACAGCATTAAAAGTAGCGATGGCAAAGTGGCTTCCTATTACTACAGCCAGCCATTCATTAATGTATCGGGTGAGGTAACTATTGATGGCGTGACGCATCAGGTTTCCGGTAAAGGTTGGATAGACAGAGAATGGAGTTCGCAGTTTTTACTCGACTCGCAACAAGGCTGGGACTGGTTTGCACTAAGGCTAAGTGATGAAACCAGTTTAGTGGTGTTTCAACTTCGAAACTCAACATCAGGCAAAGCCAGTTATTCCCATGCGAGGTTGATGAATCAAGATGGCTCCGGCATCACGATTAAGCAGCAAGACATCAGCTTAACCGCCATCAAGCAAACTAAAATCGACGGGCGTGACTACCCAACAGAGTGGCAAGTTTCGATTCCAACTCAACAAATCGAACTGACTGTCTCGGCACTCAATCCAAATGCCAAAATGCCGCTGTCTGTTCCTTATTGGGAGGGGCCAATCATGATTAAAGGTTCTCATTCCGGATCTGGCTATATGGAGTTGACTGGGTATTAGAGCGTGCATTACTAACAACAAATACATCTCGAGAACCAACAACTAAAACACTTTCAACCAAACCTCCACCACGGAGGTTCTTTGCTATTCATCATGTTCTATTTACCTTAACGCCTGTTGAAAAATATCTAATTTAACCAAACGATGAGCTCCCCTAAAATACCAATCAAATAGTTAGAGGAGATAGAACATGATTAGCTCAGTACACAATGACGAACTCAACAGATACATAGAGAAACTAGACTTAAACCTTACCAAGGCTCAGGTTCGTGAACTTGGTTGGCAGCAAAGTAATGAAGAGGTAGGAAAAGAAAAAACAGTATTAGGCTCGTGGTTTTTCTTTTCTTTCTTTGGCTTATGTACGTCTGCATGTCTTGCACTGCTGATGTATATCTCATGAAGATAAACAAAACAATGACCACGTATAACCAGCATGGAACGTTCAATTGGTTCGAGGTCGACGGAGAAACGTACATACTGTTCAAAGTGGGCAGCAACAGTGCTCTATTGAACCAACACTATGAGGATGTCACCGAACAACAGAGCGAAATATATGGGCTGTTAGGTGCGATTCCATAAGCTCATACTGCACGTATTCACTTATGGTGTGTCTATTCACTTATGAGCTATCTAATCACTAACTAGTTGAAAAATAGGTTCTTTTAGGAACTACAACAAACGGTTCTTATACTGTTCTGGCGTTTGGTTCGCGTAACGTTTGAACATGGTGATAAAAGGGCTTGCTTGGTTATAACCCAATGTAAGAGCGACCTCTTTAACCGATTGGCCGTTTCTCAACAAGTCCATAGAGTATAGGTAGCGCACTCGCAGTCGCCACTCGGTAAAGCTCATTCCCAGCTCCGTCTGGCAGTGGCGAGAAAGGGTTCTTTCCGTGGTGTGGACACGTTCAGCCCAATCTTTCAGCGTCACTTCATCGGTTGGGTTCTCTTCAACAGAAGCTAATATTGGCGCTAGATACTTATTATCGGTTGAAGGCAAGAAGTGGTGTTCAACCTCACGCTGCGCAAGTTGGTCAAGCAGTACCTGGACAAGCCTTTGATCTTGTTCTTTTTCCGCAACATTGATTCCACGCTCGCGAAAGTCATCGATAATAGAAGACACAATCGGCGTGATCTTTATAAGGCTGGTTTTATCTGGCAGATGTTGCGTTAGCTCTGGGGCTATATTTAGCGAACAGTAGTCCAAAGGCTTACGGTTATAACTGCAATGCATCACCCCGGCCGGTACCCAAATCGCTAGATGTGGTGGCGCTAGAAATCGAGTGCTTTCCGCTTCCATCTCTAATATACCGCCACTGATCAATTGAACCTGTCCCCATGAGTGGCTATGAACTCGGGTTTCAGTGTTCGAAAGAAACGCTTCAAAATTCATAAATACGTTGGATGGTGCCTTATCAATTGATAAGGATGGGTGAAGGTTTCTAGAGTGTTTTTTCAAACTTGTCTTCCTATCGCGCCTGATGTCTTTCTAAAGATACTTGTAAGTATAACGACCTGTCAAACTAGCCGCATCAACTCATTCGCCATGGAATTCACATGCATTATCTCTTACCATTTTTTACAGTCTGTATCTGGGGCGCCAATGCAATCGTCAACAAGCTTGCTGCAAGCACCATAGAACCTAGCGCGATGAGTTTTTACCGCTGGTTTTTTGCGATGTTAATTCTCACGCCTTTCTGCATTCGCCCAGTGATGAAGCAGTGGGCTGTTATTAAGCCAAACCTATCGAAATTAGCGTTCCTCGGCTTTTTGGGGATGGTGTTGAACCAATCTCTAGGTTACTACGCTGGCTTAACCACAACCGCTTCCAACATGGCATTGATCACGTCTTTAGTCCCGTTGATCAGTGTATTTTTAAGCGTCCCTTTGCTGCACAAGTCGATTTCTAGTTTGAGTATTGTGGGTGGTGTGTTGTCACTGTCAGGCTTAGCCCTGATGTTAGGTAAAGGCGATCCGTTATTCTTCATGCATCAAGAATTGACTCAAGGCGATGGCTATATGCTAATTGCGGCCTTTGTTTATGCTTCTTACTGTGTGCTACTGAAACGCTGGAAAATGCCGATCAGTAGCTGGGTGGTGATTTACATTCAGGGTCTGTTTGCTGTCGCGATGCTTACGCCACTTTGGCTTACCAGCGAACAGCTGTTACCACCGCAACAAGCGATCCCATTGATAGCTTACGCCGCGGTTGCCGCTTCAATTTTAGCACCTTGGATGTGGGTTAAAGCGATTGACACCATTGGTGCTGACTCAAGCGCGATGTTCATGAACTTGCTTCCGGTTGTTGCGATCGTATTAGCTGCGACATGGCTTGGTGAAGAGATTAACCAGTTCCACATCATTGGTGGTGTGATGGTGATTTCCGGTGTCATCCTTGCTCAAATCAAAAGAAAACCAAGGCTTGAGGCTCCTCTCCCTCAACAAAGCTAAACGCATTACCCAACGCTCACATTAGGGTAAATATTCAAACTTACGTTTCTCACAGTGCCTACTCCCGAAGTAGGCACTGTTGTTTTATTCACAAGCCTTTCAAATGCTTTTAATACGCGCTCATTGTAGTTGCAACATGTTACCGACTCAGGTTTAATGCATTGAGTACTGTTTAAGTTGTAAAAGGAATTACAATGACTCAACCAACGATCCCTGTGATCATCTCGTCCCTGCTTGCTTTGTCATCTGCTTCAAGTTTTGCTGCCACTGTTCCTGCTAATTCACCATTAGCTGAAGAACTATTAGCTGAGGAACAACATTTTGTACGTGGCAATGGTGCAGAGCCCAACACACTAGATCCTAGCTTCGTAAACTCGGGTATGCCCGGTGACATTATCGTCAATGATATGTTTGAAGGCTTTGTGATTGAGGACAGTGACGGGCAAATCATCCCAGGGCAAGCCAAAGAGTGGTCTATCAGCAAAGACGGTAAAACCGTGATGTTTGTGTTGAAAGAGAATCTCAAGTGGTCGAATGGCGATCCAGTCACAGCGTCTGATTTTGTGTTTGGTTGGCAGCGCGCAGTGTCTCCGAAAACAGGTAACAACACGGGTTTTGTTTTTTCGACGGCTAATATCTTGAACGCTAGCGAGATTATATCAGGAAACAAAGATCCCTCTGAGCTTGGCATCAAAGCATTAGATGAGCGCACGGTTGAAATTTCACTTTCAAAACCTACGCCCTACTTTATGAGTTTAATGAGCATCAAGACCTTTTTCCCTTTGCCTGCTGAGTTGGTTCAAGAGAAAGGCGACCAATGGACTCGCGCAGAAAATATCGCGACCAACGGTGCTTACACTTTGAGTAAATGGGTGCCCAACGAATACGTTGAAGTCGAGCGGAATCCAAATTATTGGGATGACACATCGACAATCATCAACAAAGTGACCTATTTGGGCTTATCATCTCAAAATGCCGAGCTTATCCGTTATCAAGCGGGTGAAATTGATATGACCAATCGCGTTCAGCTTGAGTACTACCAGAAATTAATCCAAGAAAGCCCTGAGCAAATCAAAGCGCAAGCTCTATTGGGTTCTTACGTCTATTCATTCAATACACGTCAAGCACCCTTTGACGACGTGAGAGTACGCCAAGCACTGAGCATGGCCGTCAATCGTGAGATTCTGGTCGAGAAAGTTACAGGTCAAGGTGAGCCAGAAGCATACAGCGTGACGCCGAATAATATTCCTGACTACACAGCGCCTTTATCCCAATTCAATTCTCTAGACAGCGCGGAGCGTTTAACAAAAGCAAAAACGCTACTTGAAGAAGCGGGATACAACGAAAACAAGCCGCTCAAGTTTACCCTTACGTACAACACCAGTGAGAATCATAAAAAGATAGCTATTGCGATTGCATCGATGTGGAAGCCACTTGGCGTAAAAGTTGAGTTAGAGAACATGGAATGGAAAGCCTATGTTGCAGCGAAAGGGAGTGGCGACTATCAGTTAGCTCGCTCATGGGCATTTGGTGACTATCCAGAGCCTTCTGCACTGTTAGAAGCCTTCACTTGTGATCACACAGCCAATGAGAGTGGCTACTGTAATCCAGATTATGATGAGCTCTTACAGCAAGCGAGTAAAACGGAAGATCAGTCTAAACGCTTTACTTTATATCAGCAGGCTGAGTCGTTACTCAACGATTCTGCAGCAGTTATGCCTCTGTATCATTACAATCACACTCGATTAGTGCGAAATACACTAAAAGGCTTCCCAAACAATAATCCGAAAGGAAATATCTACGCGAAGGATCTATACTTTGTAAAACAGTAAAAGTGAGCTGATAAGAAAACAATAATCACTACCACTTTAGTGGTAACTGAGATACAGTCACTTTAACTAAACCAAATCAACAGCGGTTAGTTGGCTAACACAAAAAAGGTACCGACATGAGTACCACACGGCTTAGAAACACCTAGCATTGCGCTAGGTGTTTTTTTTTTGTAATCGACCTACCTAGCGACTCAATCAGTATTTATGATCTCTTAGCTTGATATCACTTCATCCATGTTTGCCATTCGCCTCATAGGCCTTTAAACACCAATATTCATCAACTGATCATCTGTTTGAAAAAAATAGTCTTAACCGTGAGATTATCCGCTTTAACTTAAGTCATCTTAAGTATATTGTTACTAGCAAGTAACAAGCATGTTATGCAGCAAAATTATAATGAAGGAAGATAGATGAGCAGTAGCAATAGCCGACAAGATGGTAAACGAGACGTTACTCTGCGTTTTTTAGCTGAACCCGGGGATGTGAACTTTGGTGGTAAAGTTCATGGTGGTGCAGCAATGAAGTGGATCGATTTAGCAGCCTACGCTTGTTCTGCAGGTTGGAGCGGTAAATACTGTATAACAGCCTATGCAGGAGGAATTCGATTCGTTGCCCCAATTCATGTAGGTAACCTTGTGGAGGTAAGTGCAAAGGTCATCTACACAGGTTCATCTTCAATGCATATCGCTATCGACGTGCAAGCAAGCGACCCTAAAGAGCTCAATAACCGCCTAACAACTCACTGTATCGTTATTATGGTCGCTGTCGATGAGAATGGTAATCCGACTAAAGTGCCAGAGTGGATACCAGAGACGCCAGAAGACATCGAATTACGAGATTCGGCTATTCGCCTAATGAACATGCGAAAACAGATTGGTGAAGAGATGGAAGCTCACGTGAAGTACCTGAAATAAGGTCCACCAGCAGCGCTCCCCCTACAAAACCTTATTACAATGCCAAGCGCCTGCTTGGCATTGATCTATTTGATACCTTCGTGCTCTACACCGCCAAATCCGCTGCGCACCCAATACAGACGACAAGAGCGTGATACCCAGCCAAAGGTTGAAATGAATCGGCACTTGTTCACTGATTTATTTTGACTGTAATAAAGTCGTCATTTTGCTCTGATTAAATACCGCCAATCATAATAGATGCATTTGAATTTCTTGGAGCCACTCTTGAGCGTCATACGCCCCACTCTTAGCGAGTCTACACTGAACAATTTAAAGGCTGTTGAGTACCAATGGGTTAGAACTTTGTACGTCGAAGGCTACGACAGCAATGAGATCAACCACTATATCCAAACGTGTTTCGGTGGAGATCCGACATTTGCCGATCTATTTCGTCGCGTGGCACTCGATCAAGAAAGTATCTATGTGTTGTTGCAACACTTAGGCTGTGCTCCCTCGAGCAAAGAGTTCTGACGTCTAACTCCCGCCAAAAACCAGACATATAAATAAAGCCACTTTCATAATCCTCACAAATACTACTTAAAGACTCTGTAACGACCTCTCGCTTACCTATACATTTTCAGTGCAATTTCAGGTTTTGTTGCATACAAATCATTGAAGTATCACGCATTGGAATATTAGCAACATATCAATAGTACAACGGCCACTTATACTGAGTGTCTGATTTGTGAGACTAGTTCATTTCTACAAGTAACCAAAATGAAGTGGTCGGTATTTAGGAGAGAAGTAACTCGAAACTTTGAGTTTTAAAGTAGATAAGAGCGCGATAGTCGACGAGTAACGCTGATACAAAAAAAAAAGTAGCAGGCATAAAAAAACCCAAGTAAATACCTGGGTTAGAGTTACAAAAACCACTAATCATTAATAGCGTAAGGAACCTGATTAGTAGCCAGCTATGCGTAACCTGAGGGTTATTTTTATTACTGATCGGCGGCCAAACCAAATGATGTAATAAAAATGCCAATATAGAGCGACCTAACGGTCGCTCTTTTTCTTTCTTATAGAGTACAGCTTATCCTTTTACACCACCTGCCGTCAAACCGCCAACTAACCAACGTTGGGCAAGTAAGAACACGATAGTAATCGGAAGTGCTGATAGTACAGCCGCTGCCGCAAAGTCACCCCATAGGTAGTTCTGAGGGTATAGGTACTGCTGCATACCTACTGCTAGCGTGTAAGAGTTCACATCTGTAAGTAGGATAGACGCTACTGGTACCTCACCCACCGTCGCGATGAAAGATAGGATAAACACAACCGCTAGGATTGGCACAGACAGCGGTAGTAGAACCAGTCTGAATGCTTGCCAAGGCGTTGCACCATCAAGGGCTGCTGCCTCTTCCAGAGAGTTATCAATCGTCTCAAAGTAACCCTTAATCGTCCATACGTGCAGTGCAATACCACCTAGGTAAGAGAAGATTAGACCACCGTGTGTGTTCAAGCCTAAGAACGGAATGTATTGACCAAGTTTGTCAAACAGCGCGTAGATTGCTACTAGAGCCAATACTGCTGGGAACATTTGGAAAATCATCATCGCTTTCAGGATTGTGTTCTTACCTTTAAAGCGCATACGAGCAAACGCGTAAGCCGATGTCGTAGACAGTGTCACAATCAGAATCGATGTGATACCTGCAACCTTCACTGAGTTCCATAACCAAGTTAGCACAGGGAACGGAGGTGACGTTACCGAGCCATCTGCGTTCGTTACTGACATACCCAATGCTAACTTCCAGTGTTCCAATGATGGGTTATCTGGAATCAAACTACCGGTTGCGAAGTTACCTTCACGGAACGAGATCGCGATGATCATCAGTAGTGGGAAGATAATCATTGCCAAGAAGCACCACAACACTGCATGCGTTGCCCACACTCGGTATTTAAGGCCTTTACCTTGTACCATAGCCATTGTCGTGCTCCTTAATCTTGAGACAGTTTAGTGAAACGAAGGTTTAGTAACGCTAGTGCACCAACCAATAGGAAGATAAGCGTTGCGATAGCACTTGCTAGACCGAAGTCTTGACCGCCGCCGCCTTCGAATGCAATTCGGTACGTGTAGCTTACAAGCAAGTCTGTGTAACCCGCTGGCTCAGAAGTGCCAATCATGTTCGGGCCACCGTTCGTCAATAGTTGAATCATTACGAAGTTGTTGAAGTTAAAGGCAAACGCTGCAATCAATAGCGGTGTAAGCGGTTTAATCATCAATGGGAACGTAATGCGCTTGAAGTTATCAAGGAAGTTCGCACCATCGATTGCTGACGCTTCGTATAGATCATCAGGAATCGCTTTAAGCAGACCCATACATAGAATCATCATGTAAGGGAAACCTAGCCATGTGTTAACCATCAACACCATGGTTTTCGCTAAGATAGGGTCTGAGAACCAGTTCGGGCTTAAGCCGAAGATATTCTCGAGCACCATGTTGATCTCACCAAAGCTTTGGTTGAATAGACCCTTAAAGATAAGAATCGAGATAAACGCGGGTACGGCGTAAGGCAGAATCAGTAGAACACGATAAATAGAACGACCTTTCAACTCTTCCCATTGCACGATGTTAGCCAATACAAGGCCGATAACTAGCGTGAACGCTACGGTACATACCGAAAAGATAACCGTCCAAATAAAGATGCTGATAAACGGTTCTTTAATGCCGTCAT
The DNA here is from genome assembly GCF_024347375.1 of Vibrio coralliirubri. NCBI lineage: Bacteria > Pseudomonadati > Pseudomonadota > Gammaproteobacteria > Vibrionales > Vibrionaceae > Vibrio > Vibrio coralliirubri. The sequence continues at coordinate 1,979,826 of NZ_AP025471.1, read as the reverse complement.
CTTTCCATACACGCTCAAAGTTATGCGTACCAATGCTAACCACGAAACCTGGAGAGATGGTATTACCCGTAAACTCACCGTTTGCATCAACAGGCTGGTAGAAACCCACATCCATATTTGGCTTGAGAACTTCACCCGTTTCATTGTTGATTAACGTTTCTTCATCGTCTTGTAGCGTGTAAAGCGGAGCAACAGAAGCAAACTTACGTAAGCCACTCATGCGGATATCACCACCGTCAGGTAGATTGAAATCAACACCACTGATTGCTGCTCGGTTTTGGATGATCGCTTTGATCTTCTCTTTTTCACCTTGCGCAGACTCGATTACAGATAGGTCCATCTCTGTTTCTGTCATATTGTCTAGAGAAAATACGTCAGTCGCTAACAGTTGATCGCCATCTTTTACAACGATCTGGTGACCGTCATCTGTCTTGTACAAAGTAAATGGGTAGCTCTCACCGCTTTGGAAAGAACGGTCTAAAAGAACGGTTTGAGTACGCTCTAGAGAAAGTTGGTTTTTCGCGCTGTAGTTAGTAAACGCAAGCCCTACGGTGTATGCCAATGGGAAAAGAATGAACAAGATCATTCCGGCAATACCTGGGTAAATATAACGGTGGGCGTAAGTTTTTTTACTACCAAAAATGTAAAGTGCCAAAGCCGTTAAGATCACTGTAAGCAGCGCAAAAGCGAGCTCACCGCGAGAATACATTAGAATTGTAGCGTAGCCGTTTATTAAGCCAACGCTACCAAGCAACCCCCATTTGATGAAGACGCTTTTACTGCCTGGAAGGCTTGATGGTGCTGGGATAGCATCTGTACCTTGAACTGACTGCATAGAGGAACCTGCTAGCGATATAGATAAAAAATAGAAAAGTAAGGAGAGGTTACCCCCTCCTTAAAAGGTAGTGCCTGGGTGTTACTTAACCATACGACCTTCAGCAGCTTTTAGTGCTTGGTCTACTGATTGACGGCCGTCAACTACGTTGCCGATCGCTTCTTCCATGCTGTACCAGAATGTTGTGAACTGAGGGATGTTAGGCATGATTTCACCGTTCATCGCGTTGTCCATTGTTGCTGCAATACGAGTATCGCTATCTAGTTGACGTTGGAAAGAGTTAAGAGCAACAGCGCCTAGTGGCTTGTCGTCGTTCAGGCTCTTCATACCTTCATCTGTTAGTAGGTAGTTTTCCATAAACTCAACAGCTAGGTCGCGGTTTGGAGACGCAGTGCTGATACCACCAGCCCATACACCAACGAAAGGCTTAGACGCTTTACCGTTGAACTTAGGTAAAGTTGTTACGCCGTAATCTACGCCAGCTTTCTTGATGTTTTCCCAACCCCAAGGGCCGTTGATTGTCATTGCAACGTTACCCGCAACAAATTCAGACTCAGCAACTGAGTAATCCATGTCTGCAGAGATAATTTTGTCTTGTACCATCTTCTCGATGAAACCTAGAGACTTCTGAACACCGTCAGTCGCTACGCCCGCATCTTTAATGTCGTAACCTTCTGCAGTCTGTTTGAATGCGTAACCGCCGTCAGCTGCAAGTAGAGGCCATGTGAAGTAAGCACCGCCACGTAGAGGCCACATGATTGCTTTCTTGCCGTCTTTTTTAAGTTCAGCATCAAGTGCTGGGATCTCTTCCCAAGACTTAGGTGGGTTAGGAACAAGCGCTTTGTTATAAATTAGAGAAACTGACTCAACCGCTACAGGGTATGCGATTGTTTTACCTTCGTATGAAACAGCGTCCCATGCGAAGTCTACGATACCTTCTTTAGTCTCTTTAGAAGGTTTGATATCAACAAGAAGTCCCGCTTCTGCATAGCCGCCAAAACGGTCATGTGCGTAGAAGATCATGTCTGGGCCATCGCCAGCTGCTGCTACTTGAGGGAATTTCTCTTCTAGCTTGTCAGGGAAAGCGACTGTTACTTTAACACCAGTATCTTCTTCGAAGCGTTTACCTACTTCAGCCATGCCTTCATAAGCTTTGTCACCACCTACCCAGATTGTTAGTTGTCCTTCTTCGATAGCAGCATTTGCACCAAAAGAACCCAGAGCAACTATTGTACCTAGAGCTACAGCGCTTAGAGCGTTTTTCATGTGAATATCCTTTTTATATTTATACGTAGGGCACATCTACCAAGACGAGCCAGTTTTCGGAGGTTATGATCTGAGAAAACAGACCCTAGCTCATCATCCTAGCCACTACGCCCTAGCTATTATGGCTTAAATTCGTGATCGCCATCCGGTCAGATTAGAGACTGCAATCACAAAACGCATACTCATCGTGATCAACATCACCGTTACGTGGTGGATTTATTTGAACTGGATCGCCAATTATTAATAACCCCATTTATCTACTCCTCCCCTCCTACTCCCCCTAGTTAATTTTCCATTAGGAGGATGTACCCTTACGCTAATTCACCGAAACTGCATTCATCCAAGAGTGGATAGTAAGAACCCTTTACCGGCAAGTGTTATGCGTTGACGCATTATTCATTTAGTTGGCTTCACTGCCCGCTGGTGTCTTATATTAGCATCGAGCTAAATCTGTGATTGAATCACGGGGGAGGTTTAGCTGGATGTGGGGGAAATGGGCATCAGTTTGGCTATGACGGGTGGGCTTGGTTAAAGAAGCCAAGTCTCACCCACTTTTTTTCTTACTCACTCAATACTTACCAATTCCTACAGTTACTGCTGACCCAAAAATTTCTTATAATGATAAGCAGTAAAACTTAAAATTTGATCGATCGAGGACAAGCTAGATGGCGAGTGTCACGTTAAAAAACGTTTATAAATCATATGGTGATGTACAGATTTCTAAGGACGTAACCTTAGACATCAACGAAGGTGAATTCGTAGTATTCGTTGGACCATCAGGTTGTGGTAAATCGACGCTATTACGTTGTATCGCAGGTCTAGAAGACATTACGTCTGGTGATTTGTACATTGGCGACAAACGCATGAATGACGTTGAACCGTCAAAGCGTGGCGTAGGTATGGTGTTCCAATCATACGCGCTTTACCCTCACCTTAACCTATACGACAACATGTCTTTCGGTCTTAAGCTAGCTAACGCAAATAAAGCTGAAATCGACAAGCGTGTTGAACATGCTGCAGAAATTCTTCAGCTTGGTCACCTTCTTGAACGTCAACCTAAAGCGCTTTCTGGTGGTCAACGTCAACGTGTTGCGATTGGTCGTACTCTGGTTTCTCAACCAAACGTATTCCTACTTGATGAGCCTCTATCAAACCTAGATGCTGCACTACGTGTTCAAATGCGTTCGCAAATCACCAAGCTACAGCGTCAACTGGGTTGTACCATGATCTACGTTACCCACGACCAAGTGGAAGCGATGACAATGGCGGATAAGATCGTTGTTCTAGATGGTGGTTATGTATCTCAAGTCGGTAAGCCGCTTGACCTTTACCACTACCCTCAAAACCGTTTTGTTGCTGGCTTTATTGGTTCACCGAAGATGAATTTCATGTCGGTACACATTGAACAAGCTGAAGCAGAACGCGTATTGGTACAACTTTCTAATGGCATGACTTTCTGGATTCCTGTTGACGGGACGACGGTTAATGCTGGCGATCGAATGTCTCTGGGTATTCGCCCTGAACACTTGATGTCTGCTGAAGCAGGTGACGCGACGATTGAAGCTGACGTGATGATGGTAGAGAAGCTAGGTAACGAAACTCAGGTTTACCTAAACCTTGAAAGTGCCGATGCTGATGTTATCTATCGCCAGCCAGACACGTTAACAATCGAATCAGGTGACAAGTTGGCGATTGGTATTCCAGCGCACCGTTGTCACCTGTTCCACAGCGATGGCCGCGCATGTCGTCGTTTGTACAAAGAATACGGCACAGACTAATCGCTTAGCCTTTTAGGGTATAACTTGCCCATATCGGATCCCTCTTACTCAGTAAGGGGGATTTTTTTATGTGCTGGAGACGGTTTCACTTACATTGAATAGTTTATGAGTCAGCCATTAGCTCTTTCGCTAGCGGCAATAAAAAAGGCCTAGCAATCGCTAGACCTTTATCTGTTAGTTAGGCTATTAACCCAACCGCTAATATCACTTCTTCTAGACATGAAACCTGTCTAAATCAACTTAGTGAATTGGCGTATCATTCTGTTTGTTGAACTGGCCAAAATGCTTCTCTAACACTTCAGGTGTCAGTTTGCCTTCCGCTTCTAGTCGCTTGAACTCAGCAACAATTGCTTTTTGCTCTTCAAGTGATGGCAGTTTCACCTCAGGCTCATCGCCCATCTCTTGAGTCATCTGCTCTAGTTCTTTTTCAAAATCGCTCATGATACTTACCTAAATATTAAACCTAACCAGATTTTACTCATTTACGCCCTATGATGCTAGGGCGATTGAGTGCAAAGCCCGAAACCAGATCAAGCTAAGGTCCGTTAAAAGAAAACAAGCCCGTAAATAAAAAGAGCTGGATTCACGATGAAATGAATCCAGCTCTTAGTTTATGTCTCTTTCTAAGCCATGCTACAGCTTAAAGGGATTAAAGCTTAAACGAACCAACCATCTTATCCAGACGAGAAGAAAGGTCTCGAAGCTCTTGGCTTGCCTCAGCAAGTTGTTCAGCCGTGCCCGTTGTCACTTCGTTGATTGCGTTGATCTCTTCAATGTTCTGGTTGATTGTATGAACTACGGTTGATTGCTCTTCCGTTGCCGTTGCCACTTGAGTGTTACGGTCTGTGATATCAACGATACGGTCTGAAATACCACTCAGCACGTCTACCGCTTCATCCGAAGCCGATACACCTTCAAGGGTAATCACCTTACCCGCACTCATTGCCGTTACTGCATCTTTCGCATCGCTTTGCAGTTGGTTGATCATCTTCTGAATCTCTTCCGTTGAATCTGCAGTACGGCTTGCTAGGTTACGTACTTCATCCGCTACAACCGCAAAACCACGACCTTGCTCACCGGCACGGGCTGCTTCAATCGCTGCGTTTAATGCGAGTAAGTTGGTTTGCTCTGAAATATCACGGATAACACCCAGAATAGACCCGATGTCTTGAGTTGTAGAAGCAAGCTGCTCTACTACCTGACCCGTGCTTTCGATATCTTGCGCCAAACGACTGATCGCGTCTTTTGCTTTGTTCACCACAGAGCGGCCTACTTCCGTATTACCTGACGCTTGTGTTGCCGTTTCTGCTGCGGTTGCCGCGTTTGATGCAATCTCGCTGATGGTCATACCCATTTGGTTAATTGCAGCCACCACTTGAAGCGTTTGGTCGCGCTGTTCTTGGCTGTTGTCGTGGGTGATGTGTGCTTTGTTAGAAACACTCTCTGCCGCCACTTGAAGAGCTTGGCTTGTCGAACACACCTCTTTCATCGACTCGTGAATCTTTTCAATGAATCCGTTGAAGCCCTTTGAAAGCTGTGCGATTTCATCGTTGCCTTTCACTTCGATACGCTGTGCAAGGTCACCGTCGCCTTCACCTAAGTCGCCGAAACGCTTAGCCAGAAGTTTAATAGGTTGAGTAATACTGTTCGCCAGTACTACGCCCATTAGGATAAACACTAATGCCACAACCGCAGTCATGATCAGCATCTTTTGTGCAGTCGCATCTAGCTCTGCAAATACTTCACCCGTCGGAACTACACCAATAACAAACCAATCCATTGACGACACATACAAGCTCGCCACGAACAGCTCTTGGCCTTGGCTTTCAGTGGTAATCAGGTTAAAGCCCGACTTGTTCAGTAGTTGGCTTGCTTGAGGACCGTAAAGTTGTTGAAGTGAAGAATCACTACGTGAACGCTCACGGTGAATTTGAACATCACCTTGGCTATCGGTTAAGAATACGAAGCCTGTATTTTCAATTTTGAAACCGTTCAGCAGGTTAACCATGTCATCCATCGACTTTGATAGACCAGACATCGCCAAACCAGAAGGCTGCTGATAGTTAGCAAACATCTTCACTTCGCCATTGGCTTCTTGGAACATGCTCACCATGGTCGGCTGTCCAGATTGCGTAAAGCCAAAGAACCAACCATCTTGCTGTTGATTTAACTGACGTAGGAAACCATTTTGGTTCCAGTAGTAAGCCGTTTGACGGTTCGCCACTGAGGCATCGTTCAACTGATATTGGTTACGAACATTGTTCAGTTGTTTAACCAGCTTGTTTTCTAATGCCGGATCGCGATCGGTCGATTCGATAGCATCAGAAATGAATTCATTTGAAGCAATTTGCTCCGCCGCTAACAATAGCTGAGACACTTCACGATCAATCTCACCATTGATTCGCTCTAGCATTCCTGGAAGTTCAATATCGATCAATCGATGACTTAGTACATCTCTTGCTTGCTGTTGCGCCATCGCGCCGACAATCACTGTCGATGCAAGAACCGCGAAGGTAATTCCAAGTACAACTTTTTGCTTGATACTCAGAGAGTTAGTTTTAAACATATTGGGACCTTTAAAAAGAATCGCTCGTTATCGGTATACCCTGAACAGGACTTTTTAGTGCACGCCAACAAGCAATGCACAATCTGAGTGATGTATCGGCCGCAACCAATAAAACTAGAGACTTTTCTCTCAAAAAACTGCAAATATGATGTAACAATTAAAAACATTCACCTTGAGCATGAATTAACTAGGCAAATACCACATTGTCGAGAGTCGATTTTAGCTCTCAGCCCTTAGATCCAACCGAACTCAAACCACTATCCACCGCCGAGCTTTTGTATATAAAAACCAATTGATATGGTAATAATCACAACCTAACGATGTTTTTAGCTAACCACTTGTAAATCTTTCCAATTTTGAAAAAATAAATTACGCAAATGTACTGGAACTTTTTCCTCGAAATCAGTGACCAATACTCAAAATAAAAATCAAATGGATACCCAGAGAGTCCAAAATGCACAAATCAAATTTCGAAGTCCTTCAAAACTATCTAGAGTCTCAAATTATTGGTCAGAAAGAGCTCGTTAAGCAACTGATGATCGCCCTTTTAGCGGATGGTCATATCCTCGTTGAAGGGCCTCCCGGCTTAGCAAAAACTCGCGCAGTAAAATCATTGGCTGACTGTGTTGAGGGTGACTTCCACCGTATTCAATTCACTCCCGATCTATTACCAGCTGACTTGACGGGTACCGACATTTTTCGTCCTGAGACTGGGGAGTTCACTTTCCAATCAGGTCCGATTTTCAACTCGTTGATTCTAGCGGATGAGATCAACCGTGCTCCGGCGAAAGTTCAAGCGGCAATGCTAGAAGCAATGGCAGAGAAACAAGTGACTGCCGGTCGAAAAACCTATGCGCTGCCTGAGCTATTTTTGGTAATGGCAACACAGAACCCAATTGAACAAGAAGGGACTTACCCGCTACCGGAAGCTCAGTTAGACCGATTCTTGCTTCACCTAGAAGTTGAATACCCAGATATGGAAAGCGAGCTGGAGATCTTACGACTCAACCGTGGTGAGGCTCAAGGCAACGAGTCAGCTCAGCCACAAGAGATATCTCAGCAAACGATCTTTGAAGCGCGCCAAGAAGTGCTCAACATTCACATGGCAGACACCATTGAGCAGTACATCATCAGACTGGTAATGGCGACTCGCCAACCTAAGCAATACAGCGACCAACTTGATCAATGGTTAGACATGGGTGTCAGCCCGCGTGCAACCATTGCGTTAGACCGTTGTGCCCGCGCTCACGCTTGGCTTGCAGGACGAGATTACGTCACACCCCAAGATGTTCAAGCGATGGCATTCCCTGTATTACGCCACCGTCTACTGCGCAGCTACCACGCACAAGCTGAAGGTGTCACCGCAAACCAAGTGATCGCACACCTTATTTCATTGGTTGGCAGCGCATAGGGATACGCGCATGAATAATCAACTACCCAACCATGGTGACGGTGTCACTTTAAATCTAGATGAGCTGCTGCAATACAAAGCGCAGTCTGTTCGCTGGTTGCCTCCAGCCAAGAGCCTTTGGTCGCAGCTTAACGGTCAACACGAGAGCAACCGTAAAGGTCGCGGGATGAATTTCTCTGAAGTTCGTCAATATCAGGCGGGTGACGATATCCGCAGCATTGATTGGCGTGTGACAGCCAGAACGGGCAAGGCGCATACCAAGCTTTTCTCTGAAGAGAGAGAACAGCCTGTCATTTTGTTCTTGGACCTATCAAGCAGTATGATTTTCGGCTCAACCTTGTTGCTGAAATCAGTTCAACTTGCTCACTTTGCTAGCCAACTGTGCTGGCTTACTGTGGCTCAAAAAGATCGAATTGGTGCGGTGATCGATACTGGCAAAGAGGTCATTGAGATTAAACCAAGTGCAAGCAACCATGCTCCACTGCGTATTTTGCAAAAAGTCATAGAAATCAATAACACGGCACTGTCTAATCACGACAATCATAATGACACGACCTTAGAGCATGGACTGAAATCTCTGCACCAGCTTTGCCCTAAAGGAAGCGATATTATTATGCTCAGTGACTTTGTGCGCTACCAAGAAAGTGACTACTCACTTATCAGTCAAATTCGCCGACACAACAGAGTACGTCTGGTGCATTTCTACGATCCGTTAGAGCAAGGTGAAACCGCCTATAAAGGTTCTAAACAGGTCACCGATGACAGCAAAACTCAATGGTTTAATTTCTCTTCTAATAAAGAAAAGCAAAAGCTTAACCATGCTTTTTCGCTTAAGAAACACCAGCTGCAACAGATGGGGTTGTCTCTCGCGATACCTTATAGCTCGCTGTCGAGTGCGCAGTCACTCATGAGCCAGATATCAGGAGCTCAGTCATGAAACAGCCCTTAGATTTAAGTCCGGTTATTGCGCCAGACGCACCGACTTGGTGGCCTTTAGCGTGGGGTTGGTGGGCAGTAATTATCACAGCCATTGCCCTGATTGCTTGTGTGTTTTTCATTCTAAAGCGTAGAAAAAACAATCAACAGGCGAAGCAAGAAGCGCTGTCTTACTTTAGTAATAGTCAGTCCCAAGATGGCTTGTCTCCGAGCAAAGCTCAAGACATCGTTCGTCAAGCAGCACTGAGCTATTTCCCACGCGAAAAAATTGCAGGCTTGTCTGGTGATGATTGGTTGACGTTCTTAGATGCGCAATTGGCGAAGCCGTTATTTGTAGCAAAACAATCCCAGTGGCAACAAGCGCTCTATCAAGATGCAGCCCTAATGAACGACGACCAGAAAAAGGCTCAACAGCAATTGGTTAATGACTGCGAAGTGTGGCTTCGTACAGCCCTTCCTCCAAAGCGAGGTCGTTATGAGTGATTTTCTAAGCACTATGTTTCTAAGCAGGGACTTGCTAAACATCGAGTTCGTTTGGTGGTGGATGTTGTTCCTCGCGCCACTGCCGTTGCTCGTTTACTTGTTCTCACCAAAGTCAGAATCAAGCAATGCCCTAAGGCTTCCATTTCTGCCCGAAGACAGCAACACAAAAACACCGAGCAGTCGTTTACCAAAGGCGTTGTCCGTGATTATCTGGCTTCTGCTGGTTACGGCGAGTGCACGCCCTGTATGGTATGGCGAACCGGTAGAGTTTCAACCGAAGCATCGTGATTTGATGTTGGTTGTCGACCTCTCCTACTCGATGAGCCAAGAAGACATGCAGTTCAATGGCGAATACATCGACCGCTTGTCGGCTGTGAAACGCGTATTGAGTGACTTTATTGAGCGACGAAAAGGCGACCGAGTGGGCCTTGTGCTATTTGCTGATCACGCCTACTTGCAGACTCCGCTTACACTAGATAGAAATACGCTTTCACAACAGCTCAATCAAGCGGTGTTAAAGCTTATCGGTACTCAAACCGCGATTGGTGATGGTATTGGCCTTGCCACCAAAACCTTTGTCGATAGCGGTGCCCCTCAGCGTGTAATGATTCTACTCAGCGACGGCAGTAATACCGCCGGGGTATTAGACCCGCTAGAAGCGGCGGATATTGCAAAAAAATACGATGCGACGATTTACACCGTGGGTGTCGGTGCAGGCGAGATGATGGTCAAAGAGTTCTTCATGACGCGTAAAGTCAATACTGCTCAAGATCTGGATGAACGCACACTAATGGAAATTGCCAAACGCACTGGCGGTCAGTACTTCCGTGCGCGTGACAGCAAAGAACTAGCGACGATTTACGACACCATTAACCAGTTAGAACCCGTGACGAACGCTACTAAGATCTGGCGACCACAACAAGAATGGTTTGTGTGGCCACTATCGGCGGCAATGTTCTTGGTATTTATGCTGTTAGCCATTAGGAGAAACAATGTCTAACTTTACTTTTATCTACCCATATTGGTTCTTGGCGCTTGCCGTGCTGCCCGCTATTTGGTGGCTGAGCAAGAGACAATCCAAACAAGGATTACTCGCGTCACACATCGCTCGATACTTGGCGCCAGAATCGAGTAAGCCGTCGAATAATCGCAGTACTTACTTCGGTATCTGGTGGCTGGTCGGCGTTATTGCATTAGCCGGGCCAAGCTTCGAGAAAAACGAACAGACGAGCTTTGAAAAAACGCAGGCACGAGTTGTGATCATGGATATGTCGATGTCTATGTATGCCACCGACATTAAGCCGAATCGCTTAACTCAAGCCCGATACAAGGCACTGGATCTGCTTTCATTGTGGCAGGAAGGGCTAACAGGCATGGTGGCGTATGCTGGAGATGCTTACACCATTAGCCCGCTAACGTCAGACATAAACACCATCAAGAACCTAGTCCCTAACCTATCGCCAGATATCATGCCTTATCAAGGCGGTGATGCCGCATCAGCCGTTAAGCTTGCGATTGATATGATGACTCGCGCTCATATCTACCAAGGCGATCTAGTTCTGATTGCTGACGATATTGATGCTCAAGAGAAGAAACAGATCGACTCGCTACTCTCTGGCAACGATTGGACATTGTCGATTCTAGCTGTAGGGAGTGAAAGCGGTGCGCCAATCTCGTTACCTACGGGGTCGATGCTGCAAAGCGACTCAGGACAAACCGTGGTGGCAAGAACCAACTTGAAGAACATGCGCGAGCTTACACGCAGCTATGGTGGCACGTTCACTGAAGTTCAATTTGATAACTCAGATGTTGAACACATCGCGAACTACCTCGACCGAGTTGCAACAACATCGGAAGTCACCAAGACCAACAACTCACTCAACACCAGAGTGAACAACGGTTTCTGGTTACTGCCTTTGCTATTACTTCCGGCACTTGGGTTATTCAGGAAAGGGGTTATTTGGTGTGCCTTAGCTGGAGTGATCTCTTTTAGCCAACCAAATACTGCGTTTGCAAATCCGTGGAAAACCGATGATCAAGTAGGCTATCAGTTGTATCAGGACGAGGACTTCCAACAAGCTGCTGAACAGTTCACCCAGCAAGAATGGAAAGGCATTGCTCAATACAAAGCCGGTGATTTCGAAGCCGCAGAGCAGACGCTGCAAGACCTTTCTGGTGAAGATGCTCGCTACAACCTTGCTAACTCCCAAGCCCAACAAGGTAAGTACGACCAAGCGATACAAGAGTACAAACGTATTCTTGAAAGCAACCCTGAGCATGCTTATGCGAAGAAGAACTTAGAGGTCGTCGAACAAGCCCAGAAGAAGCAACAGCAACAGCAACAGCAACAGCAAGGCGATTCTGAATCCAAAGACCAGAAAGACCAAAACCAGCAAGGTCAGCAAGGTCAGCAAGGTCAGCAAGGTCAGCAAGGTCAGCAAGGTCAGCAAGGTCAGCAAGGTCAGCAAGGTCAGCAAGGTCAGCAAGGTCAGAAAAATGATTCTTCGCAAAGCTCTCAGGATCAACAACAAAGTTCCAGTAGCAAGTCGCAAGATCAAAGCAGTAACCAAGATCAACGCGGTAGCCAAGACCAAAACTCATCTCAAGGCCAACCTGAAAATCACTCTAACTCTGAAAAGTCTAAACAAGACGACAAGCAAGCCGCTCAACAAAGTAAGAGTGATCAGCCGAAACAGAGTGACCAAGAAGGCGCTACACCTCAAAGTGCTAGCGCACAACAAGCTTCAAAAGAAGATGGTGAGCAAAGTGGTCAGCAAGCTGTAGCACAAACCTCAGATCAACCTCTGTCAAGCGACCCTGACATGCGAAAACTTGAGCAAGTAGAAAGCGCCCGTGACCCGAGCCAACTGCTTAAAGCGCAAATGATTTTACAAGCACGACAAAAAAGTGCTCCTAACAACCAGAATAAAAAGTGGTAACCATGCGATTTCTAAACAAGCCATTTTTATCCGTCCTCCTAACATTGTTGTTGGGAGCTTTCTCGTCCTTCTCAGCCTTGGCTGCAAACGCCGTGGCAAGTGTTTCACATAACAGCGTCACCAAAGATGAAGTATTCCTTCTTAGAGTCGCAACCGATGAAAAGGTCTCTTCTGATGCTCTAGATCTAACGGCGCTCCAGCAGGATTTCTATGTCGGCACACCAAGCTTTGGGTCGTCGATGCGAATCGTCAATGGCAGCCGTTCGGTGTCAAGTGAATGGAACATCAGCCTTGCTCCACTGCGTTTGGGAAAGATACAAATACCTAGTTTCGATATTGAAGGGGCGAAAACCAAGCCAATCACCATCAATGTTGCCGTTAATAAAGCTGCGCCCACTCAACATGACATGGCAGAGTTTCAACTTAATCTCAGCAAGAACTCGCTGTACCCACAAGAAGTGGCCGAGCTTGATGTAAAACTCATCATCAAAGCTGACCCTAGAAGGCTGCAAGATCCTAAAATTGCGCCACCGAGCTCGCCGGGCTTAGATGTGGAACCTATTGGTGAGTCCAAGCAATTTCAAGATGTTCTCAATGGACAAGAGGTGACGGTAGTTCAACAATCTTTCCGTATCTCTTCACAAAAGGCCGGACAGTTTAAGCTGAACGGGCCGAAGCTGACTGGAGCCGTTGTTTATTCAACCAACAACTCCAGTACAACGCGTCTGTTCCAACTCGACACGCCCGTTGAAACCTTAGATGTCACCGTCAAAGAGGTGCCAAAAGGCTACCAAGGTGAGTGGTTACCAACATCAAACTTCAAACTGATTCAACAATGGTCAGATAGCCAAGGCAATCAACTGGGAAATAGTAATGGTTTAGAAGGCGGTAACCCAACCATTGAAATGGAAGCGGGTGATTCGTTAACTCGTACCATCACGATGACGGCTAGCAACTTAACGCAACACCAGCTGCCAAAACTGAATATCACCTACCCTAAATCGGTACGTGTTTATGAAGAGAAGCCGCAATTTGGCACAACTCAGTCAGGTGATGCTGTCGTTGTTTACAAGCAAGTATTGATTCCGAAAGAGGCTGGACATATCTCGCTTCCTGATGTGTCTCAAGCTTGGTTTAACACCGATTTGCAATCAGAACAAACCAGCAAAGCGCAGGGGCTAGAGTTAGCGGTAAAAGCAAGTGATCGCGCAGCGTCAAGCACTCCACCAGTGACTGCTACGCCCGCCCAACAAGCAAGTCCGACGGTTGTTACTGTGGATAGCCCTGGGATCTGGCCTTATCTCACCGCTCTGTTTGCTGTTTTATGGTTAATCAGCTCAGCGATGGCTTTCTATTTCTGGTCACGACGTGGTGTCACGACAAAACCAACACGCATAGTTGAACGTCAATCAGATATAGCAGAAGCGCTTATTGAAGCGCTGAAAGCGAAAGATGGCGTGATGACCAGAACCTTGTTTGAACAGTGGCAAGCTGAAAACCCAGACTTGAGTGACGAGACAATAGAAGTGATTGAAACTGAGCTAACCAAGCTCAATCAGAGCCTCTATGCTGAAGCTGATTCACCAAGTCAGTCATGGGATCCTTCTGAGGCAGTCAAAGCAGTTAAAAAACCAAAGCGAGTCCCAAGCAAAACGCGTAAAAGCTCACTAGAAACACTTTAATTAACCAGAAAAACTATAACTGGTAGAAAAATGAAGCCGTGATGACCACATTGGGATCATCACGGCTTCATTCGTTTTACGCTAAGAAGAGACAGATACCGCACTAAGAAATTGAAACTGAGACCTTTTTACGTTTCAACGCAGAAACGATTCGATTTCTCCCAGAGTCTTTGGCTTGATACAAGGCTTTATCCGCCTTGCCATACAGTAGGTCGAAGTCAAACTGGTGCTGATCAGAAGTTATCGAGGCATACCCGACAGACGCAGTTAAATACTGGCTGGTACTGCTTTCACAATGGAGGATCTTCGCCTCTTCAATGCATTTTCTGATCGACTCTGCACGCCGCTTGGTTTCAGAGTGATGGGTGTCGATCATCAACAACATAAACTCCTCTCCCCCAATACGACAGAAGGTCTCTTGTTCACTATAAACATGGTTATTCAGTATCTTACCTATCGAGCGTAAAGCAGCGTCACCTTCGGTATGGCCATAAACACTGTTGTACAAGCCAAAGTGATCGAGATCGACAAGGATCAGTCCAAATGTGACTTCATGTTGTGTGGCAAACGCCCCTTGATCGTCACAATTTAGATCTTCTAACACCTGCGACAGCATACGACGATTTCCAAGGCGCGTCAGCGGGTCTAATTTAGAAATGATATCCAACTGTTCATTGGCTCTTTCAAGCTCTTGAGTGCGCTTACTGACCTCTTGCTCAAGCGTTTCATTGAGCTTTTTAAGCTCCTCTTGTGCCATGGTTCTTTGCAGCACCTCAGCAAGGCTAGAGGCGAAGATACGAATCACTTCGCGAAGCTGGGAAGTTAAAGGGCTGCGTGTTAACAAGTTATCGGCGGCAATAAACGCAATCGGCTCACCCGTATTGGTGGTGAGCATGGTCATGGCCGTCCAACCTACCCCAACAATATTAAAGTCATGATAGATAGGTACTGATTCTTCAAAGGCGACTTGATTGGGACAAGCGCGAGCCGCTGAAACAATGTTGCGCTCCACCAGCTCTGAACGATAGTAGGACTCGTCGACAATATCGCCGTTTATATCCGTACCCCATGTACCTTGCATGTAGCTGCAATTCTTATCCGTCAGGAAAACCGCCAATCGGTCGATGCCTAAGTGTTGAATAGCAAAGCTAACCGCAGACTTACACACCTCACTAACACTGTCGCAGCGAGACAACTCAACCATGCTCGAGTGCAGCATGCGTATGTTCTGTTCTTGGCGTTTACGAATGTATATCTGAGAGAGCAGCGAGCCGAAGGACTCAAGCATCTGCTTTTGATAATTGGTAATGGGTGAACGGTGGATGTAGTTATCCATCGCAATCCAGCCGACCGGTTTATCCCCTTCACGCAAGATAAGCATCCCATTCCAACCCTGCCCCACCACCTTGCCTTCGGTGTAGAGTGGCGCTTGTTCAATAATGACTAAGTTGGTGTGGTTGTCAGACAGCGCCTCAATGTATTCGGCCTCAAGCTGGTGTAAATCATATTGAGTATGATGTTCACTGTTGGTTTTACCCGTTTCATCCGTGCCGTAAGTACCACTAAAGCAACGCTTTTTCATATCAAGCAACATGAAGATCGCACGATCAAAGCCTAGGCGATCGCGTACGGCTTCTACTGATGCTTTATAGAGTGCATCTAAAGTTTCGGGGTTCGAGAGCTCTAACGCGACCTGATGAACCAACTTCATATTCTCTACAAACAATTCACGAAGCTTAATCTCATCAAGGTATTGAGCTTCACGCGTATCTCTGTGTTTGATCTCAAGTGCCGCGTTCTTCTCAGCACGAATACACTGCCAGCGAGCGGCGGCAAGTTGAAGAACATCTAGATCTTGGTCAAAGGTTTGATTGATCTTTTCGACATCGCAATTTTGAACAATTAAATAAGTTCTACAGGCAGGCGCATTGTCGAGCATCATGATGAACGACTCCCCACCGAGCACTTTTATGTGATCCCAGTTACAAGTATTGATTGCCATAGGTAAAACACCGTCTGCGGTATCGAACTGTGAAACCCAAGGCCAAAATGTAGAGGGGTAATTCTCAAGAGGGGTTAACTCACCGTAACAAAACAACGGCAACGAATCGCTTTCCGGTATCGGCTCAGCAAATATCCCTATCCCTTTTGGAGCAAGTATTTTAGCTAAGTACTCAAAAAGAGACTCTGCCAATAAACGGTGATCGCGCGTAGCAGATATTTGTTTTGCAAAGGCTTTTACAGGCACAGCTTCCGTCCATTGGCTATTGAGAATACAGCAAAAATACAGAAGCCTTGATATGCAATCAATGTAACTAAAAATGAGATGTTAAGCGGGTCGCAATTTCACTTTTTACATTATCACAAGCATGAGAAGGACTACAAAAATGGGATTTCCTGCCCAAAATTTCATCGACATTGGGGCTTTTTTAGATGCATAAAAAAGCCCCACATAAAGTGGGGCAAAACTTCCATCGCTTATAGTTATAGTGATAATTCTGTCGATCTATTCGATTATCTAACCTGCGTATCAGTTAGCGCACTGGTTTTGCTAAAAGGCCAAACACAGCACTTAAATAATCAATTAACCAAAGTCACCGTTTACGTAACCTTTAGTACGATCATCTTTTGGTTCGCTGAAGATAACACTCGTTTCGTTGTGCTCTACAAGCTCTCCCATTAGGAAGAAAGCAGTACGGTCTGAAATACGACGCGCTTGCTGCATTGAGTGCGTTACGATAACGATAGTGAAGTCTTTCTTCAGGTCTTCCATCAATTCTTCAATCTTGTGCGTCGCGATTGGGTCAAGAGCCGATGTCGGTTCATCCATCAGGATTACATCCGGTTCCATTGCAATTGTACGAGCGATACATAGACGTTGTTGCTGACCACCAGACAAGCCAAATGCGTGTGCTTTAAGACGATCTTTTACTTCGTCCCAAAGTGCTGCACTGCGCAGTGAGCTTTCTACTACTTCATCAATGTGCTTCTTGTCTTTGATGCCTTGAGCACGCAAGCCGTAAGCCACGTTCTCGTAGATGCTCATTGGGAATGGGTTTGGCTTTTGGAATACCATGCCTACACGAATACGTAGGTCAGCCACATCAATATTGCCGTAGATGTTTGTACCATCCATATCCAGCTTACCTTTAATAGTAACGCCTTCAATTAGGTCATTCATGCGGTTCAAGCAACGTAGTAGCGTTGACTTACCACAACCTGATGGGCCAATCAGTGCCGTAACCTGACGAGTTGGAATTGGCAGGTTGATAGATTTAAGCGCTTGGTTGTCGCCGTAAAACAGATCTAGGTTCTCAATATCAAATTTGTTCATGTTCGTAATCTCTAAATTCTTAAATTCGTGTCTAACTTGATGCTTTCTTTATCACGGGGGCTCTCTTTATTGATGAGCCAGCTAATGAGCTTAGTAAGTTGCCGTGTTGAAGCGTCTCGCAATCAGTTTTGTAACCATGTTGATCAAGAGAACCAATACGATTAGGACTGTCGCCGTGCCGTAGGCTTGGTTCCACTCATCGATAGTAAATAGCTCTGTTGTCAGCTTATATAGGTGAACCGTTAATGTACGGCCAGAATCGAATACCGACTCAGGAACACGTGCCACCATACCTGCTGTTAAAAATACAGGTGCTGATTCGCCAATTACACGACCAATACTAAGAATGACCGAAGTTAAGATACCTGGCATTGCGCTTGGTAAGATCAAACGCCAGATAGTGTAGATTTTTGAAGCGCCAAGGCCATATGAGCCTTCACGGTAAGTTTGTGGCACTGCCATCAATGCTTCTTCTGTAGTACGAATGATTACAGGAAGAATCAGGATACTTAGCGTTAGTGCACCCGACAGAATCGAGAAGCCAAGACCAAGAATCGAAACAAAGAAGGTCATACCGAACAGACCAAAGATGATCGATGGGATACCAGCTAACGACTCAGTACAGAATCGAATAACTTTCACCAACCGGCTACCTACTTTCGCATATTCAGTTAGGTATATCGCCGTCATGATGCCTAGTGGCGCGGCTACCGCAATCGATGCAATTACCATGTAGATCGTGGCAATGATCATTGGGAAAATACCACGCTCTTCACCAGTACGAGTGTAATCGTCAGTGATGAAGTTCCAATCTACGTATTGCAGACCGTTCGATAGGATGTACCAAATAATCCAGAATAAGAAACCAACGGTTACAGCTGCAGCTGCCCAGATAAAACCTTTTAGGATGTTATCTTTGGTTTGACGTGCTTGTTTTAGTTTTACGCGATCCATATTACTTATCCTCGCCTACTTCGCTTTTTCACGGTTAAGATAAAGTAGAGCACCATTTAACATCATGATGAACACTAGAAGTACAACACCTGTTGCGTACAGTGCGTTAGCGTGAACGCCACTTGCGTAAGACATTTCAATTGCAATGTTTGCTGTTAGCGTACGAGCAGAGTCCAAAATGCCTTCTGGCATTGCTGGCGCGTTACCCATAACCATGATGATAGCCATCGTTTCGCCAAGTGCGCGACCGATACCCAAAATCACACCAGTCATAATGCCTGAACGTGCAGCAGGAACGAGTAGCTTAAAAATCGTGTAGATTTTCGAAGCACCCAGTGCAAGTGAACCTTCTTTGTATGTACGAGGTACAGCACGAATCGAAGTTTCAGAAACCGTGATAACGGTAGGAAGAATCATGATACCCAGAACAATAATACCCGCCAGGATAGTGTTACCTGCTGGTACTTGGAAAATGTTCTGAATCATTGGAACGATAATTACCAGACCGAAGAAGCCGTAAACTACCGACGGGATACCCGCTAGAAGCTCAACTGCTGGTCGAATAATATCTGCAAGACGCTTTGGAGCAATCTCAGCAATAAAAATAGCGGTTAATACACCTACCGGCACACCAACAACTACAGCTCCAAGTGTCGAAACAATCGATGCAACAATCATAGTTGCAACACCGAATAGAGCTGGAGGTAACCAGTCAACACCCAGAACGATGCCAGAAACACCAGCCTCTTGGAATGCAGGGATACTCTCTGCAACGATAAAGTAAGCGATAACGGCTAGTGATACGATGCCGATTACAGCACTCGATAAGAACAAGCCGTGGAAGATTCTTTCTCTCCAGTCGATGCGCTTCTTAGCACGTAGACTTGGCTTGTTGATTTGAGTCGCTTCAGTATTCATAAGCTTTTCACTATTTGCGATGGTCATATATAAAATCTCAAACTTTGTGGCTCAATAAGAGCTCGAAATAACCAAAGTTGAAAGAAAAGGCTCAGCCTAAAGTAGGCTGAGCAATAATTAAGATTGAGTCAGTTAAAATTAGTTAACTGTGATGTAGCCTTTCTTACCAGCGATAGCTTGAGCTTCGTCTGCAACCATCCAGTCTAGGAATTGTTGAGTTTCAGCTGTTGGAGCGCCTGCTTTGTAAAGAACTAGGAATGGACGAGCAACTTTGTAAGAACCGTTCTTAACGTTGTCTACAGTCGCTTCTGCGCCGTCGATAGTTAGAGCTTGAACAGATTCGTCAACTGTACCTAGAGAGATAAAGCCGATTGCGTATGGGTTGCTTGCTACAGAAACTTTAAGTGCGCCATTACCGTTTGCAACTTGTGCACGTTGAGAGATAGCCGATACTTTCTTATCGCCAATCGTCTTCTTAAGCTTCATGATGTCTTCGAATGCACCACGTGTACCAGATGCTGTATCACGAGTGATTGCTACGATTGGTTTGTCAGCGCCGCCAACATCTTTCCAGTTAGTGATGTCGCCTTTGTAGATTGAAGTGATTTGCTCAGCAGTAAGAGCTGATACTTCGTTGTTCGGGTTAACAACAACTGCGATACCGTCACGAGCGATAACTAGCTCTTTCAGGTCAGCTGATTTTTCTTCTTCTTTTAGGTCACGAGAAGAGATACCAAGGTCAGCACTTCCATTTTTTGCTGCTTTGATGCCTGCAGAAGAACCTGGTGCTTGAATTTCGATGAACACTGGTTCGCCTTTATTCATGTAGGTTTCTGCAAAAACTTCAACCAGTGGAGAAGCACTGTTAGAGCCAACTACAGAGATAGTTTCTTTAGCTGAAGCTGTATTCACTGTTAGAGCGCCTAGTAGTGCGATTGCACCGATAACTGTCTTTTTCATCACAAATTTCCTTTAGTGGCGTTATTGCCGTAATGTTGTGTTTTACTTGAACGAGGCCTACTTTAGAATCCGAATATGACAGTTGTGTTTCACTTAATTGAAGCCTATATGACAACTGCAAATTAATGACAAATTTCTTCCCTCAACGATGAATTGATAATCGCACACTTATCAGGGGCTTTGTTGCGTAATTAAATTTAGAGATAGAGCCAACCCGTTTCGCTTGTTTCTTAGTCAATACGACAAGTTTCAGGCATACCTAACCCAGTAAGCTTGTTCAACGCTTTTATCATCGCGTAAGTTTCACCCACCTGGGCATTGTAATTTCTTAAGCTCAGTTTCCCTCCTAGCAACTGTTTAACTCGATACATCGCTGTTTCTGAGAGTGAACGTTTGTGGTATCCATACCGCTCTTTCCAATACTTATTTGAGTCGTATAATTTCTGGCAACCCACGGCGAAATTTCGAGGGTGACCACGCTCCCAGAAGGCAGCCCCTTCTCTTGGGGGAATAAGCGCAATAGCTCCCTTAATCTTAATAGCAGCGTGACACGCTCTCGTGTCGTAAGCGCCATCACCAGACACCTCAAGGATACTTCGGCGTGTTTGTTTCAGTAAGTTCGGGAGTACTTCTCCATCTGTAACCGTCGATAAACTTAGCTCGGCGGCAATGATCTCATGAGTGTTGGTATCGACTGCAATATGCAGCTTTCGCCAGACTCTACGCTTGCCATCCGTCCCATGTTTTTTGACTTTCCATTCACCTTCGCCATAAACCTTAAGGCCAGTAGCATCAATGGCTAGGTGCTGTATCGCTCCTCTCGTTTTAGTCTTAAATGAAACCTCAACTTGCTTGGCTCTACGACTGATGCAGGTGTAATGCGGACAACTTAACGGTACATGGGCTAACCTAAATATCGAGTCGATAAATCCTTGCAGCGCTCTCAATGGCATAGAAAAAACTCGTTTGACCATGAGTGCTGTCGTGATAGCTAAATCACTGAACCGACGCGGCCTACCGCGCTTATTCTGTTTGCTTTGCGCCCATCCGCTTATTGCTTCTTCATCAATCCAAAAAGTCAGAGAACCACGGTTAATGAGTGATCGGTTGTATTGCTTCCAGTTGGTTGTTTTATAACGAGGCTTAGGCATAGGACTACGAGATAGAGTGGAGGTAGCTGATCAGATCGTAGGTTCTTGATTTAGTTCCATTGAATTACGCAACAAAGCCCTTATCAGGTGCACTCATTGGATGTCAATCTCACAACAATTTAAGTACCAAAATCTAGATTTTCCTCTCTATTTATATCGAACACTAACCAATATATTTCCCTATTAATCAATTAAGTAGCCTTAGCACGATGGATAGAAAAATGCACCTGCATCGTCATTTCGAACAATAAACAACCATCTATATCAAATACCTATCGCATATAACGAAATCAAAGACTTTACTGATTGAATTGTCAGTCTCATTAGTTAGAATCGCCAACTAATTCTAATAATAATAATTCTCATCTTTTTATTTTATTCAAAGAAGGACATTACATGCGCCAACTTCTCAGTGGCTTATCAATCAAAATACAAATTCTTATACCCGTACTATTTTCCGTTGTCTTACTTTTAGCCGGTGTCATTATCGGTGGTGAAAAGCTAGAAAGTGCATTCAAAGATGTGTCAGTAGCAACCGACCAGTTAATCTTGCATAAAGAAGAACTCAGCGAAATCGTCGACAACAGCTATGGCATGCGCATCAAAGCGATTTACAGTCTATTCAATGCTGATGACGTAAAAACACTGGTTGAAACACTAAACCAAAAACGAGATCAAAATACTCGCCTACTGAATTCATTAGACACAGTGCCAGGCATGCAAGATGAAGTAGCCGCGATGAACAAGGCGATGAATCACTATGTCGATTTTTCTCGCACCACCATGCTTCCTCTATTAAGAGCGAAACACGGCGATGCATCACTTTCTTCAGATTTTGAAAACCGCTACCAGGTCGCAATCGACCAATACCGACATGCAGGTAATGAAATGGTGCAAGCGATCAACACTCTGTCTAAAAAGCTGAATTTGCTTGCCACTCAAGAGGTCGATATCAACGGCCAGCAACACGCTAGCACGCTGACTACTGCGACCATTGCACTGTTGGTGATCCTGTCTGTAGCTCTAATTATCAGTTGGACGCTGGCTGGTATCATTGTTAAGCCGATCAGCAACATTCAAGAAACCATGCGCGAAGTGGCAAAAGGTAACTTGTTAGTTAAAGCAGAAGAGTATGGCGACAACGAAATCTCACGCCTAGCGCAAGACGTAAACCAGTCTGTTGAACAGCTGCGTGACACGGTAAGCTCGCTGTCTCGAATCAGTATCGAAGTAGCTTCTGCGTCGACAGAGCTAGCGGCGGTAATGACACAATCAAGCGTTAACTCAGACCAAGAGAAACAAGAAGTGGAACAAGTTGCTTCTGCTGTGAACCAATTAGAAAGCACAGCAGCACATGTTAACGAGAACGCAGTACAAGCCGACTCAGCGTCTAAGCAAGCTGACGAAATGGCGACACACAGCATGAGCTTGTTTAATGAAAGCAACAAAGCTAACGAACAGATGGCGATTCAGCTAAGCGAAGCTGCAAATGTAGTGGGCACGCTAAAAGAGCACTCTGAACAGATTGGTAAAGTGATTGAGGTTATTCAAAGTATCTCTGAACAAACTAACCTGCTTGCGCTTAACGCAGCAATCGAAGCCGCTCGCGCAGGTGAAAGCGGTCGTGGTTTCGCAGTGGTTGCTGATGAAGTTCGAATGCTAGCGGCACGTACACAAGATTCAACCAAAGAGATCCAAACCATCATAGAAGGTTTGCAGGTTCAATCCGGTAACGCGAATGAAAGCATGAGCAGCTCACTGGCTATGCTGGAGCACAACCAAACTCTTGCTGGGGAAGTAAGCGCAGCGCTTTCAGGCATTGCTAACTCGGTAACGGACATGACTGAGATTAATACTCAGGTTGCCTCTGCCGCCGAAGAGCAAAGCCAAGTAACCTCAGACATCAACCGTAATATCTCAAACATCTACAGCCTAGTAAGCCAAAACGTAACCGGCATTACTCAAGCCGCAGCAGCAAGCCACGAGCTATCTAACCTAGCCGAACAACAGAAGCAGCAGTTGGATTACTTTAAGGTATAGGGTTCAAGGTACGATTTAAGGCAACAGATTCAAGCTGTATGCTCTTTAGAACTCACCTATAAACAAAAAAACCAGCCATCATGGCTGGTTTTTCGCTTTTAGACACTACTGACCAGATTCAGCCGCTCGAATTCTTTCAATCGCTTCTACCCTTCTAAGCTGTTCTGGTAGGAAATGTTCAGTTCGAAGTTGCGCAATTGTCTCTTGTTGTTCGGTTTCTGATAAGGCTGAGTCGTTCAAAACATCATTCCGTTCTGCGAAGTAGACCTCTAACGAGCCTTCAAAGGCCGCTCTTTGTTTATCAAGTGCTTCAAGTCTTTGGGTTGCTTCTTCACCAACAAGTTCGCTTCTCTTTAAGTATTTACCCTGTTCATCGAGACCTTCAGAGCTAGAGAGCTGTTGGAGTAACACCTGATTCTGGTGACTCGACTGAACATAATCAGGTTGCTCAGATAAATAGGATTCAAGTCTTTGTTGGTATTCTTCATCCTCTAATCCCTCCTGTTTCAGAAGTAACTTTTCTAAGGCGATTTCTCTCATTCTGTTGTCATGCGTAAACAGAATACTTATCTCGCTCTCACTGAAAAACTGAGCTTGGAGGTCAAGGAGCGCTTGATTGAGTGCGCGTAGGTCATCAGCGGAAATGGATGTGGTATCGAATTGTACGTCCAACGATGTCAGTGCCGACTTATACTCTATATATTTGGCAAACAGTGCTTCATCGACCACGGCTGTTGATGATTGCTCGTGGTGTTTTGCTACATTGTCGCGAATATCTTCAAGGGTTAGTTCGGTATTACCGGACACGAAGTATTCCATCATGTCTTTGGCTGATGCGTTATCGATGTCGGTATCTTGCTGAGAGGTGACTTTCAATGAGGAGACGCGTTGTTCGTCGTCAGTATGTGTATCTTGATTATTTAGATATAAAAAGACCGCCGCTGTGCTCATCAGGGCTATCGTGGTTATCGACAAAATGGCGGTCTTTTTCATCATACTTTCCTTGTTTTCTTATTAAACGGCTTTGCAGACTACAAGCCAGCCAACTTCAATCGATTGGCATGCTGACGATATAGAGTTACAGGATCGGTCTCAAACAAGTGGTGAATTCCCAATAACCCATTGATCTCATCTAGGTGGTTCATTTTGTAATCATCACCTATCACTTTGCCCAAATGGGCGCTGCATGCCCCTACTAACCCGTCATTAGGTTCATTGAAAGCTAAGCCTAGGATTGTCATGGCTCCGTCGGTAGGATCAAGAAGGTTGGTAAAAGTGGAAGACCCTGTCCATGAATAGTAATAAACGCCGTTACTTGCTTGCCACTCACCATCACCACACTCAGACGTCGGAACACCCTCAGGATAAAACTGGTTGAATGCTAGCGAGCCTTCTGTGGTCAATGCTTCAAGAGAAGCGAGTCCGTCTTGGTCGAGATCCGTTCCACCAGATAAAAGGTTAATCAGTGTCGTTAATCCACCCGCTAATTTAACCGCAATACCTTCTGTGACAGAGCCTTCAGATACGTTCCCTCGAACGAGATCAGCAACCTTAGAACCTTTATGTACACCACCAATACTGGTTACTGAAGCCACCAGATCCGGTCGAACCGACGCAACATAACGAGCCGTAGGCCCACCATGGCTGTGACCAACCAGATTCACCTTACTTGCTCCTGTTGCAGCTAACAGCGTTTCAACTTGGCTGAGTAACTGTTCACCACGGACCTCAGAACTATTGGTTGCAGAGACCTGAGCGACGTATACGCTCGCACCATCTTTGGTTAGGGATTCAGGTACGCCATAGAAATAGTCGACGCCCGCTAATGTATCGAAACCAAACAGACCATGTACCAACATAATGGGGTATTTCGTTTCAGTGTATCCGCTGGCTTCTAATGCTGATGCGCTCGTTCCGGCATATACGCCAAAACTGGATAGGCAGGCTATCGTCCAAATTAATATCTTTTTCAATGCTCTTTCCTTAAACAGATTAGACCTCTGATGAGTAAAAGAACCGTAGATGATGATTTTATAAAACAGAAAGTAACGATTTGATATTTGTGATGGCGAACTTGAATTAAACAGGTGCGATGAACATCAGGCAAACAGAATCAGAAGAAAAACCAAAACCATAAGCAATTGATTAAATTAACATTTAACTAAGGTTGATGAGATTGTTCTTTCAATACTCTGACTCAAATATCAATTCAACATTCGTAATAATCAAAAGTTTGTCGACAAATAACCGTTTGGAAACAGGTATTTTTCAACCATAAACTCGTTGAAAACTTGATGCTTATGCCATTAACGACACACCACAACCCTGAATGTATTGACGCTAATTATTAATTTTAGATATAGGTCGTACCAGTTATTTACTTATCCACTTATCAACAAACAATAGGCAACAAGCAACAACGTTTTTGTTTGGCTCATCTAAATATAAAAGAGAATACAGTGATGAAAAATACGGCTTTAATACTCACGTTAGCCCTGCCTTTTGGCGCTTATGCCGCTGAAGACTCAATACCAACACCAGAATCGATTACATCTGCACAAGTACTCAGTACACAAGGCTCAGAGACCTATTCATATGTTAGATGTTGGTATCGAACCGATGCCTCTCATGACTCTCCGGCCACCGACTGGAAGTGGGCAAAGAAAGAGAATGGTGATTACTACACGATCAACGGATATTGGTGGTCTTCTGTTTCTTTCAAAAACATGTTCTACAGTGATGCGCCTCAATCTGAAATCAAACAGCGTTGCGAACAGACGCTCGACATCCAACATGACGCCGCTGACATCACCTACTTTGCCGCAGATAATCGCTTCTCTTACAACCACTCAATCTGGACCAACGACAACGCTTTTCAAGCCAGTAGCATCAACCGTATTGTCACCTTTGGTGATAGCCTGTCCGACACTGGTAATCTATTTAATGGCTCACAATGGGTTTCCCCCAACGCAGATTCGTGGTTTTTAGGGCACTTTTCGAATGGTTTAGTCTGGACAGAGTACTTAGCAAAAGCGAAAGATGTCCCTCTGTATAACTGGGCAGTGGGCGGCGCAGCAGGTACCAACCAATACGTAGCATTGACTGGTGTTTATGATCAAGTCACCTCTTATCTGACCTACATGAAAGTCGCCAAAAACTATCGCCCGGAAAACTCACTGTTTACTCTCGAGTTTGGCCTCAATGACTTCATGAACTACGATCGAGAAGTCGCCGATGTAAAAGCTGACTTTAGCAGCGCGCTGATCCGCTTAACGGAATCCGGTGCGAACAATATCTTGCTGTTCACCTTACCCGATGCGACCAAAGCCCCTCAATTCAAATACTCTACCGAACAAGAGATCATAAAAGTTCGTGGCAAGATCTTAGAATTCAACCAGTTCATCAAAGCTCAAGCAGAGTATTACCAAGGTATGGGGAAAAACGTGGTGTTGTTCGATGCGAGTGCGTTGTTCGCCAGCATTACCGATAACCCACAACAACATGGCTTTCGAAACGCGAGTGATGCTTGTCTTAATCTCAATAGAAGCTCAGCGGCCGACTACCTGAAAAGCCACAGCTTAACCAATGATTGTGCGACCTATGGTTCAGACAGTTATGTCTTTTGGGGCGTGACCCACCCAACCACCGCCACGCATAAATATATTGCCGACCATATCCTAGCTTTTTCTTTCTCGACTTTTGATTTCTAAAGCCGCCAAGTTGAACTGTAACTTGAGGTAGCACCTCTTAGGCACAAAAATCAGATACAAAAAAACCGCCTAATAATGGCGGTTTTTATTTATGTCAGTTTTACAAACAAACACTTTTAACTGGCTGGTGATTACTCGTCGTCAGTTTTTGGCGCAACTTTCTTCTTAGGGATAAATACTGTATCACCCACTGCCACATTCTGGTGGAAGCTCTTATCGCGCTTAACTGGTTTCTTCGGCGTTTTCTTCGCTTGAGTGTTGGTTTTCTTCTTCGCAGGGCCGCCTTTAGCAAACGCAGGTTTACGAGGCTTAATACCTTTGAATTTACCTTTTAGGCCTTCAAGCACAGAGAAAGTAAGATCTTGTTGAAGGTAAAGCTCAACACGCTTGAAGCTGTCCCAGTCTTTTGGACCAACCAAAGAGATTGCATCGCCTTTGTTACCTGCACGGCCTGTACGACCAACACGGTGAACGTACTCTTCGGTGTGCTTCGGCATATCAAAGTTGATTACGTGGCTTACGTTTGGAATATCGATACCACGAGAAGCAACATCGGTTGTTACCAAAATCTTGTAAACCGCACGCTCAAACTGACTCATGATCGCATTACGCTGCGTTTGGTTTAAGTTACCGCTCAGTGCAACGGCTTTAAGCTTCTTCTCATTCAGCTTATCCGTTAGGCGATCCGTATCAGCACGAGTTGCTGTGAAGATCATAACCTGACGGTATTCAGCTTCTTCTAGTACACGGTCTAAAATCGCCTCTTTGTGATCTAGGTGATCACATAGATAGAATTTCTGAGTGATATCAAGGTGCTGCTCGTTAGAAACACCCACCGAGATGCGCTTAGGTGCGTCTAGCATTTCATTAGCAATACCGTTCACTTCAGCGTGATCCAGCGTTGCAGAGAACATTAGCGTTTGACGACGACGGTGCTTAGCTGCGTTTGCAATACGACGCAGTTCTGGAGCAAAACCAAGATCAAGCATACGGTCTGCTTCATCAAGGATTAGCGTTTCAACACCATCAAGGAACAATGAGCGGTGCTCTAGGTGGTCAGCAAGACGACCTGGCGTCGCTACGATAAAGCGAGGGTACTTACGCAGTGCTTTAACTTGATCGTTAAAGTTCTCACCACCTAAGATAAGCGCCGCTTCATAAGACAGACCACCAAGCATGCTACGCAGTTCGCCGTAAACTTGCTTCGCTAGCTCACGAGTAGGAGCCAAAATTACACCACGAGGATCTTTAGCAGAAAACGCTTTTGTTTTTAATGCTTTATGTATCATTGGCAACACAAACGCCAATGTTTTTCCTGATCCCGTTTTTGATGAAGCCAATAGATCCTTACCAGCAATAGCAACAGGGATCGCTTTTGATTGGATCTCTGTCGCCTTCTTGAAGTCGTAATGTTTTAAGTTCTTCAGTAAGCGGTTATCTAAGCCTAAATCTTTAAAGTGCAAAGGACTCTCCAGTCATGATGGTATTGAATAAAATTAATTTAACGTGACATGATACCGCGAAAGTACTTTATAAGGATAGAGATCACAGTAAATTTATCCCTTTATCTATCTTTAGCTAGAACATTGTATGCATTGCTAGCAAAGGGGTGGCCCTACAAAAACACCTTCAAGTCGTCTCTAAATCCTTCATCTCATAAATGAGACACAACGTGATACTTAGCTAATTACCTCAAAAATTTAGCAATTTCTTTAGTTATTGTTTTTGCAGTTAAAAAATTAGTCGCTACAATCATTAATGAAGCGACTATATGATAAAGAATGTATAGCGCATCTTTTGATGATAAATAAGCAAGGAGTTCTTATGAATAAGACGTTAATCGCAGCTGCAGCATCAGTTTTCATTCTAGCCGGTTGTTCTTCAGAGCCAGAAGAAGCTGCAGTGTCAGAAATGGATCAACTAACTAACCAAGTGGCTCAGCTTACAAGCGAAGTTGAAGCACTTAAGAGTGACAAAGCAGCCGCAGAAATGAAGGCTCAAGAAGCAGAAGCAGCCGCTATGGCAGCGAAAGAAGAAGCGGATCGTGCTAACGACCGTATCGATAACATCGCTGAGTCTTACACTAAGTAGTTTGAGATCTAATCGCGATTAAGCTGTAGATTAAATAAGTCGCAAAAAGCAGTATATAGACAGCACCACTTCTTAAAGGATGTGGTGCTTTTTTTTGGGCGATACTAATTCGAGTAGAAGGTATTGATTAGAGTAGGCAAAGATAAAACCGCCTCTTGTTACTGAAGAGGCAGTCGCATTAAAACTCAATCACAGGTGGTGCTATCTCTACAGGCACGCCGTTTTGAGCAAAGATAACCGCTTTCGCCTTTGAATTTGGCAGTTCTGCGTCTTCAAGCCACCATTTTAGTTCCACAGGGATCTGTAATGATTTCTTTGAGCCGTCACTTCGAGTTAATGGTTCGTGCGCTTCAACAAACACACTTCTATCGGGCTCTAATGACACCTTAATCGGCTCATTGATAATAGTAACCTGTTCACCACGGTTCACTTGCTCAAATAGCCACTCAATGTCTTTAGGTTCCATTCGGATACAACCAGAGCTAACTCGTAAACCTATCCCGAAGTCTTTGTTTGTACCATGGATCAAATAGTCGCCAGCGCCATAAGCAAGCCTCAAAGCGTACTCACCCAATGGATTTTCCGGCCCAGCGGGAACCACTCTCGGTAATTCAATGCCTTTTTCAAGATACTCGTTGCGGATTGAATTTGGTGGCGTCCATGTTGGATTCGGTCTTTTTTGGCTTATCTTGGTGATCATCTCGGGAGTATCGCGCCCCACTCGACCGATACCGACCGGGAAAACATGCACCTGATTTTTCTCAGGCTCAAAGTAATACAACCTTAACTCAGCAAGATTGATGACGATCCCCTTTCTTGGGGTGTCAGGTAGAATCAAGCGGCTTGGAATGCTTAACACATAGCCTTCGGCAGGGAGAAAAGGATCCACCCCTTTGTTGGCTGCCATTAAAGAGAGAAAACCAATATCGTATTGCTTGGCAATGATGGCCAAGGTTTCGCCCGCCGCCACTTCGTGCTGCTGGATTCTGCCGACAATGCGGCTTTCTGTTGGTGGCAATTCAAAGGTTGCAGCAGACACCCACGATGAAGCTATCCCGCTGGCAAGCAAAGTAGTTCTTACAACAAGCGACACCGCCCTGTGAAGTCGTGTTTTCATTGACGGTAAAGGCGTCGAGTTAGCGCAATGCGACATACAAATCCTTGGTTTGTCTTTTATCAAAGTTTAGATTATCTCTGATCAAACGTCTCTACAACGTATTGTTGTCTCGAAACTGATAGGCAACAAGTTTATATGTAAGCCTTTTCCTCTCATTCGCTTGCAATTAACCCATACAAAATCGATTGCCTTTACGCTTTCAACAAATTTGGTTATCAATATTAATAAAACTATAATGACGGACCTATTTTGTGACTAAAGTCTCATGGAGCCACGTTCTAACTCGCTAATATTGCCTCAACAAAACGAATTCAATTCAACAGAATCGGTAATTGATTAAATCCTGTTCCTATAATTACCGTTTAAACTTTGGAGAACGACCATGGCTACACCTCATATTAATGCTCAAGCTGGTGATTTCGCAGAAACAGTACTTATGCCGGGCGATCCGCTTCGCGCAAAATACATTGCAGAAACATTCCTTGATGACGTGAAGCAAGTTTGTGACGTTCGCAACATGTTTGGCTACACAGGCACTTACAAAGGTAAGAAAGTTTCTGTAATGGGCCACGGTATGGGTATCCCATCATGCTGCATCTACGTACACGAGCTAATCGCTGAGTTCGGCGTGAAAAACGTAATTCGCGTAGGTAGCTGTGGCGCAGTACGTGACGACGTTAAACTAATGGACGTTGTTATCGGCATGGGTGCATCTACTGACTCAAAAGTAAACCGCATTCGTTTCAACAACCACGACTTCGCTGCTATCGCTGATTTCGGTCTTCTAGAAGAAGCGGTAAACCAAGCTCGTGCTCAAGAAGTTCCAGTTAAAGTTGGTAACGTATTCTCTGCAGACCTTTTCTACACTCCAGAAGCTGACCTTTTCGAAAAAATGGAAAAGCTAGGCATCCTAGGTGTTGATATGGAAGCGGCTGGTATCTACGGCGTTGCTGCAGACCTTGGTGCTAAAGCACTAACTATCCTAACAGTATCTGACCACATCATCCGTGGTGAAAAACTAAGTTCTGAAGAGCGTCAAAAATCTTTCAACGACATGATGAAAGTTGCTCTAGAGACAGCAATCAACATCTAACGATTTGATAAAAGATACATTGAAAAGCGTTACCCCGCAGCCAGGCTCGCTTGGCTGCTCAAATAATCCCGAGGGGGAGATCGTGTCTAACGACAAGCTGCCAAAAGATGCGGATGGTTTGCAACTCAACTTTTGTAAAACATTGGCGTGTGACAACTTTGGCTTGAGCGATGCAAAACGGTATGTTTTGCAACACGCGAACCCTAAGCGTCCAGCGATGGTTTGTCGTGAATGTGGAGCTTTCCCCCCCTTACTTAACAATCGTGAAGTGTTAAGCGAACTTCATCGCCTAAGACAACTTCACAGCGACGGGCTTCCTGCTTGTCGTAATGATGACTGCGATAATTTCGGCTTATCGGTTCATACCCACAAACATCTTTATCATGCTTTCGGCTACAGTGGCGACAGGCAGCGCTATCGATGTAAAGACTGCCAATCAACCTTCGTTGATAAATGGTCTGGATCCAATAAAAAACTCCAATTTCAAGAGAACCTCATGGGCTTACTGTTCATGGGCTATTCCGTACGTGAAATCTGCCGAAAATTAGAGATCAACCCAAAGACTTTCTATGATCATGTTGACCATATCGCGAGCCGTTGTCGTCGTAAATTAGCGATGATCGATGCACGATGGGTTAACCATGCAAAAGATTACGAGTTCGCATCTCACTACCAGCGTCTGCAACCACAAAGTAACAACGGTGTGGTGTGGATAGCGACAGGCGAGGCGCATTCCGGCTATATCCTTTGCCAACACGTTAACTACTCACAAAATGAAGAGCCATCAGGGAACGTTGACCACAACCCTTATGATGATGTAGCTCGCTTTGTATCCAAAGAGCACTCTTCAGAAGCGAACCTCGAACTGCCTCAGCCCTCTGACAAACTAAAAGAGCGCATTGAACAGCAGTACCAAGTGATTCTTGCGAGAGGTAACGTTGAGGACCCTATGGGTAACCTCACCACATTTAGCTACCCTTCAAAGGGTGCACTTATTCGACCGCCTTATACCTCTTATGCTCACTTCTTACATGTGTTGGATATGTGTAACGAAGACAAGCATGTCGCCATCTATATGCCACAAGATCCATTACTAAGATCTGCCGCTTTAAGCGTATGTTTGCCGCGCATTCAGAGTCAAAATATTGACCTTATGTATGTCGAAGAAGATTCTGGCTGGCAAGACGATCAAAGTTTTGAAAAGATCGACATCGTTCACATGAGTTGGTGGCGAGATCGTTGGGCTATTGCGAATCAGGGTGATAACCAGAAAGGTATCTGCTACCTAACCGGTAACAATCCAGAACCAAAACAGTGGTTTAACACGGCCTCAATTCAACAAACTAAGTTCTATCAACAGCGCTTTCAGCTGTTATTTGATAGCTTTATTAATGAGCCCAGACGTAAGCTTCGTCCTGGGGGCATTCTTCCATTGCTCGACATATTTAGAGCTTGGCACAATCTGTGCTACCAAGATAAGCAAGGGCTCACGGCAGCACAACGCTTAGGCGTAGCGGAGCTGCCATTAACTCTAAAGCAACTACTTTCATAGCAACAAAGCCTCTAGGTAATTATTCGGGAACTCATTGATTTTAAAGCGACAATATGAGGTAACACCCATAATTAGAAAAGATCGATGTTCCTTTGATGCTCTACGAAAGATAATTGGTGCTTATCTCAAATTACACTCTTATAATGATTGTGTTATCAATATGTTCGATAATCATGGATGTAAGTCTTGGACAAAAATCAGTACCTTCTTGAAACAGAATTAGAAAAACTCAAAACTCGTGTCGACTCTGAGCCATCGGTGATCCTAGAGATTGCCCAACAGTGCCTAGTCCGATCAGAGCAAGTTCTGTTTGAAGAGGGTGCCATCCAGTCATTAATGTTAATGGCAAGATGTAGCTGGAACCTGATGGATTACCAAAAAGGTTTAAAATACATCAAGGAAGCCTACAAGCGCCAAAGCCGATTAGATACCGACCTTTTTCTCCCTGAAATCCTCCATTTACACGCGCTCCAGTTCTGGGGACAAGCCAAGTATTACTCCGCCCAACAGTTCTGGATCAATGCCTTAGAGCAATCCGCGTTGGTTGATGAAGTCGAAATTCAAATTGAATGCCTCATTGGCCTTGGCAACATTTGGCGAATGACCCACGAATATAAACTTGCACGTTCTACCCACCAACTTGCCGTGAAAGTGGCTAACAACAGCCGCATTGGTTGGTTAGAGGGCAAAGCCAGAATACTGCTCGCGTGGGATTACTACCTGCTCAACAACTATGTTGAAATGCTGTCGGTACTCGACGGTGCTGAAGAAGCATTAAAAGACCATAAAGATAACACTTGGCATGCTGAGGTGTGGGACTTCCGAGGCCTTGCCCTACTTGGTCTTGAACGCTTAGATGACGCTGAGCGCGCCACGGCCAAAGCGCACAATCTGGCCGTTGAACACAACCTAGTTTGGATGAAGGCGCACTCATACATCAGCCGAGCTCGACTGGAGCTCCTGAGAAAAAGACCAGAACAAGCGGCGGAATTACTGAGGCTCGCAGAACAATCCGCAAACGAGTTCGATAATGGCGAGTTGCTGAGCCAAATCTGTTACCAACAATCCTTGGTGGCGGAAGAAAACCAAGACTTCCAAGCCGCGCTCGTCGCCTTTAAAAAATATCGTCAATATTCTATCGGTATGCTCAAAGAGCAAACGACACGTGTTGGGTTAGATAAAGCGCGCAGTTCAAAACGCCAGCTTGAACAGAGAGCACGAAAACTGATTAACCGTATTCGTGGTCAGCACGAGTACGATCCTGAGAAGCACCTCTCTTACGTTGTCTCTGAAACCTTTTGGTGGGAAAAGTTGGTACTGTTTAAGACAGAGCTTAAACGCTCGAACCACAGCATCATTATGTTCCATCATGTCGATACTGATTACTTAGATGTCTGTACCGAGATTGCTCATGCTTTATGTAACCAGAATGACTTCATCGCAAGGCTAAGTTCTGAACGTGTGGCCCTTATGCTTTCCGAAAAAGGCGAAGCCGCAGAGCAAACCTTCCAAACTCTCAGCACCATGCTTGATATCTATCCATGGCATAGAAAAGGATTAAAGGGTTCGAAACCGACCGTCAGCCTCAATGATATTTTAACGTTCCCGTTCACGCTTGAACAACTCGAAGAAGACGATGCTGAGGTAATAGAATAATGGAAACTCTATTAAG
Source organism: Vibrio coralliirubri (assembly GCF_024347375.1). Taxonomy (NCBI): domain Bacteria; kingdom Pseudomonadati; phylum Pseudomonadota; class Gammaproteobacteria; order Vibrionales; family Vibrionaceae; genus Vibrio; species Vibrio coralliirubri. The sequence goes on along the minus strand of NZ_AP025471.1, from coordinate 1,945,338 downwards.
CAAGATCACAGACGCCGGTTTAGACCCTTCATCAGTATCAGGTGAAGAAGCAATCATCTTCTGGAACCACATTCGCCAGCACGTTTCGACAACGCAAACAGAGCAAGCGCACTGCTATATCATCAGCTCTGAATATCGTGCCGAGTTACAACAAAATCAAACCAGTATCGAAGAGTTGAGACTAGCACTCGATCTGCTCCACCTTCCTGCCGATATCGAAGACATTCTGACAGTCAAAACCAGTTTAAGTGACCGCTTAGTTGAAAGTGGTGATTACACCTCAGCACTCAATGAATTCGTCAGTTCATCGACAATCGCGGTTGAACACGGCCATATCGATGAATATGTATTAGCCATTTTAGGCATGGGGAACCTGTGTGATTCCTACGGCGATCACAACAGAGCCCTTCGCTACTATCAAAAAATCAGTAGCATAGACCACGCGATAAGCAGTCGCTCACTTCGCCTCAAATTCAAGCTGCATATGGTAGCAAGCCTACTTCTACTCAATCGCATTACAGCGGCTAGCGATTTACTGAATGAGTGCGAAGAATTAAGTATTTTGGTGAGTGACAAGTTGCTCACAGCTCAAATACTGCTTTACCAAGCAAAGGTGCTGCGCGCTAAGAAAAAATACCATGAAGCGCTACGCTGTCTGTCTAAGGTTCAATACCCAGCCAACAGCACTCAAGCAAGCTGGCTCGCGACCATGACTCGTCTAGAGCTAGCGCATTGCCTAAGTGCAACCGGAAAGCAAGACTACGCGAGCATGATTTTGTCGAGCACAGACAAACGCGTGAAAGCCTACTCGTCGCCAGTGCTTGCAAAACGATTCTACGATTCGCTAAGTGATGTATGTATGAATCAAGGGCGCTTTCAAGAAGCGCTAAGCTATGAGAAAAAAGGCTACCGAATTGAAACCGATCTGATGAAGCAGATCCCGATCAGTGAACTCGGTGCAAGCCAACTACGCCGCCTGTCCCGTTTTGAGTTGCAACTCAAACTCATTCTCTCTGAGCAAGAAAACAAAGAGCTGAAAGAGACGACTGAGCAACACAAGAATGCGGTGGCTCAGCTTCAACAAGACGTATTCACAGATCCATTAACAGGGTTGCACAACCGCCGCTGGTTAGATGTGAAACTGAAAGACATGCTGCTGCACGATACCTCTTTCGCGCTGATGGTTATTGATATTGACCACTTCAAGTCTATCAATGATGAACTGAGTCACTTGGTGGGCGATAAAGCGATTGTTAGTGTGTCTCAAGAGCTGCGTTCATACTTTAAGTTTAGAGGTGCATCGTGTGTCAGGTTTGGCGGAGAAGAGTTCCTCGTCATTCTAGAGAACACTGATCTTCCTAAAGCAGAAATGCACTCTGAAAATTATCGAGAGCGCATCTTCCAATTCGGTTGGCATGAAATACTTGGGGAGCGCGGTTTGACCGTGAGTATCGGTATCACTTTGCATCGTGACGGAGAGAATACTCAACGTACCTTCTACCGTGCCGATAAAGCGCTATACCGAGCTAAAGCCAACGGCCGTAATCAAGTGTGCACAGAGTAATGGCATGTCACTCTGTAGCTCTGTAGCTCTGTAGCTCTGTAGCTCTGTAGCTCTGTAGCTAAGGCCAACATCTTATTGATAAAAGAACAAAGAAATTCCCGCAAGGGCGGCAAGCGTCCCGATGACACTTTGTTTTGACACCTTCTCCCCTTTCAGCGCATAAATCACCAAAATAAAGACCGGGCTGGTCGCTATCAACGTTTGTGCAATCGCAGGGTTAGCATTTTTCAGTGCCACTTGTTGAAGCCATAGAGCGAGAAACGTCCCGACAAAGATTGCCCCTAATAACCAAAGTTTATCGAGCTTGGTCATTTCCCATAAATCTCTTTTTATCGATGAATACGGCTTCTTTTCAACGAAAGGGATAATCAGCATCACGGCAAACACGCCGATCGTCAGGCGAATCAGTGCACCTAACAATGGTGGAATGTCGCCCGCCACTAACGCGTAATGAGAAATAACCACACCAGATGCCTGACAGACACTCGCCACAAGTCCATAACCAATGCCACCCCACTGCGCTTGGTCATTCGATTCACCGCTCGCCGATTTTGATGGCTGAAAGACAACGAAGGTCACCGCCAATGTTGTAATCACAACACCGAGCCAACTTTGCACTGTCAATACAGCGCCAAGGAACATTAAAGCCAGCACACCAGAAAGAGGCGGGGCTAAAGATTCCAGTAACAGCGTCTTATTGGCGCCGATTCTTTTCAACGCTGCAAAATAGGCGCTATCTCCAATCGCAATGCCAATCACACCTGAAATTGCCAGTATCAGAAAATGGTTGGTACTCAGTTCAAACTCCGGCATCGGGATAAGAGGCATCACCAGCAACATCATCCCTGACGCCACTACACCCTTAACAATGTTCAATTGCATCGCAGAAAATCGATGTCCAAATTGCCCATAGATCCATGTCGCACATGCCCACACAATTGCAGCGCCAATGGCCGCCAATTCACCTATATACATCCGTATTTGTCCCTTGTGGTTATGCTCGTCATTTAGAATCTTAACTGTCATCATTTCAGCTTAAATACCAACCAGAAAGCCGAAATAGCCTCTTCAAACGCGATGAGAATTTATAAGATTCATCAATGCTTTTATTCGCATTAGAAGCGACAACACATTATTTTCAACTCGGTAAATCATTTTTATAACAATTACTTGGATGATAGCGTAGTATATTTATAACTAATATCTAACATTACAAGGATCTGTTATGTTTTTAGACTACTTTGCACTCGGTCTACTGATTTTCGTAGCATTGGTTATCTTTTACGGCATCATCGTTATTCACGATATTCCCTATGAAATTGCGAAAGAACGCAACCACCCTCATCAAGATGCGATTCATGTCTCAGGCTGGGTTAGCCTATTCACCTTACACGCTATTTGGCCCTTCCTTTGGATCTGGGCAACGCTGTGGCGTAAAGATCGTGGTTGGGGCTTCGCTAAATTAGAAGAAGAGCAACACGATATTCATCATCGCGTCGATATTCTCATCGATCAAGTGAGTACCCTTCAGGAAGAAATCGCACAGCTCAAGCAAGCTGGTGCTGAGCAAAACAGTCCAGAGAAAGAGACAAACAACGTTCAAGATCAGGAGGCTAAGTAATGGATTTACTGCTGATAATGACCTATGCGGCACTTTGTATCACCATCTTCAAAGTATTTAATATCCCGCTCAATAAATGGACAGTACCTACCGCCGTTCTTGGTGGTGTCGTCATCATAGGTACTTTGATCCTACTGATGAACTACAACCACCCTTTCACGCAAATTGGTAATCAAGTTTACTCAACAACACCAGTCGTTTCAGGCGTTAGGGGTAAAGTTATCGAAGTGCCAGTAGAGGCAAACAAACCTCTAAAGGAAGGGGATATTCTTTTCAAAATCGACCCAGTTCCATTCGAAGCTGAAGTTGCAAGATTAGAAGCTAAAGTAAAGGAAGCAAGCCAAGGTGCGCTTGGAATGGAATCTGAAGTGGCTGAAGCTGAGGCTGCAAAAATCAAAGCCATCGCAGAGAGAGATAAAGCCCAACGTGAATTCTCTCGTTACAAGCGCGGTTATGACAGCGGAGCCTTCACTGAGCAACAATTAGATACTCGCAGACAAGCTTACAAGGCATCAGAAGCCGCCGTGAAAGTGGCAGATGCTAATTTAGAGCAAGCACAAATTGCCCTAGAGTCTGAAATTGGTGGCGAGAATACAGCCGTTTTAAGCTTATTGGCCGAATTGCGTAAAGCTCAGTTTGATTTAGAGCAAACCGTGGTTCGAGCTCCCACTGACGGATACGTTACGCAACTAGCATTGCGCCCAGGCGTTATGGCAGTGCCGCTTCCTTTAGCTCCTGTGATGACCTTTGTTCACACAGAAGAACAATTCTATACCGCAGCGTTCAGACAAAACTCCTTACAACGCCTACAACCGGGCTACGAAGCTGAGTTCTTGTTTAGAGCATTGCCAGGGAAGATATTCAAAGGACGTATTGATGAAGTGATTCCAGCTATTGGTGAGAGTCAATTCCAAGCTAGAGGCGCGCTTCTAGGTACTGATGCGTTGCGTACCAGTGGTCGTGTGTTCGTTAAATTGAGCATCACTGATGATCTGTCTGACTACCATTTACCTATGGGTACCGCGGTTGAAGTTGCCGTTTATTCTGACAGCTTCACTCACGTGTCTATCATGCGTAAGGTACTAATTCGCATGAAGAGTTGGCAAAACTATCTATACCTAGACCACTAAACGGTCGTAGATATGTGACGAACCCGCTTAACACATTGTTAAGACGAATGAAAAAGCCAGACCCGCTCTGGCTTTTTTGTTGCTTGATTAACCGTAAAATTGCGCTTTTTACACGATATTTAGGTGTTCAGATGGAATTTTAGACATCTAGACACTTACCTTCCCTTATGGAAGGGTTCTACTGTATAATGCGCGCCTTATTTTTTATATTTGCCCAAAAAACGTTCTCATTGAGACGCATATTAATAATGGCGAATATTCGTTCTTTATTAAGCTTTATCTTTCAGTATTCGAGGTTATCTATGAACTTTTCAGCTAAAACAGTGGTCGTTATTGCCATTGGCGCGGCACTGTACGGCATTGGTGGTTTACCTATGTTTGGTGTCCCAGTGTTTGCGAACACGACATTGAAACCAGCGATGGCAGTGCTAGCACTGTTTTCTGTTTTGTTCGGCCCAATTGTTGGCTTCTTAGTTGGCTTTATCGGTCACTGGGTAACGGATCTGTTCGCAGGCTGGGGCGTGTGGTTAACTTGGGTACTAGGCTCAGGTATCGTAGGTATGGTTATCGGCTTATTCCCTATGATGACTAAGAACCGTCTTCAACAAGGCGAGCTGCCAATGAAAGATTTTGTTTTGTTCGTGATACTGGCCCTTGCAGGTAACGTTGTAGGCTATGGCTGCTCTGCGTTCCTTGACACCATCCTATACGCAGAACCGTTTACTAAAGTCTTCACTCAACTGTCTATCATCGCAGCGGGTAACACCGTTCTGATCGCTGTTGTGGGCTTCCTGATCCTAAAATCAGTCGCTAAACGCAACAAACAAAGCCGCAACCTGACTGAGGCATAAGCGATAATGACTATAGCATTTTCGAACTTCTCTTTTAGATATGAGTCGCTGGATAAACCGACGCTAAAAAATATCAATCTAAGGATAGAGAAAGGAGAGAAAATCGTCATTATTGGACCAAGTGGTAGTGGTAAATCTACCCTAGGTCAGTGTCTCAATGGTCTGATACCTCATGCAATTAAAGGTGAGGTAACCGGCTCTTTAGAGATAAACGGCAAGAATATCTCTGAGTTTTCGATGCACGATTATACCGAGCAAGTCGGCACGGTATTACAAGATACTGACAGCCAGTTTGTGGGTTTGAGTATCGGTGAAGATATCGCTTTCGCACTCGAAAACCAGTTGATGTCGAACATTGATATGTACCCGTTAGTTAAGTCGACGGCAAAAATGGTCGACCTAGCGGACATGCTTGAACGTTCACCTCATGACCTTTCTGGTGGTCAAAAACAGCGAGTATCGTTAGCGGGCATCTTAGTTGATGACGTTGATATCTTGCTGTTTGATGAGCCTCTAGCAAGCCTTGACCCTAAAACGGGTAAAGCAACGATTGAGATCATCGACCAGCTGCATAAAGAAACCAACAAGACCATCGTGATTATCGAGCACCGCCTCGAGGATGCCCTACATCGTGATATCGACCGCGTGATCTTAATGGAACGCGGTGAAATCGTTGCTGACACGACACCCGATGAAATCTTGGCTTCTGAATTACTTGATACACACGGTATTCGTGAACCGCTTTACTTGTCGGCGCTTAAGGCAGCAAAAGCCCCATTAACCAGCGAAGACAAGCTGTCAAATCTCAAGGCTTTAGACTACAAAAGGTTCCGCCCTGCTGTTCAAGCATGGTTTGCTGAGCGCCCTGCCCCGTTAGCAGAGAAGCAGTACCCACCTTTACTCGAAGTTCATGGTCTAACTTATTCTTACGACGGCGAGAAGAACGCACTCGAAGATGTGAGTTTCAAGATTGGCAAAGGTGAGTTCGTTTCGATTCTGGGCAAAAACGGTTCGGGTAAATCAACCATCACTAAACTCATCATGGGTGTGATCGATGCCGATTCAGGTTCTTCCTATCTAAATGGTGAAGACCTATCTGAGCTTTCTATCTTTGAAAGAAGCCAGAAAGTCGGTGTCGTGATGCAGAACCCAAATCATATGATCTCGCATCATATGATTTTCGACGAGATTGCCTTTGGCCTTCGTAACCGCAATATTGCAGAAAAGCTGATCACAGAAAAAGTAGAGCATGTTCTTGAGTTGTGTGGGCTGAGCAAGTTCCGCCACTGGCCGATCGAAGCCCTGAGCTACGGCCAGAAAAAACGTGTAACGATCGCATCTATCTTGGTGCTGGAGCCTGAGCTTCTTATCTTGGATGAACCGACTGCAGGTCAAGACTACCGTAACTACACATCAATGCTGGCATTCATCCAAAAGCTTAACCGTGATTTGGGTATTACCGTTGTGATTATCTCACACGACATGCACCTCGTTCTCGAGTACACCACACGTTCGATCGTAATCGCAGACAGCAAGTTGATTGCGAATGCAGCGATGACGGAAGTATTTAGTCAACCATCTCTTCTAGAACGTGCGAACCTTTGTACCACCAGCATTTATGAACTCGCGACTATGATGAAAATCGACGACACCAATGCATTCATGCAGTACTTCATCGACTACGAGAGAAGCGCTCAATGAACGCATCAAAAGTAAAATTCGGCATCAATTACATTGATACAAAATCACCGCTTCATGCTCTCAACGGCATCACCAAATTTGCGCTCTTCTTAGCTTGGGTAACCGTGGTATTGACTACGTTCGACCTAAGATTGATTGCACTGCTTATTGTGACTGGTTTATACCTGCTAAAGCTGACCAATGTGCCTGTACGCGTGTATAAGCCTTTGTTATTAGGAACGGCGAGTGTATTAAGCCTAAATGCTCTGTTCATGTATCTACTGGCTCCACAGCAAGGTACTGAGCTCATCGGCAGCGAAACCTTACTGCTGACATTGCCGGGTAACTACTCGTTGAGCCAAGAGACTCTGTTTTACTTAGTCACTGTGACGCTCAAATACATGAGCATGTTCCCGATAGCGTTGATTTTTGTCTTCACTACGCATCCGACTGAGTTTGCAGCTAGCCTCAACCGTATCGGTGTTCCCTACAAGATCGCCTACGCGGTGAGCTTAACATTGCGTTACTTGCCTGAAGTTAAAAAAGACTTCATCAATATCATGCATGCTCAACAGGCTCGTGGCGTAGAGCTCTCAAAGAAAGCGCCTCTAATTACTCGAATTAAAAATGTAGCTAAGGTTCTAGGTCCGCTCATTTTCTCTAGTTTGGACCGCGCAGACGAGATCTCTAACGCAATGACATTACGAGGTTTTGGTCGACACAAAGCACGCACTTGGTATAGCTATGCACCTTTGAAACGTATCGATTTTGTTTGTTTAAGTATCATCGCTTTTATCGTGGTGTTGGCCATTGCGAAGCGCATTCTAGAGCCGCAGTTATTTTGGTATCCGTTCTAGTCATCTGAATTAGCAAAGATAAACAAAGACTTTAAATAACACACCGCTCAATAGGGCGGTGTTTTTATTTATGCCAAGATCTGATTGATAATTGAACCAATGACACAATACTGACTATATTTAACGATAAATTGACCAGTTATTTACCCTTGGAGTTTGAGATTTAATTCAGAAACTCTTAATATACTGTGTTTACAGAATGTTACACTCAATAGAGATTTGTAATGGCTCGAATAACTCAAGTACAGAAATTAGAAAATCAAAAAAACTACGATAACATCGTACTAAACCTTTTTCTGGCTGAAGGACATGAAGCACTAACTTATGCAAGGATTGCTCAAGAGATTGGCATTAGTTTAACGACGCTTCAGGGCTATTATCCGTCGACCCGCGCTATTCGTTCAGTACTTCACGAACACATGCTATCGATCGTTATAGACAGTCTAGACTTTTCATCAGAAGCGCTCTTTATCCAATCTTGGCAAACCGCTCTCGATGATGAGCAGTTTCGATACGTGATTAAATTGATGTTTTTCCATGCTTCGCAAATAAAGAACCCTGAGCAATTTAACCTCAGCTCAAACGGCGAATTTCGTGAAAAAATGTTGGATAGTTTCGGCAACGACTCAGTTCGAATCCTTGAAATGGTAGTCGGACGCTCAATGTTCTATCTCACCAACTTCAAGTAACACTCGCCAGCTTACTGAAATAGAAAAAGGGAACCCTAGGGTTCCCTTTTTTAGACTTTCAGAAAAGTGAGCAGCGATGACCTGCTCAACTTATAGATCTAATTTAGCTTGTAAAAAACGGTCGATAACGGAGGTAAGCGTAGCTCAATCGAAGTGTCTAATCCTTCGCTTTCTACTGATTCAATCTCAGCTGTCTGCTTCACTTCAAAACCGCTGCCTGCATAGTCGACAGAGTCTGTGTTCAACAGCAGTGAGTACTCACCTTTTGCAGGAACACCTAAGCGGAAATGCTCGTGAGGCACTGGCGTAAAGTTAGAGACAACTAATACACGCTCACCAGATTCACTGATACGCTCATGCGCAAGAATGCTCGCTTCTGCAGAATCCTGTAGACGCCATTCAAACCCTTTCGGATCAAAATCAAGATCGTGCATTGCAGCTTCAGAGCGATACAGATTATTCAGGTCTTTCGTTAAACGCTGAACACCTTGATGACGTTCGTAATCCAGCAAGAACCATTGCAGTTGGTCGTCATGATTCCATTCGGCCGTCTGACCAAATTCTGCACCCATGAAATTCAGCTTCTTACCCGGCTGCGCATACATGTAACCCATATAAGCACGTAGATTTGCCGTTTGCTGCCATTCATCACCCGGCATCTTGTTGTGGATAGAACCCTTACCGTAAACTACCTCATCGTGAGACAGAGACAATACGTAGTTCTCGCTGTGTGCGTAAACCAGCGGGAAGGTAATCGTATCGTGGTGATATTTACGGTTGATTGGATCTTCTTGGATGTAAGACAAGCTATCGTGCATCCAACCCATGTTCCACTTAAAGCCAAAGCCCAAGCCGCCCATGAAAGTGGGGGCTGAAACACCAGGGAAAGCCGTCGATTCTTCAGCAATCGTCATCGCATTCGGGAAGTGCTTGTAAACTTCTTCGTTCATCCACTTAAGGGTTGCGATGGCATCGTAGTTTTCGTTGCCGCCGTCTGCGTTCGGAATCCATTGATCATGGCTGCGCGAATAATCGAGGTACAGCATCGAAGCGACTGCATCAACACGAATCCCATCAATGTGGAATTGCTCGAACCAGTACAGTGCATTAGAAACTAAGAAGCGACGAACATGCTCTCTGCCTAAATCGTAAATGTACGAGTTCCAATCTTGATGCCAACCACGACGTGGATCTGGATCGTGGAACAATGGCGTACCATCGAAATTTGCTAGGCCGTGATCATCACTTGGGAAGTGAGCTGGAACCCAATCCAGAACAACGCCAAGACCCGCTTGGTGACATTGATCGACAAAGTATTTGAAATCATCTGGAGAGCCAAAACGACTAGTCGGTGCAAATAGACCAACAGGCTGATAGCCCCAAGAACCGTAGAATGGGTGCTCTGAAACTGGCATTAGCTCAACGTGCGTGTAGCCAAGATCCGTTAAGTATGGGATCAGCTCTGCTGCAAGCTCGCGATAATTTAAGAACTCACCTTCGGCGTTACGTTTCCAAGAACCTGCGTGAAGTTCGTAGAACGAAAGCGCTTCTTTACGCTTTTGCGTTACAGGGCGATTCTGCCATTGAGTATCTTGCCACTCGTAACGAGCATGATCGTAAGTCACCGATGAGAACGATGGGTATTGCTCAGAGTAGAAACCCCATGGGTCAGCTTTGTGTGGTAAGCCTTCGCCATTTGGTCCTTTTAATTCAAACTTGTATTGAGCGCCTTCTTCCAGTTCAGGAATGAATAGGCCCCACATACCGTAATCTAGGCGTTGCATTGGGTGGCGGCGGCCATCCCAAGCGTTGAAGTTACCCACCAAGCTTGCCGCAGTTGCATGCGGTGCGTACACCAAGAAACGCGTACCTGAAATCGTCTGTCCATCACGCTCTAGCGTAATAAACTGAGCCCCCATGTGATGATACATATCTTTCGGTGTATGAAGATCTTCATAACTCGCATATAGATCGTGGTACTGGTACGGATCATCGATGATCTGTTCTACGCCAGCCCAATCAACCGCAAGCTTATAGTGAGTGAAACGTAAGTCTCTCTCTTGCTTAAGAATGAAACCACTTTCACCCTCTCGCGCTAACTCAATACGAGGTTCCTTTCCAACAATCAACTCGACTTTATCTGCCCCAGGAATCCAGACACGTAATGCACCTTGCTCAGAAGGTAGGTATGGCCCTAAAAACGCGAATGGGTCTGTGAAACAAGCCTGTGATAGTTGGGTATATATTTGTTTTTGCTTTGAAATCGAACTTAGTTCCAAAACGTTTCTCCCTAACCAAACATCCAAAAAACATAATACAAAAATGCCCGCTATTAGTGCGGGCAATATAACGACGGTTTATTCTACCAGATGAGCATTCATTATTGAGTGACCGAGGTTGTAGTTTCGTACGGCGTAAGCAAAAAACCACCTAATTTCAAGCCACTCAACGTCATTACTTACCTGCTTTTTCTCGAACGTCAGTCAGCTTAGAAGCGATACGATTAACGCCTTCGTGAGCAAATATTTCGTCCAAGTTCATTGATAGTTTACGACGCCAGTTAGGGTACTCATCAACCGTGCCAGGAATGTTTACTGGCTTGTCCATCTCTAGCCAATCTTCTAGCTGAACACTCAGTAATGTTGAACCACCAGCCGCTACGTGCAGTTGAAGTGCCTCAGCAAGGTAAGAGTCCATCGGTACTTGGCTCGCATCTCGGCCCACACCTTCTGGTAGGAAACCATGCCACGCTACTGAATCTAAGATACCTTGCTTGCACTCTAGACGGTCATCGAACAAAGTTTCTAGTTGTTCTGCATCTGGGTATAAGCCAATCTCTTGGCCCATTTTCAGGTCATCACAGTGCCAGAAGCCACGAAGCGTTGGCATATCGTGAGTACACAGTGCCGCCATAGATTGTGATGCGTAGTGTTTTGGTGAGATGAAACCACCGTCGTCTTCTGATGTTTCGAAGAAGAACACTTTGTAAGAATGCACGCCAGCATCTGCAAGGATGTCGACGATTTCATCCGGCACCGTACCTAAATCTTCACCGATAACGCTACATTGGTAACGGTGAGATTCAAGCGCCAGAATAGACAGCATATCTTGTACTGGGTAGTAGATGTACGCGCCCTTAGTTGCGTTCTCACCCTTTGGAATCCACCACAAACGCAGTAGACCTAAAACGTGGTCAATACGCAGTGCGCCACAGTGCTTCATGTTTGCACGAAGTAGCTTGATATAAGCGTCGTAGCTTGTTTCTTGAAGCACTTCTGGGTTTAGCGGAGGTAGACCCCAGTTCTGACCCAAAGGACCAAGAATATCAGGTGGAGCACCAATGCTCGCATCCATCACTAGGTTGCCTTCGTCAGCCCAAGTCTCGCAGCCTGAATCTGCAACACCTACCGCTAAGTCACGGTACAGGCCAACAGCCATGCCTTTCTCTTCAGCAAGAGACTGTGCATCGTTGATCTGGCAATCCGCTAGCCATTGTAGGTACATGTACAGATGAACGTTTTCTAGGTTCTCTTTGATGTACTTCTGTGTCGCTGGGCTGTCGAATGTACGGTACTTCTCTGGGAATACCGGCCATCCCCACATGCCAGAATCTTCAGCGTGCAGTTCACCATGTAGAGCATCAAACGCAGCTTGATGCATCAGGCTGTCACCGCCCTCTTCCACAAATGCTAGAAAGGCTTGTGCACGGTCGCTGTTCTTGTCTAGATGACGAGTCTTAAATTCTGCGAATAACAGAGGCAAGATGCTCATCTTAAGCTCAGACACTTCGGTGTAGTTTACCCAGTGTGCTTCACGCGCTTTTTGTAGACGCTGTTGGAACTCTGCGCTGCCTACCGTTTGTTGTGCTTCTGCACTTAGTGCGAATTCAGGTACTGAACTCACATCAATGTATAGGATGTTCAACCAGCGACGAGATGACGGGCTATATGGGCTCGCACCTTCAGGGTTCGCAGGGAACAATGAGTGAATCGGGTTTAGACCAACGAAGTCACCACCGCGAGAAGCGATATCAGCAACAAGCTGTTTAAGGTCACCAAAATCACCAATACCCCAGTTGTGCTGAGTTCTTAGTGTGTAAAGTTGAACACTTGGTCCCCAAAGCTTTTTGCCTTGCTCGATTGGTGACTGCTTGAAACACGCTTTTGGCGTAATAATCAGTGTCATCTCGTAAGGCTTCTTACGGCGCTTACGGCTCACAATGAGCTTGTGATAACCCCATGCCAAATCACTTGGCAATGCAAACACTAAAGGGCCACCCTCGGCACGCTCGTCACGAACGACTTGAGATTGAAGATAGCCTTCAAGTACCTCTCCTTGCTCGGTTTCTAAGCGCCAGCTGAACTCACTTTCACGAGCACTTACACCTAGATTAAGCGCCACTTCTACGGGCTCACCGTCACGCAAGACAAGAACTGGGTCTAGTACATCTTTTTTGTGTTTTCTTTCTGCTGACTTAAGCAGTGCATCATCGCTGCTTGTATCGTAGCCCAACGAAGCCAATAGAGACGTGATCGTCTCGTCTGATACTTGTGCTTCATCGCCCCACGCACTAACGTAACTGTCGGCAATGTTTGCCATTTCTGCGACTTGTTTTAATACGGTCTGTTCTTTCATCGCTCTCTCCGAAAACGTTCTGACGCTTTCTATTTTGTAGGGTTGTTAATTTAATTTTTACTAATCAATTAGCTTGTGACAATCGGTTTGTAAGGAGCTTGTTTATAAACGACAAACCTTTAAGCCTTTCGTTTGCTCACAAGCTAATTGAGCCAAGGCAGAAACTGCCTTGGCTACTTTGGAAGTATTAACGGTTAACCGCTTCAAGTTTCCAGATGTTGTTCACGTAGTCGCGGATAGAGCGGTCTGATGTGAACTTACCAACCAATGCTGTGTTAAGAATTGCTTTCTTAGCCCAACCTGCTTGGTCTTTGTATTGCGTGCCCATGTCTTCGTGCGCTTTCACGTAAGATGCGAAGTCAGCAAGACATAGGTAAGGGTCACCACCGTCTAGCAGGCTATCAAACGTTGCACGTAGAAGGCCCGGTTGACCTGGAGTGAACTCATCGCCAGTCAGTAGGTCTAGAGATGCTTTCAGTAGTGGGTCTGCATTGTAGTAGTCGTATGGGTTGTAGCCCTGAGCTTTCAGAGCTTGAACACCATCAACGTCTAGGCCGAAGATGTAGATGTTTTCATCACCCACTTCTTCACGAATCTCAACGTTTGCACCATCCATCGTACCGATAGTTAGCGCGCCGTTTAGAGCCATCTTCATGTTGCCCGTACCCGATGCTTCTTTACCAGCTAGTGAGATTTGCTGAGAAACGTCTGCTGCAGGGATGATGATTTCAGCCATGCTTACACGGTAGTCAGGAATGAATACCACTTTCAGTTTGTTACCGATGCGCGGGTCGTTGTTGATCTTCTCTGCAATCTTGTTAACCGCGAAGATGATCTCTTTCGCTAGGTGGTAACCCGGTGCTGCTTTCGCTGCGAAGAAACATACGCGTGGTTCACACTCGAAACCAGGTTCGTTAAGAATACGGTGGTACAGAGATAGAATGTGTAGCAAATCTAGGTGCTGACGCTTGTATTCGTGTAGACGCTTGATTTGAACGTCAAAGATAGCGTTAGTATCTAGCTCGATACCCATGTTCTCTTGAACCCAATCAGCAAGGCGCTGTTTGTTTTCTTTCTTAACAGCCATGAATTCTTTTTGGAATTTCGCGTCTGTTGCAAACTTAGCGATGCCTTCTAGCTGCTCAAGTTTTGCTGGCCATTCAGTACCGATCTTGCCAGTAATTAGCGTAGATAGACCTGGGTTACAGAACTTCAACCAACGACGTGGCGTGATGCCGTTCGTTACGTTAGTCAGTTTACCAGGGAAGATTTCGTTGAACTCAGGGAACAAGTCTTTCTTAACCAGTTGAGAGTGAAGCGCAGCTACACCGTTTACTTTGTAAGAACCAATCACACATAGGTTTGCCATGCGAACCATGCGGTGGAAACCTTCTTGGATGATAGAAAGCTTCGCTTGCTTCTCACCGTCACCAGGCCACATCTTGCGAACTTCTTGCATGAAGCGGTGGTTGATTTCAAAAATGATTTCCATGTGACGAGGAAGAAGACGGTTGATCAGAGATTCAGACCAAGTCTCTAGTGCTTCAGGAAGTAGTGTGTGGTTCGTGTATGCGAACGTATGAGCACTGATTTCCCATGCTTGGTCCCAAGATAGACCTTTCTCGTCAATCAAGATGCGCATTAGCTCAGGAATCGCAATCGTTGGGTGCGTATCGTTAAGCTGAATCGTTTCTTGCTTAGGCAGATCTTCTAGAGAGAAGCCTGCTGCTTCGTGACGACGTAGAATATCGCGAACAGACGCTGCTGAGTGGAAGTACTGTTGCATTAAACGCAGAGTCTTGCCTTTCTCGTGGTTGTCGTTCGGGTAAAGAACTTTAGTGATGTTACCTGCATCGATTAGCGAGTGTTGCGCTTCGAAGTAATCACCGTTGTTAAAGCTTGCTAGTGAGAATGGTGCAATTGCCTGACATTCCCAAAGACGCAGCGGGTAAACCGTGTTTGACTCGTAACCTACGATAGGTAGATCCCAAGGCATTGCTTTTACTTCCATGCCTGGAACCCAAGTACGAACTTCTTTACCGTCAACGAATTCAACGTCTACATGACCGTAAAAACCAATATGTTGTGCTAGTTCTGGACGAGCCACTTCCCATGGGTAACCTTCAACACCACGCCATGCGTCAGGTGCTTCTTGTTGACGACCGTCTTGGAAAGATTGTTTGAATAGACCGTACTCGTAGTGAAGACCGTAGCCTACTGTTGGGTATTCTTGAGCGGCACAAGAATCCATGAAACAAGCAGCTAGACGACCAAGACCACCATTGCCTAGTGATGGGTCGCGTTCTTCTTCTAGAAGGTCAGTTAGGTTTTGACCTAGCTCTTCCATTGCATGAGTAATCTGTTCGTAAAGACCCATGCTGATCAGGTTGTTACCTGTTAGACGGCCAATCAAAAACTCTAGTGATAGGTAGTTAACGCTCTTCGCGTTCTTAATTTTTTCATCATTTTCAGTTTCTAGCAGGTCAAAAGTCGTTAGCTCTGCAAGAGCACGACCCATTGCTAGATACCATGAACGGCTGTCTGCTGTTTCAACGGTTGTTGCGTAGGTTGCAGATAAATGTTTCTTAACACTCTCTTGGAATGACACTTTATCGAAAGTTTTTTGCTGAGTTGGTTTCATTTCAGAAATCTCGCTTTTAATAGTTCTAATTCATCTGTGACATATCGTGCATGGTCACCATAAACTAAACATCCTCCCGCTAACGCAACTGACTAGGAGTAGATGGGAGGGCGTAGGGGGCGTACCGACTTAGGGTTAGTGATCTGACTCTCATGTTCTGACTGCGAACAAAAACTTGGAGTGACTAAGATCACAAGCTCCCGTTCGATAACTTAACTTCAATTGATGTGACTTTTATTTAACCAGATTAAAGTCATTGTCAAATCTGATATTCAGATCACGAAAATAATTTCCAACTCTCATCTTTTGCATAGATTCCAGTGTAGGGACGAACGAAGTCACATTCGAAAACCAACCCGCAACGTGAGCAAAGTCTCAAATAAAGGGCGTAGACACCCAAAAACATGCAGAAGCGCAAGGTTTCTGAGGAGGATCGTAGTCGGTAACGTTTGGCTTCACGTAATATGAGTAAAGACTTAAGTAATTAGGCTAATGTCATTGGAGTGCACTCAACGATAGATTGGGATATTCCAGAACATAGCCACGGAATAGGTGTAAAACTTCGATATGTGGATCCCTTCGAAACTGACTCGTCCCGGCCGCTTACATAATGCAATCCTACGACCTAGGGTTCTCGATCTGCTTCACAATGCAGATTGCTATAAGCTTGTGTTGTTCCGCTCTCCAGCGGGCTACGGCAAAACCACCATGGCTGCACAATGGTTGGTAGATAAACCCAATGTGGGTTGGTACAGCATTGATGATAGCGACAACGATGCCTTCCGCTTTATCAACTACCTACTTCAATCACTTAATAAAGCGACCCAAAATGCCTGCCCGAATGCCCAAAAGCTGGCAGAAAAACGACAATTTTCATCGCTGCATTCTTTATTAAGTGAAGTGTTTGCCGAGATGTCGGAATTCCATCGCGAGTGTTTTCTGGTGTTGGATGACTATCACTTGGTCAACAATGACGACATCCACGAAGCCATGCGCTTCTTCCTCAAACACATGCCCGACAACCTAACGTTGGTTGTCACCAGTCGTGGTACGCCACCACTTGGTACAGCAAACCTGCGCGTTCGTGACTTAATGATCGAATTAGGTAATGACTCGTTGGCGTTTGATACCGAAGAAACCACACGCTTTTTCAACCAACGCGTAGCCGACGGCATTGATGACACCACGGCAGACAGTATTTGTAGTTATGTAGAAGGTTGGCCTTCTGCACTGCAACTTATCGCGCTGCAAGCACAACACCAAAAACGCACTCTTGCACAGTCCGCAGAGTCATTCTCTCACTTTAACCACGCCCATCTTTGGGACTACTTGGTTGAAGAAGTATTCGACCTGCTAGACAAAGAAACCCGACAGTTCTTGATGCAATGTTCTGTGCTTGATCACTTCAACGATGAACTTGTGTGTGCGCTTACACAGCGTGAAGATGCGTTAGGTATGATCGAATCACTCAACCGTTTTGGTTTGTTCATCTACCCGCTTGAGGGAGAAAAGAACTGGTATCGCTTCCATAACTTGTTTGGTGAATTCCTCGCACATGAGCGCCAAGCTCGAATTCCTCAGCAAGAAGCAGAGCTGCATCGAAGTGCTGCAAAAGCGTGGATCAAGCAAAACACACCACACCAAGCACTACGTCACGCACAGCGCGCTGAAGATCCAGAACTGATCATTCAAATCCTGACTGAACACGGCTGGCCTATGTTCAACCAAGGTGAGCTGTCGTCACTAGAGATGGCGATCAAGCAACTGACCACCGACCAACTTTACAGTGAACCTAAACTATCCATGTTGCGTGCTTGGCTTGCACAAAGTCAGCACCGTTATGATCAAGTGGGTACTTTGTTGGAAGAGGCTGAGACTCAATATCAAGCTCGAAACATTGAACTCGATACTCAGCAGCAAGGCCAATACAACGCCTTACGCGCACAAGTTGCCATCAACAGCAATGAGCCTGAGAAAGCGTTGGAATTGGCTGAGCTTTCGTTGAGTCAGTTGAACACCACAGTTTATCGTAGCCGCATTGTCGCCACCTCGGTTGTGGGCGAAGTGAATCACGTAATGGGTAACCTAAGCCGTGCGCTACCGATGATGCAACAGACAGAAAAACTGGCACGCCAGTATCAGGTTTATCATCAGGCTCTATGGGCGATTCTGCAACAAAGCGAAATCTTGATTGCTCAAGGTTATGTTCAAGCTGCATTTGAGCTACAAGACAGTGCATTCAAATTGATTGAAGAGCACCAGCTTCAATACGTGCCTCTGCATGAATTTTTGCTGCGTGTTCGCGCTCAGATCTTCTGGTGTTGGAACCGACTAGATGAAGCGGAAGAGTGTTGCTACAAAGGCTTAGATATCCTTGGACACCACTCTCCGAGTAAACATCTACACAGCTACTCTATGTTGGCTCGTATTTCATTGAGCCGCGGTGAGATTGATAAAGCGTCGAAGTTTATTGACCAGATTCAGCACCTATTGCGTCAATCGACTTACCACGTAGATTGGACAGCGAACGCTTCTCTTTCTTTGATTCTGTTCTGGCAAGTAAAAGGTGATAAAGAGGCGATACGTGATTGGCTGAGTGTAGCTGTTCGACCTGAATCGGCAAGCAACCACTTCTGCCAACTTCAGTGGCGAAACATCGTTCGTGCACACATCATCCTTGAGCAATACGAAGAAGCCGAAGAAGCGCTGACCTTCCTTAAGAGTGAAGCCCAGCGTTCGCACCTGATTACAGACACCAACCGCAACTTGATCGTTGAAGCCGTGTTACGCACACAAATTAACGATGAAGACAGCGCACGTGTACTGCTTGAAGAAGCGCTTCATATGACTAACCAAACCGGTATGGTCGGTAACTTCTTAGTCGACGGTGGGACTATCGGGCATATCTTGGATAAGTTGAGCAACAAGCCTGGCTTAGGTGATTTAGAACGTCACCGCGCACAACAAATCATGAAGGATATCTCCACCACCCAACGCAGTCGCTCGGTTCACTTCGATGAAGACTTTGTTGAAAACTTGGTTAATCACCCGAATATTCCTGAGCTGGTGCGCACTAGCCCACTCACCCAGCGTGAATGGCAAGTGCTTGGTCTGATCTATTCAGGGTTCAGTAACGAGCAGATCGCTCAAGAACTCGATGTAGCGGGTACCACGATCAAGACTCACATCCGTAACCTTTACCAAAAGCTCAACATCGCTAACCGTAAAGAAGCAATCAGCACAGCGGAGAACTTGCTGCAGTTGATGGGGTACTAAAACAGATTCGAGATTCGAGATTCGAGATTCGAGATTCGAGATTTGATATGGCCCCTAAAAAGTAGACACAGGGGTTTAGTTGATTAGTTCAAAGTCCATGGGACTCACTCCACCTAGAGTCCCATGTCTTCTTACTGGATTATAATAGGTATCGATATAAATTCGACTCTGCATCGTCATTTCTTGTCGTGAAAGCTGATCTAAGTTGTTCATCCACTCTTTCTTATATTGCGCAAAGAAGCTTTCGGAACAAGCGTTGTCCCAACAGTTTCCTTTTCTCGACATGCTGACTTTAATCTTTCGTTTACGGTGCCAACGGATCGTCTCCAACGCTCGATACTGTATACCTTGATCGGAGTGAAACAAAAGCTCGTGACCTAAGGGCTGCCTTTGTTTCCAAGCCTTATTCAGGCTTCTTAGCACTAACTTTGCGTTATTAATGCGACTTGTCGACCAACCAATCACTTTGCGTGAAAACAAATCTAAGACGACGCACAGGTATTGCCAACCATCAGTACAGCGCACCTGAGTTATATCTGACACCCAAACTCGATCGGGTTTATCCACCTTAAATTGACGGGCAAGAATGTTATAGGCAGGTATAAGCGTATTTTGTCTTGGTGCTCGTCCATATCGCTTCTTGCTCGCGCAAGAGCGATAGCCCATATTCTGCAGAAGCCTCTGTACTCGCTTTTTATTACAAATAAAGCCGTTAGCGACCGCTGCTTCCCAAAGCTTTCGATAGCCTGGAATACAATACTGAGCTTTGCTTTCTCTCCTCAAGTAGTGACTTAAAGACTCATTGTCTGTCTCTCGCTTCGATGGTTTCCTTGTTAGCCACTTGTAATAACCCGCTTTAGAAACACCCAACCATTGGCATAGTCGTATGACAGGAAGCTTCACACTGGCCTTCTTAAGGATATACTCGAACCTTATTCTTTTTGGCTGTCGAAGAAAGCCTTCGCTTCCTTTAAGAAATCATTCTCCAGCTCTGCCATCTCAAGCTTCTTTTTCAATTGACGGATCTCTTTCTCCAGTTGTGCAAAGGATTTTTCGGGGCCGTGGTTAGGTATTGGGAGGGAGTTAGTCTTTTTCGATGTCATTTGGCATCTCCATTTAGAAAGTAGCACCGGCGATATTCCTAAGGATAGTGCTACTGACTTAACGGTATCAGAAGAATCGAGAGATCGCTGAACAGCTTCTCGTTTAAATTCGTCTGTATATTGTCTTTGTGATTTTACTTTCATGACACTCAATGCTCTGTATTAAGTGTCTACTTTTATGGGGTCACATCAGATTCGAGATTCGAGATTCGAGATTCGAGATTCGAGATTCGAGATTCGAGATTCGAGATTCGAGATTCGAGATTCGAGATTCGAGATTCGAGATTCGAGATTCGAGATTCGAGATTCGAGAAAAGTTTAAGCTAGTCGCCAATGGTGGCTAGCTTTTTTTTTGCTTGGAACATGGGGGAAATAGCAGTTAGCAGTTAGCAGTTAGCAGTTAGCCAAACGACAGGCAAAAAAATAGCCAACCGCAATAATCGCGATTGGCTCTATATATTTGTGAACAAATCATAAGTTCACTAACAACGTCAGTTGGCTAGGTGACCCTCGGCTTAAGAAGGGTCAATGTATCTAATGCAGTTAGCGTGCCAACTTTTATTCGACGTTTTATAAGCCCTGCATCGCATAAAAACCATGAATTTGCCATGCGAATTGCAAAGTGCATTTGCATAATGCAACCAAGATGCAATATCGATAAGAGATCAGTTTCATCTCTGCTGTTAATGACAAATCACTAAGTGGTTGTTATGTAAATGTTAGGCAAATATTCACTTCAACTTATTGCGTTACAATTAATAGAGTAATAAAAGCCTTTCCCCAAAAGCATATTCATACTTTTTTTACACTAAAGTTTGTATACTGCACAAAATCATCCTCAACTCTATGAAGCAATGAACTACTTAAGTACTTTTTTCAAAGGCATGGCTATGGGCGCAGCAGACGTTGTTCCTGGCGTGTCGGGCGGAACCATCGCATTCATCACTGGTATCTACGATACGCTGCTAGAAAGCATTCGCAGAATTAACCCTAGCGTACTTGGCTTATGGAAACGCGAAGGCTTCAAAGCCGCGTTTAATCACATCAATGGTTTCTTCCTAATTTCACTGTTCGCAGGCGTATTCACGAGCATTGCGACATTTGCAAAACTGATTTCTTGGTTATTGGTCACCCACCCTGTTCCACTGTGGTCTTTCTTCTTCGGCCTGATCTTGGTATCGGTTTTCCATATTCTTAAGCAAGTAGAGAAACGCGATATGATTCGCTTCGTGTTTTTGCTGCTTGGCGTTGCTTTCGCTTATAGCATTACCGTGCTTAAGCCGCTGCAAATGGAACCGACTAGCATCAATGTTCTCATAGCAGGTGCGATTGCTATCTGTGCGATGATTTTGCCGGGTATCTCGGGTAGCTTCATTCTGCTATTGATTGGTATGTATGGCCCAGTTCTTGGTGCAGTTAAAGAGTTCCAAATCGATGTGCTTGCGCTATTCCTCAGTGGCTGTGTGATCGGCCTACTGACTTTCTCGCACGTACTCTCTTGGTTACTACGCTCATTCCGCGATTTCACATTGGTATTCTTAACCGGTTTGATGATCGGTACGCTACCTAAGATCTGGCCGTGGAAAGAGACCATCAGCTGGCGCACAAACTCTAAAGGTGAACAAGTTCCTCTGATTCAAGAAAACCTATCACCATTTGATTTTGAAGCCGTAACCTCTCAGCCTTCTCAACTTGTCATGGCGATTGTGATGATGTTTGTTGCGATTGCCTTAGTTCTAGGACTAGAGAAGTTCGCAGAGCGTAACGCTGACTAATCATTCAGCGTACTTCTGGAACATGTTCAGAACAGATAGAACCTAGAAATACTAAGCTCACATATCTAATAAACAGACAAAAGCGAAGCCAATGGCTTCGCTTTTTTAGTTCTACCATACGCACAAAATTGCTTTTTGATACAAGCACGTATTGAGGGGTATGATAACATCGCCGCTCTTATAAAATTAGATGAGAACACGACATGCACTCTGCATTAAAGGTTGCTGCTGTTGGGATCGCTCTCGTGGCAGGCTTTTATGGGCCGCAAGCAATTCAGCAGTTTAAATCAGCGATGGAGCACTCAACTGCGGACGTCAACTTGGATGATTACTGCATGCTTTCAACCACATCATGTGAGCAAAATGCGGTGGCGATGACACTCGATAGTGAGACGGCACAGCCACTCGTTCCAAGTAAAATCAAAGTAGTTTGGCAAGGCGCAGCCTCTGACACATTAATGCTGTCACTCACTGGCTTAGAGATGGAAATGGGCTCGGCGCGTTTTCAATTAAAGAATATTGGCGACAATACCTATGAAGGTGACGTGATTTTACCTGTGTGCACCATGGATAAAATGACCTGGCTTGGCGAACTCACCGATGGTGTTGAAACCGTAAACCCTGCAATAAGGATGGCAAGATGAGTAAGAATTGGTCGTTAGCATTGGTGGTAGCGTTTGTACTTGGCTTTGGTGTCAAAAGCTATCTTGATGGGCAAAACGAAGCTCAAGAGCAACACGCTGCAAAACAAGAGTTCTCTGCAACAACCCTTTTCGGCAAAGATAACCAGCCAACCGAAATCTTTGACCAAACCGATGACAGAATTCGTATCGTTTACTTCGGTTTCACACGCTGCCCAGATGTGTGCCCCACTTCTCTAGCGATGTTAGCCGGAGCACTTAACCAAGTTTCTGATGAAGCAAAAGCCAAGATTCGCCCGATGTTTGTCTCTCTTGACCCTGAGCGTGATGCAGCAGAAGCCTCATACAAATACGCACAATACTTCCACCCAATGATGGAAGGACTAAGTGGTCCGTTAGATGTGACAACCACGCTTGCACATAACTACGGTGTTATTTTCAGAAAGACCGAGCTGGAAGGTTCAGAGTTGGAATACACCCTTGACCACAGCTCATATTTCTATTTTTTAAAGCCCGACGGCACCTTGATTACTAAAGTGCCGCATACGTTAACGCCAGCGCCGATTGTTGAGGCCATCAACCAATTGACGCAGTAAAACGTAACAATAAAGAACTTAACCAATAAAGTTCGAACAAAAAAGTCAGGTCCCAGACCAAAACATAAAAATTAAGGACAACAACATGAAGTTAAAAGCACTTGCTCTAGCAGGCTTATTGCTCACTCCTCTTGCTCACGCCAACAGCGACATTATGGTTCATGACGCGTACGCTCGTGCAACACCGCCTTCAGCAGTGAACAGCGCAGTATTCACGACTCTGATGAACCACAGTGATAAAGATCGCGCTATTGTTTCTGCGACAACGCCAGCAGCAGGAAAGGTAGAACTTCATGATGTTATCGTTGACGGCGACGTAATGAAGATGCGCCAAGTTCAAGAGATCACAATCCCAGCGAATGGTGAAGCGGCACTTAAACCAGGTAGCCTACACATCATGTTGTTCGACCTAAAAAGCAGCCTAAAAGAAGGTGAGCAAATCGAGATGACACTGACCTTTGCCAATGGTGAAACACAGACCTTCGATGCACCTGTGAAGAAAGTGATGAGCGGCATGAAAAAGATGAACCACGACCATCATTAATCGTATTCACAATTGATAAAATAATTTAAGCCACGATGACTTCTCGCCATCGTGGCTTTTTGTTAAACTGAGCGCGCTTTTTATTCAAAGCCTGAACACATTAATAAACCAAGGAGAATAGAAGATGATTGTAATGAACACACTAAAACTGGCAGTAAAAGTAACGCGTTAATTTGTTTGGTTAATCAAACTTAAACACCGATCTACCAACTTATCGTCATCCATTGACGACCGCACACTTTTACCCGGTTTACTGTTGATCGTAAGTGATCAATATCTGCATGCCTGTAAGCATGACTCAATCCGGGGTCCTATCTATTTGAATTCGACCCAAGCTCAAACATTTTTGACGTCTCGACGCTTTTTGATCTGACTAACGCTTTTCGATCTCATCAACAATCTGGGGTCTTACAAGACGTTAATGCTCTCATAAGAAAAGAAAGCCCGCACGTCTGGGTAAATAAACATGAATTCACAAACTGCATTTTCTCATCCAATGTCACTTCAACAACTTGGATGGCAACCTGTATTCCAACAACAACTGACACTCGAAGACTATGACCATTCCGTCATTGCTCGTATCGTCGCACATCATCGTAGTGGCTATACCTTAGCGTCAGAGCAAGGTGAGATTGTTCTACCCATCCACCAAAACCAACCGGCAATGACCGTTGGTGACTGGGTGATTTTGAACTCTGACCTACAATTCGAGCGTTTACTAGACCGTCAATCGCTCTTCCGCCGTAAAGCTGCTGGCAGTCGCGTAGCTGAACAATATATTTCAGCCAATATCGACACGGTTTTTATCGTGGTTTCGTTAAATAACGACTTTAATCTAAGCCGCATCGAGCGTTATCTCGCTCTCGCTAATGAAGCGCAAGTTGAAGCCGTTATCGTACTGACCAAGAAAGACTTGTGTGACGATTACCAAGACAAAGTACAGCAAGTGCAAAGCCTAGATCCGATGCTGATGATCGAAGCCGTTAATAGCCTAGACCAAGACTCTACTCAAGTATTATCACCTTGGTGTAAAACGGGCAAAACGGTGGCTTTGATGGGGTCGTCTGGTGTGGGGAAATCTACACTGGTCAACTCGCTGCTTGGGGAGACTCAGCAAGCCACCGGTGGCATTCGTGAAGACGACAGCAAAGGCCGACATACAACCACGTCGCGCTCACTGCATTTACTGACATCGGGCGGCTTACTGCTTGATACGCCAGGAATGCGAGAGCTGCAGCTTGCAGACTGCGCCGAGGGGGTAAGTGAAACCTTTTCTGATGTCGAAGAGTTAGCCATGCACTGTCGCTTCTCTGATTGCCATCATGAATCAGAGCCTGGATGCAAAATACGCAAAGCCATTGAGAGTGGTGAGTTGTCTGAAAGACGATTTAATAACTATCAAAAGCTATTGCGAGAGCAAGCCAGAAATGGTGCCTCATTGGCAGAGCAACGTGCTAACAGTAAACAGCTTTCGAAGATGTACAAAACCGTTCAATCAGAAAGTCGAAATCTTAAAAAAGCTTCTGACTAAACCTTTAAGTTAACGACTATAAGTTGTATTTGAGACAAGCTTAGCCCCATAGTGTTAAACACGTGGGGCTTTTTGTTTCAATTTGGTCTTAGTGTGACTATTTATGCACACAATGTTCTTACCAATAGCCGTTTACATTTCCAGATTTACAGTATATTGAGTCTATTAAATGTCATTCTGTAGATTTATAGCTCAATCAAAATACATTAATTTAACATTTAGCTCTAAAAACACCACGTAGCGCAAACAATCACCCTAAAAGTAAACTATTCCTAGACACCCTCTTAGATCCCGCTAATATGACCGCCCATTCCACTAGTGTATAGTCGAATTTGGTACAACTTTATAAAAAGATACATCACTATAATAAATTAACAATTGCAGGTATTTTATGCAAAATCACAACATGCTCGCCCGCATCGCTCGTGGAAATCTCGTTCTACAGATCCTTGCTGGTATTGTTTTCGGTGTCGTTCTCGCCATGGTTTCTCCTTCAGCAGCTCAAGATGCAGGCCTACTAGGTAGTCTGTTTGTTGGTGCTCTGAAAGCTGTTGCCCCAATTTTAGTATTCATTCTTGTTGCAGCTTCTATCGCTAACCAAAAGAAAGGTCAGCATACTCATATGCGTCCAATCATTGTGCTTTACCTGATTGGTACGTTCTCTGCTGCACTGACTGCTGTAGTACTGAGCTTCATGTTCCCAACCACTTTGACACTGGTTGCTGGCGCTGAAGGTGCTAACCCTCCTCAAGGTATCGCGGAAGTTCTTCATACCCTTCTATTCAAGCTTGTAGATAACCCAGTTAGCGCGCTAATGAACGCGAACTACATCGGTATTCTTGCTTGGGCAATCGGCCTTGGTCTTGCACTGCACCACGCATCTGCAACAACCAAAGCGGTTTTCGAAGACCTTAGCCACAGTGTTTCACACATTGTTCGCTTCATTATCCGTCTTGCACCATTTGGTATCTTTGGTCTTGTTTCGACAACATTCGCAACAACGGGCTTCGATGCACTAGCAAGCTACGGTCAACTGCTAGCGGTTCTACTAAGCTCAATGCTGATCATTGCACTTGTGGTTAACCCACTGCTTGTATTTGCAAAAACAAAACAGAACCCATACCCACTTGTACTGCAATGTATTCGTGAATCTGGTGTAACGGCATTCTTCACTCGTTCAAGTGCTGCAAACATCCCAGTGAACATGAACCTTTGTAAAAAGCTAAACCTAGACGAAGATACTTACTCTGTATCTATTCCTCTAGGTGCAACGATCAACATGGCGGGTGCTGCAATCACTATCACTGTGTTAACACTTGCTGCTGTACACACAATGGGTATTGAGATTGATATCTTCACTGCGATTCTACTAAGCCTTGTTGCTGCAATTTCAGCATGTGGCGCATCGGGTGTTGCTGGCGGTTCACTACTGCTTATCCCACTAGCATGTGGCCTATTCGGTATTTCTAACGATGTAGCGATGCAGGTTGTAGCGGTTGGTTTCATTATCGGTGTGATTCAAGATTCAGCTGAAACAGCGCTTAACAGCTCAACAGACGTCGTGTTCACTGCGGCTGTATGTAAAGCTGAGCAAAACAAAGCTTAATAAGCTCTTAAGTATTCGGCTTTCGCTCTAAGCTCTAAGCTCTAAGCTCTAAGCTCTAAGCTCTAAGCTCTAAGCTCTAAGCTCTAAGCTCTAAAAGCAAATAGCACATAAATAAAAAGGGAAGCATCAGCTTCCCTTTTTGTTGTCTTGAATTTCTCGATTAGAGCTAAACGACCTATCAACCATACACAACAAATGAGTGCAATTTACTGGTTTCTGTTCCAGTTAGATTCAACAGCAGACTGGCTGAAATCTAGAGAGCCACTATTCTGACTAGCTGGTTTATCTGTTGCTACTTGCTCGGTATTCACCTGTTGGCTGTAATCAACATTAGCCTCTTGAGCATTCGGCGCTTGAGTCGCTATGTGGCTCACATCTACATTCAACTCATTACCTTCTTCATCGAGCACTTCTTTTACTTTCTTAGGAATCGGTATATTGCGCTTGTAGAGCTTGTTGAGCGCTTTAATGATTGAGTGCTTAGTGATTGCTTCTTGGGTCAGCTTAGTCATTATCGGCTTAGTCAGAGCCTGTAAGCCCACGACTGCATCCACACCAAGCTCCCCGCCTACTTTATCTCTCAAATGTTTGGCTTCTGAGTAACCAAAATGAGCTGATAGGAATAACCAGATATACGCGATGGCGTTGCCGTGTTCACCATGGTCGATCCAAGCTTCGCCTGCTCTAAACATCGCTTCTGCACTGTTCTTTTCTGCGGCTGTCTCAAACCAGTAAACAGCCTCACCATGGTTAGGCTCAACACCCACACCGTTCAAGTAACTCATACCGAGTTTGATCTTGCCGTCTAGGTTGTTTTTTTCAGCGGCCTTTTGGTACCACTCGACAGAGCTTTCAGCCGAGTAATCTGGATTCTCTTTATCGAGACACCAGTCACCGATAAACAACATCGCTTCGGTATTACCACCAGCCGCAGACTCTTCAATATAGGTATAACCCTTAGGGATGTTCTTATCGGTCCCGCGACCAAAGACGAGCGCTTTACCCATCTCAAATTTCGCCGATACGTCATTGTCCAATGCGGATATCGCAAGCTGCCAAAAGTTGGCTTTCTCTCTTAAAATCAGGTCTTCTTTGCGCTTCATGCTTAGGCGCACAATGCCGTACATCCCATTAATATTATCGAGTTGCGCCGCTTTGTCGTACCAATACAGAGCTTCCTTAATATTGTTACGTTCAGCTTCTTTTGCCAAATACAGAATCGACGGTACATGACCGGTTTCGGCTTTGAAGTGACGCTCTTTTTGCTCTTGTATGCGCGCTTTTTCAATCGCTTTTCGGTAAGCGACAGCACGAGCCTTACGTTCTTGTTCCAAGCGCTGCTTTCTTAGCGATAAAGAGATCAGCCACACGGCGACAAGTATTAACGAAAGAGCCGTCGCACCAATTGCGATTCCCATTGTACTCATAAAATATTTTAACCTAACTCAGCTAATATCAGCCTCGGTGTCGAGGAGTTTTCAACCTATAGTGAATGTTTCGAATTACAGGGAAAAGCGCCGTTATTAAAACGTTCCGCCCTAAAATGAACTCAGTTCAGTATCTCAGGAATACATAACGATAAAAAGTCTACTTAGACCTATCCGTATGCACTCCATAAATGATGTGATCTTGCTTCAATATCGATTACTTATGAAGACCACCTTTCACTAGGAAATCACTAGGGCGTGTTGACCTTTCGTGGTTAAATTTTGTTCGAGATAAAAGCGTTTTAATCGCGGCGAGGGGGAAGTAGCCTAGTCACTCTAAGCAAATCTCCCTCAACAAAGAGTAAAACGCTTTTAGCCGAACCCTTCGGGCAGCGTTTGCTGGTCATTTCTACTACGTTATCGGCTTCTCATGTAGGCTAGCTACACATCAAAGCCTCTGCCTTGTATAAATACCCAGCAACTCGCTGCAAAAACCAGCTCGAAAGATCAACACGCCCTAGTAAAGGGAATGATTTCCCACTCTCTATCTCTTACATTTATGGTTAGGTAAGCTGCCCATAAATGTATGCCAACTCAGCGACCGTTTTCGCAGAAAACTTCTTCATCAAACTCGCTCGGTGTACTTCCACGGTTCTCATTGCGATGCACAATTCATCGGCTATTTTCTGGTTACGCTTACCGTCGATAATTTGTTTGAGGATGTCTATCTCACGCTCGGTTAACGAAGCGTACGCTTGGCGATACACGTTCATGTGTAAGTGCTTTTCAGAAGCGTCCAAACCTTGTTTGATCGCCTCAGCTAACTCATTGCCTTTCACTGGCTTTTGAAAGAAGTTCACCGCACCGGCTTGTAAGGCTTCAACCGCCATTGGCACATCACCGTGACCCGTCAGATAAATCACCGACAGTGGGCTCTGCGCTTTCACCATCAACTCATGAACTTGCTGCCCTCTCATTTCTGGCATTCGGCTGTCTAATACCACACAACCCGGCGCACTCAAGTCCACTGAGTCTAAAAAACTGGGGCCATCTTCAAAAGCTGACACAGTGAAATCATGCTCTTCTAATAGGAACACCAACGAGTCGCGCATCGACTCATCGTCATCAACCACATAGACCGGAAGCCTTTGATGAAGTTCAGACATAACAAGATTCCTTATGAATCATTTGAAAGAGAGAAAGGCAGTGTCACCGCAACATGACATCCATGCGGGGTGAGTGACGTGATCGTCATTTGACCACTGTGATCTTCAATAACATCTTGGCAAATCGCGAGCCCTAACCCCAAGCCGTTTTCTTTGCTGCTCACAAAGGCTTGAGTCACTTCTTGTTCAGTGAAATCTAAGCCCGTTCCGTTATCGATAATCGACAACATTATTTTATCCGGTTGATACTCGGTAATCACTTTAATTGTCGCCGGCCCACTGTTTTTGTTATCAATATCAGACGCAGCGCTTTGTTCGCGATGCTGTTGTGCATTACACGCGTCCGTTGCATTGTTGATCAAGTTTACAATCACCTGTTGCAAGCCCACAGAGTCAACATTTAGTTTGATAGGCTTACCTACGGCATAGCGTTCAATGGTTATCTTGTGCTTCTGTAATCGAAATTGCAGTAACTCAATGGTGTCTGTAAGCAGCTGCTCGATATCGGTCTGAGATTTCTCTGATGATCGTTTTTTGATCATGTTTCTCAAGCGCTGGATGATGGCGTCAGCACGATCCACTTGCGACTGGATCTTCTCAAATACAGGCTCTATATCAGTCAGCGGTTTGTTCTTCGAAATCCGCAGTAAACCACCTTCGCTATAGTTACGAATCGCGGCCAAAGGCTGATTGATCTCGTGTGCTAAGCTACTTCCAAGTTCACCAACCACTGCGATGCGTTGTGAATGTTCTAGCTGTTCACTCTTGCTCTTTAACTTATGCAGCGTGGCTTCTAACTGCTTTTTGCTGCGGCTGAATTTGTATTCCAACCAAAAATGGTAAGCATTCAGTAACACCACCAGAATAAAGAACGCCCATGCCCACTGCTGATTGTATTTGAGCCAGATTAACGCCTCTTTCCACCAAGGTTGTTGCAGTGGGTGCATGTCGAGTTGTTGATAAAGCTTGTCTATCGAGAGCAAACTTGTCGGTGACGTCCAACCTGATGCATTCGCAGCAATGGCGGGCGCACTGCTTTTTGGCATCGCAAATAACACCTGACTCATCTGTTTAGCCAGTGCCGAAGAAGCCCGCTCTGTCTTGGCGAACGACCAGTTGGGGTACAACGGCGTAGACACTTGGCATCGGAATCCTTCTGGCGCTTGATTCTCGATAATTCGATATTGCCCCGCCACCAGCAAACCTTCACTGATCATGTTCTCAACTAAACAGCTTGGTACGACAGCCGCTTCAATGTGCCCTTCACGCAGTTGATACAAACTGGCGTCGATCGGGAAACCTAAAAATTGGGTGTTAGAGAAAAAATGGTTGGGATTAAGCCCTTGTTGCATCACTTGATAACGCATTGTTAGATAGCCGCCAAATGCATTTTCAGATACTGCCGCAATCGGCTTACCACTCAATTGTTCGAGCGAGATATAAGGTGACATTCTTCTCACCACCAAGGCAGAGCCAATACTTCGGGTATTGCTGATGCTTCGATCTTCGAAGTTATGGCTGGTCATGGTCGCCATCCAAGAGAGGTCATATTGACGCCCTAATCGAACCGCCTGACCCGGGTTGGTGATGACAAAGTCGACCTCAACACCTTTTACCGCATCAGCCATCTCTTCTAAGTTGAAAGGCTTGAGAACAAAGTGTTTGCCGGGAATGCGCTCCGACAACCAATTCATCGTCGGCTGCCAACGCTGCTGCGCGGAAAGCTTGCCTCGGATAGCCAGCACACCGACCTCAATAACCTGTTCTGACTCAACAGTGCTTGTCGTTGTAATCTCTTGCTCCGTTTGAGCGGCTAAACACATTCCTGCGGTTAAGCTCAACCAACAAAGGCTAACGATTGATATTAGGTTTCGGACTGTCACTAAAATCTCTTTCTCCACACTGACGGCATGTCCACACTCAAATAACGCATCGAAGACACGTTAAATAGAGCCTTTAAACAAAGCATAACAGCTAGATTGGTAAAACCACATTTGTTCTAGATCAACTTTGATCTGGGTATGTGGAAATCCACAATACCCCGCGTACGCCCAAAATCTGACAATGAGCCCAACAGATAGAATACCCATTTATAGGTACCAACATGGACTCATTGAAAAGACGGTTTCTCAGCCAATTCGGCAAGGTTTCCGCTGGTGCTGCGCTCATTCCCATCACCGGAATCAACACCGCAGTCGCAAGCACAGCCATTCGCAATAACAACCAACCTGACCGCAAAGGCGAAGTAGGTAAACGCTACGCCATGGCGGTTGACTTACGTAAATGCGTTGGCTGTCAGGCGTGCACCGTTGGCTGTAGCGTTGAAAACCAAGCGCCAATTGGCCAGTTCAGAACCACCGTAAAACAGTATGAAGTCTCCCTTGATGATGGTTCGACGGCTCAACAAGACGTGAAGTCCTTCATGTTGCCTCGTCTGTGTAACCACTGCGACGATGCTCCGTGCATTAAGGTTTGTCCTGTTCAAGCGACCTTCCAACGTGAAGACGGCATTGTAATGGTCGACAACGAACGCTGCGTAGCCTGTGCTTACTGTGTTCAAGCTTGCCCTTACGACGCTCGCTTCATCAATAACGACACCCTTACCGCAGACAAATGTACCTTCTGTGCACACCGCCTTGAAGATGGCTTGTTGCCCGCTTGTGTCGAAACCTGTGTTGGTGGCGCTCGCGTTATTGGTGACCTCAAAGATCCAAACAGTGAGATAAACCGGCTGCTTAATGAAAACCAAGACGACATCAAGGTGCTTAAGCCAGAGCAAAATACCAACCCACATGTTTTCTATATCGGCATGAACGAGCGTTTCGTTAGCCATATCGAAGGTCAGCCTGCGATTTATGATCCAGCCGCCATCGATAACTCATCCTCTAGCAAACAAGAATTGGCAATCGCGACACAAGGCAAACAAGGAGAGACAGCATGAATATCACTGAGGTGTTAGTTCCCGCTCAAGAGATCGCTTGGCTACCGTGGGCGGTTCAATATTTCTTCTACATAGGTTCGGCTTACGCGGCCGCCATTCTGTTTTTGATTGCACTTATCTTCAAAAACTCTACCAGTCACCAATTCCGTTCTGCCCTTGTGCTTGTGATGGCCATTGGCGCGATTGTTGGGCCATTAGCATTAACCGGTGATTTGCACCAACCCGGACGTGCGTGGCACTTCTATGCTCACATTACGCCTTGGTCATGGATGTCGTTAGGCTCTCTGTTTCTACCTTTGTTTTCTGGTCTGGCTGTTGCGACTGCTTGGGTTTACCTGCGTGATGACATCGCACAGCTCAAAGAGAGTGAAAACCCGCTTTTAAAACGCTTGTCTTGGCTAACACTGGGGCAATGGCAGGTATCGACAAAAATGATGATTGCATTAGCCGCTGCAACTGCGTTATCAGGTCTAAGCATCGCGCTTTATACAGGTGCAGAGATTGCGATTTTGGCGAGCCGACCGCTTTGGCATCAACCGGCTTCTCCGCTACTTTGGTTTACGACCGCATTCTTTGCTGCAACGGGCTTAACGCTGTTGATTTGGGCTCTACTGCCTTCAAACAAGCCAAGCTTAAAACCAACAGACCTAGCGCTGGTACAAAGAACCATTACCTTAACGGGTGGCCTTGCCATCATTCTTACATCGATTTGGGCATCTAACCATGGTCACTTCAATCTGTATGAGAACGACGCTTGGGGTATCAACCTAGGCATCATGACCACCAGCATTTTGCTGTGCATGATCTTAGTGCTGCCACTGCAACGCCTATCGCAAAACAAGCTAGGAGTTATCTGTGTTGCGCTTGCGACCATCGTTTCAGCATGGGCGGTACGTTGGGTCACCATGATGGAAGTTCAAACCATTCCACGTTTTGATGTGGGTGCGTTCCCTTATGAACTGCCAATGGGTAGCGCAGGATTACTCGGCATTGTTGGTATGTGTGGCCTGTGGCTAGCACTTGCGTTGATCGCCTCTGAGATCGTGTCAACTCGATCTACACCTAAGACAATATCGAAGCCAAACCAAAATACATCGTCACCACTTAACCGCTCACATAGCTTGTAGTCTGAGGAATCATCATGGATAACAAACGTCGTCAATTTTTGAAAACAGGCCTTGCTGCCGGTGGTGTTGGAGCTTTTGCTGCAGGTTATGCGACAACCACAAAGCACATGGTTCACGGTGCTATCGATGGCACCGCGGGTAAGAAAACCAACCACATCCACCACGGTAATTCGTTAGAGACGGAATACAGTGTCGATGAGCAAGGTAAGATCTCGCCGAATCCAAACCAACGCGTGGCACCCTCAATGTGTTTTGGTTGCTGGACACTGTGCGGCTTGCGTGTACGAATCGATAATCGCAATGACGAGATCTTACGTATCTCGGGCAACCCGTATCACCCGCTATCAAGTGACCAACAGATCCCATTCAAAACGCCTGTAAAAGACGCCTACATTGGCTTGTCTGGTGAATCAGGCATCAATAACCGTTCGACAGCCTGCGCTCGTGGTAATGGCATGCTAGAGATTCAAAACAGCCCATACCGAATCACTCAACCGTTAAAACGTGTTGGTAAACGTGGTGAAGGTAAGTGGGAACCGATCAGCTACGAGCAACTTATCTCTGAGGTCACCGAAGGTGGTGACTTGTTCGGAGAAGGCGAAGTTGAAGGCTTGCGATCGATTCGCGACATCGAAACACCACTTGATCCAAACAACCCTGAATACGGTCCAAAAGCGAACCAGTTATTGGTGACTAATGCCGGAAATGAAGGCCGTGACGACATCTTGAAGCGCTTTGCATTTAACAGCTACGGCACACGTAACTTTGGTCACCATGGATCTTACTGTGGCTACGCGTTCCGCGCAGGTTCAGGCGCGATCATGAACGATCTAGACAAGTTCTCGCACTTAAAGCCAGACTTCAACAACGCAGAGTTCATTCTTTTCATCGGTATGTCTCCGGCTCAAGCAGGTAACCCGTTTAAGCGCCAAGCAAGACAACTGGCTGAGGCTCGTACCAATGGAAAGCTTAGCTACATCATAGTGACACCAAGTCTTCCAGCAGGATCTTCAAGCCTTGCAGCGGGCGATCGCAACAACTGGCTGCCGATCAAGCCGGGCACTGACTCAGCATTAGTTCTGGGTATGATCCAGTGGATCATCGACAACCAGCGCTACAATCACGACTTCTTGTCTCGCCCAAGTGCGCAAGCGATGAAGAAAGCAGGCACTACACACTGGTGTAACGCATCTCACCTAGTGATCAGCGACGAATCGCACCCACAAAATGGGCGTATGCTTCGTGCATCGGATATGGGGTTGCTAGAAACAGGCGAACCGATGTCTGACGATGACGGATTTATCGCACTTAATGTGACAACGTCACTATTGACATCAAATATTCAGGTAGATGAAGCGTCGCTGTTCGTCGATCAAGACGTAGAAATCGATGGCCAGACTGTTCGTGTTAAGTCTTCTCTACAAAGATTGAAAGAAGAAGCCTTCAAATATGACCTTGCTTACTACAGCGAGCAGTGTGAAATCCCGCAGGATCAAATTATTGCGCTAGCGAAACGCTTTACCAGCTACGGAACGAAAGCCGTCGTGGATACTCACGGTGGCAACATGCACACTAATGGCTTCTACAACTCGTTCTCTATTCTGATGCTGAACGCGCTGATCGGTAACGTCAACGCGAAAGGCGGTGCGATGGCGAAAGCGGGCGGCTACCCGACTTCGGTTGCTGGTCCTCGTTACGACTTTACTAAGTTTAAAGGTAAGACTAAGCCTCAAGGTGTGTTCTTATCTCGCAGCAAGTTCCCGTATCAAAAAACCAGCGAATACAAACGTCGCGTTGCCGCAGGCGAGTCACCTTACCCGACACGCGCGCCGTGGTACCCAATCTCAGCACCGCTTTTAACCGAGCACTTATCAGCTGCGATTGATGGCTACCCTTACCGAGCAAAGGCATGGATCAACCACATGGCGAACCCACTTTATGGTGTTCCGGGTTTAGACAACTTGCTGGGTGAAAAGCTTAAGGATCCAAAACAGCTTGGTTTGATCGTGTCTATCGATGCCTTCATCAATGAGACCACAGCATTATCGGATTACCTCGTGCCAGACACAGTGACCTACGAAAGCTGGGGCATGGCGACACCTTGGCATGGCGTCGCGACTAAAGCGATCACTGCTCGCTGGCCGATTGTTGAGCCTAAAACCTCACGCACTCAAGACGGACGTGCCATCAACCTAGAGAACTTCTTTATTGATCTAGCAAAAACGCTTGGATTAGGTGGCTTCGGCGACAACGTAATCAAAGACAATCAAGGTAACTGGCACGGTATTCATAGCGCTGAAGACTTCTACCTGCGCTCGGCTGCTAACTTAGCGTTCGTAAAAGGTGGCGTGCCGAATGTCGATGCGGAAGATATTGTTTGGTCTGGTCTAGAACGCCTAGTGCCTGTGATGAACAAAACACTCAAGCCTGAAGAGATGCTCAAGGTAGCGTATATCTTTGCGCGTGGCGGTCGTTTCGAAGACGCCACCAATGCCTACACCAATGAAACCATGAAGTACAAATGGACCAAGCCATTGGCTATCTGGAATGAAAAACTCGGTACTTCTCGCAACACCATCAGTGGTGAGCAGTACATGGGTTGCCCGACATGGTATCCACAAAAGCTGGCAGATGGCACACCTTTGGCAGAGCAGTTCCTAGCAAAAGAGTGGCCATTTACGCTAACCAACTTTAAGTCCAATATTCACAGTGCGGTCTCTAATTTGTCACCACGCTTGGAATCTATTAAAGGAGTAAACCCTGTTTACATCCACCCGCAAGATGCTTCTTCTGCGGATATCAAAACAGGTGACGTATTTGCGATTGAAACACCGAGCTCAACCACACATGCGTTGGCGATGGTGATTGATGGCATCAAACCGGGCACATTAGGCTTTGAACACGGCTTTGGTCATAAAGAACTCGGTGAGCGTGCGCACTGGATCGGTGACACACAACAACCTGTGAAGATGAAGTCAAACGATGGCGTTAACATCAATGATATTGGCTTAATTGACCCGACCAGAGAAGGCAAAGGCGTGATGTTGGATTGGGTTGTGGGCGCAGCAGCAAGACAAGCGCTTCCGGCTAAAATCTACAAAGTCTAGACGTTCAAACCTCCCCTATTTCAGTCAAATCAAGACTGAGCACAGTAGAGCAACTTCGCCATTCGAGGTTGCTCTTCTTTTTAAGCTATTCAACGCCCAACCATCAATTCTTTACATCACTTCCCTACAAGTTTCTTACCTAACCCCATCAAGCGTCTATGCTTATACAATCGGTGCCATAAAGAGCCTTAACAAGCAGTCACACCGAGGCGAACATGGCAGTTCCCTTGCACTTCGTTAACGACAGTTGGATTCGCCTATCGAAATCCATATCAATACCACCATGGTGATTGAGGTTATTAATGTGAGACTTACCTCAAGTTCCCAGTGAATTAATGTGGAAATCCACAATAGCGCGAACAACCAATTATGTCGAAAATGCGTGCATTACAACCAATAGCGACGCCTCATGATTAAGCTGAACATAAAAACTCAAACTCTAACGCTTTGCATCGCTGCTCTGGGAAGCCTTTCTTTATCCGGTTTTGCACAAGCAGCACCCAATCCAATGCCAGAAGCCGCAGAAACCTGTAGCGGTTGCCACCAAGCCGACGGGAAAGGCATGCCCAACATCGCACCGATGCTTGCAGGGCTCAATGCTGATTACCTCGAACATCAGCTTGTTCTGTTCTCAAGTGGTGAGCGTCAAAGCGCTATCATGAAAGGTATGGCGGATGGTGTGTCTGATCCTGCGATTCGTCGTGAAGTAGCAGAATATTTCGCTTCACTACCTTCATACGACTTCACCGATTTAGAACAGCGCGGCTCACAAGCCGATATCGATAACCCCTATCGTAAACTTGTATTCCAAGGTGATTGGGATCGAAACATTCCAGCTTGTGCGACCTGTCATGGGCCAAGTGGTATGGGTGTCGACAAATTCCCACGCCTAGCGAGCCAGCATGCCGACTACCTTCAGACTCAGCTCAACGCTTGGAAAAACGGCACTCGTAAGGGTGATGATTTAAACATGATGGGCAATATCGCCGGCAAGTTGACCGACGATGAGATCAAAAACCTCTCTTACTACTTCGCATCTTTCCGATACTAAAGGGCTCGCATGAAAACATTACTTCTAATTACCGCAACCCTTGCCTCTGGAATCGCTTATGCCGAAGCTGAGTTGCCCGATCGCCAAACCGAACTGCCCGCCGTTGAAAAACCACAAGATAATAAATATCTGGTGCCACGCGACTTGGTAGATATTCCTGATGGAGAATTTGGCGACAAAGTAAAGCTGGGCTATTCCCTGTTTGTCGATTCACAACAGATGCGTGGTACATTCGTCGGCAACGAGCAAAACTGTGTGAATTGCCACATGCAAGCAGGCATGAAGCCTAACGCAGCCCCTCTTTGGGGTGCGTACATGGCCTACCCTGCGTATCGTTCTAAGAATGACAAGGTAAACAGCTACGCAGAACGTATCCAAGGTTGCTTTACCTACTCAATGAATGGCCTACCACCGGCTGAGGGTTCAAAAGAGATGGTCGCACTAACGGCTTATTCATACTGGCTGGCAATGGGCGGCATCTTAGACAAGAACGGCATGCAAGATACACCCGTTCCTGAGATCAGCGATGCTGACTTACAAGTCGGTGGTAAAGCAGAAAGCTTCCCTCTTCCTGAAGAGCTGTTAAGCAAATACCCAATCGATGATCGCAGTAAGTTGGCTGGGCGTGGCTACCCTAAGATTGATAACCCTGAACAAGAGCCGTCAATAGCGCGTGGTGAAAAGGTTTACCAAACCAGCTGCCAAACCTGTCATGGTCAAAATGGTGAAGGCATTAAAGGATCAGACGGCCGTTCATACTTCCCACCACTGTGGGGCGAAAACGCGTATAACTGGGGCGCGGGTATGCACCGCGTGAACACCGCTGCCTACTTTATCTATGAAAACATGCCGCTTGGAAAGAGCCAGCAACTTTCGATTCAAGATGCATGGGATGTGGCTGCATTTGTGAATAGTCATGAACGCCCACAAGATCCTCGATACAAGGGTGATGTTGCCGGAAATACTAAGCGTTACCACAACCACCAAGGTTACTATGGCAAAGAAGTTGATGGTCATGTACTAGGTACCAAAGCTTATCCGAGTGGTAAAGAAGTGATTCAGGAGCATTAATAGGTATTAGTGAATATGAGCCGTTCACACCAGCTATAGCTAAGCTTTACATTGTAAATCAGTTATAGCAGGAACAATAAAAAAGGAGCCAGATCGTTCGACGATCAGGCTCCTTTTTTATGTTTGAACGATTAGAAATCCAGCTAACCTTGCTGCATCTTTTCCCAAATCGTCGGAGAGCCGATATAGTCTTGAACCGTGGTAATGAACTCTTTGACCAGTTTGGTCTGTTTACGGTGCGGATACACAGCGTAGATTGCAGTATCAATCGTCGAAATCGGGTAATCAGGAAGTAAAGTGACTAAGCCGAGCTCTTTCATTGAGGCATACAGGTTTGATTGATCAAGGAAGCCATATCCTAAGCCATCTTTCACACAAGAGACCATGGTGCGAACATCACTCACCTTATAGTTGCCACGAATCGTCAGGCTTTGAAAAGTGTCGCCATGCGGCTCTTCACTGATACGCAGATGATCAACCGTCATATCTCCATTGGTATAAATCACAGCAGGTAGCGCGAGCAAATCTTGTGGCGTTTTCGGTTCACCGTGCTCCTTCACAAAATCGTTCGATGCGACCAACATGAAGTTACTGTCGGCAATCTTCTTCGCAATCAAATTCGATTCAACCAGCTTACTGAAGCGAAACGCGATATCAAACTGTCCTGCAATGATGTTGGCGATCTTATCGTCTAGTGAGAGTACAATCTGAACATCCGGGTACTTTCTCATGAACTGAGTGATGATAGGTTGCAAATATTGCTGCCCAAAATAGATCGGTGAAGTAATTCGCAGCACGCCTTTGGGTTCAGACTGGTATGAATCTGCAATGCCTTGAATCTGATTAATGGTGTCTTTCAGCACATAGGTTTGTGCGAGAATATCTTCTCCCGCCGACGTCAAAGAAAACGATCGTGTAGAGCGGTTCAGCAGCTGAACACCTAAATCTTGCTCAAGCTTTTTGATCTGTTTAGAGAGTGATGAGTTGTCCATGTCATGTAAGGTTGCCGCTTTGGTAAACGACCCTTGTTGAACCACATCTAAGAACAATAACAACTGATTGGTATTTGGCACTGCGCCTCTCCTGAAATAAAACTCGACTAGCGCTCGTCTTTAGGTGTATCCATCACAACCATAGTCGTAATCGATTGCACCTGAGCACATTCCCCAAGCACATCGGCATGAAATTTCTTATAGCCCGGTAGGTCTTTGGTTTCTACCCTTAGTAAGTACTCGTTGGCTCCAGTAATGTTGTGGCACTCCACCACCTCTTTTTCCATACTGACGTGCTGTTCAAACTCCAGCTGAGCCGCTTTGCTGTGGCTTGATAAACCAATCGAAACATAAGCAATAAAACCGACCCCCATCAGCCCATTATCCAGAACCGCACGGTAACCTTGAATGATGCCTTTACGCTCAAGATCCTGGACGCGTCTTAAGGTCGCAGAAGCCGACAAGCCAATCCGTTCTGAAAGCTCAATGTTGGAGATTCTGCCGTCCAATTTAAGCTCTTGCAATATCCTTTCGTCAAATCTATCCATAAGTACTTATTATTGTGCATTTAGTGATAATAGAGGAAATAAAAGCACATAATTGCCTCACTTTCCACCTACTATGTTTCTCAACACGTGAAAGTCATGACCGGTCAGTCACTTCGTTCATTTTTTTGCTGGAGAACCATAATGCCTTTAGAACAACTTAGCGCACTTGCCTTGTTTGCGTTCGTCTCGACCTTCACGCCAGGTCCAAATAACATCATGCTCATGACTTCTGGTGCGAATGTTGGCTTTGCGCGTACCATTCCGCACATGCTCGGCATAGCTCTAGGGTTCGCAGCCATGTTGCTGTTAGTTGGCTTCGGTTTAATGGGCATTTTCAACGCTTATCCGGTTACTCACCAAATCTTGAAATACCTAAGCCTTGCTTACCTCGTGTACCTAGCGATTAAGATAGCATTGAGCGGCAAAGCCAAAAGCACCGAGGCTTATAAGCCAATGACCTTCATCGGCGCGGCAAGTTTTCAGTGGGTGAACCCTAAAGGATGGTCGATGGCGCTGACGGCGATTTCAGTCTATAGCAGCGGCAGTTCATGGTGGGAGCTTGCAATCATCGCAGGTATCTTCACGCTAGCCAACTTACCGTCAGTGACATTCTGGACAGCTGCAGGCAAGCAACTGCAACACTGGTTAACCACACCCGTTCGCATCAAAAGCTTTAACTACGGTATGGCGGGCTTGCTTCTAGCCTCAACGATTCCGATGTTGTAACCAGATAGCTTCCCTATGATGGTTAGTAAGTGATTACTAGCCATCAATTTACAAGTATCCAATAACCTCGCTAAGCCAGCGCCCAAATGTCGCCTGACCGCTCGGTGTTAACGTCCACACAAACGTCGCAACATTCATTGCCACTGTCAGCCAATAGATAGATCTGAACGGCTGCTTCTGCGTTTTATGACGCAGCTTATCTTGAGCAATCAACGCCCCTAGCCAGCCACCAACAACAGAAAAGATGTGCAAGGTTTTCTCTGGCACACGCCAATTACCATTGATCGCTGCTCGCTTGTCTTTTGCGTACACAAAAAACGTCACCACACCGATAACCAAATACCACACCAACAGCGCTTTAGAACTTTCTGTAAACAACACAGATACCGCCACCAGAACCAAATAGGTGATAACGATTTGAATAGATGAAGACAACATGACTCCTTTTGGGCAACAGCTCACATACTGTAGCAATTACGCCCTGTAGATTTTGATAAGGATGAGTAAGGCACATTGTAATTCGGTTAGCCTGCAAAGAATAAACAAGCCCTTTCATCCCTACATAACATGATGGAAGTTAAAGGAATTATAAATATGTACAACCAAAAGTACGCCATCTACCAAGTTTTTACGCGTTTATTTGGCAATAAAAACACCCAACATGTTCCATGGGGCACAATCGAGCAAAATGGCGTCGGTAAGTTCAGTGATTTTACCGACAAAGCGCTGTCTGAAATCCGCAAACTCGGTATGACTCATATTTGGTATACCGGAGTGCCACATCACGCCATCATCAATGATTACAAACACATCGGGATTTCAGACGATCACCCAAGCGTGGTAAAGGCCGAGCAGGATCACCTTATGCGGTAAAAGATTACTACTCAGTCAATCCAGACCTCGCTGAGAATCCTGATCGCCGTTTGGAAGAGTTCGAGGCACTAATCAAAAGAAGTCACGACAATGGTTTAAAAGTGATTATCGATATCGTACCGAATCACGTTGCGCGTCATTATAAAGGTTTAAACAACCCAGAAGGTGTCAGTGACTTCGGCGCTCAAGATGACACAACGCTGGAATACCACAAAGACAATAACTTTTACTACATTCCCAACAGCACCTTTGAATTGCCAGACATAGAGCCCGTCTTTACGCCGCTAGGTGGTGAACAGCACCCTAGCCTAAGCTCCCCTTTTATAGAGACGCCCGCCAAATGGACGGGCAATGGATCACGCTTAGCTAAACCTAATTTCGACGATTGGTATGAAACCGTGAAGATCAATTACGGTGTGCGCCCTGACGGTTCAAAAGATTTCCCTGAGCTCCCCAAAAACTATGCCCAACGCGATTACCGAGAGCATCACCAATTCTGGGAATCGGTCGCTGTGCCTAGCTCTTGGGTTAAGTTCCGAGACATCGCCTTATTCTGGTTAGACAAAGGCGTTGATGGATTCCGCTACGACATGGCTGAAATGGTGCCTGTTGAGTTTTGGAGCTACCTAAACTCATCAATAAAGATGAAAAACCAAGATGCCTTTCTGATGGCAGAAGTGTATCAGCCGGACTTGTACCGCGACTATATTCACTTAGGCAAAATGGACTACCTCTATGACAAGGTAGATCTGTACGATGGTCTCAAAGCCATCATGCAAGGCAAGGCTTCAACGGCAATCATCCCTGAAATCCAACATCAAATGATGGATATTGAACATCACATGCTGCATTTCTTGGACAATCACGATGAGCAACGCATCGCTTCTCCCGAGTTCGTTGGCAATCCACATGTCGCGAAGCCTGCGATGCTAGTCAGCGCGTTATTGAGTAGTTCTCCAACCATGATCTACTTTGGGCAAGAAGTCGGAGAACTCGGTGCAGAGAATGCAGGCTTTGGACAGCCCTCACGAACTTCCATATTTGACTACATTGGCGTCCCACAACACCAAAAGTGGATGAATAATGGTGCGTTCGATGGTGAGTTACTAACCAATAAAGAAAAGCAACTGCGTCACTTCTATCAAAAGGTAATGAACTTTTCGCTAGAGCACTCGTCGATGACAGGTGATTACCAAGACTTACACCAGTGCAGTAACTTGAGTGATTCAGTCTACGCATTTCTGCGCTATGACCACCAAGAGCTAACCATTGTTGCTGCTAATTTCAGCCAACATACCACCGAAAGTATTCACTTAGAGATTTCACATGACGTCATTCAAAAACTCAAATTAGTTGATGGTCATTACATACTCAATGAACATATTGAAGGCATAGCGCAACAAGTGCTCGACATTGAGAACAGTGTTGGCAGTTTTAATATTGAATTGAAACCGCTGGCGTCTTTGGCTTGGGTGTTATCCTTAAATGGATAATATATCTATCAATGTTAATAATCGAACAACTCCCCTTCAATTAATTGATAGATAACTTAATTCCAAAATTAAATTAACACTCTCTCAATTCGATATATTACTCACATTTATAAGGATGAGCTCTCATCCTTATTAACTACGCCTAGCTTCTACGCCCTACATTATTGATATTAAACAAATGAGCCATTGATCCAATTAATTTAACAATAACCAAATACAAAGCGTGATATTGACACTAGGTTTCCTATATTTACGAATTAAAAATAACTTTATACATTGCCATCACAAATAGTTGACCTTGGTTAAAGCTAGGATATTTATCTTCAATAAAAAGTGAAATATGGATATCAAAACGTGAACAACATAAATATTAATAAAATTATCTCTCTACGAAATACCTTCAATGTGCCCAAAAAGAGAAGCTTCAAGCGCTCTACTTTAGCCAAGGCTTTGTTGCGTAATTAAATTTAGAGATAGAGCCAACCCGTTTCGCTTGTTTCTTAGTCAATACGACAAGTTTCAGGCATACCTAACCCAGTAAGCTTGTTCAACGCTTTTATCATCGCGTAAGTTTCACCCACCTGGGCATTGTAATTTCTTAAGCTCAGTTTCCCTCCTAGCAACTGTTTAACTCGATACATCGCTGTTTCTGAGAGTGAACGTTTGTGGTATCCATACCGCTCTTTCCAATACTTATTTGAGTCGTATAATTTCTGGCAACCCACGGCGAAATTTCGAGGGTGACCACGCTCCCAGAAGGCAGCCCCTTCTCTTGGGGGAATAAGCGCAATAGCTCCCTTAATCTTAATAGCAGCGTGACACGCTCTCGTGTCGTAAGCGCCATCACCAGACACCTCAAGGATACTTCGGCGTGTTTGTTTCAGTAAGTTCGGGAGTACTTCTCCATCTGTAACCGTCGATAAACTTAGCTCGGCGGCAATGATCTCATGAGTGTTGGTATCGACTGCAATATGCAGCTTTCGCCAGACTCTACGCTTGCCATCCGTCCCATGTTTTTTGACTTTCCATTCACCTTCGCCATAAACCTTAAGGCCAGTAGCATCAATGGCTAGGTGCTGTATCGCTCCTCTCGTTTTAGTCTTAAATGAAACCTCAACTTGCTTGGCTCTACGACTGATGCAGGTGTAATGCGGACAACTTAACGGTACATGGGCTAACCTAAATATCGAGTCGATAAATCCTTGCAGCGCTCTCAATGGCATAGAAAAAACTCGTTTGACCATGAGTGCTGTCGTGATAGCTAAATCACTGAACCGACGCGGCCTACCGCGCTTATTCTGTTTGCTTTGCGCCCATCCGCTTATTGCTTCT
Organism: Vibrio coralliirubri; assembly: GCF_024347375.1. Taxonomy (NCBI): domain Bacteria; kingdom Pseudomonadati; phylum Pseudomonadota; class Gammaproteobacteria; order Vibrionales; family Vibrionaceae; genus Vibrio; species Vibrio coralliirubri. The sequence goes on along the minus strand of NZ_AP025471.1, from coordinate 1,900,744 downwards.
TCATCAATCCAAAAAGTCAGAGAACCACGGTTAATGAGTGATCGGTTGTATTGCTTCCAGTTGGTTGTTTTATAACGAGGCTTAGGCATAGGACTACGAGATAGAGTGGAGGTAGCTGATCAGATCGTAGGTTCTTGATTTAGTTCCATTGAATTACGCAACAAAGCCTTTAGCCAAAGCAATTTTACCGCTATTCACCGCTACTTTGATCGCAGGTTGTGGCAGTGATAGCGACAATGACATCGACGCAGGCAATGATGGCTTATACAAAGCAGGCGAAAACGAAGTTGTTGTTTATTACAAACGTGATGTTGCAGCCGCAAGCACTTCAGGCTCTACTTACGACGGTTGGGGACTTCACCTGTGGAATGGCGAAGGCTGTACTAGCACAGACTTAGTCGGTATGGGATTGAGTGAAACCGGAACCGATTGGAACAGCCCTTACGAATACGATGGTATCAGCGATACTTATGGTGCTTACTATGTGTTGAAAGTCGATCCTGATGCTTCTGACCCACATAAATGCATGAACTTCATCTTACATAATGGCGACGAAAAAGCGTTTGGCAGTGCCAATTCTAAAATCGAGCTAACTAAGCTTGGTGATTCACAAGGTGTATTCGGGTTCCATGGCAGCAGCGAGTTATATTACGACCCAATTTCAGAGCGCCCAGTCAATATTGATGGTCAAAAAGCACATTGGTTAGATGCGACCACCATTGCTTGGGAAGCCGCTAGCAATGCCGACTCTGTGAAACTGTTCTACGCACTCGATAACAGCATCACGATGAACGACGACAAAGAGATTGTCGGTGGCACTGCAATTGAACTGAGCAAAGACGGAGAGCTTTCTACTGAATTGAAAGAGCGTTTCCGCCACCTTGCAAGCTTACCTGCCTTGGCTATTGACGTTGACGACAGCACACTTCGCGCTATCTTAAAATCTCAGATAATTTTTGTTGCCTACAATACTAATGGCGATGTTATCTCTTCAACTGAGGTTCAAAAGCCTGGTGTACTTGATGCGGTATTTGCTAGCGAAGGTGCTGGTAATGCGATGAGTGAAGAACTAGGCGCGCTTGTTGAAGGCAGTGCAGCGACCTTCAAGCTTTGGGCACCAACCGCGCAAGATGTAGAACTCGTGCTTTACAGCGAAGATCTTCAAAGTTCACAAGTGATCCCAATGACGGAAAACACTGAGACGGGTATTTGGGCCACTGACGCGGTGTCTAATGCAGTCAACAGTTACTATCGTTACCAAGTGAAGGTCTACCATCCAACCACAGGCAACATCGAAACTCGCCTTGTAACGGACCCTTACTCACTCAGTTTATCGAAAAACTCTGCATATTCTCAAGTGATTGACCTGAATGATTCAACCTTGAAACCAGCGAACTGGGACAACTACCAACGACCAACCGTAGAGAAAGACGAAGACCATGTACTTTACGAATCTCACCTACGTGATTTTAGTTTCAGCGATAAGCTAGGCACAGCTAACCTAAATGGAAAATACCTCGCTCTCACAGAAGCAGATCGTGAGTCGGTCAAACACCTACAGGCACTGCAAGAAGCAGGTTTAACTACGCTGCATATCTTACCAGCATTTGATATCGCTACCGTTGATGAAGATGCCGCGAGCCGTGTTGATATCACCGACACCGTAGGCAAACTGTGTGATGTAAAACCGACTGCTGCCTTATGTGGAAGCGAAGACGAAAACAAAGTCATCGAAGATGTACTCGATGGTTATGACCCTTCAACGGGTGACGCACAAGCATTAATGAATGACCTTCGTATGCTTGATAGCTTCAACTGGGGCTACGACCCATTCCATTACACGGTGCCAGAGGGAAGTTACGCGACCGATCCTAATGGTTCACAGCGTATTCTCGAATTCCGTCAGATGGTGAAAGCCACGCACGACATGGATCTCAAGCTGATCATGGACGTGGTATACAACCACACCAACGCGTCTGGTGTGAACGATAAGTCGGTACTGGATAAGATTGTCCCTGGGTACTATCACCGTCTTAACGTCAACACTGGTGGCGTCGAAAACTCGACTTGTTGTGACAACACTGCGACCGAAAACCTGATGATGGGTAAATTGATGGTCGACTCACTTAAGGTGTGGGCTGACGACTATAAAGTGGACGGCTTCCGTTTTGACTTAATGGGCCACCAGCCGAAAGGCGTAATGGTAGAAGCATTGGAAGAAGTGCGCCAAATCGACCCGAACACTCTGTTCTACGGTGAAGGTTGGGACTTTGGCGAAGTAGCGGATAACGCACGCTTCGATCAAGCGAACCAAATCAACATGGCAGGTACAGAAATCGGTACCTTCTCAGACCGCTTGCGTGATGCCGTTCGTGGTGGTAGCCCGTTCGACGGTGGCGTCGATTCAGAAGGCAACCACCCACTTCGCTTTAACCAAGGCTTTGGTAACGCAGCGATTGCCAATGAAGAAACTAAAGTTGATCAAGATTCAATCAACGGTCGCTTGCACAACCAAGACCTTGTTCGTTTGGGTATGGCAGGTAACCTCGCAGAATACGTGCTGATCGATTACAAAGGCGATACCAAACTGGGTAAAAACGTTGATTACAACGGCGCGCCAGCTGGTTACACCAAGATGCCTTCAGAGAACATCTCTTACGTGTCGAAACATGATAACCAAACGCTTTGGGATAACAACGCATACAAAATCGCCACAGGTACTAGCTCTGCAGAGCGTGCTCGCATGCAGTCTGTATCGCTTTCTACCGTGATGTTAGGCCAAGGCATACCATTCATCCATATGGGGTCTGAACTGCTGCGTTCTAAATCAATGCAGCGCGACTCTTACGATTCTGGTGACTGGTATAACCGCGTCATGTTTGACGGTACTGACAACAACTGGAATGTTGGCTTACCACGTGAAGACAAAGATGGTGCCAACTGGGATCTGATCAAAACTATCATTGCTGACAGCGCGGCTAAACCAGACGCAGACGACATTGAGTTAACTAAGCAGCAATTCCTAGAGCTATTAAAGATCCGTAGCTCAAGCGAACTGTTCCGCTTAGATACAGCTGACGAAGTTATGAAGCGTGTCGACTTCCGTAACGTTGGCGAAGATCAAGTCGAAGGCCTGATTGTCATGTCGATCGATGATGGTGTGTCTGCGGGCGACGATCTTGACCCTGCAAATGATGCGATTGTGGCAGTTGTAAACTCAACCAATGAATCTCAATCGTTCAAAATCACGGGAGCAACAGGCTTTACACTTCACACCGTTCAACAAAGCTCTGAAGATGACATTGTAAAAGGTGCAAGCTTCGCCGCTGAAACCTTCACAGTCCCTGCACTAACCACAGCTGTATTTGTACAAGCTCAAGGTGATGCACAGGGTGCTGGCCTTCCGGTTGATAATTCAGACAAGGATGTATCGAGCATTCCGCCATACGGCCAAACAACCGTTTACGTTCGTGGTGACATGAATGGATGGGGCGCAACGGATGATTGGGCAATGAGCTTTGTCGCTAATGGTGTTTATTCTGTAACAGGCAACTTGGAAGCCGGCGATTATGGCTTCAAGTTCGCAGATGCAGATTGGAAAACACCTAACTTTGGTTGTGATTCAGTCGAACTTGCTGATGGGTCAATCGACCTAGGTACTGATGGTAACTGCCAATTAAGCGTAACAGAAACTGGCAGCTACACATTTACCTTAAATGCGATTCACGAGTTGGATGACGATGTAGATAGTCCAGTTGTTTCAGTAACCAAGAATTAAACATAAAGCTTAGATTCTAATAAAGATAATAAAACCATCGAAAGCTAGCCTTTGGGAGACGTCAGTCTCCCTTTTTTTATCCTCAATAGACTCCAATCCCAATGCAACACACCATTGCTTTGTTTCTCATCGATAAATACTCATTGTTAAGTGACAGATGAGCCTTCTTAGTCCTTAGTAGAAAGGATAACAACCTCAAGTGAACTGTTAGTTTAATCGAGAGGAGATATCATGAATATAATTTAGGAGCAGTTAATGGAGTAGCAGGTAATCTATAGGATTCATATCTAGTTACTCGAGAACAGTAAGAGAGGGGAGCGTATTTATGTCAAAACCTAGTCATTCAAAGCTATAAATAGAGCCGGCAACTTCCACTTATATTAGTTCTTTATAATTATACGTAAGTCAGTGGTCACTTTAATTTCAATAATTAGGTGAATATATACTTGTTCATTTATCTCAAACAATAAAAAAGGCTCCCTACTAGGAGCCCTTCTCTTTATATCAATCAGTATTTACGAACTAATCGACTACTTTTTATTGACGGCTTTTACAAAGACTTCTTGTGCGCCTTCAATACCCAATGCTTTTGCTTCGTCTAATAAGCTAAGTGCTTTGGGAATATTGTCTGAGTCTACTGCTGCTTGAATGGCATTATGATAGTAAGTTTGTGTTTCTGGTTGAATTACTTCTATTGTTAGCTTCTTGCTTTCAATAACAGGAATTTCAGGAGCTGATGCAGATTTTGAAGGTTTCGTTAACCCACTAAAGAAACCTTCACGTTTTATGGCTTTGTTGCGTAATTCAATGGAACTAAATCAAGAACCTACGATCTGATCAGCTACCTCCACTCTATCTCGTAGTCCTATGCCTAAGCCTCGTTATAAAACAACCAACTGGAAGCAATACAACCGATCACTCATTAACCGTGGTTCTCTGACTTTTTGGATTGATGAAGAAGCAATAAGCGGATGGGCGCAAAGCAAACAGAATAAGCGCGGTAGGCCGCGTCGGTTCAGTGATTTAGCTATCACGACAGCACTCATGGTCAAACGAGTTTTTTCTATGCCATTGAGAGCGCTGCAAGGATTTATCGACTCGATATTTAGGTTAGCCCATGTACCGTTAAGTTGTCCGCATTACACCTGCATCAGTCGTAGAGCCAAGCAAGTTGAGGTTTCATTTAAGACTAAAACGAGAGGAGCGATACAGCACCTAGCCATTGATGCTACTGGCCTTAAGGTTTATGGCGAAGGTGAATGGAAAGTCAAAAAACATGGGACGGATGGCAAGCGTAGAGTCTGGCGAAAGCTGCATATTGCAGTCGATACCAACACTCATGAGATCATTGCCGCCGAGCTAAGTTTATCGACGGTTACAGATGGAGAAGTACTCCCGAACTTACTGAAACAAACACGCCGAAGTATCCTTGAGGTGTCTGGTGATGGCGCTTACGACACGAGAGCGTGTCACGCTGCTATTAAGATTAAGGGAGCTATTGCGCTTATTCCCCCAAGAGAAGGGGCTGCCTTCTGGGAGCGTGGTCACCCTCGAAATTTCGCCGTGGGTTGCCAGAAATTATACGACTCAAATAAGTATTGGAAAGAGCGGTATGGATACCACAAACGTTCACTCTCAGAAACAGCGATGTATCGAGTTAAACAGTTGCTAGGAGGGAAACTGAGCTTAAGAAATTACAATGCCCAGGTGGGTGAAACTTACGCGATGATAAAAGCGTTGAACAAGCTTACTGGGTTAGGTATGCCTGAAACTTGTCGTATTGACTAAGAAACAAGCGAAACGGGTTGGCTCTATCTCTAAATTTAATTACGCAACAAAGCCCCGTTTTATAGCAACTCTAACTTCACCAATGTCAACATGCTTCGCTTCAGGATCATCAATAGCAGGGACAACATTTCGCTTGGCAATAGCCATTGCTTTGGCCGGGTGCAATAGCTGGGTAGTTTGTGTTAAATCTTGTTTAGTAGTGTAAACAACACCATAAATACGAGTGGTACTCATCGGTAGATTCAATTCAACTTCACCAAATAAAACATCACCCTTTATAAAGTCATTTTTATCATAATCAAAAAAGGATGAGTCGTAATTTCGCAATAATTTAAAATTTTGATCATAAATGGCTAAATTTGGAGAAAATACTTCTAAGCGTTTAACCATGCCCGAAAGTTCTATTATGACCTGAGGCTCAGAAACATCAAAAGAAAAACCAGCCACTGGTCCCATTATGTCTGTGCTATTTAAAATCTGAGAATCTTCAGAAAAGTGAATAGAAAAGCTTGATGGAACGCCAACTTGATTCCAACTAATTTGCTCCACCGTAGAGATACTTGCTTGTTCCGAGCTCGAAGAAGAAAAATCTTGGTGGCTCGCACAACCAAATAAAACGGTCGCCCCCATTAGAATCGATACTATTTTTTTCATTCACTTATCCCTTGTAATACAGTAGCCAGCTTGTAAGCTGGCTACTGTTTTTTATTAATGACTAAATGCTAGATTACCACCAAGCTTCAACTTGTGCACCGAACATTAAGTCATTGTTATCAACAGCTTTGTCGCCACTGTAACTAGATGCAAATACTCGAATTGCAGGTCGAGCCCAGAAATTTGAACCGGCTTGCCATTGTTGAGCAATTGTAACTTTCGTTAAGTCTTCTTTATCAGCCCAAGGGTATTCATCTTGGTGATAGCCAAGCTCTAGAATAGTGCTCATTGTTTCAGACCATTTGTAGCCCGGACGAAGAACAACACTCATAGCTTTGCCATCACTGTTGCCATTGCCGTCATCCAACAACTGAGCATAAACGAACGAGTAACCAAGATTCCATTTTTCAGCTTCGATTACACCCCAATCGATTAGACGTAAAGACTCTCGTCCTTCCTGACCTAATTCCATGTTGTACGAATCACCTGCGTGGTTACCTACGAAACCAGCCCAAGCATAACCTTCAGTTGCATACTGAATAACAGCTTTGTTAAAGCCCATGCTATGGCCTTGAGTGTGTTCAGCTGTAAGGAAAAAGCCTGCTTTATCTAGACCATAATCACCTGCATTACCAATACCGCCGTCAATTGCATCACTTTGTACATCTGTATGAGAAGGGTCTGCAGCCATTAAAATGAACTCCATACTACCCTTGTCATTTGTTTCAATACCTGTCAAGCGAAGGTCGATTGAATTAGCAGTTGAGTAAACTTGTGTACCCTCAAGTGGCTGTCTTTCATCTTCAGGTGTCGATGGATCATCTGCAGTTAGTAATGGAGCCTTCCATTTATGCTGAACAACTGCAGCATGAAGCTTCGCAAAGCCCAAATCAATGTTTTCAACACCGGCACCAGCACCAGAGTTATTTACGTAGTACATATCCATAATATGAACATCTTTACGTCCGTAATAACGTTCACCAGCCCAAATGCTCATGCCGTTTGCCATAGTGTAGTCAGCCCAAGCTTCACGGAACGAAGCTCTCTCACCAGACCATGGGTCATCAGGATCTGTACCGATACTTTGGAACGAATTACCACGTCCATCTAAGCCACCATTCTCATACGTGCCAAATGCCATTAGAGTATGGATATTGAATGCATCGCCATCTGAACTTTCCCAAATCTTGTTTACGCCTAGAGAAAGTTCAGCATAGTTATCACACTCATCGCCTAAACGACCAACTGCATGCCCAAATGTAGTAGGGCCACCATTACCATAACAATATTGCGAGCCACCATCAGCATTCATACCGAAGCCTGCGCGCATATACCCATGAAAATCAACTTCGGCAGCGAAAGCTGAACCAGCCATCAATGTCGAAGCCACTGCTGCAGCAATCAAACTTACTTTTTTCATTCTTAACTCCATTAAGGACGATTTATTTTAGATTTTTATCTTTTTGCTCTCTTGCGACAACCAAAGGCAGTTATGGTGGACGTAAGATAGAGAGGTTTAGGGTTTCCCCTGATTCGTTTCAACGGAGCCAATATTAAGAGGGGATGACAAGTTTGACTTCCTCCGCCCTGAACTAAATTAAGGGGGATGAGAAGGGAGTAGAAATTATACAGAACGGTGTTTACAGGAGTTAGATCACTTAATCTAGGAGGAGTAGACAGCACACAGATCTAATTATTCACCTTAAGTGAGATCTAGTTCAAATATATAATTTGAACCTAATCGGTAAATTATTTTTTTAACAATAATTATTCTGTGAAGTTGCTTGACCTTACTGTGACAAAGCTTTTTACTTATAGTTCACTGATGTCGATAAACGAACAAGAAATCAAGCAATGACTAGAACGCTCGCTCGCCCTTATCCACTAGGCGCAACGCTAGGTAACACTGGCTGCAACTTTTCAATTTATTCTCCTGACTGTAAATCACTCTCCCTCGCTCTTTTTGACGAGAATGACGAATTCACCACTTATAAATTGGAAAATGAATACGCTGATATCAGATATGTCTTTATTGATGGTATTAAAGCGGGACAAAAATACGGCTTCATTGCAGAAACAGACAATGGCCCTATCCTACTTTCAGACCCGTACGCGAAAGCAATAAGCGAACCGCTCGATTACGTCACGCCCTATAGCAATGAGAAGAGCTTTGCGATGGCGAAGTGTGTCGTTGTCGATGACACCTTCGATTGGCAAGACGTGGAAAAGCCGCGAATTAGCCGTGAAGAGACCGTTCTTTTTGAAACCCATGTAAAAGGCTTATCTCAACTTCATCCAGAAGTAGAGACCAACACTAAAGGCCGTTACTTGGGATTAGTCAGCCCTGAAATGCTTACGTTCTACAAGCAACAAAATATCAACTCTCTACAGCTTCTACCCGTTGCTGCGTGCATGCATGAGCCTCATCTCTTGGACATGGATAAAGTGAACTATTGGGGTTACAACCCATACTTGTTCATGGTGCCAGACCCACGCTACGCAGAAAAAGACGCTGTTAATGAACTCAAAACCGCCATTCGTGAACTTCACCGCAATGGCATCGAAGTTATTCTAGACGTGGTGTACAACCACACGGCGGAAGGTGGCGAAGGTGGTACAACCTTCAACCTCAAAGCGCTAGATAGCCGCTACTACATTAAACATGGCTGTCATTACGCGAACTTTACGGGTTGTGGTAACACCGTTGATCTCACCCACCAGCCAGCACTTAACTTAGTGATGGATACGCTTCGCTATTGGGTAAGTGAGTTCCAAGTCGACGGCTTCCGCTTTGACCTAGCAGCAACGCTAGGACGCGAGGGTGATAACTACAACCCTGAGGCTGCATTCTTTAAAGCTGTGGCTCAAGACCCTGTACTTAAAGAAACCAAGCTCATTGCAGAACCTTGGGACATCGGTCCGAATGGCTACCAAGTGGGTAATTTCCCGCTAGGCTGGAATGAGTGTAACGACAAACTACGAGACATTACTCGTAGCTTCTGGCGTGGTGATCAAGGCTACCTAAAAGAGTTTGCAACCCGTTTGATGGGGTCACGCGATATCTACAGTGCAGCGCATTGGCCGTACAAATTAACCGTCAACTACATCACTTATCACGATGGCTTCACCATGCAGGATCTTGTTTCTTACAAGCATAAGCACAACGAAGAAAATGGTGAGAACAACCGCGATGGACACGGTGACAACCGTTCTGAAAACTACGGTGTTGAAGGTGAAACCGAAAACCTGTTAGTTATCGCGACACGTGAAAAGCAGAAACGAAACTTCATGGCGAGCCTGCTGTTTGCTTTTGGTATTCCTCATATTTTGACGGCCGATGTGTTATCTCATACTCAAAAAGGTAACAATAACGCTTACTGCCAAGATGGCGTGACCAGCTGGCTTAACTGGGAAGATTCAGAGCGAAAGACTTACTTCAAGACTTGGTTATCTGAAATGATCTCTGCTCGTCAGCAATACATGGTGCCTTTTATTAAGGCATTCAGTGGCGAAAAGCGTAACTCGAACCGCATCTTCTGGAGCCGTGTCGATGGCACACTTATGGAACACGATGATTGGAACCGCTTAAGCTCAGTAGCTTTGCATTTAGGTATTGGTAAAAATGGCGACGAGTTGATTTATCTGATCAACCAAACCAATGCGCCAGCACGTTTCTCGTTACCGAATGATCGTGAACAAAACTGGGTAACCATCTGTGATACCAACTCGCGAAACGTCAAACCAGGTCATGCAGAAGGTGAAATGTTGTTGTCGCCAACTTCGATGGCAATTTTGCACTACTCGCCAGATAAGGCTGATTTGATTAAAGCAAAAGCTAAGTCAGCTTAATAAAACACCGAAAACCATAGAAGCCAGTTATATTTATAGCTGGCTTTTTTGTTAGCTGAATATCACAAAACTCATTTATCCATATGGAATCATTTGCATTGATGTGGTTAATGAAACTGTTTAGTATTGCCGTACTATAAAAATGAATCTATAACGTCTTTGGATATCATGGCTTTACCTAAAACATTAATTCGGCTTTTTAAACCATACATTATTTTATTAACTGGAGGGATGCTCTATCTTGCTGTGGCTCAGCTTGAAAAAGTAGAAACAGCAGCAACAGAACAATCATCATCAAACATTCGTATCGCAAGCTCTACCATTCGTTCCAACATCGAAGCCACATTCGGCAAACTCTATTTTTTAGAAACCAGTCTAGGCTTACCTAAAGCGGCACCAATCGGTGACAAAAAATTCAGAGAATTGAGTGATAATATTCTAAAAAGAACGCCAAACTTCTCCGATATCGTTCGATACCAACCACAATCCCAACAATATATATCAAGTCGTGGATTACCTCTTTCCCATGAACAAATCGACGCCATAAAATGGAACTCAATAGACAGTGTTGTTGAAGATTTCTACATCTCTTCGATTTACCAAAAAGCAGATGGTCGTTGGGTATTCGCAGTTAAACACACGGCGGAAAAATTGAATGAAGAAATATGGATTGAGTTTGACCTTCTACACACCACTCAAGGATTAAGAGACTTAAAAACGCTTAATCATGGCTATGTGTTTGTGGTTGACCGAGCAACAGAACGACTGGTCTTCCACCCAGATCCAAAACGTATCGGAACTAAATCAGTCAGCTATCACGCAGGTATCAGCCATCAACTCTCACAAGGTGAAACCGTTGGTAAGCACGAATACTACTATCAAGATAACTTCAAAATATCGGTGTTTGACGCTGACAACAGCTTGAACTGGGTATTCATCGCAGGCACCGATCGCCACGACATCTTAACCAGCTCACACCAATTTACGCTAACTGGCTTGGTACTTGGTTCACTGCTTCTATTGTGGATTGGCGCAAACTATTTGGCTTATCGTTTGAACGTGTCCTTGTCACAGCTGAATAAAGTCGATGACCTTGTAAGCTTTAAGCGAGAGTTAAAATCCATACTGGATAGCTTTACCTACCAAAAAGGCATTCAATTCTGTCTCTATCAGCCTGAGAACCACTCATTCAGTACCATCGACTATCACGGAAACAAGTCAACGGTACATTGTGACAAAGCCCTTGCAGAGCGATTTACACCGGACACCATGGCTTACCGAAGTGGCAAGTACGCCGATCCACTGGCGTGTAAACTCAAAATACACCAACGTCATTACTGTATTCCTTTGCACTCTCGTAAGCAGTTGATCGCAGTGTTGTACGTAAACGCAAACTTACCGATCAGCCAGAGTATTCTGCGAATGATCCGTGATTACACTGAGGTCTCTTTGTCTAACTTACTGCTTCAACATCAATTAAGTAGCAAAGACCTGATGACGCAGTTAGACAATAAGAGCAGTTTCAGTATCGCCATCGAAAACTACGTGAGCGAGCCCGATACCTATGTCGCACTGCTTGATATCGATAACTTCGACCACGTAAACCGTGCCTACGGTGAAGCAGTCGGTGACAAGATGATCAAGCTGACTGCAGAATCGATACGCTATTACTTCCCTAAACCAAAAGGCCTTTGCTTGGCGCGTGTTGGAGGAAAGGAGTTCGCCGTATTGTTCAAAGCCAATGATGTAAAAGATGCAAAATTCCAGCTAGACCAGTGCAGAGTCGGAATCGCGGAGAAAACCATCGTCACTCCAGATATCACCTTATCACTAGGGGTTAGCGTGGGATACTCGCAAATAGAAGGCGAAACAGACTCAGCTTTAGCGCTGGCGGAACAGGCAAAGCTTATAGCGCAACAGCTTGGTAAGAACCGAGTGGAAGGCCATATCAGAGCCGTTGCCAAAGCATCGTAAACCTATACCTACATTTCTGTAGCCACTACAAAGCACCTAGGATTCACACCCTAGGTGCTTTTGTTTTTCTAGAAAGTCATTACAATGCGCCTTCGATAATACAACATCCCTTTTCTAACGACACGAACCTTATGAAGCTAAGTAACCGACTGCAAACTCTCCACTCCCTTGTCAGCAATGACTACCAACATATTTGGGACTGTTGCTGTGATCATGGCTTTTTGGGTGTTCAACTGTTGTCGGATAATAAAGCGCCTCAGATTCACTTTGTCGATATTGTCCCGTCTTTGATGAGTGAGCTTGAAGGAAAGCTAGCGCGCTACTTTCCACAAAGTACTAAAGCCGAACAAACGGTTACCAGCCAATGGCAAGTCTACTGCATGGATGTCGCAGCTATCCCGCTTGAGAAACATACTGGCAAACACCTGGTGATTATTGCAGGCGTCGGTGGCGATCTTACTCAAAAGCTCGTCGATGATATTCATCGTAAACACCCAGACAAAGCGATCGATTTCTTGCTTTGTCCGGTGCATCAGCAATTCGAGTTGAGAAGCCATTTAAAGGCGCTCAATTTTGGTCTTATTGATGAAATGTTGATTGAAGAGAACCGTCGTTATTACGAGATTTTATTGGTGAGCAATAACCAAGGCGAGGCAGAAAAGAGCCAAACCATTAGCGAGATATCAAACGTCGGTGACAAGATCTGGACACCAAGCTGTGATGAACAAGTGAAGGTATCACAGCAATACAAAGCCAAAACATTGCAGCACTACGTGCGCATTCATCAAGGACAAGAGAAGCAAGGCAAACTGAGCCAAGTGAAACACATCATCGAGGCTTATCAAGCAATTTAACTTTGTATTCTCTTTGAGTGTCTTCGCTTTAAAGAGTTAAAAACATAGTAAGTACTAACTTCACGGTTCAAAGCCGATAAAACCAATTCAATAAAAAAGCCGACAGTTCAATGAACTATCGGCTTTTTTGATGCTATCTGTTTGGTTTGATCTTACTGCTCTTGCTTCTTATTAATCGTATCAAGCCCATCAATCGTTTCAGCCTCACGAAGCGTTTCAACCCCATAAACCGTATCAAGATAGGCGTCTTTCTCTTTCCACGTGTTATTCAACCAACTGTGGAAACGGCGCTTAAACGCTTTATCTTCAAAGTAATTACCGTTTACGTTCTCGTCCATCGGATGCAGTTTAATACGCACCACGACCTTGGTCATTTTGCCTTTTAGCATGTCTTCAAACGGAGAAGTCTGGTTTTCTGGATAAGCCAGAGTGACATCAACAATGCCATCTAAGATTGGTCCCATTGCCGATAATGCAAATGCTACACCACCAGTTTTAGGCTTCAATAGGTGTCGGTAAGGTGTTTTCGCGGTCGCCAGTTTCTCGTGATTGGCACGCGTCCCTTCAACGAAGTTAACCAAGGTTGTCGGCGCTAGCTTGAACTTAGTACACGCTTTGTTGATTGCATCGAAGTCATCATTACGACGCTCGGGATTACGCAGCAAAAACTCACGCGAGTGACGTCTCATGAAGGGCATATCTAGCCCCCAACATGCCAACCCAACAAAAGGGACATACAGCAGTTCATGCTTAAGGAAGAACTTAGTCATCGGCATCTTGTCTTTCAAGATAGAAGACAAAATCACGATATCCGCCCAACTCAGATGATTCGACATCATCAAATACCACTGTTTGGTCGAGATATCTTCCCCGCCTTCCACTTGCCACTCGATGTCATTGTTCACGTTCAACATCCAAAGGTTGAGCGAAGCCCAGCACCAAAATGTGAAGTTAGCTAAACGAGTACACGACTTCTGTACAACAGAGATTGGCAGAATCAATTTGATGAGGCCAAAGAAGCTCACGGTAAACGCAGTCATTGCGGTATTGATGGTCACGAACAATACGTTCAAGGCCATACGAAGATTATCAAGCATAAAACACGGCTATATTGAGATCGAAAGCCGCCATTATACTCATCTGCAAAATATTCTCTTTAGTAATTGGTTGAATACCCTAGGGGTCAAACCACTGTACTAATTTTGCTTGTATCCAAAGACCAGTTCATCGTTCTTAATCAACAAAATCAACATCAAAAAACACCAACAGAGTCATTTAGACACAAATTTAAATAAGTCCATTTGACACAAATGCAAATTATTTTCACCATAAAGTTAGTATTGATAAGCATTCTCATTATTGGCATGGTACATGCAACTCCAAAATGTAAATAGTTGAGTATCCTTAATGAGATAACTTCTCTACGTAAAGGTGATGATATGACAGATATTCCTCATGGTTTGGTAACCGGTAAAGTCTTAAACAAGACGGAATGGACAGATCAACTGTTCTCACTTCAAGTCAGTGCTCCTGTCTCTCCCTATCAGGCGGGGCAATTCACGAAACTTGGCTTGCTTAACAGTGAGGATGAGTTCGTAAGACGCGCCTATTCGATGGTGAACGCGCCAGAGCACGAACAAGGTCATCAACATCTGGAGTTTTTGATTATTAAGGATCAGAACGGTCAGCTTTCACCTCAACTTCATGAGTTGAAGGTGGGCGATGACATCTTTGTCGGCAAAGACCCAAGTGGCTTTATGACCTTAGATGAGATCCCAGAGATCGCCGACGATCTATGGATGCTTTCGACCGGAACCGCTGTTGGGCCTTTTATCTCAATGCTCGAAAGCATGCAGATACAGCAGCAAAACGGCTCTGAATCTGAAAAAGTCGCCTCGTTCAAAAAACTTGTACTGGTTCATGCCGTAAGAACAGAACAAGACCTGACTTATCGAGACCGTATCGCTCAACTCGTTCATCACTTCCAAGGGAAACTACAATATGTGCCAATTATTTCTAGAGAATCAGTCACCGGAACTTTGCGCGGACGAATCCCAAGCTTGTTACTTGGAGGCGACCTTGAGCAAACCACGTCTGTCGCTTTCAATCAAACCCGCAGTTTTTTCTACCTTTGCGGCAATCCGCAAATGGTTCGTGACACAAGTGAAGCACTAACCAGCTTAGGTTTCGAAAAGCACTTACGCAGAAAACCCGGTCAATTCAGCAGTGAGAACTACTGGTAAATAACAACTGCCACCACTTATACCGAAGCACAGAACAGTTAGAGAAGAGGTTTTATATGAGTCATTTACGTATTCCGTCACACTGGAAAATTCAACGTTCCACACCATTTTTCACCAAAGACAACATACCGGCAGCGCTTCTCAATCATCACAATACTGCTGAGGGAGTATTCGGCCAGATCTGTGTAATGGAAGGCACAGTCACCTTCTACGGTTTTGCCGATGCAGAAGCGACAGAACCAGAAAGTGTTATCACAATCGAAGCTGGGCAATTTGCCACAAGCCCACCTCAATATTGGCATCGAGTAGAGCTTAGCGACGACGCACAATTCAACATTAACTTCTGGTCTGAAAAAGAGACCAAGAAGATGTTCAACACCCGAAAGTAAGATCCAATCAATATTGATGAACTTATAAGCAAGCTGCCTCGTACTGTGATTTTTAATGTTCAAGAACTGAAGAAAAAGACCAAATAACCATAGTAATTACAATGACTAATGGTGATAGACAAGAGAAAAAAACTCTAGCACACTGAACAGAGTTGTAGGGCATGTTGACCTATCGAGCTGATTTTTGCAGCCGTTTGTGGGTTATATATACAAGGCAGAGAATTCGACGTGTAGCTCGCCTACATGAGAATTCGATAACGCTGTAGAAAGGAACCACAAACACTGTCCGAAGGGTTCGGCTAAAATCGTTTTACTCTTTGTTGAGAGGGTTTTGCTTAGAATGACTAGGCGGCAAACCTCTCGTCGCGATTAAAACGATTTTATCTCGAACAAAACTTAACCGCGAAAGGTCAACATGCCCTTGTTTTAATCCCGTTTCAGAGAATGAATTAGTGGGTTATTTATATTTTAGGTAAGAGAGGAAGCCATGCTCAACATTGCTTTTTTTAGCTCAAAATCATACGACGAAAAGTCATTCGAACTGGCAAAAGGCGAACTCAACGCTGAGTTTCATTTTCACGATTTTCGACTCACCACAACAACAGCAAAAATGGCGCACGACAACGAAGTGGTTTGTGCGTTTGTAAACGATGACCTTTCGCGAGACGTGTTAGAGATTCTTGCTCAAGGCGGCACCAAGCTGATCGCAATGCGCTGTGCGGGCTTTGACAAGGTCGACCTAGACGCAGCTAAAGAGTTTGGTCTGCAAGTGGTTCGCGTTCCGGCTTATTCTCCAGAATCAGTAGCAGAGCACACAGTCGGCATGATGATGTGTTTGAACCGTAAACTACACAAGGCATACCAACGCACTCGTGATGCGAACTTCTCTCTTGAGGGGTTAGTTGGCTTTAACTTCCACGGAAAAACGGTCGGTGTGATTGGCTCGGGTAAGATTGGCCTGGCGACCATGCGAATTCTGAAAGGTTTAGGCATGAATATCCTATGCTACGACCCATATCCAAACCCGTTAGCTGTTGAGTTAGGCGCTAAATACGTTGAACTCGACGAGCTTTACCAAGAGTCTGATGTGATTTCTCTGCACTGCCCGATGAGTAAAGAGAACTACCACTTATTGGATGCAACGGCATTTGAGAAGATGAAAGATGGCGTGATGATCGTCAACACCAGTCGTGGTGAGCTGCTTGATTCAACCGCAGCGATTGAAGCTCTCAAACAAAGTAAAATCGGCGCGCTTGGCCTTGATGTTTACGACAACGAGAAAGAGTTGTTCTTCCAAGACAAATCTAACGATGTGATTGTCGATGACGTATTTCGTCGCCTATCCGCTTGTCACAACGTGCTGTTCACAGGTCACCAAGCTTTCTTGACCAAAGATGCTCTGTTCAACATCGCCAATACAACGCTCACCAGTGTTGATGCTTTCTTTGCTGGCAACACCAGCGGCAACGAACTCGTTTAATAGCAGATTGAGTTGATAGCAGACTGAGTTAAAAACAAACTAGCTCTGCAAATACAAAGCCACGCTATTCCTAAGTGAACAGCGTGACTTTGTCGTTTATCCAGTATTCTAAAAACGTTCCTAGACGCAGAAATGACAATCCTCGGTATCCAAACCATAAACGCCTTTTCGAATGGCAAGGTGCTCTTCACCCGCTTTAATGCCCATCTCATAACCTGCATTAAGAGTACTTTGATCCATAGTTAAACGCTTAACCGCGAAGGCTTCAGGTGGCGCAATCACTTTAATGGTCGCATCTTTAGGTGGATTACGAATGAACTCCAAAGACTGGTTGTAGTTTTCAGCACGCACCGCCATTGATTCAGCAATATTTGGGAATTTCTTTAGTAGCTTTTTCAGCATCCATTGGTGCTTTTGAGGCTTCATTCGGTAACTCAAAGGATGAGAAAGAATCACCGTAATGTCTCGCGCACCACGACGATAGGCTTCGCGAACCGGAATCGAATCCGCGACACCACCATCGGTATAACAGCCACCAGAGAAGCACGGTGTTTCTCGGTAAGCAATAGGCAAAGCGGTGGTTGCTTCCACCACGTTAGAGAGGTTTTCTGGCTTGATATGATAGTAGTCCGCACTGCCCGTATCGACATTTGTGACAGCAGCGATGAGTGGGATGCTTGAAAACAACTCACCACAATCGAGCGGATAACGTTGATTGGATTCGTTCCATAACCATTTCACGTCCACTAAGTTACCGCCTTTAGCAAAGCGAGCAGGGTTAAAGAAGGTCTTATCCGTCGCCATAGTGGTGATCACATCATAACTACGTTTTGGTGCATGAGATAAGTAGCCAACCAGATTCGACACACCTGCAGATACGCCGATGGCAAAATCATAAGGACGGAAATCGTCTTGCATAAAGGCGTCTAAAACTCCGGCAGCAAAAATGCCTCTCATTGCTCCACCTTCAACGATTAATGCGCTCTTATTCATCTCAAACTCTTCTACTTTATAAACTGATAGCCACAGAATAATCCCATCACTCTTACAAAGATAATGGGATAGATTTATCAATTCGATAGGTAAAAACTATCAATGTAGATTATTAAATTTTTCAATGATTTAGGGTTGCTTGATAAACCAAGAGATCAAAAAAGGCCATCGAGTGATTCACTCAACGGCCTTTCAATTAACTAGTTAAGATGATTGATTACGACTTAAATTCGCTCACGTCGATTTCAAGCAGTTTACCAATGCCTTCACCGTATGCAGGGTCGGCTTTGTAACAGTGTCTTAGGTGACGCAATTGAATCTCTTTTGGCACGCCGCCTAGGTTGCGAGCAGTGTTATCAAAAAGAATCGCTTGCTTCTCTGGTGTCATTAGGCGGAACAAGTCACCCGGTTGCGAGAAGTAATCTTCATCTTCGCGGTGATCCCAGTGTGCTGCTGCACCATCTAGGTTCAATGCTGGTTCAGCGAAATCTGGCTGCTCAGCCCATTGACCTTCGTTGTTTGGCTCATAACCTAATGTGCCACCGAAGTTACCATCGACACGCATCGCGCCATCACGGTGGTAGCTGTGTACTGGGCAACGAGGAGCGTTCACTGGAATATGCTGATGGTTTACACCCAAACGGTAACGTTGTGCATCACCGTAAGCAAACAGACGACCTTGTAGCATCTTGTCTGGTGAGAAGCTGATACCTGGAACTACGTTCGCCGGGTTGAATGCCGACTGCTCAACTTCTGCGAAGAAGTTTTGTGGGTTACGGTTTAGCTCGAATTCACCCACTTCAATCAACGGGTAATCTGCATGAGGCCAGATCTTAGTTAAATCAAACGGGTTGTATGGAACCTTCGCTGCATCCGCTTCTGGCATCACTTGTACTTTCAGCGTCCATTTCGGGAAGTCTTGGTTATCGATGCTGTCTAGCAAATCACGTTGGTGGCTTTCGCGATCATCACCGATCACTTGTGCCGCTTCTGCATCAGAAAGGTTCTTAATACCTTGCTGAGATTTGAAGTGGAATTTAACCCAGAAACGTTCGTTATCAGCATTGATGAAGCTGAACGTGTGGCTACCAAAGCCGTGCATGTGACGGTAAGTCGCAGGAATACCACGGTCACTCATTACGATAGTAATTTGGTGCAAAGCTTCCGGAAGAGAAGTCCAGAAATCCCAGTTGTTTTTCGCGCTACGCATGTTGGTGCGAGGATCACGTTTCACCGCGTGGTTTAAGTCAGGGAACTTAAGAGGATCACGAAGGAAGAATACTGGCGTATTGTTACCCACCATATCCCAGTTGCCTTCTTCAGTATAAAACTTCAATGCAAAGCCACGAATATCACGCTCAGCATCGGCAGCACCGCGCTCACCCGCAACTGTTGTGAAACGTGCAAACAAGTCGGTTTTTTTACCTACTTCAGAGAACAATTTTGCCTTGGTGTATTTTGTGATGTCGTGTGTAACGGTAAATGTGCCGTAAGCACCTGAGCCTTTCGCGTGCATACGACGCTCTGGAATCACTTCACGATCAAAATGGGCCAATTTCTCCAAAAACCAAACATCTTGAAGAAGTTGAGGACCACGTTTGCCCGCAGTTTGAACATTCTGGTTATGAGCAACAGGACAACCCGCAGCTGTAGTTAGTTTTTTACTCATCATCAATTCCTTATTACCTTTTAGGTGCAGCATCTTTGTTGCACCGCCACTTCTGTATGGTAGTTATTCATCACACAAAACCACGCAGTAACTAAGGATATAGAATAAGCTTGAATCAAAGTAAAATATAATCGTTTGTAATTATCGTTATCATGGACAAAACCTATCAAGTTAATGATCTAAATCATAATCATTTCATATTGATAAGAATATTTACAATATAATAATCATGAACTTACGAAACACAGCAAACCAAACATCGGTTCACCCCATCTTGTAGATGCCCACTATTTTTGCGATATTTTGTGACCTAACCGTAAAGTCGCTGCAATATTTCTTGCCGTTCTCGTCAAGTTGATATCAGCCTCTTGTAGTACTTTTTCTAAGGTTTGAGGTGATCTCACGGTACCAAACAAGCTGTTCATTTCGCTATATAAGGCTTCTACTTCGGTGCCTAAAGATCCGGCAATTCCTATGGTTGGAATGCCCTGTAAGCTCGCACGTTTAGCAATCCCATAAGGCGTTTTTCCTTGCAGAGTTTGGTTATCCATTTGCCCTTCACCGGTAATCACAAGGTCTGCGCCTTTCAATACTTCATCGGCTTGCAAAACATCAAGCACCATCTCAATACCCGGTTTAATCTGCATGTTAAACAACAAACCAAGCCCCATTGGAGCCCCACCAGCCGCACCATAACCAGTACGCTTGTGAACAGAGTCATCACCTCGAATACAGCCTTGAGATTCAGCAACTTGAGCAAAATTCGCAAGCGCCTTATCAAGCAGTAAGACTTGTTCCGGTGTCGCCCCTTTTTGTGGGCCGAATATATGGCTGGCACCGTTATCACCACACAGCGGATTATCGACATCGCACGCCACAATTAACTCGATATCAGCACAGCGTGAATCTAGACCTGTAAGGTCAATAGATGCTAACTCCGCTAGCGCAGCACCACCTCGGTTAAGCTCTTGCTCTTTTTGATCTAGCAAACGACCACCTAAAGCTTGAACAATACCCGCACCACCATCATTAGTCGCACTGCCACCCAATCCAAGAATAATCGTTTGAGCGCCCCGCTCTATCGCTTCCAAAATCAGTTGCCCAGTACCGAATGAAGAAGCAACCAATGGATCACGTTGCTCTGGTGTCAGTAAATCCAAACCAGATGCCGCAGCAATTTCAACCAGTGCCGTTTTGTTCGGGTTACTATCGGATGGCTCAAGCATCGCCCATTCAGCATTAACCAATGCGCCCAACGGCCCTTCCACTTGATGTGTTCGCTTCTGCCCCGCTAATCCTTGCAGTAACACATCCACAGTCCCTTCGCCGCCATCGGCCAAAGGCAAGGTCACGTATTCAGCGTCAGGGAAGATTTCACGAAAGCCCTTTTCAATGTACGCCGCCACCGATACAGCCGATAAAGATTCTTTAAACGAGTCTGGTGCAATAACAATTTTCATACTGAGAGATCCAAAAGATTAGTAATTTTGATGAGTGCCCGATCCAAAAATGCCCCTATTGAAGATCAGCAAGCTAATCACTTAATAGGGGCAGTATATAAAGGTAAGCAGTATTAGTTAGTAACGGCTGTCTTTACTTGTGATTTCTCTTTGCTTTTTAGCCAAACGAATACAGCACCTAGAACCGCAATTGGAATCAGTGGGTCGATCAACGTACCGCCTTTACCAAACACTAAGTTTAGAATCATGATGATGCTTGCACCAATCGCCCATGCGATAGTTGAAGACACAGACCAGATCTTAATTTGGTCAGCAAGTTCAGTAATACCTAACGTACGGTTGATGATGTGGAAGTATGAATCGTTCAAATGAGAGAAGCCAACCGGACCTACCGCACATGCAAGTGCTACGAATACTGGGTCTAGACCTAACGTTTCGACTAGAGGCAGTGTCATCGTTGCTGCAACCATCATTGATGCCGTTGCTGAACCTTGGATTAGACGAAGCATTGAAGCAATTGCAAGTGGTACAAGTAGAGGTGGAATACCGCTGCTCGCGATAGCTTCGGCTACTTGAGGGCCAGCACCTGATGCTTTAAGTACTGCACCCATTGCGCCACCACAGCCAGTTACCACAAGAATTAGACCTGTAGTAGACAGAGCATCATCCATAGAGCTAACCATGTCTTTGCGCTCAATATGACGAGTAAGACCGTATAGCGCCATAAGAACACCGATACCAACAGCAACCACTGGGTTACCAATCAACGAAATAACGTTGTGCATTGCAGTGTCACCTTGACCAACAAGCGTGTTGATTAGGATGAATGCGATTGGCAGCAGAATTGGACCGAATGATAAAAAGTTACTTGGTAGCTCTCTGTCATCTGTTTCTTTCACTTTCTCAAGGTTTGCCCAATCAGCTTGGTTAGTAATCCATGTCTCACCATTTGGTACGCGGTAGTACTCGTTACCTACTCGACGAATATAAATCATAGAAAGAAGCATCATAGGGATAGAAACCATCAAACCCCATAACATGTATTCACCTAGATCTACACCCAGAATTCCAGCCACAGCAACTGGACCCGGTGTTGGTGGCACAAGTGCGTGAGTGATAAGCAAGCCAAGCGCTAGAGTCACACCTAGGCCAACCGCTGACTTACCCGTATCACGTGAAATTGCGCGAACAAGAGAATGCAAAATGATGTACGCAGAGTCACAGAAAACTGGTATAGCGACAAGCACCCCTGTAAAACCTAGTGCTAAGTCTTCACGACCTTTACCACACAGCTTTACAAACGTTTTTGCCATTCGAACAGCGGCTCCAGAGCGTTCGAAACACGCGCCCATGATAACGCCGAACGCGATGATCAAACCAATACCACCAAGCACGCCACCAAAACCAGCTTTAATTGCATCAATCAACTCTGTTGGCGCCATACCCGCAAAAAGACCCATGATGATACTTGCAATAACCATAGCAAGTGCGACTGGGATTCTCGTTTTAATAATCATACCCATCATGGCTAAGATGCCAATTACGATGCCTATCAGTGCTCCATCCATTTTTATATTCCTTTTGTCTCTTTCTTCATTTTTATGAAAATTGTAGGGTGGTGCATATAGGTGATATCGGGATCACCTATTGCACTTTGTCGTTATATGTTGGCTTACCTGTAAGCCGTGTTATCTAAATCAGTTTTTACTTTTATGGTTCGTTACATATAAACGCCATTCACACCGCGCTATAAATAACTTTTTACCCAGCCAAGCCCCTCTTCTGTCGTGCCTCTTGGGTTATATTCACAACCAATCCAACCTTGGTAACCTGAATCATCCAAAACACTAAACAAGTGTGGGTAGTTCAGTTCGCCTTCCGATGGTTCATGCCTTTCTGGCACAGAAGCAATTTGGATATGACCGGTATAAGCAGCAACTTCACGAATCAAAGTACTTAAATCACCATCCATGATTTGCGCGTGATAAAGGTCGAGTTGCAGCTTCACATTTGGCCTATCGACTAACTTAATCAGTTCGACAGCGTCACGTTGGTGAGCAACGAAGTAATTAGGAACATCACGGCTATTTAGCGGTTCAATCATCAATTCGATGTCATGCTCAGCAAACTTATCTGCGGCAAAACGAATATTTGAGATAAAAGTTTCAACGTGTTGCTGCCTCGTGAAATTCGCATCATGTAGACCCGACATCGCGTGAACTTTCTTGCAATTCAGCGCTTTAGCGTACATAAGTGCCGTATCAACGCTGGCTTTAAACTCTTCTTCACGGCCAGGAATAGCTGCGAAGCCTCGTTCGCCTGCGTCCCAATCACCTGGAGGCATGTTGAACAGCGCCTGTTCAAAACCAAATCTCTGCATTTTTTCTGCAAGCTCTTCGGCCTCAAATGCATAAGGGAATAGGTATTCAACAGCTTTGAAACCGACTTGGTGTGCTTTTTCAAAACGCTCTAGAAATGGTACTTCTGTGAATAACATCGTTAAGTTTGCTGCGAACTTAGCCATTATTTGCCTCTCCCTTTTAAGTCCATCACTTCTTCGTCCGTTAGGTAACGGATATCATTCCCTTTCAATAAGAATGCTAATTTGGCGGTCTCTTCTAGCTCTTCAGCGTTATCAACGGCATCAACAAAGTCAGTGCCTGTTACTACTGGGCCGTGGTTTGCTAACAAAAATGCTCGATAATCACCTGCTCGTTTTGCCAACTCTTCAGCGATTTGTGGGTCACCCGGACGTAGGTAAGGAATGACTGGTAACTCGCCAATTCGCATCACGAAATACGGTGTGAAAGCCTTAATCGCGTTGTTACGATCCAACCCTTCAAGGCAAGACAACGCGGTAAGGTAAGTAGAATGCAAATGAACAATGGCATTGCATACAGGATTATTACGGTAAATCGCTAGGTGGAATGCCGCTTCTTTAGAAGGCTTTTTACCTGAGATGTGGTTGCCATCGATATCAACAACCGACAATTCCTCAGCGACAAGGCGACCAAATGAAGAGCCTGTTGGTGTTGCTAGAAAATGCCCATTAGGTAATTTGATAGACAGGTTACCTGCACCACCAGTGGCGTAACCTCGTTCGAACATTGAACGAGCGAGCGTGACCATTTGCTCTCTTAACTGCTGCTCGTTCATCAAAACTTTACTCATTTGAATCTCGCTTATGAAAAGAATGATTGAGCTTTAGCGAAGAAGTTTTTATCACCAAAATTGCCCGATTTTAGCGCTAGTGATAGCTCACCTTCGACCGATTTAACCCAAGGCACACCTGGTGCGATTTGAGGACCAATATGAAAACCTTTCACGGCTAGGCTTTGCGTCACAACGCCTGATGTTTCACCACCAGCAACGATGAAGTTTTTCACGCCATGTTGTTGTAGTTTGATAGCGAGTTGACTAAAAAATTGTTCAACGGCGTGGCTTGAAGCTTGTGCGCCGTACTCTTCTTGAATTGCTTTTAGTGCGGCAGCATCTGCGGTTGCATAAACCAAAGGAGCAAACTCGCCTTGGTTATTGGTCATCACCCAATCGAACACTTCATTGGCGTATTGATCATTGGTTAAGCAAGCCTTCACATCGATAGCAAAGTGAGGAGCAAGCTGCTTGTATACCGCAACTTGTTGGTTAGTCATCACTGAACAAGAACCAGAGAACACAACGGTTGGTGCTTTGACTGGGCTACCGGCATGTTTTGCATCACTTTGATCAGCAAGATGTTCTGTCCAGTTTTTAGCGATACCAGCAGCTAGGCCTGAACCACCTGTGATTAGTTTCAAAGATTTAGCCGCTTGACCTAACGTCACCAAGTGCTCTGCATTAAATGCGTCTACCACGGCGTAGCGACTACCTTGAGCTTTGAGTTCGTTAAAACGAGCGGTAACCGCATCAGCGCCCTGTTCAATCGTTTGAAAGTTAACTAAACCGGAAACACCTTCTGATTGTGCGTCCATCATTCGAACCACACTTGAATCCGTCATTGGTGTAACAGGGTGATTACGCATACCTGAATCACTCAATAACTCACCAAAAACAAACAAGTGACCGTTGTAAACCGTGCGACCATTTACTGGCAATGCAGGGCAAACCATAGTGAAAGATTCTCCAAGTTCAGCCAAAAGTGCATCTGTTACGGGACCAATATTGCCCTCAGCGGTACTGTCGAACGTTGAGCAGTATTTAAAGTAAAACTGTTGGCAGCCTTGAGATTGAAGCCATTTAAGCGCAGTAACCGAATCCGTCACCGCTTCGTCAACTGGGCAAGAGCGAGATTTAAGGCTGATCACCACAGCATCAGCTGATGTGTCAAACTCTCCCGTTGGAATCCCATTCAGTTGAACAGTGCGCATACCGTTTTCAACCAAGAAACCAGCAATGTCTGTTGCACCTGTAAAGTCGTCTGCAATAACACCTAATAACATGATTATTTCTCCGCCTTTGACGTATTTACACCTGGTAGATCAATACCTTGGAATACTTTAATCACTGCGCTGTCATCTTCTTGACCAAAGCCAGCATTGCTCGCGCTAACGAACATGTTCAGTGCAGCACTTGATAGCGGGAGTGGGAATTTCAGGTCTTGAGCGGTATCTGATACCAAGTTCAAATCCTTCACAAAGATATCAACCATAGATTTTGGAGAGTAATCACCATCGACTACGTGCTTCATGCGGTTCTCGAACATCCAAGAGTTGCCCGCTGCATTCGTAACAACGTCGTACATCAAATCAAGCGGAATGTTTGCGCGTGCGGCTAGTGCCATCGCTTCAGCGCCCGCAGCAATATGAACACCTGCTAGTAACTGGTGGATAATCTTAACGGTCGCACCAAGGCCGATGGCCTCACCGATGTTGTAGACTTTAGCTGCAGTTGCATCGAGTACAGGAGCCAATACTTCGAATGTACTTGTCGAACCTGAAGCCATGATGGTCATTTCACCGACTTCTGCTTTTACTGCACCGCCGGACACTGGCGCATCCAGCATCACAAGATCATGTTCAGCAAGCTGAGCTTCGATTTGTTTCGCGTCTTCTGCTGAGATCGTTGCCGAGACCATAACTGGCGTGTTAGGTCTTAGTGCCGCCGCAAGACCAGTCTTAAACAGTACCGTGTTAACTTGAGCTGCATTCACAACCAATACCAAAACTGAATCAAGTTTGTCGGCAAACTCAACCGCACTTGTCGAGACCGCTTTTGCGCCATATTCACCCAAGGTTTCAAGCGCTTGCGGATTCAAATCGAAACCATATACATCAAGCCCTGCACGCACGCATGACTTCGCTGCGCCCATGCCCATAGAACCTAAACCGATAACACCAACAGATTGAACTTCATTCATAGCAAGATGCCTTTCACGTAATTATTGAATTCTAGATTTGTTAATTCTTGTTTATGTTTGTGATTATATGTTAAGCAATCGAATGCGACTTAGTGATAAGTCACATTTTTAACAAAAGTTAACACAACTGAGTAATTTAACCCTTTCGAGGCATTAGATAAGGGTAATTTCGGCAGCAATCACAGTTCTAATTGCTATTTCACAACAGATATTCACAGATATTCACAAAACAGCTAAAGATTGATAGGATGATGAAAAATAAGAACATAGAAGAAGAATCATGATTCCAGCGGAACGTCAGAGAACCATTTTGTCACTATTATCACACCAAGAAGTGATCAGTATTTCTGAGCTTGTTGAGCACTTAGAGGTGTCTCATATGACCATTCGTCGAGATATCGTAAAGCTAGAGACATCAGGGAAAGTGATTTCAGTTTCGGGTGGCGTTCAGCTGACTAAAGCACTGCACAGCGAATTGTCACACGACATCAAGGTAGAACAGCAAGCAAGCGAAAAAGCTCAAATAGGTCAACTAGCTGCTCAATTGGTTCCTGAGTATTCGACTATCTACTTAGACGCTGGAACAACCTCTTTGGAGATCGCTCACCAACTTGCAGGGCGAGATGATCTGCTTATCATCACCAATGACTTCGCGATTGCCGCGTACCTAATGAACAGCACACAATCTGAGATTTACCATACTGGTGGCAAGATTGACCGTGAAAATCAATCGAGTATTGGGGGCAAAGTAGCGGAGTTCTTGGCAGGGATGAATATTGATATTGCGTTTATCTCTTCTTCATCTTGGAATCTAAAAGGGCTCTCGACACCTTGTGAAAATAAGGTATTAGTCAAACAAGCCATTGTTCAAGCAGCTCATTCAAACTATCTGATTTCAGACTCAACCAAATACGGGCGAATCGCTACTTTCCACGCCTTAGATTTAAGTGCGCTTGATGGCGTGATCACCGATATTGATCTTTCGAGTAGTGTGATTGATGAGCTTCAAGATAAAGGCATCAAGGTCATTAATTCGTAACGGATCCCTCATCAAATTTCAGGCTCACCAACTAAACATTCACGGCCTGAATACTACCACTCCAAAGCCATCTATTTATCTACTCGATAAAAATAATTCTTACAATTAAGCGTTTATATTCATTAATAATATTGGCGGCGGACGGCATAATAGCCGCGAATCCTTTTAACGAGTTTGGTTATGTTCTACAAGCGTCTTTTGGTATTGGCTTTACCGCTTACTTTTGTGTTTCCCATCCATGCTGAAACGTTTAGTGAGCGAATGGCGCGTATCGAACAAGAGAATGTACTGGCGAAAACCATGAGTGAAGAACAAGTTGAATTGATACAAAAAGTCGTACAGACCAATCACTGCGCTAAAGTGGCGTTAACCCACCACCAACGCATTTTAGGCCAATATAAGGTTGAGACATCTTCTTCTGAGTTATTCGTAAAATGGCGTCAACTCGGTAAGCAGTTAGACGCTCAATACGAGACAGATTACCCCGGCTACCCTAAGCACGCTTTTCAAGAATATCCTGCGGCTTCAGGTAAAGTCGATGGCTACCTTTTTGCTCTAATCGACAATGGTTTAAATGAGCAATCGTGGATCGCCAAAGAGTTCAAACAGTGTAAAAAGAATAAGCTCATATCCCGAACCTAAGCTCTAGTCTGCTCTGGTTCGAGAGTACTCACTCGCATTGGTTCTAATAAAGTAAGAAAAGCCCTTCATAACCGCCAATTTCTATTTCACTCACATAGTCACCAACGTTACCGTTAGCATCAACAGGTTTCATTGGAACATCCAACGCAATGGTGAGTTTTGACGTTTCATAAAAGCTCGGATTCTTACCGTGGAAATCCGTACGATACAACACACGACCATTGCTAAACTCTCTCGCTAACACCATGTCCTCAGGACCACCAGCAACCACCTGATTTTCAGATTGATACATAAAGTAAGTGAACGTCGGTAGAACGTGAGTCATGCCATTGGGCAGATCAGCATGCACCATTTCGTTCATCGAGGCATCGCCAACGATGGTGTAGTCAGCGGGCTGAGGTGTCGTTGTCGAAAGCATCAAAGGAATCGGCTCAAAGCCTTGTGGGATTTGATGACTCGGCTCTCCCAAATCAACGGCCAATAAAGAACTGGGTTGGTAGGCGATGTTTTTAGGGACACCACTTTGCCAGAAAGTGTCAGCCGTCGTATTGCCACTTCCATAGACGTAACCATTGTTCCACTGATTAAAGTAGCTATGTTGAGCATGTCGATTGAGGTGGTAGATCGCTAGGGTCGAGTATTGGTCTTGCTTCCAATTCTCTTCACTATTTCCAAGATAGTGAACTCGCCCATAACGCGTTGTCGCCTGAAAAATAACACTTTGCCCATTGTAAGCGAGCCCAGAATTATCCCAGAATTTAGAGATCCCCGAGTAACCACTAAACCCAGTAGACGGAAAAATGTAGTGCTCGCGTAAATACAGAGATCCCGCCTCGCTAAGATGAGACTGTCCATTTCGACCCAACAAGTTCGCAGTTCCGATGTTCAATCCAATCGACGCATCACTTTCTAAAGCAGATAGATTTTTGAGAAACGCTGAAAATTGTTGTTTGTAGAGATCATCCGCTTGATTCGAACCCGCAACAGCTCCTAATTCTTGAACATGCCCGCCAGAGTGAACATAGAACTGGTTCGAGCCAATGAGTTTATTTGTGTCGTCGTTGTACGCACCATTCAAACCTTGGCTTGCCCAGCTTTGCTTGTAGTAGCGATGAATAGCAGATAGATAATCCGCGTTTGCGACGTTCGTTAGCGACCAAGATGAGTTAGCGCTCCACATTCGACCAAATGGCACCACTCTTGATTCCCAGCGAAAACGCGCTGTCGCGTTCTTATTGGTTCGATTTCGATACTCGCTTGGCGACAAGTAGTTATCGCCATCTAGGTCTGCAGACACATCAAAACCGCGGATTTTTCGCCATTGGCTGATAGCATTGCCGCCCGGCGTTGTAGTGGGAGCGTCGGTTAATTTGACGGTTGGAAAACTGTTTTTCAGTTTTACTTCTTTTAAACGCGGCCTGTCGTCGGCGTTCTCACTTTGCCAACGAACTCTCACAACATATAAGCGCCCACCATCTCTCAAAAAGGTTGAACCAAAATACTGTCCGCCACCATAGCTCGCACCACTGCCATCATGAGTTGTGGCTCTTACCCAATCATTAGGAAGGTTCCAGATCACCGATTGGTTTTTGGTCATGCTGAGCGTTTTGTCTTTCTTTACATCGAGCCTTTCCCACTGTGAAACCCTTCCGTGAGAATCAATAGCTGTTGGGTATTCAATCCAGAATTCGCCGCTGCCAGCAAACTGTGAGAACTTAAAGGTCAGCCGTTCGAACTGTTCAGCATGATAGATATACAAAGCCCCACCCTGTTCGAAATTCTCAAACACATCAGCATCCCACGGAGGCTCTTGATACAGCCAAAAGCCAGCATGGTCTTCACTGGCTGTATAGCCCAAGATCATAGGTTTTCGGTTTAACAGAGTCTTTTCGCCGTGAGTTTTATCAACTTCGGCAATGACAGTATCTTCAGAAAAGTGCAGGAAATAGTCTTCGAAGTTGAGGCCTTCTAACTCAGCTTGGTTACGGAGATCGTTCTCCAACCAACCCGAGTTCATCGCCATGACTTGGTTGTACATATAACCAATTGTCGTGGCCCGCTCATTGTCGGCTTTGTCGGCATAAGCTCCGAAGACAATATCACTGTTGGTAATTTCCCAATCAATGACAGCATTCGCAGATAGTGGGGAGCCCGAAAGATCAACACCCGCTTCATGTTGCCCTGGCAGCACAACCGCTGTGCCAACAGCAAAAGCGTAGCCAGCGATTAAACATGACGGTATGAGTGCGAGCAGCCCAGAAATGTAGGTTTTCATGATTCAAATTTCCTAATCGATACTGTCATGCCTTAAATCACAAGACGAAAAGTCAGCCAACTTACGTGTCAATTTAGGAATCAAAATACGAAAAAAGTATCGACTACATGGCTCTATTGTTCAAGTGCTCGTCTGTCTTGTTTCATCGGTGGCAAGTAAAACGAGCAAATGCCGATTCAAAATCAATGCATTAAGGAAAAGATAAATTTTTGTGATTTTAATTTTATTTGGAAACCAAGTATCTCCGGCTGACGAGAAATCAGCTCAGATTTTCTCAAAATGAGAATAACGCAGTTTGGAAGACGGAAGGTTATCAGAGCCTAGGACTCAGAACGGGCTGAGATTTGCTGCATCGAATATCAGTTTGAGCACCACAATGTTGAAACTCAATTTGGATAGGTTAGGGTCTGTGATCTAAACAGAACGATGACAACGCGCCTTAAAGCCTCTTGTTCCACTTCCCTTGATGGTCACGGTCGCAGTTTTCTTGCGTATCGTAGCTCACATGCTTGTCGATATTCTTCAGTTGAATTCCAACTTGATTGAACGCTTGTTGAATAGCCCCTGAAACACTTTGCTTGCCTTCGCCACTTAAGAAGTTCGTTCTATCCTGATTGGTGTCGAATACACAGACAATTTTCAAACTTTGCGGAAAAGAGGAGAAGTTGACCGAGTGAGTCACCCACAAAAAACCATCGAAGCCTTTCAGCGTGTCTTCACACACGTCAGTTAACACGTCTCTGATTTGATTTTCGATTTTCTTATCTGATTTACGCATGCAGCAAAGCTCCTATTTAACACCTTAAAAAATAAGGTTTTTCGATCAATTTTGTACTACCTAATATTGGACACTGTGGAAGTTTTAAATGCAAAGTATTTGTACTTACACTGATAAATTCCACAATGTGGGACTATTGTTTCACAAAGTGGAATGTTGATAGTTATCACATTATCAATAGCAAACTACCGCTATATTTCTCTCATACAACGAGAGGCGGTTTTATGAGCAAGTTACAAGGTAATCAAGCATTGGTAAAAGCAATCGCAGTCATCGACTCGATCGCTGAAGGTAATCGACAACTGAAAGATGTGTGTGAACATTTGCAGCTGCCGAAATCTACGGTGCACAGAATTATCCAAGGCCTTATTGAAGCTCGCTATATCCGAGAAGTGAAAGGGATTGGTCTAGTGCTAGGTACTAAAATGATTCAACTTGGTATCCGCGCCCAACAAGACATGCCTCTCAAAGAAATTGCGAAACCCTTTATTCGCGAACTTGCTGCTCAAACTAAAGATACCGTCCATCTAGGCATCAAAGATGAGGATCAAATCTTCTACCTAGATAAAATCCCGGGAGAGCGTGCAATTCAACTGCGATCTCAAGTGGGAGACCGACTGCCAATGTCTGCAACAGGGATTGGAAAAGCGTTAATGATTGATATGCCAAAGATGGAATGGATTCGACTTATTTCATCGCAAACTAATCATGACGTCGAGTCGATGCTAAAAAGAATGAATGAATATTCTAAGCATGACTATAGCTATGACTTAGAAGATAACGAAGACCTTGTACGTTGCGTTGCTGTACCAATAAGAAATAAATATAACAATATTATTGCGGCTATATCAGTAACCAGTATCAAAGAATATATGTCTGACGAAAGAATGACAGAGTTAATTCCTGTTATTACTGAGTATTGCCAGAAAATATCCAAGCAACTTAATTAACCCTACAGGTGTATGTAACGTACACTTTATATAAATAATAAATTAATCAGGTACGACTATGTCTAGAACCGGAAAAATTCTAGCCATTGGTGGGGTGTTTGTCGCCTCAATCATTGGTGCAGCCATTGCTACAAATTCTCAAGGAAATAACCAATCGAGTATTGCAGCAGGTGAATCTCAAGTTCAAACTTTACGTTTCAGCATGAGCTCTAATAACAAACACCCTATCTATGATGGTGCAGCTAAGTTTAAAGAAATTGTTGAGAAATTTACTGAACTGAAGGTGGATATATACCCTTCAGCACAATTAGGTGATGACCGTGCGGCGATTGAAATGCTGCAATTAGGAACACTTGACGTATCTATTCCATCTACGGGTCCATTGGCTAACTTCTACCCTGAATACAATGTGTTCGACCTTCCCTTTATGATCACCAGTGAAGATGTCGCAGATAAAGTGCTACGCAGCGAATTTGGTGACGACATGCTGAACAGATTAGAGTCAAAAGGCTTAGTCGGCCTGGATTTCTGGGAGAATGGTTTCCGTCATGTTACGAATTCACGTCGTGCTGTGAAAACGATTGATGACGTGAAAGGCCTAAAGATCCGTACTATGGAGAGCCCACTTCACCTAGACGCATGGAAAGCGATGGGCGCAACTCCAACACCGATGGCCTTCAACGAACTGTTCACAGCACTTCAGCAAGGCACGGTTGACGGACAAGAAAACCCTTACCCGAATATCGCACTGAACAACTTGTTCGAAGTACAAGAAACCTTATCAAACACAGGCCATGTATACACACCATTGGCTTTAATTGTTAGCCAAGCGACATGGAACAAACTAAGCCGTCACGATCAAAGAGTTCTGCGCCAAGCCGCTATTGATGCTGGCGACTACGAGCGTCAAGTTAACCGTCGAGTCAATCTTGAAAGCTTGGATGTTATTAAACAAAACATGGAAGTCGTAACGCTAACACCTGAAGCACTGGTCGGCTTCCAAGAAGCGACTAAGCCCGTTATTGAGAAATACACACCAATCATTGGCAAAGATGTTGTCTCCGCTTTCCAAGAACAAATTAAAAAAGCTGAAAACGAATTAGCCGCTCAGTAACTCAAGCCATCACTTAACATTTAGACCATTACATTATTAATACTGACTATTTTGATGATTAACCCTCAATAACTATCATTAGTAAATAATAGACAAGTAATAGATCTAAGTAATAAGTGAACAAGGAACCTTATTATGTTGAATTGGTTAGATAAGTATTTTGAAAATACGATAGCCGTAATACTGCTCGTTATTATGACGGCGGCAATATTCTTACAAGTAGTATCCAGAACATTCGATTATTCAATTGCTTGGACTGAAGAGTTAGCTCGCTATTGTTTCATTTGGTTAGTTTATATCGGCATCAGCTTTGCTGTCGCGAAAAAGAGCCACATAAAAATAGAAGCCATAGCAATGTTAATAGATGAGAAGGAAAAAAAGTACCTAAGCCTATTTTCGGACTTCGTCTTCTTAGCATTCTCTGTTGTTATTTTATTTAAATCAACGCAAATGGTGACGAACCTATATTACCTAGGTCAAACATCACCAGCACTTGGGTTGCCAATGTGGATCGTTTATCTAGCAGGCCCAGTAGGCTTTGCACTTACATCAATCAGGTTGATTCAACAGATGGTATCCACCACTGATGACATCAAAACAGCGAAATAGGAGGTAATCATGTCAGTATTTATTTTGTTTGCGACTTTCGCACTACTCGTTATTGCCTCTGTGCCCATTGCTATCTCATTGGGTATGGCAACGCTACTCACCATTATTTCAACCGGCACCTTAAGCGTTGATTTTCTTGTGAGTACCTTAATCACCTCTGTCGATTCTTTCCCAATTATGGCAGTACCATTTTTCATCCTAGCGGGTGACATCATGGGCAGCGGCGGTATCTCGCAACGTTTGGTGAACTTTGCTAACTCATTAGTGAAAAACATCACGGGTGGTTTCGCAATTGCTTCAATCATTACATGTATGTTCTTCGCTGCTATCTCGGGCTCTGGCCCAGCTACGGTAGCGGCGGTTGGCGGCATCATGATTCCAGCGATGATCAAGTACGGCTACGACAAGGGCTTTGCAACCGCGGTTGTTACAGCAGCCGGTGCGATTGGTGTCATGATTCCACCAAGTATCCCAATGGTGATGTACGGCGTATCTGCAGGCGTATCAATTGGCGACTTATTCATTGCAGGCATCATCCCAGGCATCTTGGTATCGCTTTGTTTGATGGCTTGGGCATACATCTACTCAAAGAAGAAAGGCTACAAAGGATCAGACGAACCGTTTAGCTGGAAAGAGGTGTGGGCTCAATTTAAACACGCTCAACTCGCACTGCTTATCCCAGTAATCATTCTTGGTGGTATCTACGGCGGTATTTTCACCCCAACAGAAGCAAGTGTAGTAGCGGTGGTTTATGGCCTTATTGTGAGCCTATTCGCCTATAAAGAAATTACCTTTAAAGACTTACCAAAAATCTTCACTAAATCGGTGATTACTTCCGTGATTGTGTTGTTGATTGTGGGTACCGCGACTGCCTTTGGTAAGTACTTAGCACTTGAACAAATTCCAACACAAATTGCTAACGCGATGCTTGATTTCTCCGATAGCAAGGTGATCTTCATTATCTTGATGGTAGCACTACTGCTCGTTGTCGGCTGTTTCATGGAGACCGTTGCGGCAATCATTATTCTGACGCCAATCTTGGTTCCAGTGGCCATGCTATTCGGTTTCAACCCAGTACACATCGGCATCATCATGGTGGTGACATTGGCTATCGGGTTTATCACTCCCCCTCTGGGCCTAAACTTATTTGTTGGCTCGAGCGTTTCAGGGGTCTCTGTTGAGAAACTCTCTAAGGCGATTATCCCGTTCTTCCTAGCCATGATGTTCGCGTTAACGCTGATTGTATTTATTCCTCAGATATCTCTGATTCTGATTTAAGTAAGGTATTTATTGTGAAAATTATTGATGTCATTCCACACGCAATCTCAGTTCCACTAGAGACGCCGTTTTATTTCGCACAAGGCTGGGTTCATAACCGTAGCTCAATGATCATCGAAATCGTTACTGATGAAGGGGTTGTTGGTTTTGGTGAAGCACTTTGTCACGGCCTACAGAGCCCGCACATTGCGGCGGCATTTATTGAACATACCTTTAAGCCGCTACTGCTCGGACGCAGCCCGTTCGACGTGGAAGTACTTTGGGAAGAGATGTACAACGTGACTCGCCCATACGGTCAAGGTGGTTCTGCGGTGAACGCGATCAGCGGTGTTGATATTGCACTGTGGGATGTCATTGGTAAGGCTCTCAATAAGCCGATTCACTCACTGATCGGCGGTGCTTTCCGCAAGGAAGTCACCCCGTACGCAACTGGCTTCTATCGTGTCGCAGACGCGAAATATCCAGAAGCGGCTATTGAGGAAGCACATCGCTATGTCGATGGTGGCTTTGAAGCGTTCAAACTCAAAATTGGATTTGGCGTAGATGAAGACATCGCCTTTATTCGTTCGATTCGTGAAGCCGTTGGTAATGATGTGAAGATCATGGCTGATGCTAATGGGGCGTACAACGCCGCTGCTGCACGTCGCATCATCAAAGAAACAGAAGAGTTAAACCTGTACTTCTTAGAGGAGCTGTTAGCTCCAGAAGACATTGCTGGCTATCAAGAAATCAAGAACCTTTCTACGACTTATATCGCCGCAGGTGAGCAACTGTTCGGGAAAATGGGCTACCGCCCTTGGCTTGAACAGAGAGCGTTAGACGTGATTCAACCTGATCTATGTTCTTCAGGTGGTATCACGGAATGTAAGAAGATTGCAGCAATGGCACAAGCAAACCACACCATGATGATTCCACACGTGTGGGGTTCTGGTATTGGTATTGCGGCCTCTTTACAATTTATTGCTTCACTACCAAGTTCACCACTATCACTCAACCCTATCGAGCCAATGCTTGAGTTTGACCAGTCTTCACACCCATTCCGCAAAGATCTCATTTGCGATGGCATCAAGATGGAAAACGGCAAGGTACAAATCTCTACCAAACCGGGCATCGGTGTCGATGTGAATACCGACATCATCAAGCAATACAAAATTAACTAAATAAGCAAAGTTAACTAAACAAATGCGAACTAGATAAACAAGGTTAACTAGGTAAAAAGAGTTAGCTAGATCCGAAACGTTAACGGTTCGACAAAGTAAACCGATAAAAAGTACATCAACTAAACCTAAAACTGCGCGCCTTAGGGCGCGTCTGTGAGCTGTAATTATGAATCAAAAAAACAAAATCAGTTGGCTAATTCTGGATTGGGGAACGACAAACTTTCGTGCCTTTGCCATGGATGAACAAGGACAGGTCGTTGATAAAACAGAACGTAAAATGGGGCTGCTTCAGGTTGAAGATGGTGCCTTTGCAACCGAGCTTGAATCATTGCTGAGTGAGTGGCTCGGCGAATACCAACACTTCCCAATTTATATGGCAGGTATGGTTGGTTCTGCACAGGGCTGGGTCAACGTCCCTTATGTTTCCACGCCAACTAATGTGGAGTCCTTGGCTCAAAACACCCATCAATTCGACCTCCCTTGGGGGGCAACAGCCACCATCATTCCGGGTGTCAGCCATTGTGATGAGCATGGCCACTACGACGTCATGCGTGGTGAAGAGGTTCAGTTGTTTGGACTTCTTGAGTTAGCAGGCAAACCGACGCTTGAAGCAGCTTTTCCGGGGACTCACAGCAAACACGCAAATATTGAAGCGGGTAAGTTAGTCTCGTTTTCAACCTACATGACTGGCGAACTATTCTCTGCACTGTCGACACACACAATCCTAGGGCGTGGCTTGCCTGAACAAATCAGCTCTAACGCTGCTTTTGTAAAAGGGATAGAGGAAAGCTCGAACCCGTCAATCACCAATCAGCTCTTCAAAGCCAGAACGCATCGTCTATTCGGCAATCTAGAAGAGAGTGAAGTGTTTGATTACTTATCAGGGCTGTTAATCGGCAACGAAGTACGAGAACTGCATCAAGAGAGCATCTACTTGGTGGGCGGAAAAGCTCTATCAGAACGCTATGACCAAGCCTGTCGTCAGCTAAAGAAAACAACCGAATACGTGAATGGCGATGACACTTTCATCGCTGGAATGTTAAAAATTAAAGAGGCAATGAACAATGACAAATAAAGACTTTAACCTAAGTGATCACTTACCACTCGTTGCCATTATCCGTGGTGTAGAACCGGAAGATTGTATTCGTGTGACGCAGATTTTGATTGAGGAAGGCTTCTCAATGATTGAAGTGCCATTGAACTCACCAGATGCATTGACCAGCATTAAAATGCTAGTCGAACATTTCGGTGATCAATATTTAATTGGCGCGGGTACCGTTACCACACCAGAAAAAGCACAAGCTGTGATTGATACAGGTGCAAACTTAGTGGTAACGCCGAACTTCAACGAACAGGTCGTGAAAATGTCAGTGGCTGCAGGTTGCGTCAGCTTCCCTGGTGTTGTTACGCCGACAGAGGCGTTCGCTGCACTTGCTGCCGGCGCGACAGGGTTAAAACTATTCCCGGTTTCTGTCCTTGGGCTTGATGGCTTTAAAGCGTTGAATTCCGTGCTGCCTCCCGAAGCAATCTGCTTACCAGTAGGTGGTATCAACCCTACCATCGAGAGCATGAAACCATACTTAGACATAGGTGCGAAAGGCTTTGGTTTAGGGGCGTCACTTTACAAGCCTGGCTTATCTGACGACGAGATTCGCGCCAATGCAAAGGCATTCAATACCGCCTTTAAAGAGTCTGTAGCTTAAGTAAGCTCGCCCAAAAAGTAAGCAGAACCAACAATACGGCTCATATTTGTCTATGTGATTTGTTATCAGTCATACAGAACAATATGAGTCGTATTTCTTTTACTAAGACACTAGCTCGCCGCTTGTTCCCAATCAGTCAGTAACTTCATGATTACACGAGAGTCTTGATGAGTCGCCATCGGCGCAACAAGTTGTGTGTCACCTCGCTCAACTGCTTGGCGAATATTACGCACTTGATAGTGGAAACCATCGCCTTGCGCTTCAGCTTTCACTTCACGTGTCGACGTTTCATAGATCTCAACCGTGAATGTGTTGTCTTCGGTCGGTAGCCATGGATTAGTATCTAGCGTAATGCAGCCTTTACTGCCTAGGACCGTAAAGCCGTGCTTTAAACCGTGGTCTTCAGCAGTATGGATTTGCGCGGTAAAGCGGTCATTGAAACGCATCATCGCCGACGATTCACAGATATTGCCATCTTGGCCTCGTCGACCGATTGCTGAGACCTGCACGTCATCGAACACGCTCTCACCAAATTGCTGCTGCGCAACAGAGTGAATCAGCGACATTGGGTAGCAGCCAAGGTTGTACAGCGCGCCTTTACTTGCAGGGTTCACGAACTGATCAATTGCCGCAACGTAGGAGCCTTGGATTGAGCGCACTTCACCAATCTCACCGGTTGCTAGTTCTTGATGAAGCTTGGCGATAAGTGGATGGTTTAGATACATCAAACCTTCTGCAAAGAATACGCCCGCTTCTTTCACGGCTTGCAAGGCTTGCTCGGTTTTTTCCATATCTACCGACAGAGACTTCTCACACAAGATCGCTTTGCCTTTTTGAGCCGCTTTAATCACATACTCATGATGGACATGGTTTGGCAGAGCAATATAGATAATGTCGACCGACTCATCTTCAATCAAGGCTTCATAGCTGTTGAAGGTTCGTGTTGGTTGGTATTGAGCAGCAAACTCGTTAAGTGTTTTTTCAGTACGACCAGCAACGGCATACAACTCGCTTTGAGCATCGCCTTTAATCGCATCCGCCATTACGCCTGAGATAAAGCTGGTTCCTAGGATTCCCCATTTCATGTCTTAGATCTCCTGCTCTTGTGTTTTGATTGGTCCACGTTGCGTTTCAAATGCTTGCACTAATTCCGTAATATCACGCTCAATAAACGCTTGGGTATGAGGCATCACAAAGTGCTGATTGATCGCCTCGCGGTTTGCGTATTGCTCAAGCAAGATCACACGATCGCTTTGGCTTTGATCATAGGTTGCAATCGCTTGTAGACAGCCCGGCTCGCTTTGCATGTCTAAACAAAACTGTTCGATAGCTTCGATCGCAGCAGCTCGCTCTATGTTAGTTTTGATCTTAAGTTCGGCAGTAACAAAGATGGTTTCGTTCATTTGAGGCATTTCACGCTCTTATTTTAGTTAATTATCGGTTTGCCATTAATATAATTAACCCCTAATAATTGATAAACTCACGTTTTGTTTATTGTTTATCAACCAAGAGTGTTCAATGGATAAGTTAACCAGCATGAAAGTCTTCGTCTACGTGGTGGAACAAGGCAGCTTTCGTAGCGCCGCAAACCACTTCAACCTGTCGGCGACCATGATAAGTAAGCATGTCCATTCCTTAGAAGCCAGTTTGAAGTCTCAGCTGATCCACCGCACCACGCGTAAGCAGTCTTTAACCGATTCCGGTCAGCTTTATTATCGAGAATGTAAACGGATTCTCGAAGACATCAGCAATGCTGAAAACCTAATTCAAACCTTGGAGAACCAGCCACAAGGGACGGTAAAGATAAACTGTCCGGTCACCTATGGGAACAAGGTGCTTGCCCCGATTGTGGCTAAGTTCCTCGCGCATCACCCAACGATTAATGTCGAACTCGTACTGAACAACGACCTTGTCGATCCTTATTCATCCGATATTGATTTGATTGTGCGAATCGGTGACCTGTCTGATTCCAGTTTAGTCGCCAGATACTTAGGGGATTATGAGATGTGTTACTGCGCGGCTCCTGAGTACCTTAACCAACATGCTGAAATCAGAGTACTAGAAGACTTGGCGCAGCACCCATCGCTTGGATTCAGTTACAGCAGCCAAGCCCCTCACGCCACACCGAATAAAGAGCGTGTGCGCTTGATGTCGAATAATGGGGATGTGTTGCGATATGCCGCCCTACAAGGTGTGGGCGTGTTGTTGCAACCGACAATCTTAGTCGCAGAAGAGATTAAACGTGGAGCGCTGTTGGAAATCCTACCCGGCATGGCGCCGTTACCAAAGCCGATTCACTTGCTCTACAAAACTAAGCAACTGTCGTTGAAGAACAGAACCTTTGTCGAGTTTTTATTAGCTGCTCTTTCCGAGTAACTAAGCGCTTTCTAAACAACAAAGACCGCTAGACTGTTTGCCAATGGCTCATCAAGCGCTTGCCAAGATCGGAAGGTGTGGTGTTATGGGCAGTCATCTCATCACATTGGTTAAACGCCATGAAGTGTTTAAGTTCTTCGCATAAGGCGTGAATCAATGACTCATGAGTTTTAACTCTGTCTTCAACAACCAAGTTACGAATATTGAGTAAACGGGTCTTCCTGTCGACCTTGCAATCCATTCGTGCCACCAGCTTACCTTGCCACAGAATCGGTAAACTAAAGTAACCAAACTGGCGCTTGGCCTCAGGCACATAGCACTCTAGGAGGTAGTCAAAGTTGAACAATGATTGCATTCGCTTTCGTTGAATCAGCAGGTTATCAAACGGAGACAGTATCTTAAGCTTGGTTCTGGAAAGAGGTTGATTCAGCAGATCAAAAGCACCTGGCAGGACATAGTAATCAGAGCCTTGAATATCTACTTTCAGAACCTGCTTATCTTCAAGCATCTGTTGGAGTGTTTTCTGAATCAGAGGCTTTGTGTTCTTGAGCAGGTAGCTCATATCCGACGCTATTCCAACTCCGTTAGCCTCTAAATAACGCGTAATGATATGCTCGATGTACTCTTGTTCAGTCGGCTCAGAGGTATCAATTTCGCTCGGCAAAACTCGCTCGGTTAGGTCATACACCTTATGAAAACTCACTCGGTTTGGCACCATTAAATCGCCTTGCATGAACAAGGTTTCTAATGCTTGCTTGGCCGGTTTACCGCCCCACCCGCCGGGGTTTGGCCTATCCCCTTCAAAGTCTTTCGCCATCAACGGCCCTTCATTCTCAATTCGCTTGAGAACATGAGCCATCAGTGCGTCATCCTTTTTATACCAATGCTTGAGCTTACCGCTTGCAAAACCATTCTTGCGATGTAGGCTGAATCGGAAGTCACGCATGGGTAAATACGCAGCGGCATGCGACCAATACTCAAACACCTCTCGACGCTCTAACAGCTTATCGAGATGGTTCAGTTGGTAATCTTGATTGCGATTCCACAACGTATGATGGTGGGCTCGCTGAATCACGGAAATGGTATCAATTTGCACATAGCCAAGGTTTTCAATCGCAGACAACGTGTTCGCCAAAGCGCCCCCATTACGTTGTTTCTTTGAGGGCAGCTTCTTAGGTGGCAGTTTTTGTGAAAGCAGTACCATTTTTTGCGCTTGGGCGAGTGACAATGATTCCATGAAATTCAGACTCTAATTGATAGCAATGATCCGTTTATGATTCAGCAATAAGCTCATGAAGAATCTGCTTGTAGGTTTCTACCGTCTGCGCGCCTGTCACAGCACTCTTACGATTGAACACCACAGTAGGAACCGCAGAGATCCCCATGCGTTGCCATTCAAACTCTTGCGCTTCAATTTGCTTCAAGTTGTCGGTGTTCTTTAGGCGCTTCAGTGCCTTGGTTGAGTTTAGCCCAACCGCTTCAAGTTCTTGTGCCATGACTTCAAGGTCAGACAGGTCTTTCTGCTCTGTGAAGTGAGCAGTAAAGAAGCGTAGCTTTAACTCAGTCTGTTTACCGTGCGCTAGAGCAAAATCGAGCAGCACATGCATATGACGGGAATTAACCATTCTCATGCTGTCATAGAAGTTGAAATCGAACCCAACCGCTTTGCCACGAGCCGCTAGCTGTTCACGTGAACGTTGGCTCTCTTCCGCACTAGAACCGTATTTTCTCATGATATGGTCACGCAGGTTTTCACCCTCTTGCGGCATGTCAGGGTTAAGCTCAAACGGCTGCCATTCAAGTTCAATCTGGTCTTCTAAACCAAGTTCCGTAACGGCTTGCTCTAAGTTTTTGTAGCCGACCACGCACCAAGGGCACATTACGTCAGAAATAATATCGAGTTGAAGTTTCTTGCTCATCGTCATTCCAAATATCGTTGCTAAGGCGTATCCAATACAAAGTGAATACTCACCTTTCCTACTAGATTATCGTTCTACAACAGATTACAATAAAATGAACGATCGTTCAAATATCGATATCTTCCCTCCAGAATAACTCCAATTTCTCTCAATTAACCTTTGACTTAAAGTTAACTTTAAGTTGTAGAGTTATGCAAAACAGAGACTATGAGATAACGATATGAAGAGAAAAACACCACCCTACCTTACCGGACGCTTCTTTGATGGCATCAGCTCAGGGCTGTTTATGTTAGCACTGCCTTGGTTAATGCTAGCGACACCTAACATGGGGACTTTTGTCGCGCTGACCGCCCTGCTTTGTACCGTTACATCTTTTCTAATAACCCCGTATTTTTCTGCGTTGATCGACCGCCATTCTCGTAAACACATTCTGATCATCGCGCAGATAATTCAAGCTTCAACCGCATTTATTGTCGCTGCTATATACTGGTTCGGATTTGGTTCGATTATGGTGTTAGGCGCAGCTCAGCTGATTTTTTGGGTCTCGAGTAGCCTTGCATGGCACACCAACAACGCCTTTACGCAAGAGAATTACGATCACCACGAATACGCCAAAATCTCGAGCCACCAAGAAATTATTCTGCAGTCGACAACATTAGGTGCAGGGGCTTTGGGCGTTGTGCTATTAGAACAATGGAGCATCAATGAGTTTGCAATTTTTGCAGGTATTGCTTCCACTATTTCAGCTATCAGTTACCTAATGACTCCCTACAGAAGACGAATCAAGGACAGCGTAAACACACCTTTCAAGCAGCAGCTAATCGAGATTAAGGATGTATTTGCTCAGTCACCACAATTCTACGGATTCCTGATTGTTTCTTGTCTCTCATATCCGATGATGACTTTTTTAAGTCGATTGGTTCCTATCTGGTTTTCAGAGCTCAATGTGACCGGAGATTGGCTCGCGCTTTACAACATCTCACTCGGCATGGGTGCACTGATCATTGGCGTATCTTTACCATTAATTCTAAAGTCCGCGTCCCACAAAACAATCATCCAAATAGCCATGGTGATTATCGCCGTCTCTTTACTGCTTATGAGCCAAGTAGAAAACCCAGCGTATATCATTGTGCTGACATTCATCTTCGGGGCATTCAACGCGCTCAATAGAATCGCACGTACCAATTGGATGCACCACGCGGTGGCAATGAAACAGCGAGGAAGAGTGGATGGAGGGCTAGCCCTATTCGCCACACTCACACAAAGCCTAAGCTATGTGTTGATTGCGGTATTGGCGCACGCAGATGCCATTGTGTATGGTTTTACCATTGCAGGAATTGTGGTTCTAGCTGCTACATTTTGGATGAGTAAACTTGGTAAAAAAATCAAACCTGAATGTACGTTGGCGAATCAATGTTAAGACGGATTATAAAGTTCAGGCTCAGCAACAAAAAAGCCAACTCATATCCACGAGTTGGCTTTGATAAAAATCGGATTGAGCTTAACCACGTTACGCTAGCAGCTTCTCTAGCACTTGGAACACACCCGCATCGACGTTACTTGGCGCGCCAAAACGAGCGATCTCTTTCAACTTTGGGTGTGCATTTTCCATCGCGTATGAGTGGTAGCTCTCTTTAAGCATTTCCAAGTCATTCAGGTAGTCACCAAAACTCATGGTCTGCTCGTAAGTGAAGCCGAGTGTGTTTTGTAGATGTTTAATCGCCGCGCCTTTTGATGCCTCA
This sequence comes from Vibrio coralliirubri, assembly GCF_024347375.1. Lineage (NCBI taxonomy): Bacteria > Pseudomonadati > Pseudomonadota > Gammaproteobacteria > Vibrionales > Vibrionaceae > Vibrio > Vibrio coralliirubri. The sequence continues at coordinate 1,856,672 of NZ_AP025471.1, read as the reverse complement.
GCGTTCATCACATCCAACCAAATTTTCGCACTGACAACCACTTGGTAGTTCTCACCAAACTTGGCATTGATGCTCGGGTTCACTTTCTCTTGTGAACCGTCAAAGTGACAGATAGCGACCTTGATGAAATCGTCTTCTACCGCCAGTAAGTCTTCTACTTGCTCACGGCGATGGTAGTACTTAGAGATCTCCGCTAGAGCACGCTCATCTTTGGTTTCAATGTATGCCGATTTCTTACCACATAGCACCACATGCGCGCCTTCAATCGCGCGAGCTTCTTTAATGATCTCTTTGATGGCATCGGTATCAAGTAAGCAACTGTAAAGCTCTTGGCCTTTGTGCATCACCAATGTGCCGTTTTCAGCAACGAACATCATGCGATCTTTTAGCGGAGCAAAAGTCTCTATCAGACTGTAGTACTGACGGCCCGATGCCGCAGCAAAAGTGATGTCTTGAGCTTCTAGTCGCTCATAAAGATTGAAGAATTCAGGGTCTAGCCTCCCGTGTTCATTAAGCAGAGTGCCGTCCATATCAGCAGCGATAAATTTGATGTTCTGTTGTGGCATTTCAGGGCTTACCTATAAGTAAATATTAAAGTGTAAATTATGATTTTTCGTTATCTTGTGTAACGGTTCTGCGTTCGATTATATCGTTAGAGTAGCCAATGAATGCAACGCTTTTCGGTCGATTTCTTTGTTTAAATCTAAGATCTTGTTTATGCGCAATAAGGGTGTGAAAACAGATAAGAAAGCGAGTATCAGCTTAATTATAACGACTGATTTAATATGCCAATTTAAGCCGACTTTTAAATTTCGCGTTGACCAATAAAAGAAATAGGCTTACTATCAATCGTCTTTTAACGATTAGTAGTAAGTGAGCCCACTAAGTATGACTGCAACATGCCAAGCAACAGATAGCTGTTCTCTACCTCTTCCGCCGAGTAATGCTGAAGCAGAAAAAGAGATGGCTGCGTTAGCAAAAGCACTCGCTCATCCAGCGAGAATTCGCATACTTAGTATCTTGTCCGCTTTAGAAAAATCGGGCGGCTGCTTGAACAGTGATCTGGTAAGTGAATTGGGTTTAGCTCAATCAACGGTATCAGAGCACTTAAGAATATTGAAAGCCTCAGGTTTTATTACGGCTGAGTCGATTCCGCCGAAGATGTGTTACCGCATCGACCGCGACAATATTCAACGCTTCGAATCGGTATTTAACAGTATTTTAAAATAGAAGTTCACGCTTGAATGATTGGCTTTAGTGGCCTTTACTTTTAAGCGTGTTTTTTTGCCACAACTAATCGTTTTTCGACGATTTACGATATCAACAAAGAGAGATTATCATGAAACCAAAGTTAGGTTTTCTAGATCGCTACTTAACACTGTGGATTTTTATTGCCATGGGCCTTGGTGTATTGCTTGGCACCCTATTCCCACAGATCGAACAGTGGAACGAATCTATGTCTGTTGGTACCACCAACATTCCGCTTGCGATTGGCCTTATCTTAATGATGTACCCACCTCTGGCTAAGGTTAACTACAACCTGCTCGGCACCGTGGTAAAAGATAAGAAAGCGATCAAGCTATCTTTGATCATGAACTGGCTTGTTGGCCCAATTCTGATGTTCGTATTGGCACTGACTTTCTTGGGTGACCACCCAGGTTACATGGTCGGCGTGATTCTGATTGGTCTTGCTCGTTGTGTGGCGATGGTTCTGGTTTGGAACGACATCGGCGGCGGTAACAAAGAGTACGGCGCGGCATTGGTTGCTCTAAACAGTGCATTCCAAGTGGTGAGCTACAGCTTTATGGCGTGGTTGTTCATCAGCGTTCTTCCACCAGTATTTGGTTACGAAGGCATGTTGGTTGATATCTCGATGATCGACATTGCACACAGTGTACTTATCTACTTAGGTATCCCATTCCTAGCGGGCTTCCTAAGCCGTAAGATCCTTGTGTCGATGAAAGGCGAGCAGTGGTACAACGACGTGTTTATTCCACGTATCTCTCCAATCACACTGATTGCTCTATTGACAACTATCGTTCTGATGTTCAGCCTAAAAGGCGAGATGATTGTTGAACTGCCAATGGACGTATTGTTGATTGCGGTTCCACTGACTATCTACTTCACAGCGATGTTCTTCATCAGCTTCTTCATTGGTAAGAAGATGGGTATTGAATACGACAAGAACGCATCAATTGCATTCACAGCGACAGGTAACAACTTCGAGCTAGCGATTGCCGTTGCTATCTCAGTATTCGGTATCAACTCAGACCAAGCGTTTGCCGGTGTTATCGGTCCACTGATTGAAGTACCTGTGCTGATTTACCTAGTGAACGTGGCACTTAAGATGAAAGACAAGTACTACAACGGTCAGACGGTTAAACCTAGCGTCTAGAACTAATAAAAATCAGTATCACTTTGAACAGAAAGGCTCACACGCTAAGCGGTGAGCCTTTTTTTGTTCATTTTCACCCAATTTAAGTTTCGTCCAGTTTTTTACGCTTCGTCTAGTAAGCCTTTCAATGCTTGTTCAAGCCAAAGCAAGGCTGGACCTTTTGAGCGTGTTTTAGACAGAACAAGATCAACGGGCGGCGACCATGTTTTGTGATCGAATGAGACATTAATCTCCACTAAACGCCGCTTATTCAGCTCCTCTTCGACAAGGTACTTGGGTAAGTATGCCCAGCCAATATCACTGCCAAGTACCATCTCTTTGATAACAATAAAGCTGTTTGACCACCACACCTTACCGGCAATCATCGGAAACTGATCCATCACCTTACCCTTGTCTCCCCTCAACACTAACTGACGATGTGGGAGTAAATCAGGGAGTTTCGCGACACCTGTTTTTGCGAGTGAATGACTTGGATGACACACAGCAATAAATGGTAAGTGACCAATAAAGCAAGGCTCAGAGCCGACATCAAAAGCCAAATTGGTAAACATCAATCCAATGTCGGCTCTCTCTTCAATAATTAACGGATTGACCTCTGTCGTGGTACACGCAACCAGTTCAACTTCAGTCGCAGGGAATTGTTGACTGAACTGACTAAGGATCTTAGATAGGTTCGGAACTAGCAATGAATCATCTAATGCAATTTTGATGAGCCCCTCTTCTCCGCTACCCATCGCACTAACCGTCACATTCAGATCTTCAACCTGCAGCACGATCGCTTTCACCTGTTTAAATAACTGCTCGCCCGCTTTGGTTAGTGAAGGCTTTCGAGTCGAACGATCAAAAAGCTCAACATTAAAATCTATTTCAAGATTACTGATGCCTTGGCTCACCGCCGACTGCACCTTACCCAATTGACGAGCACTGGCAGAAAATGACCCTAATTCAACGGCATACACAAACATTTTCAGCTGTTCAATGTTGTACATTCGGTTTCTCCCAAAACTTACTATCACTATATGTGATGATAACTATCTTTATATTATCACTTAAGTAGATATTATCTAGCCAAGTCATTAGCCCATCGGCGGCTATTTAATCGTAAAGAGAGTTAGAAAAATGTCACATAAAGAACGCATGTTGCACATGGTGCTATTTGAATTGGTTGCTTTGGTTTTGATGGCAGGGCTTGCAACCTATGTTACAGGAAATGGCGCAGGTGAAATGGCAGGCTTAGCGCTCGCAATATCATTGATAGCGATGGCTTGGAACTACGTTTACAACTATGGCTACGACAAAATTTACGGAACAGACCGAAGCAAAAGAACCACGAAAACACGTATCCTGCACGGATTAGGTTTTGAACTTGGCTTGATGACAGTGACTCTACCTGTCTTGATGTGGGTTCTACAACTCGACTTCCTAACCGTACTGATCATGGACATCGGCCTAGTGATTTTCTTCGTACTTTACGCGATTGCGTTCAACTGGGCGTATGACTCGGTTCGAGATCAATTGGTAGCGAAAGGAAAAGTGGCAGCTCTGGTTTAGAGCTGCATCCATTGAAATAAAAAGGGGCTAACTGGTAATCAGTCATCGTAAAAAGGAGAATAAATACGATGACCACATAAGCATAGACGGACGGGTCACATATCATAAAGTGTGTTAAATATCATCAAGCTACGTCTAATAATCCACCACTCACGAAGTAGCATCACAAATCCAAACATAAACTCCTCGTACCAGTTGTGCATCCGTTTACATACAGGTAGTTTTAGCGACCTCGAAACACATCCATTCGAACAATGACGTTCATGCGAGCGTCTTTTCCGAGCAAAAGTGTTCGGATTAACATTTCAAGTGACTTTAATTAACAATTTTATGCTCAAACGCTCACTTTTGATGTTCGTTTATTTTCGAGTTCGCAAATTTATGCACAATACGCGTGCTAGATAAGCAAAACTAAAAAGGACTCGAACATGACAACAAACAAACACCCTTCTTTATTTGGGCAATGCTTGGCTGAATTTATCGGTACAGGATTACTCATATTCTTCGGCGTTGGCTGTGTGGCAGCACTGGTACTAACCGGTGCAACATTCGGACAATGGGAAATCAGCATCATCTGGGGCTTCGGTGTTGCGATTGCAATTTACTGTACTGCCGGCGTGTCAGGCGCTCACATCAACCCAGCGGTGACGATTGCACTAGCAATGTTCCATGGCTTTGATAAAGCGAAAGTGCTGCCTTACATCATTTCGCAACTGCTTGGCGCATTCTGTTCTGCAGCACTGGTTTACAGCCTGTACAGTAACCTATTCACTGACTACGAAATCGCACACAACTTCGTTCGTAGCAGCCAAGACGCACTATCAACTGCTGGTATCTTCTCGACTTACCCACATGCTTCACTCTCTTTCTTCGGCGCTTTTGCTGTGGAATTCGTGATTACTGCAGTGTTGATGTTTGCCATCTTAGCGTTAGGTGATGAGAACAATGGCGCATCTCGCGGCGCAATGAACCCGCTACTTATCGGTATTCTTATCGCAGTTATCGGTGGTTCTTTAGGTCCACTGACTGGTTTTGCAATGAACCCTGCTCGTGACTTCGGACCAAAACTGTTCGCTTACTTTGCAGGTTGGGATTTCGCTCTAACAGGTGCTCGTGATATTCCTTACTTCATCGTACCAATCCTTGCTCCAATTGCGGGTGCATGTTTTGGTGGCTGGTTGTACCCACGTGTTATCGGTGCTTACCTACCTATTGAAGGCCAAGGCTGCACAATTCCAAACCAATGTGAAACAGAACAAGAAGCTGAACAAGCTCAAGCTTAATCACTAAGCGCCCCTACATTTACTAAAATATAAATAACAAAAGAAAAAGGATTCTTACCATGACCGAGCAAAAATACATTGTTGCCCTAGACCAAGGCACCACAAGCTCTCGCGCTGTAATCCTCGACCACGATGCAAACATCGTAAGCTCTTCTCAACGCGAATTTACTCAGATTTATCCTAAAGCCGGTTGGGTTGAACATGATCCAATGGAAATCTGGGCAACTCAAAGCTCAACATTGGTTGAAGCGCTTGCTAAAGCAGGCATCCGTAGCGATGAGCTAGCGGGCATTGGTATCACTAACCAACGTGAAACCACCATTGTTTGGAACAAAGAGACAGGCAAGCCGGTTTATAACGCAATCGTGTGGCAGTGTCGCCGCACAGCAGACATCTGTGAAGACCTAAAAGCACGTGGCCTAGAAGACTACGTACGTGACAATACTGGCTTAGTCCTTGACCCGTATTTCTCAGGTACCAAAGTAAAATGGATTCTAGACAACGTTGAAGGCGCTCGCGAAGACGCTGAAGCTGGCAAGCTACTGTTCGGTACGGTTGATACTTGGTTGGTTTGGAAGATGACTCAAGGACGTGTTCACGTTACGGATTACACTAACGCGTCACGTACTATGTTGTTCAACATCAACGACCTATGCTGGGATCAAAAGCTACTTGATGAAATGGGGATCCCGTCATCAATGATGCCAGAAGTGAAGCGTTCTTCTGAGGTTTACGGTCAAACAAACCTTGGTGGTAAAGGCGGTACTCGTATTCCAATCGCAGGTATTGCGGGTGACCAACAAGCAGCTCTTTACGGTCAAATGTGTGTAGAAGCAGGCCAAGCTAAGAACACTTACGGCACGGGTTGTTTCCTTCTAATGAACACAGGCCAAGAGAAAGTCACATCGAAAAACGGCCTACTAACAACACTGGCATGTGGCCCTAAAGGCGAGCCTGCATACGCACTGGAAGGTGCAGTATTCATGGGCGGCGCATCAATCCAATGGCTACGTGATGAAATGAAGCTACTGGCTGGCGCAGAAGACTCTGAGTACTTCGCAACCAAAGTAGACTCTTCAAACGGCGTTTACGTAGTCCCTGCGTTTACTGGTTTAGGCGCACCATACTGGGATGCTTACGCTCGCGGTACGATTGTTGGCCTGACTCGTGGTGTTAACTCTAACCACATTATCCGTGCAACCTTGGAAGGCATTGCTTACCAAACGCGTGACGTATTAGACGCGATGCAAGCGGACTCTGGCATCAAGCTAGCGAACCTACGTGTTGATGGCGGCGCAGTAGCGAACAACTTCCTAATGCAGTTCCAATCAGACGTGCTTGATACTGAAGTTCACCGTCCTGAAGTAACGGAAGTAACCGCTCTGGGTGCCGCTTACCTTGCTGGCCTAGCGGTTGGTTTCTGGGACAGCATTGACGAGCTTCAAGACAAAGCCGTTCTTAACCGCACCTTCATGCCACACCACGACGAAGAGAAGCGTAACCGCCGTTATAAAGGCTGGAAGCGTGCAATCAAGTGTGCACAGGTTTGGTCTGAGCTGCACGATGACGACGAAGAGTAATACTGAGTATTCAGCTCATCGTTAATCATTAATCGTTGACCTAGGAACTCGAGCAATCTCATCGATTAGATTGCTCGAACCTCAGCAAACGAAAGTAAAAAGAGCACTATTTTGTGCTCTTTTTTGCGTTTCAGGCTCAAATTCCACGTATTGACCAGCGTTTTTGCGGTTTAGACATGATTCCTTACCATCATTACTTCTCTCTTTTCATCAATTCGAGCACAATAGCGTGAGTTTATATTTTCGATTTTGACGCGCTAGAGCCCTTTGCGCGCAGGGAGTGGTAAGTTAAGTGAAGCAGATACCAAGACACCAGCAGATTGTAGATCTGGTAAAAACACAAGGATATGTGAGCACCGAAGAGCTCGTTGAAAAGTTCGATGTCAGCCCACAAACCATCAGACGAGACCTCAATGAACTGGCCGATAGCAACAAGATTCGTCGCTATCATGGTGGTGCTACCATTCCTTTAAGCTCGGAAAACACCTCTTATAACACGCGTAAAGCGCTTAACTTCAACGAAAAAGACGTGATCGCCGACGAACTGGTTAAGCACATCCCAGATGGTGCAACCCTGTTCGTTGATATCGGCACCACGCCAGAATCGGTGGCTCGTGCGCTCAATAAAAATCACAAACAATTACGAGTTGTCACCAACAACATTAACGTTGCCAGCATCCTTCTGCCGAACCCAGAGATAAAGGTTATCTTGGCCGGTGGCGAAGTACGCAACCGCGACGGCGGTATTGTTGGCGAAGCGACACTCGATTTTGTGAAGCAGTTCCGCCTCGACTTCGGTATTTTGGGTATCAGTGGAATCGATTTTGATGGCTCACTGCTCGATTTTGATTACCACGAAGTTCGTGTGAAACAAGCCATCATAGAAAACAGTCGCAGCATCTTCTTAGCCGTCGACCACACTAAGTTTGGCCGTAACGCGATGGTTAAGCTCGGCAATATCTCTCAAGCCCACATGGTATTTACCAATAAGCAGCCACCAGAAGAGATCCTCAACATCCTTAAAGATTCGGCAATACCATTAGAAGTGATCGATACCGCTCGTCCTATGAGCGAATAACTAAACATAAGAGCTCAGTGACGCCACTTTCTTAAATGAATCACCATTCTTTATAGAAAAGTTAATAAAGTAAAACTTGCTCGCTGTCACTGTCGCTTCTATGCTCGAATTAGTCTTATTTGAACCTCTGCTTTCATAAGCAGAGGTTTTTTTATGCCCAAATCACATAAAACGCGCATAAACGAAAATAATAAATGACCGCAAACGAAAGTTCATATAGGATTCAATTATGTTCTAAAATGCTCGTTCGCTCAGAAAGAGGTCAAAACCATGAGTGCTCAACAAAATAATTCAAACAACAGTACATCTTCCACTTTAGACTTGATCGTGATTGGCGGCGGCATCAACGGTGCAGGCATCGCGGCAGACGCATCAGGTCGTGGTCTAAACGTTGGCTTATACGAAGCAAATGATTTCGCATCTGCAACGTCTTCTGCCAGCTCAAAGCTTATCCACGGTGGCCTACGCTACCTTGAACATTACGAATTTCGTTTGGTTTCGGAAGCACTCGCTGAACGTGAAGTCTTGTTAAGAAAAGCGCCTCATGTTGCTCAACCAATGCGTTTCCGTTTGCCTCATCGACCATTTTTACGCCCAGCTTGGATGATTCGCTGTGGCCTATTCCTTTACGATAACTTGGGTAAGCGCACCACTCTTCCGGGAAGCAAGACAGTCAACCTAGCGAAATCGGGCCTACTGAAACCAGAAATGAAGACGGGCTTCGAATACTCAGATTGCTGGGTGGATGATGCGCGTATGGTGTTGCTCAACGTATTAGCAGCAAAAGAAAACAACGCAGAAGTACGTAACTACTGCCGTGTTGAAAAAGCGCACCGCGAAGGTGGTATTTGGCATGTGACGATCCTTGATGTGATGACAAACCAACGCTTTGAACGCAAAGCAAAAGCGCTTGTTAACGCGGCTGGTCCTTGGGTTAAACAGTTCTTTGATGATGGATTAGAGCAAGCTTCGCCTCGTAATATTCGTCTGATCAAAGGCTCACACATTGTTGTGCCACGCATTCATGACGAACCACAAGCGTACATTCTGCAAAACAAAGACAATCGTATTGTGTTCATGATCCCTTACCTAGATAAGTTCTCGATCATCGGCACGACTGACCTTGAATACAAAGGCGACCCACGTAACGTCGCAATTGATGATGTCGAAGTGGATTACTTGATTGATATTGTTAACCAGCACTTTGTTAAACAGCTTGGCCGTGAAGATGTAGTTTGGACATACAGTGGCGTAAGACCGCTTTGTGACGATGAATCTGATTCTCCACAAGCGATCACTCGTGACTACACGTTGGAATTGGACGCAGAACTGGATCAAGCGCCACTGCTTTCGATCTTCGGCGGCAAGCTAACCACTTACCGTAAGCTAGGCGAAGCAGCACTTAAGAAGTTAGAACCACACCTAACCAACATGGGTGCACCTTGGACAGCCAACAACACGCTTCCAGGCGGTAACTTTAGTTGCAGCAGAGAGCAACTTGCGAAGATGATCCACACTAAATACCCTTGGGCACCTGAAGCGCTATTGCTTCGCTACGTGACTCAATTTGGTACTTACACTTGGAAGCTACTGGAAGGCGCAAATAGCGAAGCAGACCTTGGCATCCAGTTCTCAAGCGAGGCGCATGGCGTTTATCAAGTTGAAATCGATTACTTGATCAATGAAGAGATGGCGATGACTGACGAAGACATCTTGTGGCGCAGAACCAAGCTTGGTCTGTACATGAGCGAATCCGAGCAGCAAGCGGTGACGGATTACCTGAAAGAGAAGCTACAAAGCAAGGTAGTGAGCTTTTCTCAGGTAGGCTAACCCCACCAGCCTAAACATGGTTCAAGAACATACTTAACAATGAAGCTTAGCGTCCCCCGCGCTAAGCTTTTTTATTGTCTGCTATTCCGCTCAACCGGAGACTTTGTTTACACCTCTATTTTCAACAAAAACTAAATAGTGTTTTATTAATCCCGTTGATTATCAACTTCACAAAAGGTTGCTATTCTTTATCTCAACGAAACAACACATTTAAAAACGCTCACCATGTCAGCGCTTTAATAAGGAATCTATTCCATGCAAAAAGTTATTCTGATCACAGGCTCTACCGATGGTATCGGCTTCGAAACGGCAAAAGTACTTGTTCAACAAGGTCACCACGTTTTATTGCATGGACGTAACCCAAGCAAACTCAAAGACGTAGAGCAGCAACTTGTGGCTATCTCTGCTGAAGCGAAAATTCAAAGTTACGTGGCAGACTTGTCTGTTCTGGCTGATGTGGATGCGTTGGCGGACGAAATAATTGCTGAGCACGATAAGATTGATGTACTGATTAACAACGCAGGTGTGTTCAACACTCCGAACCCGATCACTAAAGACGGGTTAGATGTTCGTTTTGTTGTGAATACCATTTCACCATACCATCTGACTAAACGTCTGCTACCTGTACTCGATGCATCTAGCCGAGTGGTGAACCTGTCTTCAGCGGCGCAAGCTGCAGTGAACATCGAAGCGCTAGAAGGCAAGAAGCCAATGTCTGATGGTGACGCTTACGCACAAAGCAAGCTTGCGATCACCATGTGGACTCGAGAGATGGCAAAAGAGTTAGGCTCTACGGGGCCAATGGTGGTTGCGGTCAACCCAGCTTCGTTACTAGGCAGTAAGATGGTGAAAGACGCTTACGGTATTGCAGGCGGCGACCTAAGCATCGGTTCTGATATTCTGGTTCGCGCATCATTGTCTGATGAGTTCGCACAAGCGAGCGGTCAATACTTTGATAACGACAACAACACGTTTGCAAACCCACACCCAGATGCGATTTACGGCGATAAGTCACAGCAAGTTGTCGCTAAAATTGAAGAGATCATCAAAGCGACGCTTTCTTAATCGCGACGACTCATGCGAGTTGATTTGCAAATCTCAATAAAAAAACCCTGTGTTTCTAATGTATTAAGTTAGAAACACAGGGCTTTTTCGTACAACGCTTGTCTCTACGTTTACTCCCAATACGGCGGGTTGCCATAATACTCAGAGAAGTAGTCAATGAAGGCTCTCACCTTTGGCGCAAGTAACCTTGTGCTTGGGTACACAGCCCAAATCGCAGGCTCTGAGGTTAATGGGTAATCTTCTAATATTTGAATCAGTTGACCACTTTTCAGTTGCTCATACGCACACCAATTCGACGTCACCGTGATACCCATTCCACCAGAAGCTGCGTCACGCAGTGCTTCTCCGTTATCTGCCCTGAACGACCCAGATGCCTTTATCGTCTTAGGCCCACTTTCAGTATTGAAGGTCCAGTTTTCTAAACCAATTAGGCTAATACACTGATGATCGTTAAGATCTTGAGGTGTGGCTGGCTTACCGTATTTGATTAAGTAATCAGGCGATGCACACACAATGCGTTTGTCTGTCGCAAGTTTTCGGGCAATCAGTGTCGAGTCTTTCAGCTCTGAGATACGAATTGCGATATCAAAGCCACCCTCAACAACATCCACCATCGAATCTGATAGCCTGAGATCGACTTTTAACCCAGGGTAGCGCTCTAAGAATCCAGGTAAAGCAGGAACAAGATGCAAACGCCCAAAAGACGCAGATGCGGTAACTCGCAGCGTTCCGGTTGGAGAGTCACAGCCCACACCAACCGCCGATTTGGCAGCATCGACACTCGATAACACCTCTTCAGCATGAGGTAAGAATGCTTCCCCCTCTTCGGTTAAAGAGACCTTGCGAGTGGTTCTATGCACCAAGCGAACGCCTAAATTGTCTTCCAGTTTACTGATGTGCGAGCTTGCAACAGCAGGAGACAAACCAAGCTCTTGCCCAGCCATGCTGATGTTATGCGTGGAAGCTAAACGAACAAACAATTTGAGGTGTTCAATATTCATGAGATTACCAATAAAATCTTAAAAATCGTGTACCAGTAACCCTCATTATGCGTCATTCACATAACAATACAACGTATTAACTCAGTTGAATTGTGATGATGTTATTGAGCCAAAACGAAAAAAACTCCCGAAGGAGTTTTTTTGTCTAAGTCTGCAATTCGCCATTTAGCTAATCAACAAAACTACCCGCTCACTAGCCAGTTAAACGTGCATGCAGTGCATCTTTCAGTACAGAACGATCATGTTTCAGTTGGTGCATCGAGCCATCATCAATGGGTGAATCTTTCAGCTCAAGCTTACGAATCTCTTTATCAAGGTTGTCGTACGTCTTCATGTCTGCTGCAAAGCCATCGTCAGTTTTAACAAGCTCAGCAATTTTATCTTTCATTTCAGGAAATTCGTGAACAAGAGAATGATTTTCACCTAGCATAGAAACCTCTTAAGTTGAGTAAAGTGATTGGTATTACGCATTCATTATTAACCTTAGCAAGGGAGTCAAATAACAAATGAGATCCAGTACACAGCATAGAATATAGACAATTCAGATTCACAAATTTACAACATCCACCAAGAAAATGGCTTTGCTGATTTTGAATTGTCTCAGTAACGGAAGTAGGTTTATGGCGATTATCCCGCCTCAAAAACAATACTTCTTTCGATTTTTACTTAGCCTGCAAATATCGTTTTTAAGTAAACGCTACCAAGCAAACGTCTGAATAACACTATCTTTAGCCATTGGGTTTGATGCTATCGCACGGTTCACCTTAGCCAAAAATTGCTCTCTTGAATCAAGTAGGAAACCTTTCTGAGTCACGATGTTATTGCCATGGTCACCCCAATAGAAAGTATCGATGTTTAGATTCTCAAGCAGATACTTTTCTTCTTCTAAGATCTGAAGTTGCGTCGGCATAACGAACTTACCGTCTTTTACTTCTTGTTCCATCACGGTGCCAGGCTGAATCGCTAACGCCATTGGCGCTATCTGCTCAGGCTTCATGATATTCAGTAATCTTGTGGTCTCGACAATATGTTCACGTGATCGATCACGACCGCCAAGGCCGAAGATAAACGAAAGTAAGGTTTCAATGCCTGCTTCTTTGGCTAATGCCATGCCTTCGATCGCTTGTTCTGGTGTCAGGCGCTTTTTGATGTTCTCGAGTACAACCGCATCGCCCGACTCCAACCCCGCATAAGCCATAGTGAGACCAGCACTTTTAAGCTCTTTAAGTTCGCTCAAGCTTTTACGACGGAAATCGTTCAAACCACTATAGAGCGATACTTTTCTGCTTTCTGGAAAGGTATGGCGAAGCTTATCCAAAATCTTAAGAAGGTAATCCGTGCGAGCCGCCATCACGTTGCCATCGATAAGGAAAATTGATTCAACATAAGGATAAATCAGGCGCGCTTCTTCGATATCTTTAAACACATCCTCAATATCACGAACCTTGAATCGTTTATCACTGAACATATTACAGAACGTACATGTGTTGATGCTGCAACCTAATGTGGTTTGAATCAGAATGCTCTTCGCCTCTGTCCATGGACGATATACTTTTCCCTCGTAATTCATATTGGTTTCTCCGGTCTATAAGCACGAGAGCGTGCTTGAATAAAACAGAGTTTATCAACACCAGTATTCATTGATAATTCGCAATATAGTCGAATCAGTTTTTAGATTTTGTATAAAATAAAAGCCTTGTGACAACACAAGGCTTTATAGGGGTAACTCTCTATTGGAGCAGCTGAAAAGGTGTTTCCACAAAAAGAGATTAGCTGCTGCACCCTTGAGTATGAACTCGATTCATGTCGTCACCGACTTGTGCTTCTTGAGACCCCGTCGATTGGCATCCTGCCACGAATAACAGCGTTACAGATAAAATAAGCCATTTCATAATAAATCCTCTTTTGGTCATGACTAAAGCATAGTGCTTAAAAGCGCGGATACCTCAGCCATTAACTAAAGCCTTACCTGCCGATAAAGCCTTGGTTAATGAACAAGGCATCGCTTCATTAATTAACGACCCGCTTTTGTACAAAAAACTTTCACTCAACTGAATAAAAATCGCACAAAAACTAAAAGAGGACTGCTATGGTTCTAAGAACAAGAGCTAGAAGTTAGTCACTCGTCGCCAAACGTACTGCCGCTTCTGCATGAATGGCTGTGGTATCAAACAGGGGAACATCAGTGTGTTGTTGCTGAATCAGCAGGGCGATTTCAGTGCACCCCAGAATAACGGCTTCTGCACCTTGTTGGCCTAGCTTCTCAATGATTTGACGGTATACATCTCGAGAGGCTTCTTTTACTTGGCCTCGACACAACTCTTGGTAAATGATGTTGTGCACTTTCTCTCGGTCATCCTCATCCGGGATTACAACATCGATACCGAATTTGTTAGTCAGACGGCCTTTATAAAAATCTTGTTCCATCGTGAAAGCAGTACCGATCAATCCGACTTTCTTCACTCCTTGTTCCAGCAGCTTCTGCGCCGTGGTATCAGCGATGTGCAAGATAGGAATCATGATCTTCTCTTCGATCTCAGGAACGACCTTATGCATGGTATTGGTACAAATCAGAATGAAATCAGCCCCGCCCTTCTCTACCGATAAAGCCGCGTCCGATAAGATATCAGCCGTCTCAGCCCAACGACCTTGATGTTGAAGCTTTTCTATCTCATCGAAGTTCACGCTGTACATACAAACCTTCGCAGAATTGAGCCCGCCGAGTGTGGCTTTAACGCCCTCGTTGATGGACTTGTAGTAACTCACTGTCGACTCCCAACTCATACCGCCGAGCAAACCGATCGTTTTCATTTTTCTATTCCTTTAATTTCTGACTATCCCGATTAAACCGTCATGCATTGAAAATTTATAGTACGTTCTTGCTTAAAGCGAGCCCATAACACCTTATTCCTTTCAAACGATTGCTTTCAAACCGTTCATTCCCAAAACCTCCGCTCACAAAAAAGGCTCGAATTAAAAATCCAAGCCTTTGTGATTTTGACTAAGGGTAAACGTGGCGTTAGTACACCTCACACCAATCTGATTTCATGTCGATCAGTGTCCAATCCTCTCTGGAATTCGCCTCATCTAAAGCTTTATCAAGCTTGCCAACATGAGACTTACGATCGTACTGCCACTCGCGCTCAGCATCAGTGTGATGAACAATCATCGCCATAGAGTTGGGTTGGCTCGTTGCCCATTGCATCATGGCTTGATCACCGTCTGAGTTACCGACCGCTAAAATCGGCTTCTTACCGATAATATGCTGAATGTTGGTGACCTTTCCGGCTTTATCATCAATGGTCAAAATGGACGAATCTTTGGTCACCGTTGGTTTGCCATCGTTGTAGCTGTAATTGTATTTAAGAGCACTACCGATGATTTGCTCTGTAGGAATGTTGTAAGCTTGTGGAGCCCACGCCCTCATGAAGTCAACGCCTCCGCCCGACACAATGTAAGTCTTAAAGTCATGCTCTTGAAGGTAAGTCAGCATCTCTTTCATTGGCTGATAAGTAAGGTCTGTGTAGGCTTTGTTGAAGCGTTTATCTTTTGCTACCGTCAACCATTGCTCAACGTCTTGCTGGTATTGTTCAACTGTCATACCAGAATGTGTCGCCATGATGATTTTCAATAACCCTTCTTCACCGCTACCCAGAACGCTCTCAATATCATCTTCAAGCACAAACTTAAACGGTGCTTCTGTTTTCCACTCAGGATGTTCTGGAGCCATCTCTTTTACTCGGTCCAACGCAAAAGCCAATTGGAAGTAATAAGGCTTTTCCGACCAAAGCGTACCGTCGTTATCGAACACGGCAATACGATCTTCAATCGCCACGAACGCATCAGACTCTGCTTTGGTGGCTTGCCCAACAAAGTCGACGATAGCGGATTTACTCTCACTGTCTTTCCAAGAAGGCAGCAAATTGGGATCACAATCTTTAGCAAAAGATGAGAAAGAAAGGCTAGATAAAATCGTAACGGACAAAAGGGTTATTTTCTTCATAGCAACTACCATGTTGTTGAATTAATTGTAGGGTTTAATTCAATTCATCCTAGTTGGTCTACTCTGATTTTCCACTTATGGACACTATAACTAATACTCATGTTGGTATTCGATCAGTGCCACAACAAAGACTGGCTGGGGTGCCCTACGACGTATTTATCGAGAATTTAAAAAGAGACAAACAAAAAGCAGAACTTCAATTTCTCAAAGTTCTGCTTCAACAATCCATGACTGCTTACGCTCTGCGTTTTTTGAAAGCGTGCCAGCCGGCGCTGAGAATTGTTTTTACCACCACACCTAATGCGCTTAATTTAGGGTCGGCATTCTTGCCAGAGGCAATGCGCCACATCTGATGTTCATACCAAACCAGCCCGACCATTGCTACCTTATCTAATACAGGTTTTCCTGTGGTTGGCACGGTTAGCGGCATGCCGTGGCTAGGGTTTTCGATTAACTTGTTAGGGAAGTCCGGATCAACCGCCATTGTGCGTGCAATACCAATAAAATCGGTAGCCGAGGTGTTTAATGCTTCATTCATTGCTTGCGCGGTTCGGAAACCACCCGTGACCACCAGCGGTGTGCTGACGAGTTTTCTCGCCTTCACCATGTAATCCATAAAATACGCTTCACGCTTTACCGTGCTGGCCTTGATTGATTCAGCCTTATTCTTTGAACCCATCATTGATGGACTTTCATAGGTGCCGCCAGAGATCTCAATCAAGTCGATACCGTTATCACTCAATGTTTGTACAACCTGCATCGACTCTTCTTCAGTGAAGCCACCTTTCATGAAGTCGGCGCTGTTGAGCTTAATCCCGACGGGGAAATCGTCACCGACCTCTTTTCGAATCGCACGATAAACCTCAAGCACAAAACGAAGTCTGTTTTCGAGTGAGCCACCCCATTTGTCTTGGCGTTGATTGTGTCTCGAAGACAAAAACTGACTGACAAGATAACCATGAGCACCGTGGATCTGCACACCAGTAAAACCCGCTTGTTTTGATAGCTTTGCACTCAGCGCAAATTTATCAATGATTGCGATTATTTCCGTCTCAGTCAGAGCTCGTGGCGTATTGAAGCCTTTCTCTAATCCACGCTCTAAAGAGATAGCCGAAGGAGCAACCGGGCTATCACATAAGAATTTAGGGATTTGCTTTCCTGGGTGGTTCAATTGCATCCATATCTGCGAACCATTTTGTGTTCCAGCCTTCGCCCACTCACGAAATACGCTTAAGTCACTGTGTTCATCCAACACAACGTTTTTAGGTTCACCAAGCGCACCTCTATCGACCATCACGTTACCCGTCATGGATAGGCCAATTCCTCCTTGAGCCCAACGCTGGTAAAGCGTGACCAAACCTTGCTTAGGGTTATGGTGTTTATCACCTAGCTGTTCACTCATTGCCGATTTGAACAGGCGATTTTTGATCACTTGGCCATTAGGAAGAGAAAAAGGGTCGTTGAGGCAGATTGGATTCATGCGCGTGGTTACTTTCTTTGGTCTATATATTGCGTCCAGTATGCCCTATTTTATCCGACAGTTCTGAGCATTTAACGCCTATTTCAAAGCAAGTTTCGCTCAATAAAAAATGCCAGCGGCATAGCAGCTGGCATTAATCGATTATAAACAAAACCTTAAACAGACAATTTAAGTCATCACTTTATCGTGGATTTTTTGACCTTGGTAAATGGTGTCGATTTCCATTTATCTGTTCTTACCTCTTCACCGGGCGTGTACATACGTAACACTGAATACCATTGATGATCGGGGATAGGTAAGAAGTTAGGATCATCTTCATGTCCTTTTACATCGCTACTCATGTAAATGGTGTAGCTGCCATCAGCATTAGGCGTTAGCGTTCTGTCTCCACGGGAGTGACGGTTTAAGCCATTTTTCTCCATCAATCGGGTTTCACCACTGTAGGCCGTGTATGACCAAAAACCACCCTCTTCTAGCGGTGGCGCATCGAAGGTCACCGTGTAGTCATACTTACTACCATCGAGCGCAGCACCTTCGCTATCAAAGAAGTCACCGCTATACATAGTGTGCTTTGCAGGCAACCCCCATTGGCCCATTAAGGTGCCGTAGGCGTGTTGAAAGCTTGGAACCTTGGTCATTTCATCGCGAGAGCCCAATACGTCTCATGAATCATCAAAGCCCGCATTAATAATTTGTTCCAGTCCGTCTTTTTGACCGGACTCGATCATACTAAGCTGCTCTTTCGTAAATGGATGATTGGTTTTGCCTAATTCAACATCTCCTAAGCCAATGTACTCGAACAGTTCAAGCAGCTTTTGGTCATGCGCCTTCATTGTTCCTTCAGACAAAATGAAATTGGTTCGCTGGACCCAATTAGAGTCTTCAGGGGCTGGATACTCGCGCTCAACAGGATCTGGCCCTTTCTGACCTAAGTATTCCGACAATGTCCTAATATTCCATTGATCCATTAACTTTTGAGCAGTTGCAGAATCGTCACCACCAAGGTCCATAATTCGACCCATCATCTTGACCAGCGGATGCTCGACATAGATCGACTTGGTCGACACTCGCAGGCACTTCACCTTTCCACCCTTCAACTGCATACATGAAGCTGCCGCCTTTTGTGCCTCGCTGTGGAGAGCCAAAAGCCGAGTCAGTAAAGTGCTGCATATTCATGGTATGGAACAACCAGTATCGATTTTCATCATGGTCTGGAATCGTAATGATGACCGGCTCTGCCGCTAGGTCCATCCAACCCATCAAGTGTAACGTGTCATTGTTAATCGTCGGATGCGCAGTGTAAGTGTCGTCAGCAAGTATTCGAATATTTTGGAATCGATTCAAAGGGTAGTCTTGCTCAACGACGGTTTTGTAAAAGTATTTGTAGGCTTCATCTATCGAGTACGCGTATTCGTAGGCAAGTTGTGCCAATAACTGATTATCCTTTTTGAGCGACGCTAAACTCGCCATCTCAACGGGGAGAGTTTCCGTTTTTATCCCCATTGCTGTTTTTGTTGCCACAGCTGCGCTGGTCGCGTCCACGGATTGGCTCGCGAGTACCGGAGATGGAAGTGCAACCATGAAAGCACAAGCCAGTGCTGCCGCAAGAATGTTTTTTTTCATCATTTAATGTCCTAACTAGAAGCGAGTACGGAAGGTGATCCAAGTGTTGTTGTCAGTATCACCACTAAAGATGATGATGTTGTCACTATCGACCTTGTAGCCCAGCTGCATTTCAGCAGAGAAATCTCGTGTGTTCTCCCCGTCCAATCCGTAGGTGTATTGAGGGGCGAGTTGAAGATAAAATTGGTCAGCAAAATCGTACTTTAAGTAGTTAATACTGCTGATGATCTGAGTGTCTTGAAATTGGTTATTCTCTTCCCACATCCTTCCATACGTTATGGCGCTGTAGAGTTTAAATTTGTCGCTTAACTCGAATGCTTGCATCACACCAATAGAGGCGTAGTTCGATGTTAGATCGTCGTTGGAGAAGTCGTGTCCAGCATCAACAAATAAGCCGGTGCCCGTTTTCTTATTGGGAGTGAAGAATCGTGCTCGATAGTTTTCAAAGTTATTTTTGCCTTCCAGCTTACCCAACACACCCCAATCGCCACGATTCACGCCAAACTGGAAGGTAGCGCCAAGCCCTTTATTGCCCGCAATAAGTTCACCTCCCGTATAAACGGCCATTGGGTCAGCCATATCACTGGCAGGCTCTTCTTGAGCGGAGATGGAAAATGCAAAGGGGATAAGCGCAAAGATAGAGAGTGTTAAAGTGGAAAAAGTGCCCGTGAGCAGACGTAACGGTTTCTTCATATTGTTGTCCGGTAGTAAGGTGCGCTTGTTACAGCACACCTTGCATTAGTCGTATTTGGCGCTAGTCAGCAACCACTGATTTGTCTGCCATACCAATACCACCGGCTTTCTGTCTTGGTGGAAACGCTTTGAGTGACTTCTGATATTCCGCCGCTGATTTTTGCAGCTTTGGTAATACCCAAGACTTCTCTTTCATCCATAAGAACCAACCACGAGTATCAGGGCTACGCTCATAAGGATCAGCCTTGATGTTAACAAGCATCCCTAGTGGCCACTCTTCAGGAGGCGCAATCCACTCCGTTTTGGTTTTTAGGTGCACTTTCCAATCATCAACTCGGAACGCATTCAAATCTTGCTCGTTGTAGAAGAAGAACTCATGACGTTGACTCGGCTCGCCTTTGGTCAACATATCCAGCTGGTTATAACCATCCAAATGGACCTGATAACGCTCGCCGTTTAGCTCTTTTCCATCAAGCAGTTCTTGCTTAATGTCGCCTTCACCCACTGCAGCCATAATGGTTGGCACCCAGTCTTCAGAAGTCATGAAGCCATCGGTGTATTCACCTTGAGGGATTTTATCTGGCCAGCTGACCAGCATAGGCACACGGAAACCGCCATCCCATGTCGTGCCTTTTTGTCCTCTGAATGATGCGGAGCCGGAATCAGGCCAGTGATCTAGGTTTACGCCATTGTCAGAGGTGAAGAGAATGATGGTGTTGTCAATTTCACCTAAATCTTCAAGCTTGTCGAGCAGCACACCGATCTGGTCATCCAGTTCGATCAAGCCATCGTAGTAGGTGTTGATTTGGCTCGCGCCTTGATATTCCGGACGTACGTGCGTTTTTTGGTGCATACGAGTTGGGTTGTACCACATGAAGTAAGGTTGTTCGTCTTTCTCCGCTTCATGTCTATCAAGCCAATTTGTAGCAAACTCCAAAAATTCGCCATCGACGGTTTGCATGCGTTTAGCGCCTAAAGGACCTTTATCTTCAATCGTTTGCTTTCCAACCACACCAAATCTTGGGCCTTCTTGCATGTCCACACTCTCGGTAGCGACAGTGTGAAGAACATTACGAGGGCGACCTCTGAAGTTAGGGTCTGTTGGGAATTCCGGCTGTTCAGGCATCTCCATAACATTGAGGTGGTAAAGGAAACCGAAGAATTCATCAAAGCCGTGCACCGTTGGCAGGTGGCTATTGTTATCGCCTAGGTGACTTTTACCGACATGCACGGTCGCATAGCCTTTGTCTTTCAACATTTCGGCTAAGGTTGGATCTTCTTTTTGAAGGCCAAGTGAAGAGCCCGGCTGACCGACAGACGTTAAGCCTGTTCGGAAAGGATATTGACCCGTGATAAAGGCAGAGCGCCCCGCGGTAGAGCTGCCTTGTGCGTAGTAATCGCTGACCATCATGCCGCGTTCGGCAATTCTATCAATGTTCGGCGTATCCACCGCGCCTAAGCCGCGGTGGTAGGCAGACAGATCCGTTGGGCTAACATCATCGAGCATGATGGCAACCACATTGGGTTGGCTCGCTGCATGTACGTTGACGCTCGCCAGTACCGAAAGCGCCAGAGCGGATTTAACAAAAGACTTATACATTTATAACCCTCATTCACTATGAGTAAATCGCTGAAGTCACAACGAAAATTGTGCATGTCTCAGCGAACCATTGTTGAGATAAATGGTATAAGAAAGAGGCCCAAAATGGCTTGATAGCCACTATTACGATTCTTAATAGTGGCTGTTAGAAAGGGGAGTTATTTAAAGGGAATAGTAGCGTGACACTAGGATTGAATAATCGACGTAATTTCTTTTTGAAGCCAATCCGTGAACGGGTTATTGCGGTTTGCTTGATGAGTAAACAGTGCCAATTCTCGACGATAGGTGTCTTTCAACAGTTCCGGCGGTAAGTCGATACAACGATAAGAGTGATCAAGCAAATAGCGGCATTTCGACGATGTTACATAGATGAAGTCGCTGTCTTTAACGACTTCTAGCATCAAATTCATATTGTTGCTTCTGAGCCCGATGTGTTTATCTAAGTCGTATTTTTTGATCAACATTTCCGTCTTGGACGGCTGAATGTAACCAGGGATCATATTGATACAGAGTGGGTATTTCAGAATGTCCTCAAGGGAATTACCTTGAATTGGGTGGTCAGCTCTTAGCACCAACATGAACTTATCAAAGCCAACTGGGCGTTCAGTCAGGGTTTTATTGACGTCCATAGGAAGATAGCTCACTCCCCAACACATTCGGTTGGTCTCTAGGGACTGGACGCCGTTATCTAACCAAGGTGAGCATTGAAACGTCACTTGCGGCGCTTCTTTGGTCAGCTTTTTGATTAGTGGCACACCCACTGGGATCAACAGCGGGGAAGGCAACATGATTTGAACCTCCCCTCTTAAATCTTCCAACCCCCACTCATCATTGGGTATGTAAAGGTTATCTAACTGTTCTAATAGCAGAGGCAAGGTTTCGATAAGCTTTAAGCATTTTGGGGTGGGTTCAAGCCTTGCTTTATCTCGAACAAACAACTCATCATCAAATTGTTCTCTGAGCTTACGAAGCATGACACTGATCGTCGGCTGACTTACGTTCAAGGCTTAATGAGACTCACCGTTTGACGAGTCTCATTAAGCACCAAAATGAGCCGCAGTAAGTTTAGGTCTTTGGTCATGCCCTACTCCAAATGATTTAGAAAAGTGGAAAGTACGCTGGCGAATACCCTTTTTTCATCGCTTCTACCATAGGCAATAATTTGGGTAATGCGTGACGAAAAAACATCTCATACCCTTGGCATAAATGATTCATCGGACTGCCATCTTCGGTTGTTGCTATTCTGTTTTTAGGACAACCACCTTGGCAGAGTTCAACAAAATCGCAACGTCGACAAGTGCTGTTTAACTCATCATATTTGTTGGTGCCAAACGCGATTTGTTCTGGTGAGCTCGCCATAGTTGCAAGCTTATCACTGTTCATGGTGCCCAATTGATGATCTTGATACCCATAATGGTCACAACTGTAAACATTGCCGTCATGCTCAACCATTAATTGCTGTCCACAAGTCGCGCTGTGATGACACATTTGGCTTTGGTAACCCATCAACACCATTAAACAGTTTTCAAAAAACTGGATATACACTTTACCGACATCATTGGCGCTCCATGCATCAAACAAGTCACAAAGAAATTGCCCCCATTGCTCACCGGTTAACGACCAATCATGCCCTGTTCGTCTGTCTAACTCATGATCGATACAAGGCTGAAACTGCATGTAACCACTGCCATTTTCAACCAAAAACTGATAGATCGTTTTACCGTGTTTGTAGGTTTTATTGTTCACGACCGTTAACGTATTAAAATCAACATTGTGCTTCTTTAGGTAAGACATCCCACGCATTGTGCGTTCAAAAGACGACTCGCCATTTTTGTCGATCCGAGCGATGTCATTCAGAATATTGGGCCCGTCGATACTGATGCCCATCATGAAATTGTGTTTAGCAAAGAAACTCGCCCAGCGATCGTTAATCATGGTTCCATTAGTCTGCATCGTATTCACGACCAGCTTGGTTGTCGCTTTGTTTGCCTGCGCTTTCATCGCAGCTTCATAGAAATCGAGCCCTCTTAACATAGGCTCGCCACCATGCCAGATAAAGTCCACTTGCTGATCTTTCATTGGCTGCGCGTCGATATGAGCACCGACAATTTGCTCCATCATGTCCAAAGACATTGAAGACCTCTTATCGACATCTTGTCTATTGAGATAATAGCAGTAGCTACAATCCAGATTGCACTGAGCTCCTTCTGCTTTAATGAATAAGCTAAAAGGATAAGTAGATGTGTTCATATCGATTCCCGTACTTTTTTGCCAACATATCAACCGAAAATCAATCAAACAATAGCGCCTCAAGCACCCTATCTGCACACGTCGTAGAGTCGCTTCACCAACCTAAATCAATGTTAATTAAAACAATCACTTGAAAGGCAAAAAGCGACTATTAACATCCTTAATATCGGCTATTACACTCCTTAATCTCACTTGCTCATATGATAAATGCCTAATTCTGTTCCTACGATCTAAGGTGTTCCATGAGAAAGCTCCTCTATAAGAAAAGTGTACTGACCAGTTTAGTGTGTTCTTTGTCCAGTATTATCGCGATGCCATCCCTTGCCCAACAATCTATTAATCCTGAAGAAGAGCTCGCTTACAATCTCGGTGTTCAAGCATTTATTTATGGTACAGGCCCATTAACCGTGGCGGCGGTTAGGCAAACGACCACATCTGTTGATGCACCGATGGACAACGCCATGGCACCATTGAATGAGATGGGTAAAACACGCGTTCTATCCGGACCTCAGGATAGAATTGTACCTACCGTCAACAACGATACGCTCTATTCACAAGCTCACTACGATCTGGATTTGTCAGGTCCAATGGTGATTGATATTCCTCGCACCGATAACCGCTATTACATTGTTCAGTTATTGGATGCTTACTCAGATTCAATTGAAGATCTGCACGTGAAGAATGTCGGCGACCAAGGTTCAAAAGTGCTTTTGGTCAACAAAGGATGGGCTGGCGAAGTGCCAGAGGGGATTGATCGTGTCGTAGAGTCTCGCACTCCTATGGTTTGGTTAATTCAACGAACGGGCGTATTTGGCGAGCAAGATCTCAATGACGCATTGGTTACTCACGATAAATTCCTCAGCTACCCACTCGATCAACTCGGCGCAGAGCATGACATCGTAGAACTTAAAGCTTCGACAGGTCGCATCCCACCCATGGCGAGGCCTGAAGGGTTAGAGTGGTATTCATTGATTGACCGTGAGCTACGTAAAAACCCGATTCCAGAAGATGCAGCCATCGTTGATCAATTCCAACAAATTGGTATTGGAGGATCGACCCCCTTTAACCCTGAAGCGCTAACTTCAGCACAGAAAAAAGGGCTAATGCGCGCGATTGAGTCTTCACAACAGATCATTCAATACGCAGGTCGAAGCATCGGTGATGTCAATAATGGCTGGTCGATGATGTACGAGGGTGGCCGTTACGGAAATGATTACCTGAGCCGAGCGAGCATCAATATGCGTGCGGCTGGCTTGAATGTGCCAGAGCGAGCACTCTACCCAAATCGATACACGGACTCGAATGGTGAGCAGCTGTCGGGAGACAATCAATATCGAATGACCATGCCTGCCGATGCACCCGCTGACGCCTTTTGGTCTTTGACCATGTACGACGCTAAAAACCTGTTCATGGTTGAGAACTTCATTCAACGTTACTCCATCTCAACCAATCGTAAAGATGAGCTGAAATACGCAGAAGACGGCACCTTGCCAATATGCATTCAATACGTAAAACCGTCTGATCCAACGTGTAACTGGCTACCAGCACCTCAAGATGACTTCTATCTTCACATGCGCCTGTATGAGCCAACTCAAGCTGTTCTCGACAATGAATACCCACTGCCACAAGTTGAAAAACTCTAGCCCCAATTAGGTCAATTAAGTAGATCAAGTCAATTGCCGCGGCGTTCTTAATATTCGCTCGTGGCAATTCGCTCTATCCCTAAATACATGACTCAAACTGCTAGCAACATAACTCATACACTGAAAATGAGGTTCTATTCTTGAAAACACCTTTCATCACACTGTCTCTGTTAGTAACAGGGATAGTCGGCTCTCTTGCTCATGCGGGAGGGTTAAATCTATCTCAGATTGCGACAACCAAAAGCGTTGGCACAGCAGGCGCAGGAAACGTAACCGCGAACGATGCATCCGCAGTGATCACCAACGCTGCGGGGTTATCGGCCATTGAAGAAAGCGCTTGGATTCTCGGCGTTCAATACCTCGATGTTGAAACCACTTTTGTCCGTGACGATAACTCGGCGTCGACCACAGGAAGCAGCGCCGATATTCTCCCTCACCTGTCTTACGCATCAAGGTTAAATGACCAATGGGTCGTC
Source organism: Vibrio coralliirubri (assembly GCF_024347375.1). Classification (NCBI taxonomy): domain Bacteria; kingdom Pseudomonadati; phylum Pseudomonadota; class Gammaproteobacteria; order Vibrionales; family Vibrionaceae; genus Vibrio; species Vibrio coralliirubri. Next base: position 1,831,121 of record NZ_AP025471.1, on the reverse strand, counting down.
GGCGCAGCATTGCACGCAGCTGGCGGCACTGGCGTTGAATACTCACACGGCGTTGGCGCTCACCCTGCTTTATTAATCAAAGAAAATAGCATTTCGGCACTCAACTTAACGTCGTCATTGTCATATCAGGTCAATGAACAACTGTCTCTTGGTAGTTCTTTGATATTGCAGCACGCTGCGCTTGAAACCCAAGCTTTGAATGGTCGGGAACTTCAAGGGGATAGCCTTGATCTAGGGTTCGGCCTGAGTCTCAATCACCACATCAGTGACAACACACAATTGGGTGTCAGTTATCAGGGCCAATTTGATCACGACCTTTCCCTTGATACCGCCAACGCTTTTGGAATTAGCTCTGAACTGACGTGGGTTCGAAGCTTAAACTTAGGGTTGAAGCATTCATTAAATGAAGACTTAAACCTTCTACTCAGCTCCAACATGGAGACATGGCAAGATTATGATGACAAATACTCAACCACCTACTCTCTTGGGGTTGGTGTGGAATACGCATATGAGGATTGGTTGCTGTACAGCGGAGTGAGCGGTGACACGAGCCCAGTAAGCAGTCAAAACAGAGATGTGTTACTTCCACTCGATAAACAGTGGCGTATCGGGTTCGGCGCTGAGAAGAAGATATCCAATGACTTACATCTAGGATTGAGCTACCAATACCAAGATTTAGGCCATGGTGAAATTAATGCTGACTCTGGACTATTTCAGCCTTCTGGCAGCTATTCAACCAACAGAGTTCACTTCATCACTTTGTCTCTCCGCCATTAAAGCGAACTCTTAAGCGTTATTCGCTTCTAGCAAGAAACCGTACAAAAAAGGATTGGCTGTGACAGCAATCCTTTTAAATTCATGAATATCATTCCGCCAACCAGAAAGGCTCAAACACCCTTTACGCTCATGGTAATTGTCGTTATTGTGATTCTCTACGCCATCATCACAAGGACTGTCTGAGAGTTATGAACAGCACGATTGAAACTATTCTGGGGCACCGCTCCATTCGTCAATATACAAATCAACCGATTGAAAAAGCACAACTTGATGTGATTATTCAGGCTGGTCTCGCGGCTTCATCATCGAGCTTACTGCAGGCTGTTTCTATCGTGAGAGTGACAGACAAAGAGAAGCGCAAGTTGCTAGCTGAATACGCAGGCAATCAAGCTTACGTTGAGAATGCGGCTGAGTTTTTAGTGTTCTGTATCGACTATCAACGCCACGCGCAAATCAACCCTGAAGTGAAAACCGACTTTACTGAACTGACCCTGATTGGCGCGGTAGATTCTGGCATCATGGCGCAAAACTGCATGCTGGCTGCTGAGTCTCTGGGTTTGGGTGGCGTGTATATTGGTGGGCTGCGTAACAGCGCACAACAAGTCGATGAACTGTTAGAACTACCACAACACACCGCCGTATTGTTCGGAATGTGTTTAGGTCACCCGGCACAGCAACCAGAAGTTAAGCCTCGCCTTCCAGCTCACGTAGTCATGCACGAAAATCAATACCAATCGCTGAGCCTAGATGAAATTGCCAGCTACGATGATTCGATGCAAAGCTACTACGCAAGCCGTTCAAGCAACCAAAAGCAGAGCAGTTGGTCACAACAGATCACGCAAAAGCTATCTGGCGAATCTCGCCCGCATATCCTGCCTTACTTGAACAGCAAGCAGCTGACCAAGCGTTAAGCCGTTAAGCCGTTAAGCCGTTAAGCCGTTAACAGCTTGCAACAAACCACAGCAAACAGCAGCACAAACAAAAATGTCAGCGTAATATACGCTGACATTTTTATTTATCCGGAGGCGGCTAGCTTACAGATATTTCTCAATCGGTAGCAATTGCAAAAAGCCTGATTGCATTCGTTCCCATTGACCCGTTTCAGGTTCGCTGTCCCAACTTTGCTCGCCCGAATACCAATACACATCACCGTCTTCCAGTTCCAAGCGCCAGCTATTATCTTCACTCATCGTTTGCTCAATGGTGTCTGCTAATGTTTCAGCAATCTCTTTGTTCTCGATGATCAAAACCGATTCCGTGTTGAGGTAAGTAGAACGCAAGTTGAAGTTAAATGAGCCGATGCTCGCGATGCTGCGGTCGAATACGACTGATTTAGCGTGCAAGCCATAGGCCGTCTCAGGTGCACATTTAGACACGTCTTGAGTCGATGCTTCACACAGCTTAGATTCTGGTTTTAGCTCAAACAGGTCGATGCCATGCTCCAACATATCGTAACGTCTGCCCGCATAAGCGGAGTGATTGGTCACCAGATCATTAGACGCCATAGAGTTCGTTAGCGCTTTTATCTCAACGCCCTTGTTGTTCAATACCTGCCACTCTTCAAGCTGACCATCATCGAATACAAGGTAAGCGGATTCCAGCAAGATCTCTTGTTTCGATTCGCTCGCTAATTTCCCTAAAAGAATCGCGGTCGCTTTCGGTTCATCGGTATTGTCTGAATCATCAGGGACGGGTTGATCGTAAACAAAACGCGCATTCACCCATGTCATCTCACCAATCACCTCTTTCAGCAAACTATCAGCAGCCTCACGGTCTAATGGTAATTCAGGGTAATTTTGATAGTGCGGAACGACAATATTATCTATCTTTGAGAGATCAGGTTGTTCGTCGTCACCCAGCATATCGACAGGGTAAGACCAACGGCTATTCCAGTATTCAACAAAACTTGTTTGGATGGTATTAACTACCGAACCCATGACTAATACATCGCGGTCTCGGAAATTGATTTCATCAGAAAGGTCGAAGTATTCATCACCAATATTACGCCCGCCCACCACAGACAAAGTGCCATCTACGGTAAACGACTTATTGTGCATACGGCGATTTAAACGAGAAAAGTCGCCGACAAAGCTCAGCCATTTACTGAAACCACGGCGTGTTGGTGTTGGGTTGAAGATACGAATCTCGACGTTCGGGTGCGCATCCAATGCCGACAGCAAACCTTCACGTTCGTTAAGGTTGATATCATCCAGCATTACGCGAACCTTCACACCGCGCTCGGCCGCGGCTAACAAACGACTGGCTAAGTAACTGCCCGATTCGTCAGAGTTCCAGATGTAGTATTGAATGTCGATGGTGTGCTCGGCACTTTCAACCAGCGCTAATCGCTGTGCCAAGGCATCCCAACCAGACTCTTGCAGACGAACCGCAGTGGTGCCTTGCTCTAAGGCTTCAGGCTGAAATTCATTGGTTAGAACCGATAAAGAACTAGGTGCAGGAGAGGTTGGCGGTTCTGTCGGGTGATCGATGCCTTCAGGAAGTGAAGAACACCCACCTAAAACGGCGATTAAGATTAACGTTAAACTGATGCGTTGGAGCACAGGCATGTATCTGACTTCCTTTTCACGATGGCGTCTTTAGAAACTTTCCGTACAGCTTTTCAATGAACAAGCTATTCCGATCTATTCATTGATTATTACTGCTAAATCCTGAAATTTATAGGTAATTATCCAGTATAAATTTAAAGGTCGTTAAATTGGCCTACAAATCACTTAAGTTGAGTGAGCGCCAAACAGTATAAACTCAGCGGCTTTTCGACCATGTCAATGGTGAGCTCTGTTCGGTCTGGGTTACAGTTCAACGCCAATGCGTAACCATGTAAATAGTCCACCAGCAAGTCCAACGCATTTTTGGCTTGCTCTTCGGTTAACGCTAACGGGCTCAACACCGCTTCAAAACGTTCACTAAATACCTCCATCGGCCCGAGGGATTTCATGGTCAATAGGGTCTCTAACAAGCCTCTATATTCGTTGAGCATCGACAAGTAACTCACACTGAGCCGATAAAGGTTATCTCGCCAGTCTTGGGTCAGCTCTGGCTTCGCAACTTCTTCAATCAAAGAAACCGTGATTGCCTCAAGCAGATCGTTTTTGTTTTTGAAGTAATGGTATATGGCCATCGCATCGACCCCGAGTTCTGTCGCTAATCCTCGAATGCTTGGCACTTTGCCACTCTCTCGCATCATGCTTTTAGCAATGGTGAGAATTCTCTCGGCGCTGAGTTGGCTTGATCCACTCTTTGGTCGACCTCGTTTCTGATCCTTGACAGTCATACCGTCACCTCTTAAACTTTATTTCTACACTGTAGAATATTTTAATTTATTACCGTGTAGATGCCAAGTTTCTCATCGATATCGGAGTTAAAAATGTCAAATATTGTATTCATCGCAACCAGCCTTGACGGTTACATTGCGGACAAACAAGGCGGCTTAGATTGGCTGCAAGCGATTCCAAATCCAGACAGTGACGACATGGGTTACAACGCCCACACCGATCGTATCGATGCACTGGTCATGGGACGAAATACAATGGATATGGTGTTGAGCTTTGGTATCGACTGGCCTTACAGCAAGCCAGTCTATGTACTGAGCAACACTTTGAATGAAGTACCTCAAGAACTTGAAGGTAAAGTATTTTTGATGAAAGGCGAGCTTAAACAGATTGTCGCGGATTTGAATAACAAAGGCCTAAAGAACTTGTACATTGATGGCGGCATCACCATTCAAAACTTCCTGAAAGAAGACCTGATTGATGAGCTGGTCATCTCGACCATTCCTATCGTGCTTGGTGGTGGGTCCCCGTTATTTGGTGACTTAGTATCTCCCGTCGATTTTACGTTGAAAGGCGTCACGACGTACCTTGATGAGATCGTGCAAACTCATTACTTACGTAAGCGCTAAAGCTGTTGTTGATCTAAGGGCATGAAAGGATCAACACCGAAAACATTGTTCACGCTACATAACCTTTATCGTCTCTACACAAGCCTTCCTTATAGTAGTACCCTTTATTGTCTCTCATTCTTGATGGTAGCTGGATATTATGAAGCTTTTGGTCGATCGCACTGGTGAACAGTTTTTAGAAATTCTGCAAGAATCGGGAGACACGCTGACGGTTCAATTCATTACCAATGAAGGCAATCGAAAGGGTAAGCCGTTCCAAGATAACTTAAGTGGGTTGTTCCTCACAGGGTGGAAGCCGCGCACGACTTCAACCGCCATCGGATTAGAACGCTTTAAGCAAGGCAAACTTGAAGATCCCAAAGTGAGTTTCGCATTGCACCAACTCTATCCACTCGGTCGAGACGTAAAATTACCTTCTGGTGATATCGCCACAATCGCGAGTTACGCCAATACCCATGCCGATGGCTACTATATGTTTGTACGCCTCAACGACGAATTAACCCGACTCAAGATTACACCCGATTGGGAACTGCAACCTTCCGCTCAAAGATTGGCTCTGCCTTATTACCCAACCCCAAGAACTAAAGAAGAGCTCGACAACATTGACGATTTTGATGCGTGGGCGGGTGGCTTCTAAACACTCCTCACCTACGCCTAGTAGCACATAATACCCAAGTTATTATCAATTATTTTTTGACAATAATTCAAATGTAGCACTGTTTATCGTTTCAAATACTCCTACTATTATTTATCCATCGACACAGACTGCAGCTCAATGAACAAAGAGTGGCGCTGTAAACACAGACAAATCACCATTTCGGTGAAAAATAATATAGGTACGAACATGACTCAACTAACTATCATCGCAAACATCGTCGCTAACGAAGACAAAATTGAATTGGTTAAAGCTGAGCTGCTAAAGCTGATTGATATTACTCGCGCTGAAGAAGGTTGCATCAACTACGACCTTCACCAAGACAATGAAAACCCAGCACATTTCACTTTCTACGAAAACTGGACATCACGTGAACTTTGGCAAACACACATGGGTAATACCCACCTTGCTGAATACATGGCAGCAACCGAAGGCAGTGTTACGTCATTTACACTTAACGAGATGACTAAGATCGCTTAAGTACAGTTACAGTAGTCTGTTACTAGAAAGCACACTGACAAGCTATCGAGTTCAATTTGAAAGCCCCGCTGCACGTCAGCGGGGCTTTTTCATTTATGCGGATATCGTCGGTCTGCCTTAGTTAGAGCTTCAAACGGGGCTGAATAAAATCAATAAACGCCGAGATACGTTTAGAGACAGAGGACGACTTGTAATAAACCGCATTCACTCGCTCTCGGTCTGTATTGGCAAGTTTATCTTGTTCCAGAATAGGGATTAGACGCCCCGCAGCCATATCTTCCTGCACCATAAACCCCGATAAACAAGCTATCCCATTTCCAGCTAGTGCTAGTTGACGCACGGTTTCACCATTACTGGCTGTCACAGTAGGCGCGACATAACTTTGGTTTGGTAAAGGCCAATGGTTAAGCACTTTGTTCCCTGCAAAACCCACAATTTGATGTGAACTCAAATCTTCAGGTTTGGTGGGCATCCCACGCTTAGCGAGATAATCAGGTGACGCAACAATATGGAGCAAACTTTTTCCTAACGGGCGAGCATGCAGTGTTGAATCGGACAACTTACCGATTCGAATCGCAACATCAGTTCTCTTTTCTAGAAGATCAACGAAGCCTTCGTTGGAAGTGAGTTCCAACTCAATGTCTGGATAAGCCTCTTTGAATGCCTGCACCAACGGCACTAGCTGATGGAATACGAATGGACTAGCGGCATCGACTCTTAAACGACCTTTTGGTAACTCACCACGCGACACGATTTCTTCTTCCGCGCTCTGAATCATCTGTAATCCCACCCTGACTGAATCGACAAACTGCCGCCCTTCCTCCGTCAACTCCACGCGTCTCGTTGTTCGGTTGAATATTGAGACGCCGAGTTGCGACTCAACCTTACTCACCGAACGAGACACCTTGGCGACCTGCACATCCAGCGCCTCTGCCGCCGCAGAAAACCCACCAGCATCGACAACGGTGAGTACCATTTCTAAATCATCTGAACGGGTTAACATGGGACTCCTTCACTATCTTCATTTTGTTTAATGTCATCTCGCTTGTGATCATCACAACTCAAATCATCTGTGTCTTTTCGATCTCATCAGCTTAATCCAATGATCGGCTAACTCTCCAATTATTGCAAATAACACAAAGGTTATTTGTTAATGATGGCATTTTTCACAAATATATTTTGCTAGATAATCCTCGCCATCAAACGAAGCGCTCCTATTGCAGTCACAAGCTGCCCCATTTTATCGCGCTCGGTATTTAACAAAGAACAGTAAGAGAGATGATTATGCCACTAGCATTACTTGCATTGACGCTCAGCGCCTTTGCCATCGGAACCACAGAATTTGTCATCGTAGGCTTGATTCCTACCATGGCGAGCGACTTGAATGTATCTCTGCCATCGGCAGGTTTATTAGTCAGTTTATATGCGCTTGGCGTTGCTATTGGCGCACCTGTATTAACGGCATTAACCGGCAAATGGAATCGTAAAGCGGTGCTACTAACCGTGATGGCATTGTTTGTCATTGGTAACTTATTGGCGTGGCAGGCGCCAGGCTATAACACGCTGATCGCCGCACGAATTTTGACCGGCCTTGCCCATGGTGTGTTCTTCTCGATTGGATCGACCATCGCGACAGGTTTGGTTTCAAAAGATAAAGCAGCCAGTGCCATTGCGATCATGTTTACGGGTTTAACGGTTGCATTGGTGACCGGCGTACCACTGGGCACTTACATCGGCCAAACCTTTGGCTGGCAAGCAACCTTCTTGATAGTGGCTCTGCTTGGTCTTATTGCTCTTATCGGTAGCGCTATCTTGGTTCCAAGCAACCTTAAGCAACCACCAGCGGCGAAGATTTCGGCACAACTAAAGGTTCTAACTCAACCACGCTTACTGTTGGTTTACGCTATCACAGCACTAGGTTATGGCGGTACATTCACAGCTTTTACGTTCCTTGCTCCAATACTGGAAAACGTATCAGGGTTTGATTCGAGCTCAATCAGTCTCATCATGTTGGTTTACGGTGTGTCAGTGGCGGTAGGTAACATCTGGGGTGGAAAAATGGCCGACAAGATGGGCCCGATTAAAGCGCTGACCGTTATCTTCTCTGGTTTAGCCGCGGTACTGGTGGTATTCAACTTTACCGCTGTAAACCCTTATGCAGCCGTTGCGACTATTTTGGTTTGGGGTGCATTCGCATTCGGTAACGTTCCGGGGCTACAAGTGTATGTTGTGAAACTGGCTGAGAAATACACACCAGACGCAGTCGATGTCGCTTCTGGGTTGAACATTGCAGCCTTCAACGTCGGTATTGCATTAGGCTCATGGGGCGGTGGTTTGATTGTCGCGAAATCTGGATTAATGAACACCCCTTGGATAGGTGCTGTGATCGTTCTGATCGCTCTTGTTCTGACTCGATTCAGTGGTGCGTTAGATAAGAAGCAAGCACAACAAGCTGTTCCATCTAGCATCTAGCATCTAGCATCTAGCATCTAGCAAGGATAGAAAAAACAAAGCCCGAACCTAGGTTCGGGCTTTATCTATTCAATCTGATTATTACGCATTATCGATCGCTTTCAGCACTTTACATGGATTACCGACTGCAACCACATTGGCTGGAATGTCTTTGGTTACCACACTGCCTGCGCCAATAACGCTGTTTTCGCCAATAGTGACACCGGGGCAGATGATTACACCACCGCCAAGCCAAACATTGTCGCCAACATTAATCGGTGTGCCAAACTCAACGCCTTCTTCTACACGGCCTTTCACTTCGAGTGGATGACCTGCGGTCAGGATTTGAACGTTCGGACCAAGCAGTACATTGTCGCCAATGGTCACTTCAGCCACATCCAAAATCACGCAGTTAAAGTTAGCGTAGAAGTTCTTGCCCAGCTTGATGTTCGAGCCGTAGTCACAACGAAATGGAGGTTCTAGATGCGCGTTTTCACATCCAGGAATGAGCTCTTGCGTTGCTGCTTCCCATTCAGGTGTGTCAGGAATACTGTTATTGAGTTTTTGAAGCACCTTACGACATTCGATACGAGCTGAATAAAGCTCTTTATCCCAAGCCTGATAAGGTTCGCCTGCTAGCATTTTTTGTTTTTCTGTTTTCACGTTACTTACCTGTTCTCACATTACTGAACTAATGCTGGTCAATTCATCGACCAAAAAACGCAATATCGCACATCTAAATAACAGTGAATAAGGAGTGTTTAAGCTTGGTTTAAGAGATGCGCAGTTCGTCACTTTTTGTAGGTGAAATATGAAATTCGAACATTGCTAATTTAGCTTCGCTATCGAATCGCGCAGCACCAAACCACCAGTGGTATTAATGGTGGTCGCTTGCTCTGTTTCACCGACAATTTGCAGGATCGCCTTTTGCGTCATTTGCTCTAATGGCACACTGACAGACGTTAAGCTTGGCGTTAAAAACGCCCCCACTTTGCTGTTATCAAAGCCGACGATAGAAACATCTTGAGGCAATGAGTACCCAAGTTCAGTTAACGCCTTAATCGCACCAATCGCCATGTCATCGTTTTCCGACAAGATAGCAGTGAATGTTGCTTTGCTTTTTGCCAGAGCCTGAGCCGCGTGATAACCGCTCTCCATCGTCCAATCGCCTTGAACAACTTTGGCCTCATCCAATGCCACACCATGTTTAGTTAACACATTTTGATAGGCTTGGTAACGCAACTCATCAGTCGAAGAACCGGTTTTTCCTCGAATCACTGCAATATCTGTATGGCCTTGCTCAATGATGTGTTCAACCATCAAACAAGCGCTCTGATAATGGTCGGTGGTAATGGCATGATTAGGCTTCGACGGCATTTCTCGGTTGAGTACCAGAATCTGTGTGTCAGTGCTTTCGATGACCTTTGCAATCTCACTTTCAGCTAAGCACTGTGGGTAAATGATGATGCCCGCGCACTTCATATCCAACAGGAAGTTGATCGCCTTTATTTCGTCTTCTGCGCTGTGTTTTCCATCGGTGATCACCAGTTGGTGATTCGACTTTTCGCTATAAGAAGCCGCGTGATACATCAAGGAAGAAAAGTAAGGGCCATTGAACAACTCATTGGTGATTACAAAGCCGATGAAATTGGTCTTCTTAGTCGCCAATTGCTGGGCCAACAAGTTAGGTCGATAACCTGTTTCTTGAATCGCATCAAATACCTTTTTCACCACATCTGGGCGCACGATGTTCTTGCCATTTAAGACACGAGAAACGGTCGATTTAGATACGCCTGCGCGATTTGCGACATCAAGCATGGTTACCATTCGCTTCTTTTCCTTTATAAAAAATTAGCCGACATAGGCCGACTAATTCATTGCAAAATGACAGCTCACAGTTCACATAACTGCGCTGGGAAATGCATTCTAAATAGTGGCACCGTTAGATGCAATCACGCCTTTATACCACTCGAACGACTTCTTGCGTTTGCGTTCTAGTGAGCCAGATTGATCGTTGTGCTTATCTACGTAAATGAATCCATAGCGTTTTTTCATCTCGCCCGTGGTGAACGACACTAAATCGATACAGCCCCAAGGGGTATACCCCATCAAATCAACACCATCAATCGCAACGGCTTTTTTCATCTCTTTGATGTGGTCGCCAAGGTAAGCGATGCGGTAGTCGTCATTAATGCTGCCATCTTCTTCAATGGTATCAATAGCGCCAAAACCGTTCTCAACGATAAACAATGGCACTTCATAACGTTCATACAGAGATGCTAAACAGAAGCGCAAACCCGTTGGATCAATTGGCCAGCCCCAATCGCTAGACTGGATGAACGGGTTATCGACCGAATTTTCATGACCGCCGTCCATCGCTTCTTCGGTCGATTGGTGCGAAGACGAGTCCAAAGTATTCGACATGTAGTAACTAAAGCCAAGGTAATCCGCTTTACCTTCTTTTAGGATCTGCTCATCTTCGGGCTGCATCTCAATGTTGAAGCCTTTGATTGCCCAGTCACGCTTAGCGTAATTTGGGTAATGACCACGCACCATTACGTCCGAGAAGAAATAACGGTCACGCATCGCTTGCTGTGCCACCATGATGTCTTCTGGCTTTGAAGAACGAGGGTAGAAAGGCACCATCGCACACATTGCGCCGATCTGAAGGTCTGGATTGATCTCGTGACCTTTCTTAACCACCAACGCACTGGCGACAAACTGGTGGTGAACCGCTTGATACATCGCCTCTTGCGGCTTTTCGCATTGTGGGAACTTCACGCCAGAGCACAACCAACCGAAGATGTCTGCCGAAGTGTTCATCTGGTTGTTGATCTCGTTGAAGGTCATCCAGTATTTTACTTTGTGCTGGTATCGCTCCATCACCGTAGTTGAGTATTTAACGAAGAAGTCGATCACTTTGCGGTTCATCCAGCCGCCATATTCGTTAGCTAGGTGGTAAGGCATTTCAAAGTGGCTCAGTGTGACCACTGGTTGAATGTCGTATTTCAACAGCTCATCAAACAGCTCATCGTAAAATGCTAAACCCGCTTCACACGGCTCAGCTTCATCGCCATTTGGGAAGATACGCGTCCACGCGATACTGGTACGGAAACACTTAAAGCCCATCTCAGCGAATAACTTAATGTCTTGTTTGTAGCGATGGTAGAAATCCACTGCGACTTGGTTTGGATAGTTTTCGCCATCAATCACGCCATCGGTGATTCGACGTTGTACACCATGAGCGCCCGCTGTTAATACATCAACAACACTGACACCTTTACCATTCGCATCCCAGCCGCCTTCTAACTGATGTGCTGCAACCGCACCACCCCATAAAAAATCGTTCGGAAATTCGTTGTTCATACCATTACTCGCTACAAGTTATTCGTGAAAAAGACCAGGATTAGAGAGCCCATTACAACTCTGAAACCGATTTCAATAAAAGCAAAGATACAGATTGAAACCGGTTTCAGCAATAGTTAAAAGATCTTTTTTGATCGAACTACAGACTAATCAACAGTCAGCATTACGATCAATGCTGCTCAAAATACTGATCATGCTGCGATTTGCCAGATTGGTTTTGAGTGCCAGGGTAGAACTGAACGAGTGTCTGATCGGCTAGTGTGAGGTGAATCCAACCCTCTTTGACTTTCAGCCAATTGGTGCCGTTGGTCTCATAGACCGCAGGAAAGGTGCCCCAGCCTGACTCTGATACTTGCAACTCTTGAAAGCGGTCGATCGGCGTTAGCTTATTGCTGGCAAAATCTGCGTCGGCATAGACTGATAAAGGTTCGATGGCATCGTTTGGCTTAAATGTATAACAGCTCACAGAGGCTGAAGTGCGATCAAACCACTGGTAGGGTTGTGCGCCTGTTAAATCGTAGACCGTGCAATCGTTAAATTGAATGGCCCACTCTTGATGGGCTTTGAAGCCAAGATACCCAACGGGTTGTGATGGTTCAGGTTTCGCGTCCGTCTCCTGCTCATACGCCGGTTCTGAGGTTGCACATCCCATCAGCCCAAGACTAAAAAGGAAAGTCACAGCATGCTTCATCATTGTAATACCTCAGTTCCGTTAGTGAGTTAAACGCTATTTAAGTGCCCTCCATTAAACGGTAAGTTCCAAGCGATTACCATCTGGATCGAGTATACAGCTCTCATAATAGCCATCGCCTGTTCTTCTTGGGCCATCTAAGCGCTCATAACCATCTTCAACCAAGCGTTGAGTGAGTGCATCGACCGCTTGTTCCGAGCCCAATGAAATCGCGATATGAACAAAGCCTGTAAACTGATCATAGATGTCATCTTTCGATTCAGGCACCGAGTCCATTTCCATGATCTCTAGACGGCTCCCTGTTTCGAAAGAGAGGAAGTATGAAGAAAACCCTTTGGTTGGGTTGTGATATTTTGAATTCGATGTGGCACCGAAATAGTCTTCATAAAATCGCTTCAACACTTCGAGTTGTTTGGTCCAAATTGCGATGTGTTCAATCTTCATTTTGTTCACCTCAGTTTGATGTCTAACGCTAGATTACTCATCAAATATGGCTCAATAAACAGAACGAAATTCATCGAAGCTGTTCCTGTTTAAGAACTCAAACTTATGTCCATAACTGCACAGTATTGGTATCTATGTTTGTGTAATAGTTATCTTTCCTCCATAGTCGGGTTTTACACATTCTGAGATATAAGCCGTGAACTTTCTAAAATTAATAACTCTCGCTGCGATATGGGGCGGTTCGTTTCTGTTCATGAGAATTGCCGCTAATCCATTGGGCCCAGCGGTGTTGATTGAAGCGCGAGTGCTGTTTGCTGCCATCACTCTATTATTGGTCGCTATCTACTTAAGAAAGAAGTTGTCGTTCAATTCACATGCTAAACACTTCTTTATTCTTGGATTGTTCAATACTGCGGTTCCCTTTTTACTTTTCGCTTATGCCGCGCAGACACTGAACGCCTCGACACTCGCTATCTTGAACTCGACTGCGCCAATATGGGCGGCAATCATAGGTGCGATATGGACCAAAACTACACTCGAAGCGCGTGTTCTATTAGGGCTTGGAATTGGGGTAACGGGAGTTGGCGTGTTAGTCGGTTGGGATGCGATGAACATTGGCCGTGAGGCTGTGCTTCCCATCTTTGCGGCGGTGATGGCGGCCTTTAGTTACGGAATAGCGTCGAACTATACCAAACAAGCACCCAAAGTTGAGGCATTCAACAATGCTCATGGCAGCATGTGGGCGGCGGTATTAATCGTGTTGCCGTTTGTCTTCTTTATGCCGATGAGAGAGGCTCCGGATCTGACCATCACCACATCAGTGATCTTATTAGGCGCTGTGTGTACAGGCCTTGCCTACTTGCTTTATTTCAATCTCGTTTCTGAGCTGGGTGCGCCTTCGGCTCTGTCTGTTACCTTTTTGATTCCAGTGTTTGGCATCTTGTGGGGCAACCTTTTCTTAGACGAAGCAATTGGCCTTAACACTATTTTCGGATCGGTTCTGGTTATTACCGGCACCATGTTAGTGACAGGTATGACGCCTTCTAAGATAATAGAGAGCGCCAAACAAAAACGAGCGGCAAGAGCGGCTCGTTAATCAGCCATGTATTGTTGAATCTTGTTTCTCAACCACTGATGAGCAGGATTCAAATCGGTTCTCTTATGCCAGATCATGTACTGCTGCATAGGTAATATTTCAAAAGGCTGATCAAGGACTTGAAGCTGGAAGGGTTCGGAAAATTGATTGGCAAAATCACGCGACGTACTGCCGACACAATCTGAGCCCGATACCAGCACACACATGGTCATCAGCGAGTCACACTCGGCACTCACTTTTCTCTGTTTCAATGGCGACTTGGTAAAGTAATCTGCCGTGTATAAACGGGTTCGACGCATTCTAAAAGTAACGTGCTTTTCGTTGTAATATTGCTCTTGCGTCACCGAGCCATTGATTCTCGGATGCCCCTTTCTAGCAATTAGTACCAATTCATCTTCAATCATCGGCTGCTTCATATATCCATTCACTTGCGGGTAATGGATATCAATCGCTAGATCAGCTTGCTGCATGCTTAAACTCTGAAGAAGTTCTTCTTCGTTGTTCGGCACCATATTGAACTCAATTGAGATATTCCCCAACGTTTCATCTTGCTCGACAAGGGGTTGAAGCTTGGTTAAGCCGATCTCATTCACCAGAATTCGAAACACATGATACTGCTGATTATCGAACTGCTTTAAGGTGCTAACTGCGCTGGTTATGCCTTCAAGGGCTGGTTCCACTCGGTTTGCCAGTTGCACCGCAGCGTTAGTCGGAATAATCCCGCGCCCTTCACGAATAAACAGGTCAGTATCAAGTTGAGATTGCAGTCGCTTCAATGCCCCACTCACTCCAGGCTGAGTCATACCAAGCGATTCTGAGGCTAAGGTGATCGACTGCAGTCGATACACTTCCAAAAATACGCTCAGTAAATTTAGATCTAACTTTTCAACATCACTCACGGTCACTCTCCATGTTTAGGTGCACTCGCATTGGGTATGCGACAAGCTTTGCGCTTCAATCTGCTACTTTTAAGCATACAACACATAACAGTTCGTGATGTGTTAAATAAAGCTTACTTTATTTTTTGCTATATGTCTTATTCCTATAATCGCCTCAACGAAACAAAATTCTGAAATGAAGAGGCTCTTATGACAACTTCTCGCACGTTCAAAAACGCATCACTATTCCTAGCTATCTCGCTGGCATTTCCAGCAGTTGCAGCTAACCATGACCACGCACACTTCAGCGAAATTGGCGACCAAGGTGGCAAAAGCGCAACCGAGATGACCACCAAAGCAAACCAAGAGTTCGCAAAAACACTTAACTTTGCCGACACTCGTGCTTTCGACAATAACAACAAGGGTCTGATTGCTAGCTTTGATCAAGAGACGGGCGACATCATTCGTAATAGCTTTAACTTCATCGACCCGAGTGTAACGAATGCAGACCAAGCACCTGATTCGGTTAACCCTTCGCTTTGGCGCCAAGCAGTATTGAACCAAGCGGCAGAAGGTTTATATGAGGTTGTTCCGGGTAAAGTTTACCAAGTTCGAGGCGCGGATTTAGCGTCTATCTCTTTCATTCGTAGTGACAACGGTTGGATCGCTTATGACGTACTTCTTACCAAAGAAGCGGCCGCTAAATCTCTCAAATTCTTCAAGAGCAATGTGCCTGATGGCGGCGAACTGCCAGTCGTAGCAATGATTTACTCTCACTCGCACGCTGATCACTTTGGTGGCGCAAGAGCAATCAAAGACGCGTACCCAGATGTAAAAGTGTACGGTTCGAAAAACATCACTAAAGAGATCGTCGACGAAAACGTATTGGCGGGTAATGCAATGTCTCGTCGTACTGCTTATCAATATGGCGCAACCCTGAACCGACACGAACACGGTATTGTTGATGCCGCACTGTCGAAAGGTCTATCAACCGGTAGCATTACTTACGTACTGCCAGACTACGAGCTGAACCATAACGAAGAGATTGAAACTCTGGTTATCGACGGCCTAGAAATGCAATTCATGGATGCTTCTGGTACCGAAGCGGCCTCTGAAATGGTGACATATATTCCAAGTATGAAAGCACTTTGGACTGGCGAACTGACCTACCAAGGCATGCACAACCTGTACACGCTGCGTGGCGCTAAAGTACGTGACGGCTTGAAATGGTCTAAGAAGATCAACGAGATGTTAGTCACTTGGGGTGAAGATACTGAGGTGCTGTTTGCGTCTCACTCATCGCCAATTTGGGGCGAACAAGAGATCTCTGATTACCTAAAAATGCAGCGTGACGCTTACGGTTTTACTCATAACCAAACGCTTCGCTTAGCCAATAACGGTGTGGTTCTACAAGACATCGGGGACGAGATTTACAAGGTAATGCCAGACAGCATTCAACAGTCTTGGCACACCAACGGTTACCACGGTACTTACTCTCACAACGCCCGCGCTGTGTACAACATGTATCTTGGTTACTTCGACATGAACCCAGCTAACCTAAACCCATTACCAATCAAGCCAGAGTCAGTGAAGTTTGTTGAGTACATGGGCGGCAGCGACGCTGTGATTGAAAAAGCACAGCAAGACTTCCAAGAAGGTGAATACCGCTTCGTTGCAACAGCACTGAATAAGGTGATTCAAGCAGAACCAGAGAACAAAGTTGCACGCGGCTTATTGGCTGATACTTACGAGCAGTTGGGTTATCAATCAGAAGGAGCTGGTTGGAGAAACATCTATCTAACGGGCGCTCAAGAGCTTCGTATTGGCACACAACCGGGCGCACCAAAGACTGCATCTCCGGATGTGTTGGCGAATATGACGATTGAAAACCTACTCGACTACTTAGCCGTAAAAGTGGATTCGCTAAAAGCGCAAGAAACACCATTTACGTTGAATATTCAGCTACCAGACGTTCAAGAGTTCTACTACGTTGAAATGTCTAACGGTAACCTGAACAACATTCAAGTGAACGAGCTACAAGATGCCGATACGACACTGATCATAAATAAGTCTGACGTGTCTGACATCGTGCTTAAGAAAACAAGCCTTGGAAAACTGTTAGAAGACGGACAAGCAGGCGTGAAAGGTGATAAGACATCGCTTAACAAACTGCTCTCTTCACTAACAGAAGCTGACACCTCTTTTGAGATTGTACCGCGTCCAAACAAAGGCGAAGAAGTTGATGCCGAGCTATACCAAGATTCAGCGGTACACGCTCATTAAACGCCGGATACACTAAATAAAAACAACAGCAGTTAGCTAGAAAAAACGTTCTATAAAGAACATAAAAACAAGCCCCTACCTTTTGGTCGGGGCTTTCTTATTTGTTCTCAATAAGTGCTTCTGAATCGCTACTGAGCTTGACCGTTTACTTCGCAATCCCAATAAGAAGGTGAACCATAATATTGAACAAAGTAGTCGATAAATACGCGTACCTTAGGCGCAAGCAACTGAGCACTCGGGTATACCGCCCAGATAGCCGCCTCATCCTTTAAAGGGTAATCCGGCAACACCTCAACCAGCGAACCTTCCGCGAGCTGCTTATAAGCAATCCAAGTCGCACACATGGCAATGCCCAAGCCATCGACACATACATCCCTTACCGCTTCACCGTGATCGACGCGGATAGCACCTTTCTTCTTGATGGTGACATCGCCTTCTGGTGTATCGAACGTCCACCCTTCCAAGCCAGTTTGATTGATGCATTGATGTTGCTTGAGGTCTTCTGGTGTTTTCGGATAGCCATGAGCTGCCAGATATTCCGGCGATGCACACAAAATACGCTTATCAGTCGAGAGCTTACGAGCGATCAGGCTTGAGTTTTGTAGCTCCGCATTACGAATCGCCACATCAAAGCCACCATCAACCAGATCGACGATTGAGTCACTGAGTGAAATGTCCACCGACAGATCTGGATACTTAGCCAAAAAGCCTTTTAGCGCTGGCATAACATGCATGCGACCAAACGATGAAGGCGCAGATATTCGCAACACCCCTTTTGGTAATTCATTACCAGTTCCGACAGAGGCAACACCCGCTTCAACACTCAAAAGGATTTGCTTGGCGTGAGGAAGAAATGCCATGCCTTCTTCGGTCAGGGAAACCTTTCTCGTGGTGCGATGCACAAGACGTGCACCTAGGCTCTCTTCGAGCTTTCCGATATGAATACTGGCTACCGGAGGTGACAACCCAAGCTCTTGTCCTGCTTGACTTATATTGTGCGTAGACGCGAGTCGCACAAACAATTTTAGATGTTCAATGTTCATCAATACTGGCTAGCCTGCGCTGAGTACACGCTGCTTACTGGCCGCAGCGGCACGAGGGATAATGTGGGTTTTAATATAGGCATTAAGCTTAAACCATGCAAAAGCGCCCGCTAAAACATTGGCGACTGTCGCAGCAATAACCGCATTGATCATGTCTCCAGTTATAGAGCCGAGCCATAACGCCGGAATGTAGAAAACAAACAAGCGTAGGAAAGAGACATTCAAAGCTCTACGAGGCACACCCAAGGCATTAAAGACCGACGCAACCAACATGCAAAGCCCAAGCGGCCCATAGCTGAACGGTATAAATAACAAGGTCACTTCAAACCAGTTGCGTATACCTTGTTCTTCCGAGATAACAGGAATAATCCAGCCACTAAACAGCGCCAATAATGCGGCCATCACAGTGTGGAAAACCAGTAAGAACTTCGCTGTTGTATTCAATAGCTCGGGGATTTTGCATCGCTGCTGCGCCCCTAGGTAACGACCAATCATAGGCGGTATGGACATCGTCAGAGCAAGAGAAAACACCAACATAAAACTTTCAACACGGGCGAGTAAGCTCCAAAAAGCCATCTCATCGGTTCCGATTCTCGCTATCAAAAGCATTGAGAAGAACGCGCTGACCGCGGGTAATATCTGATTCGCAGTGGTTGGCATTACCGTCTTGAATAACTCAAAACTGTAGCCTTTGATTTGGTTACGGCACGCGCCATTGAAGCCAAACCAACCCTTGCCGCGAGACTTGATTAGCATGTAGATTGCACCAAATGCGTAACCAATGCTCGATGCGATCGCTGCTCCTGCAATGCCCATATCCAATCCAAAGATCAGAATAGGGTCGAGAATTAGGTTAATCACGCTAGCAGCCAAGAACATGCTGCCGGTTGTTTTGGTATCGCCATTGGCACGATAAACACAGGTGGCCAGATAAAGCACCGCCACCATCAATGCACTGAACAACCACAGTGGCCAGTACACATTAAAAATAGACAGCATGGATTGGTATTGAGCGTCAGATACATCATTCACAAACGACGCAAAAACAGAATCGCTAAAAACAATCAGCCCTATGCAGATCAAAGCAATCACCAAGACACCCAACCCGACAGACAGCGTGGCAATTGAAGTAGATTTACGTTGCTCCTTTGCCCCTACCGCTTGAGAAATAATGGACGTTGCCGCCACACCGATGCCCACTTGAACACCGGTAAACGCCGCCTGAAATGGCAAGGTGATACCGTGAACCGCCAACTCATTAACCCCTAGCTGACCAATAAAGATCGAATCGACCAATTGCACCATCATGATCGCAAACACGCCCAGCGTCAGTGGCAGTGTTTTCTCAATAATGGTTTTCAAAGTCGCGGATCTCATCTGCATAAGTCGGTTCACTCTTGTCTGTACCTTGTGGCTAATTACCTAGTTGAGCAGTATACGAAGCTAAATGAAAAGGATAAGAGCGCCAAACAAGGAATGAGTTTTTAGATTTCGTTGACAATCGAAGTGGCAAGATACCTTCAACGTTAAAATATCAAACTAAGGTGTTGAATAAATTGAAATTACAAAAATCGCCAACACTCTTAATAATTCGTTAATAGTGTTTCGTTTAATGGTTAATTGTTGGTTCGAACATTCCTCGCTAGCCTGAATTTAGGTCGCATTCACACTGAATAGGCTGAAATGAAATCTCTCAGAAGGAATATGGAAATGGCATATCAAGGTTATACGACGTTTAAAGCTCAAGCCGAGGATGGGATTCTTACCGTCACTTTTGACTTCGGTACTGTGAATGTTCAAGGGCAAGAAATGCTTGCCGACCTCAATGGTTTAGCGATGAGACTAGAGCGCGATCGTGACATCAAGGTCGTGGTATTTCAGTCAGCAAACCCTGAAGTTTGGGTCTGTCACTACGACACCAATCTATTAAAAGACATGTCGACAGAAGCCGTTTCTCGTGAAGAAGCGAAGTTACTCGACCTGCAAGTGGTGCTGGAAAGAATCAGCAAACTGCCACAAGCCACCATTGCCAAGCTTGAAGGCTTCGCTCGAGGTGGAGGCCACGAATTTGCACTGGCGTGTGACATGCGATTCGCGGCTCGCGGTAAATACAAATTCATGCAAATGGAAGTAGGTATGGGCATCCTTCCTTGTGGTGGCGGTGCATCACGCATGGCACGCCAAGTCGGCTTAGGTCGCGCACTCGAAATCGTCCTAAGTGCACGAGACTTTGATGCTGACGAAGCCGAAGCATACGGCACCATCAACAAGGCACTAGAGCCGGATGAAATTGGCGAATATGTTGATACGCTTGCCAAACGAATCTCAAAATTCCCTGCTGAATCGATCAATGCATGTAAGCAAGCGGTGTATGAGTCTATCGATAAACCGATCGACGAAGCACTCAAAGCGGAAGCTTACTGGTTGTATCAAGCTACGAGCAAAACCCCTGCGGTTAAGCGCTTCCAAATTGCCGATGAGCAAGGCCTAGAGCACGATATGGAAAACCAACGTAACTGGGAAACTCTGGTTATGAACGTTCAAGACATCAAATAACTCGGTCACTTCTCTTAATTTGGGTCAGCCACAAACTGACCCATTGTCTTACTTAATCGTTAAACGCCAACGGTTAACCACCAAGTGTTAAAATGGTCATTATTTGCCCCATAGACTCACATTTGAGTCTTCAGCTTGTGAGCCAAATGCAACTATGTGTCATTAATCTTTGTTATAACGTTGTTCAAACTATTTTTTGAAGGACGGAATATGCAAAAAATAATTCTGATCACAGGTGCCACGGATGGCATTGGTTTAGAGACCGCAAAAGCACTAACGCAACAAGGGCACCATGTTCTGATTCATGGCCGCAACCCAGTTAAGGTCAATAAAGTCGTGACCGCTTTGTCTCGCCTGTCTAAGAATGCAATCATCGAAAGCTACATCGCAGACCTATCGACGCTCTCTGAAGTTGAGGCGCTCGCAACCCAAATCAAAAGCGATCACAAACGACTCGATATACTCATTAACAACGCAGGTGTGTATAAGGTGTCGGACATCACCACTCCAGACAATCTTGATGTGCGTTTTGTCGTAAACACCATTGCGCCGTATCTACTGACAAAAAAGCTGCTTCCTCTTTTTGATGCGACAGGTCGTATCGTCAACCTATCTTCAGCAGCCCAAGCCCCCGTCGATTTAGATGCATTGATTAGCCCGAATGCGGGTGAACTTGATGGTCCGGTTTACGCGCAAAGTAAGCTCGCACTAACGATGTGGTCCATCGAATTAGCCAATAGTCTTTTAGACAAAGGCACCGCAATTATCCCTGTAAACCCAGCCTCTTTCCTTGGCAGTAAATTAGTAAAAGATGCTTATGGCGTTGATGGAAACGATCTAGCGATTGGTGCCGATATTCTTTGTCGTGCTGCGTTCAGTGATGAGTTTGCCAACGCTTCCGGTAAATATTTTGATAATGATTCTGGGTTGTTCAAAGACCCGCACGCTGACGCATTAGACAACACCAAGAACCAAAAGCTGGTGACAGTGCTTGATCAATTACTCGAAGAAAAGCTGTGCGTTGCGCACTGATCATTAATTAGTAAAAGCACCACTAACACTCCCCCCACCACCACACACAATCCAAGCCGCAGTTCTATCCATCTAGACAAAGAACTGCGTGCTCTTTCGATTATTAAAATTTCTTTAATACTGATTCCCCGCTTTGCCCAATTATCACCCAAGATGCAGCTTGCTAAACTTGCCCTCGTCGAAACAACACAGGCTACGGCCGAGGAGCATTTATGCGTTTTGAAGGTAAAGTTTATCGTCCTTGGATGGAAGCAGAGAGCGTACTCATCCAGACAACATTGGGGTGCAGTAACAACCAATGTACCTTCTGCACGATGTTTGATGATAAGCGTTTCAAAGTAAGAGATATCAAAGACATCTTTGAAGATATTGATGCGGCGAGAAAAATCTATCCGCATGTAGAGTCTATCTTTTTAGTCGATGGTAACGTAATGGCGATTAGAACCGAGATGCTGATTTCGATTCTGGATTACATCAAGATCACCTTCCCAGAGATCAAGAATATTTCTCTGTATTCAGGGTTCAATGACTTCCGTCGTAAGAGCTTGTCTGAACTGAAAGAGATTAAGTCGGCAGGTTTAAGCATGGCCTATTCAGGCTTAGAGTCCGGTGACCCAATTGTGCTTGAACGCATTCAAAAGCGCATGACGCGTGAGCATGCGATTGAAGGCATGAACCTAGCCCGTGAAGCAGACATCAAGGTGCTGGCTTCATTTATCTTTGGCCTTGGCGGCAAAGAGCGTTCTGTCGAGCATGCGATTAGTACCACCAGCTTACTGAACATCATGCAGCCAGATGCGATTGCACCGATGGCTTTAGCCGTTCAACCGGGATCGGTATTGGAAAAAGAAGTAAACCGTGGCGAGTTTGTTTTACCAACGCCATTGCAGATTCTGGAAGAAGAAAAATACTTGCTCGAAAACCTAGAAGATTTCGATTGCTACTACTGGGGCGACCACGGCAATAACATCTCACCAATGCGTGGCATGTTGCCTCAAGCTCGCAAGCCGTTTCTTGATAAGATTAATCAAGACATCGCTCACAACCCAATCACTAAGCAAAACGTCATTAAAACCTTTGCTTGGTAATAGCTCGATTTAACTCGTAAACAGACCAAACGACAGGCGTTGCAGCTCCATATTATGAAATAATCAAAGTCCAGCAGCGCCTAACGTATATCTTACTTTTTCAGGTTCACAGCCCTACCTAAGCCAAAGCCGCTAACAACAAGTCAGTACTCGCTTCAACGTGATCTGCAATCTCTTGTTCTGTGGGTGCAGGCATTCCCATCAACACACCATCTCTGACACTCATCACCATACCAAGCCAAAGCTTAATTTTGGTTTGTGGTTCTTCAATATCGAATCGCTCATTGAAAAACTGAGCAAGCACGCGATCGGTATCATCTGGGCCAACGTCCATAAAACGGCTAACTAATTCTGGAGACTTACTGCCTTCTGCTATCAACAGCTTAAAGGTCGCAATATGCTCGCTCGAAAGGTGAAACAAAACGAAGTCTTTTGCAAAGCCCAATAACGCTTGTCGAGTATCGGCGTGTTGCAAATGCACCACCAACTTATCGTCTGTCTGGCTACCCATTTGTCTTAACGTCGCTTCAAACAACACATCTTTAGAAGAGAAGTAACGATAAAGCGTTTGCTTGGTCATTTTCGCTTCTCTAGCGACTCGGTCCATGCTGGTTTGCACATAGCCTTCCGCGAGGAATATCTCCTTCGCCGCTTTTAAAATCGCGAGTCGTTTCTTCTCTTTGTTCTGCTCAATCTTGCTCATTACTTCATCCACCCCAAAACAGAGATCATACTTTAAAGTATGATTTATGTTGACTCAACTATTTTTTAAAATCATACTTACCAGTATGATTTATTAATAACAGATAATTGGATAGAGAAATGACGACAATGAACCTCCCTAAAACTGAAGCAAGAAACACACGAACCCTCGGCTTTACTCTCGCGATTGCAGGTGCCGTGTTAATGAGTATTGACCCCATCTTTATTCGTTATGCCGGTGTCAGCGGATTCGATACTGCCTTTTTGTTCGGCTTATTCAGCGCAATCTCGATGCCGATTTTGCTTAAGTTCAACGACAAACGTGGAATCCGAAAAGCAGTCGTACAGAGCGGTTGGCCATTGTTGGCAGCGGGTATTCTTATGCTCGGCAGTGCCTCAGGCTTGGTGTTCAGCATTAAGATGACCTCGATTGCCAATACCTTTGTGATCCTCAGTGCGGCCCCTGCTGTTGCGGCTATTTTCAGCTGGTTGATCTTGAAAGAAGCCACTAGTCGATCGACTTTGGTTGCCATTGTTGCGGTGATGATTGGTATTACGATCGTGGTTTCGGGTTCGTTTTCTTCAGGTAATTGGATGGGTGATGCGTTGGCTGTGTTCGCGGTGATCTGTTTATCTATGATGTTTACCTTGCTACGCAAATATCAAGACGTCAGCCGATTGGCGAGTGTGGGCCTAGGTGGCTTATTGCTAGCGGTTGTGATGTTTTTCTTCGCAACGCCATCAAGCTACAGCGTTGAAACATGGTTAATCATGGGCATGATGGGCTTGTTTACGGCACCTGTTGGCCGAGTGTTATCTATGGTCGCAACGCGCCACATTACTGCGCCAGAGGTATCAATGACTCTGATGTTGGAAACTGTGTTAGCGCCAGTTTGGGCGTTTATCTTCTTCACCGAGATCCCGCCAACAACCAGTATTGTCGGCGGTGTGGTGATCTTGATTACGATCTTCATCTACACCTTAGTGACCATGAAAAACGATGACAAATAAAGAGATTAATAAAGAGATAAATAGGAGCTAAACATGTCTGAAGAACTGAAATTTATTGGCCGAATTGATACGCCGTATCACTCAGTGTCGGAGTGTCCGAATAACATCCAACCGGACAACGGCCCGATCTGTGAAATCATCTTAGATGACGTTTACCAGCAAGGTTTGCTAGGACTAAACCGTGGCGACCACATCTTGATCTTGTATTGGTTAGAAGGCGCAAAACGAGACGAGTTTATACAAAGCTGGGATGAAGAGACGCCGACCAAAGGCACCTTTGCACTGCGTTCACCGCACAGACCAAACCCAATCGGTGCCGCCGTGCTACCGATTGAAAAAATCGGGAATGGCACCGTAACCGTGAGAGGCTTAGATTGCTTGAACAACACACCTCTATTGGACATCAAGCCGGCGATCTATAAAGATAAGGGATAAACGAGAAATTGGTCTTCCTAAACAAGAGCGAGCTGTGCGTTAGCGAAAGGTTGGCATTACGCATACTTGATGAAAGCTTGGCTTAACTGCTGAAAGAGTGAGTCTACGTTGGGAAGGGTTGTCAGATGTGCGGACAACGGAGTATGAACCTGCGCATCCACCACGGTTGGATTTCCACAAACTTGATTATAAAAATTCACGGGCGCAACGATGTTTTCTAAGTCGACATCTAACAAGATACAGGCTTGCGAAAGTACGATTTGGCCGCCCCCTTGTTTAAGCAAAACACGCTGAGCAGTGCCCACTATTTTTTGTTTATTGATATTGAGGTTGTAATCACCATCACAATAAGAACCGGGGGTGGCATGTACATCCACATCAATACCAAATTCTTTAAAAAACAGGGTTAAGACATTGCACAGATGTAGATACGCTTTTTGGATGTTGTAGGCTTCATCACGAGGCCAATGGTAAATGTGCGATAGGTTAATGATCCCCGGTAGCTGGGGAACGGGAGCACCACCTGTTTTACGTGAGGTGAGTTGCCAACCTTGCGCCGCGAGTTGCTTTCTAGATTCCACCGTCACTGGCCACTTTTTACCTGCGGGCAAAACGAGTGTCGGCGTTTTTGCTTGCCACAGCATTAAGGCTTGTCCAATCTCACCCGCCTGAATTTGCTGCAATAATTCAGCTTCTTTTTCAAACGCACGATCAACATCAATGTGCGGGTAACGTACGAGTTTATTCGTTAACTTCAATGCACTTTCCTCTACAGATTGTGGTGACTTAGTGTTTAACGTTCTGAAATATTTTACGAGATATGTCGCTATGCAGGATGGAAATAGCGCCCAAATTTAGTTATTGGTGCCATAGTAGCTTGTCAGTTGCCCATCTCAAAGGTGAGTGCTAACATTTGTACACACACTAATAAAGGAATGCATCATGGACACTAGAATTCAATTTCGTATTGATGAAGAAACAAAACGCCTAGCTCAACAGATGGCTGAGAGCCAAGGTCGTACACTGAGTGGTGCTTGCCGTGAGCTTACTGAGCAACTCGCTGAGCAACAAAGACAGACATTATCTCACGATGCATGGCTAACTGAACAAGTAAACCTAGCATTTGAGAAGTTTGACTCAGGAGAATCCGTTTTCGTTGAACACCAAACTGCTAAATTTCGAATGGAAGAACGCAAAGCCAGAATCCGTAATCGAGGTAAGCAATGATTTTATGGGAAGAAGAATCACTCAATGATCGTGAAAGGATCTTTGAGTTTATCTATGACTTCAACCCTGATGCGGCAGAGAACGCTGACAACCTCATTGAAACAAAAGTAGAAAACTTGCTTGAGCAGCCTCTAATGGGTGTACAGAGAGACGGCATTCGTGGACGATTACTTATAATTCCTGAGATTTCAATGATCGTCTCCTATTGGATAGAAGGCGACGTTATCCGAATTATGCGCGTACTCCACCAGAAACAAAAGTTCCCAATGGATTGATTACTTCCTCTGGTATGCCACTCATGCGTATAGATATTGATTCGTGTGGAGGTGCACATTATTGTCAAAGAGCGATCTAAATTATGCCTTGGCTATCTCCAAAACAGTCCGACACCTTTTCTCGATAACACAGAGTCTTGATGGCTTCTGTCTAACAAGGTTGTCTGATATGGTGGCGGCAGAACTTCAGCAATTGTTTAGATAGTATTGAATATGAAAACACTAACCATACTTGATGGCGGCATGGGCCGAGAACTCAAAGAAATTGGCGCGCCATTTTCTCAACCGCTTTGGAGTGCTCAAGCGCTGATTGAAGCACCCGAATTTGTCAGCCAAGCGCATCAAAACTTTGTCGATGCAGGTGCTGAAATCCTGATCACCAACAGCTACGCGTGTGTGCCTTTTCATTTGGGTGAAGAGCTGTTCGAACAACGAGGCTTTGAACTAGCCGCACTGTCTGGTGAGCTGGCTAAATCAGTTGCAGACAATGCCCCTCACACAGTACAAGTAGCAGGCGCGATTCCACCGCCATTTGGCAGCTACCGACCAGATTTGTTTAAGGTAGAAGAAGCGGCGCCAATTATTCAAACGCTTTACGATGCCCAAGATCCAAACATCGATCTTTGGATAGCGGAAACCATCTGTAGCCTGCAAGAATTCGAATCCATTCATGCGGTTCTTAAGCAGTCCGATAAGCCGTGTTACTACGCATTCAGTTTGGAAGACACCAAGGGCGATTCTGCCAATATTCGTTCAGGCGAGAGCGTAACAGACGCCATCAAACTTGCCTGCCAATCAAACGCGACAGGCATTATGTTTAACTGCTCAGTGCCAGAAGTGATGGATCAAGCCATTATAGATACTAAGAAAGTGATCGATGAGCTAGGTAGTGATTTAGAAATTGGTGTCTACGCCAATAATTTTGCACCTATCAGCAGCGAACATGAAGCGAATGACATGTTTCAAGAAATGCGTGAGCTGGATGGCCAAGGTTACTTAACTTACGCTAAACGTTGGCACGCACTGGGCGCGAATATTATCGGTGGCTGTTGTGGCATCGGGCCAAAACACATTAAAGCCCTAGCCGATTGGAAGCGCTCCCTACAGAGCTGATCAAGAGCTTCAACTAAAATAAAATAAATAGAGAACAGGTTGAGAAATCTGTTCTCTATTTGTATGTGGCGTCTCTGAGTACACTGAGACAAAACAACGATTTGGAGTAACTGATGAGCGACACGCAACGAAAAATTAAATGGGGTATCGCAGGGCTAGGCAATATCGCCAATCGATTCGCGACCGCTGTAACAGAGCACTGTCTGCATGGTGAGCTTTATGCGGTTGCCGCAAGAGATCACTCACGCGCAGCCACATTCGCCAACAAGTTTGGTTGCGACAAGGCTTATGGTTCTTATGAAGAGATGGCGCATGATCCAAGTGTTGAAGCGGTTTACATCGCTACGGTTCACCCATACCACCAGCCACTCACTGAGTTGTTTCTAAAGAATAAAAAGCATGTATTGGTTGAGAAGCCGGCTTTCACCAACCTTGCTGACTGGCTTGAGATGAAAGCCCTCGCCACGCAAAATGGCGTGATGCTGTTGGAAGCGATGAAAACCGTGGTGTTTCCTGCGTATCGTGAGCTTCAATCATTCTTGGTCGATAACAACATTCAGATAGATTCAATCGAAGCCAGCTTTGGTAACCATCATGACTATGAGCCCGATTTGTTTATCTTCAATCCGGATTTGTCAGGCGGAGCAACGCTCGATGTCGGCGTCTATGGGCTTTGGTTCTTCTACGATCTGTGTCGAACGCTGGGTGTGAACCCTTCAAAACCTCAGGTAGAGATGTCGTGTCTGTATGAGGGAGCGAATGTTGATACCAATGCATGCTTTACATTCTCTGGTGATATAAGCGGTAAGATATCGGCATCAACAGTGCAAAACCTTCCCCGAACAGCACATTTAAGTGGACCCGAAACCAAAATCACCATTCAC
Source organism: Vibrio coralliirubri (assembly GCF_024347375.1). Lineage (NCBI taxonomy): Bacteria > Pseudomonadati > Pseudomonadota > Gammaproteobacteria > Vibrionales > Vibrionaceae > Vibrio > Vibrio coralliirubri. The sequence continues at coordinate 1,802,715 of NZ_AP025471.1, read as the reverse complement.
GAAAAATGGTGGAATCCGGCCTTTATTGAGATTGAACATCAAGGCAACAAGTCGACTATTAATTACCGAGTGACAGGGAATGGATTCGAGTTTGAAATCGACCATTTTTCAGAGTTAGTCCTTCAAGACAAAACTGAATCGGATATCCTAAGCTCAGAGATAACCTCTCGAGTTCTCGACACGATGGAAAAAGCACTCATTGACTCTGGCTATCAACACTTAACTCAACCTCGTCGTTAGGAAAAGAAAATTGGGCAACCTTAAGCGCAAGCTTGAACTGTATGAAAAGATATTTCAGGCTTTTGGGCCTGGAGTATCACATTGTCAGGTCAACCAACTGGCCACACTGCTGCACGTGAGTGAACGTCACGTTCAGACCTTACTCAAAGCGATGACAGCACAAGGCTGGATTGAGTGGCAAGCTAGCTCAGGCCGTAGCAAGAAGGCACAACTGACGTGTCTGGTTGAGCCCATTGAGGCGTGTTACCGATACGCACAAACCCAAGCTGACGCAGGCAACATAGAACAGGTGTTTAGCGCCTTGAGCTTCAATGGCCGCAATGCTGGCGCTGAGTTGCAAGCCTTTTTAAGCAGCACCAATCCGTCGGCGCAGAATATCGCGTACATCCCCTTTCACCGAGAACTCGAAGCGCTTCACCCTCAACGAGTACTTAGACGCACCGAACGCTTCTTAGTGATGCAAGTTTGCCAACGCCTTACCACCGTTCAGCACGGCAAACTCAGCGGAGATTTGGCTTATCATTGGCAGCCTAATCTAGATGCTACACAGTGGCATTTTCAAATTCGCAATGGTGTTCAGTTTCATAACGGAAGAACACTCGAACCTCAAGACATAGCGCGCAACCTTAACTCGCTCTGCCAAAGCAAAATATGGCGTAGTTGTTATCAGCATATTGATGAGGTCTCTGTCTCGGCAGGTAATGTGGTTGTCGTGAAATTGAATCAACCTGATTGGCATTTACCGCGCCTACTTGCTAGGGCTGAAGCTTCCGTATTCGATCACTCATCACCGACTGATAGGCTGATTGGATCTGGCGCGTTCTCATTAGACATATTCTCAAGCAAGATGTTGAGATTGAGCCGCAATAGCGCCTATTCACACAGCACGCCGATTCTCAATCGAGTCGAGTTGTGGGTCTATCCTGAATGGGCACAGAGTAAAGCCTGCGCTCAAAATCAGGTGTGCGTGAAACTGCCCGAGAAAACGACCACCGTGCGTGGCGATGACCATGCTTCCCAACCGGATTTCGGTTCAACGTTTTTCAAAATTCAAAACCCAGCGTTGATCAAAACAGAGCGTAAATTCAGCGTTGAAGACACCTCTGAATGCCAAGCGCTTTTCGAGCAGTTGTCAGTGTCTGGCGACCACAAAACCAGCGTGGAATATGGACATTACCTAACTAACTACCTAACTAACTACCTAACTACCAAAGACGTCGTGTTGTGTAGCATTATTGATGAGAACGACACCTTCACTTCGTGGTTAAGCTTTTTCACTCGCTTCCCATTTGAGGACTTAGCGCTGCCTGCTGAGATGCTAGAAAAAATCGAACAAGGCTTAGCTTCAATAAGAAACCAGCCCAACTTTGAGTTAGCGATGAATGCACTGTTGGAACTGAAGCATTGGTTGAATAACTCTGGGGTTGTGGTTGAGCTCAAGCAAGAGGCGTTCAACTTAGAGGTTTCTGAAAAGATACACGGCGCGCAAGTGAATGGTTTCGGTTGGTGCGAACTCGATCAGTTGTGGATTAACCATTTGTAAATCTAGCCATGTTCAAAAATAAGTCATTAGGCACAGCGACTTATCTTTAACACTCCCCTGCCAATAGCAAAGAAATGGGGTGCTAATGTACTCTCGAAGTGAGACTCAACAAATATAAGCACAAACTAAATAGACCCAATAAGAAGGTAAACCATGACTCGACACCTAAAAGGCTCATTACTGTTTCTTTGCGCATTCTCTTTTAACAGCATGGCAAGCACCCAATGCGACGCGCTAACTGGCTGTGAAAAGAAGTTCTGTGAGATCGAATATCAGATAAAGAAAGCGGAACAGTACGACAATCAGTACAAAGTGGAGCGATTAACAAAAGCGTTGAAAGCCGCGAAAGAGAACTGCACTAATGAAGGTTTGAAGGATGATCTCCGTGACAAGATTGAATCCAATGAACAAGATTTAGCTGAATACCAAGCCGACTTAGAAGAAGCAAAAAGAGATGAAAGAGCGGATAAAATTCGAAAGTATGAGGGTAAGATCCAAAAGGAACTGCGTAAAATCGATAAATTAAAGCAAGAACTGGCTAAGATCCCTTAATCGATAATTGAAACAAAAATGGTCTTACTGCTTAGTAAGACCATTTAGAAAATACCGCTTTATGACGACTTCAGAATCAACCTAGCCAACGCCAGCCGTTATTATCCCACCAGTGCCAATTCAGACTCTTTATAGATACGGTTTGCCACTTTGTATGCCGCAGGCGACGTTAGCGTATCTTTGCATCTACGCTTAAATTGCTCGACTTCAATCGTTTGTTCTTCCAGTAAATAGTACAACTCACTCAAATAGTTGGCTTCAAACACAGCTTGACCAACTGGTGTGCATTCGTATCGGCTCGACTCTTGGTAGCCAATTGCGGTCAACACTGATTCTGGCAGCTCCCAGAACTTGGCAATGGTGTAAGTCAGGCGAATTGAGTAGCTGTTCATCAGGCGCTTCAATGCTAACGAGTTAGGCGGAACAGAAGGATCAACATGCTTGAAGGCTTCTACCATCATCTGGAAAATGATCATCTTGCCTAAGTTGCGAATCAACCCAACAAAGTACGCCGCCGCTTGATCTTCTTGAGATGAAGAGTCTTTCATCAACTCCTTAGAAAACGACGCAGTCTGAACACTGTGATTCCAAATTTTCTCACCGAAGTGACGCCAGTAAATATTGTTCCCCGGCGTGAAGTTCTTCATGTAGCTATTCACCACCCCTTCAACAAGCCCCTGAGAACCCATATTTAGGAATGCTGTTTTTAGGTCGGTAACCTGTTTTTCATTGCGTTTGTAAAAGGCGCTATTTGCCAACTTAATTACATCGGCAGCCATACTCGGCTCACGCTCAATCACTCTTAACAATGCATCGACATCAAACTCATCGCTCTGTAATTCTGCCATTAACGTGGTCACAGAGGCTGGCATCACTGGCAGTTCATTAAGCAAGGCTTTTGGAGAGCGAATCAAGCGTTCGATCTGACAAGCGACAAAATCACTAAATGGGTCTGACTCCGTTCGAAGGCGAGACTCTCCAAACAAATAATCAAGGAACTCACCATCGTGAAGGCTAAGCGTCTTATCGACGATTAATGATGATGGCTGAGCGGACGACGGCGGAACAAAGATTGAAGACTGAACAGTATCATTAGCAACTATTTGTTGTTGCTCTTGTTGGGCAGGCTCTGCAGAGGGTTCGTTTTTTGAATCAACAAAAGGTGAGAATAGTGCCTGCAATACCCTTTTAAACATCAATACGGCTCCTAGATGATTATCAAACAATTCGGGATATATAACGGCGGTGATTATCGCACAGTTAATTCATAAACCACACAATGACAAATGAATCATTAATTTCTCAACTGTATAGGATCTGTTACTCAACGGGCTGCGAGACTGTGCCTACCAGCATTCACTAGAAACAAAAAGAGCGAACACATAACGCTTGCTCGCTCTTCCATAAATCTAAACCGTGAAGCTGACTAAAACTAGCGCTCTGCCACTTCCAACACGATCTTACCAACGTGTTTTTTCTTTAAGAACTCATCTTGCGCTTTATGGATATCGGCTAGCGGATAAGACTCTGCGACAATCGCGCCAATCTGCTGCTTCTCAATACGGTTGACTAGATTCTGGAATACCTGTGGTTCTAAAACCGTGCAACCAAAAAAGCTAAGGTCTTTGAGATACAGAGTTCGGACATCAAGCTCAACCATAGCACCGCCAATTGCGCCAGATACGGCATAACGACCATGTGGTTTCAGCACTTCAAGGAATTCAGGCCATTTGTCACCGGCGACTAAGTCGATAACCACATTCACACTGCTTTCGCCTAGCGCTTTAACCAAATCAGCATCACGGGCAATCACTTCATCAGCGCCAAGTTCAAGTAACTGTTGGTTCTTGCTTGGGCTAGTGATGGCAATCACATACGCGCCGCGAGCTTTTGCTAACTGAATAGCCGCAGAGCCCACACCGCCCGATGCGCCAGAGATAAGCACGCGATCACCCTCAGCCACATTCGAGCGAGTCAGCATGTTTTCTGCGGTCGAGTAAGAGCATGGGAAAGACGCTAGCTCAACATCCGACATGGTGCTGTTCACCGCGTAAGCATGTTTAGCTGCCACTTTGGTGTATTCAGCGAAACCACCATCGCATTCAGATCCGAAATACCATGGCTGTGGTAGATCTTGTCCATAAACCTCGGTCAAACAAGGCTCAATCAGAACACGCTCGCCAATACGTTCAGCCGAAACTTCGTTACCAACGGCTACGATGAAACCGCACACATCGGCACCTTGGATGCGAGGGAATTTCAACGCTTCGCCAGACCAACTGGCATCGTCTGAATCCTCACTTTTTGCATACCAACCGATTCGCGTGTTGATGTCGGTATTATTAACGCCTGCTGCCATGACTTTGATCAGCACTTCATTAGGCTCAATTTGTGGAACAGCAATGTCTTCACGGTACCCAAGCATCTCTGCCCCGCCGTGTCCTAGCATCTCTGCGCCTTTCATTGTTTTTGGTATCTCGAAATTCATACTGTTTCCTTGAGTAATTTTGTCACCATATTCTGTGCCGATGCCACTGCTTCTTCGCCTAAGACTGGCCACGCGCTTGATACGCCTTCATGAAGTAAAAACAGCGGTGTCGCGAGATCTTCTCGCAGGCTCTGCTTGCCTATTAGCAAACGAACTTGTTCTTTATGCTGTGTAACCGCTTGGCTGATAAGCTCATTATCGGGAAATGCGGCCATCGCATTCATCGACATACACCCGTGCGGCGCATATTCTTCTAACCATTGTTGAAGCTTGTTGAAGATATGAGTAACCGATGCGAGCCCCTTTTCAGGCGACGTTTCCAACAAGAAATCTAGGTAACGTTGGTGTCGATATTCCAAGGCACCAACGATCATCGCTTCTTTTGAAGGGAAGTGTTTATACAAGGTTCTTAGGCTTACATCGCACGCCGTTTTCAGCTGTGCAACACTCGGCTCAGCAAAACCTTGCTGGCTAAACGCCACCTCTAAACTTGCTGCAATCTGTTCTCTCAACATAGTGCTCTCTTAATACCGAATACCAATCGTAGTAAATAACTGTGATTGGCATAACAATGGGTAGAATGATTGTTCTACCTACAGGGTAGAACGATCACTCTACCCCTGTCAATATCCAAATTTACAAACCAAGAAATGATAAATTCCGCTCCAAACAGGGCACGGAATTTATCAATACAGATGAAACACTTAGCGTTTAAGAGAGAGCCGGCTGCGTATCGTCACCAACACAGACAAAGCGCCGCAAAGTACCAACGCCACCCCTAAATCTTGAATCATTCCCGCTAAAACGAGTCCTGAACCGATCAAGGTGTAATACATCAAACCAAACAGTGCGCCTGCACTTCCCGCTTGAGATTGGTAGTTGACTAATGCGCGACTCAACACATTGGGAATCGCAATACCAAATGCCATAACCACCAGCATCATCGGAAGTAAAAACCATATTGAGTGTTGTGAAAAATAGACACCCACGGCACCTAATGTTTGAAGCCCTGCCGCGATACCAATCAAAGACATTGAAGACACCTGTCGCTTCAATAATGTCTTGTTGACCAAGCTTCCTAACAGAGTCCCGAATCCAAGCACAATGCCGCTGTAGCCAAACTGCTCGACGCTAAATCCAAGTTGAATGAAGGCAAATGAACCCAATTGATAATAAGAAAACAGCGCAATATTGAACGACGCGACCAGCAACGCAGACATCCATATATCGCTATCTTTGATCATGTGAATACTGAGTGACTTTAACTGCAATGGCTGCCTAGATTGTTGCGTTTCAGGCAATGACCATAGGCTATGTACCAACAGCGCTAACACCATAATAAACAGGGCAATAAACACATATTGATGGCCGCCCGCTTGGCTTAATTGGCCGCCAAGAAGCAGCCCGATGATTGGGCTAATCGACAGCCCCATTCCCATGTAACCAAACACTTTAGCCAGTTCAGTACCGCTGAAAGCATCTCGCAGCATGGTTTGTGTCACCACCGAGCCCACCGCAAGCCCGAAAGCGCCCATGGCTCTGGCTATCATCAACCAAACAAAGCTATTGGTTTGCATAGCAATAAGTGCTGAACAGGCGAATAACCCCATGCCCAATAACATGGTTGGCCGGCGCCCCCACTTGTCTGCCAATATGCCCCATACCACAACACCGATCGCAAACGCTGAGAAGTAGATCGAGAGGGTTTGCGCCGCTTGTGCGTAACTCACATCAAAGGATTTCGATATTGAATCCAGAGTCGGGCTATAAATGGTTTCTGCGATTTGAGGGAACATCAGCAATAGCACCATTTGCCATAAAGAAGGTTTTGTTTTCATCATTTTTCCAAGACCAGTGAACTTGACGAGGAGTCTAGGGGAAACTAACCTTGGCTCGTTAACAACATTAAAACCAAAAACAACAAGATTAGGACAAATGGCATTAATCAGCGAAACGATTGAGTTTGATGCAGACAGCTTGCCTGCGCCCGTAATAGGGATTGCGGCAGAGCTAGGTCAGCATGACTCAGGAATACATCACCACATAAAAGGACAGCTGCTGTATGCTCCGCAGGGTTGCATCACCTTGACCTTAGAAAACGCCATTTGTATTTTGCCGCCGACCAAAGCTGTGTGGATCCCGCCTTATACCAAGCATCGCGCGCAGATGACCAATGTGGTTGCTTATCGGTCGCTCTATTTTGATAGCAGTATTTACACCTGCCCAGAAGCGATTGAAATTGTAGAAGTGAACGAGCTTTTAAAAGCCCTGATCAATAAGATGGCTTTCTGGGATTGGGACATTGCCCGCGAGCAAACCACCAATACCGCCAACCTATTCTGGGAAGAGTTTTACAGCGCTAACCAACACTCGTTTATCTTGCCACTACCGACAGATCGGCGCTTTAAAAGCTTTTGCAAACGAGTCCGAACCGCTTCCTTTCTTGCCCCAGCCCTCTCGACATTAGCGAACTCGGTTGGCGCAAGCACCAAGACGATTACTCGATTATTCAAAGCCGAAACAGGCATGACTTATCAAGAGTGGCGACAGCAATGGCGCTTGTTTAAAGCGATTGAACTGCTCTCAAAAAACCGACAAGTCGGTGATGTGGCTCATCTGCTAGAATTCTCATCCAACAGTGCGTTTATCGCCTTTTTCAAACAGCAAACCGGACAAACCCCGTTGGCCTTTACCAAGTTAGGGACGTGATTGTAGTAATCCAAACTCTTAGGTTTTACTTAGCTCAGATACAAAAAAAACCAGAACATGAGTTCTGGTTTTTAAAAGTATTTTAAAGCTAGATGCCGTCGTTACTTAGTGTAGAAAGCGCGTTTCAATGCCATCTCTAAACCACGAACTTCAGCTAAGCCTTTCAGTCGACCAATCGCCGAATAACCTGGGTTAGTGGTTTTCTTAAGGTCATCCAGCATTTGATGACCGTGATCCGGACGCATTGGAATTAAGCGGTGATCGCCCACTTCTGCACGACGATTTTCTTCATCCAAAATAGCCATCACAACGTTGTACATGTCCACATCACCATCTAGGTGCGCTGCTTCGTGGAATGTCATTGGGTTACTCTCTTCACGCTTAGTTGAACGCAGGTGCGTAAAGTAAATTCGGTCACCGTGCTTTTTGATCATATTAACCAGATCATTGTCGCCACGAACACCGTATGAACCCGTACACATCGTCAAGCCATTCATTTTGCTCGGTACATGCTCGGTCAACCAATCAATGTCTTCGATCGTTGAAACGATGCGAGGCAAGCCTAGAATTGGACGCGGTGGATCGTCTGGGTGAACCGCCATCTTCAAGCCATTCGCATCACAGATAGGCATCAGCTCAGCGAGGAAGTAAGACATGTGCTCACGTAGCTTGTCTTTGTCGATTCCCGCATAGCGATCTAGCTGTGCTTGAAACGCTTCTAGTGTGTAACCTTCTTCAGCTCCTGGCAGGCCAGCGATGATGTTATTAGTCAGTTGCTGAATTTGCTCTGGCGTCATGTTGTTGAAGTAATCCAACGCTTGAGCTTGCTCTGATTTTGAATAGTCCGATTCTGCACCTGGGCGCTTCAAGATATGCAGCTCAAATGCCGCAAACGCGATTTGGTCAAAGCGCAGTGCGCGCGAGCCATCAGGCATTTCAAATTCTAAATCGGTACGCGTCCAGTCCAACACGGGCATGAAGTTATAACAAACCGTATCGATGCCACACTCAGCAAGGTTAGACAGAGTTTGCTTATAGTTATCAATCCACTGCTGGTAGTTGCCAGTTTGAGTTTTGATCTCTTCGTGCACAGGCACGCTTTCTACGACCGACCACGTTAAACCTTTCTCTTCGATAATGGCTTTACGCTTAAGGATTTCTTCTTTTGTCCAAACTTCACCATTTGGAATATGGTGCAGTGCATTCACAATACCAGTTGCGCCCGCTTGACGAATATCGTCTAGCGAAACTTGATCATTAGGGCCGTACCAACGCCACGTTTGTTCCATGAGACTTACCTTTCTTTAAGACGCACTTAGCCGGCTCGAATTAATCAAGCTAAATGCAATAACGACTTCTTAATGGCAGCAATGACAATTACTGCCCGAGATAGCACCGGTCTACGCCGGTCTAAAGACGATTACCTATCTACAACCTAGTGAATGAATCAGCTTTCAAGAGGAGCCTTGTCGCTGAATTCAACATTAGCTTCAGAACTAGCTTTCTGAGCTAAGCAGCACCACTGGATTGGAGCTAAATAAGTAACCATCAAAGTTTGGGTCATCAATGTCTGACAGCGCTAACAAACGCTGTTTAACATTCTCAAGGTGTTGCCACATTGCGTTCTTAGCAGCGACAGGGTCTTTGCGCTGTAAGGCGGCGAGGATACGAGCGTGATCATCTAACCATTCTTCACGGTAATCTTGACCACTGATGTGAGAGTGGAGTTTATTCCACATTGGACTCTTTTCGCGTCGATCCCAGGATTGTTTCAACATATCTACCAGCACAGAGTTTTGAGTGGCCTCTGCAATACACATGTGAAATCTTTCATCTCCGCTGCAATCGGTAGTGCCGCTTGCAAGCTCTTCGCGCTCGAGTTCGAGTGCAGAGCGCATCTTAATGATGTCGCCCGGAGTGACCTGAGTTGCCGCAAACTCCGCGATATTACTTTCCAGTAATTGGCGGGCCTGCAGCATCTCGAATGGACCAGCGTCATCACTGACCACATTCTCGCGAGAATGAGTTGGAATGTTCAGGACATAAACACCCGACCCTTTTTTCACCTCAACTAAGTTTTCAAGCTCCAGCATGATGATCGCTTCACGCACCACAGTGCGGCTTACATCTAGACGATCAGCAATATCGCGTTCTGGAGGTAACCTATCTCCGACCTTATACAGGCCTTCAATCAGTTCTTTTCTTAGTACTAACCCTATCTCCTGATAAGGTCTTTTCGGCTCGAAAGGCATCATGATGATATTGTCACTTCTTTCCATTGTATTTCTCTCGCCATCATAATGACCAAATATAATTGGTCAACCTCTATATCCTAAAATGCAGTAACACCTTGTTTTTGTATTACTCTTTTTTCTATATTTGCTCGTTATTCAACAGCCTGAATACGGTCAATCAATGCGCTCAATTCTGGGTCCGCTTTATCTAGCGCGTCGTACATAGGTTGAACCGCTAGTGCGAATGCAGCCTTGTCTGGTTCCACAAAAGTAACGCCCATTTCCTCGGCTTTAGCACGCTCTTTTGCTTCCGATTCCGCCCACAGTTTCTTCATCAATTCCGATGAATCACTTGCCGCCGTCATTAGCGCATCTTGTTGTTCTGTAGTCAGTTTATCGTATGCTTTGGTTGAGATAACCAACACATCCGGAACCATCGTGTGCTCATCTAAGCTAAAGTATTTAGACACTTCACTGTGACGGCTCAAGCTGAAAGAAGGAATGTTATTTTCAGCCGCATCTACGACACCTTGCTGCAGTGCTGTGTACAACTCACCGTAAGCGAGTGGCGTTGGGTTAGCGCCTAACGCTTTCACCATCGCAATTGCTGATGGGCTTGGTTGAACACGAACTTTCAAACCTTTCAGATCTTCTGGTGTGTTAATTGGCTTGTTGGTATAGAAGCTACGCGCACCAGCGTCGTAATAAGTCACACCAATAAAGCCGCTATCACGAGAAGAGTTAAGAATGTCACGGCCGACTTCACCATCAGTCACACTGTAGTAGTGCGCTTGATCGCGGAATAAGTAAGGCATGTTGAATGATGAATAAGCAGGAGAAAAAGCTTCTAGCTCAGCAGCATTACTTTTCACCATATCTAAAGCGCCGTTCTGCATCAGCTCCATAGATTCACGCTGTGTACCCAATTGAGCATCAGGGTAAATACGAATACGCACCTCACCATCAGTCAATTCACGTACTTCTTTCGCCATAAACGTCATCGCTTCATGTACTGCATGGTCACGAGGGTGGTTATGGCTCAGTTTCAATGTTGTCGCTGCATAAGCAGAAGCTGTTGCTCCAAAAGTCAAAGCAGCACCGACAACCGCACTAATCAAAGTTTTACGCGTCATCATCATTCTTATTCTCCGTGGATTGGTTATCCAAAATGTAGGGTGTTTTTTGTTATGGGCTCATATTGGCGCTCAAAAAAGGAACCGTCAAAGCTGAATTTAAAATTGATTGACCAATATCACAATAAAAACCCAAAAATTGGTCAACCAAAACCATTTGTGAAGTTGCTCACGCCAACCAAAAAATGAATAGCTTATGATTCAGCCAGATTTTTGAACATCCCATCCCTACATAGAAACAATTTCTTACATTGGTAAACCAATTGTTATGAGATACGCAATTTTGTTGAAAGGAAATAAACATGAATAAATTGGTCAGTTACATAAATAGAGGGTTGGCCGCCTTTACAGTGTCTCTATCGTCTTTCTTAGTGCTGTGTGTGATATGGCAGGTTTTATCCCGCTATGTTATTGGCAAACCAAGTACTGTTACCGACGAACTCGCGCGTTATCTCTTTATGTGGGTAGCCTTAATTGGTGCTGCTTACACTACGGGGCTGAAACGCCACCTTGCCATCGACCTGCTTACGATGAAGCTGACTGGCAAACGCAAATTAATCAACGAAATCGTTATCCAAATAGCCATCGCTTCTTTCTCTTATATCGTTCTAGTACACGGCGGAAGCCAACTTGCTGCTAAAACGCTTGCGATGGGACAGCTGACTCCCGCTCTAGGTTTAGAAATGGGCTACATCTACTTCTGCTTACCGATTAGTGGCGCTTTGATGATTTTTTACTCCGTCGTATTTACCTACGAACGCGTTAAACAATTAATGTCAGGTGACGATTTGATCACCGACTCACAACTTGATTGATAGAAGGATTTCACAATGGAATGGCAAGTAATACTGACCTTATTCGGTAGTTTCGCTGTACTGCTTACAATCGGTGTACCGGTCTCTTTTGCGATTGGTTTATCGTCACTAGCAACCATCTTAATGAGCTTACCGCTTGAACCTGCAATCGCTGTAGTTGCTCAACGTATGGCCGCAGGCCTTGATAACTTTGCACTATTGGCAATCCCGTTCTTCATTTTGGCGGGCAACATCATGAACCAAGGCGGCATCGCGCTGCGTTTGATCAACTTCGCGAAAGTGTTAGGTGGTCGTCTACCGGGTTCATTGGCACACGTAAACGTGATGGCAAACATGATGTTTGGTTCCATCTCAGGCTCAGCGGTTGCATCGGCGGCTGCAGTGGGTGGCACCATGTCTCCTCTGCAAAAGAAAGACGGCTACGACGAAAACTTCTCTGCTGCGGTAAACATTACTTCTTGTCCTACTGGTCTATTAATTCCGCCAAGTAACACGCTGATCGTTTTCTCATTGGTTTCTGGTGGTACTTCAATTGCGGCGCTGTTCTTAGCGGGCTACATCCCAGGTATCTTAATGGGATTAAGTATCATGATTGTGGCGGGTATCATTGCGAAACGTCGCGGTTACCCAGTGGCAGCGCGTCCTTCATTATCAATGGTTTGGGATACCTTCCTAAAAGCGGCACCTTCTTTAGCACTGATCGGCATCATCATGGGCGGCATCATTGGCGGTATCTTTACTGCTACTGAGGCTTCCGCAATTGCTGTGGTATACACGTTTGTTTTAGCTGTACTTGTCTACCGTGAAGTGAAATGGGGTGATATTCCAAAGATCATCCTTGAGTCTGCAGTAACAACATCTATCGTTCTATTACTAGTTGGCGCATCAATGGGTATGTCTTGGGCAATGGCGAACGCCGATGTGCCTTACATGATTGCTGTTGCATTACTGGCGGTTTCTGATAATCCGCTAATGATTCTATTGATCATCAACATCATCCTGCTGATTGTGGGTATCTTCATGGATATGACACCAGCGGTACTGATATTCACACCAATCTTCTTACCAATTGCGCTAGACCTAGGCATCGACCCTGTTCACTTCGGCATCATGATGACCTTCAACCTTGCTATCGGTATCTGTACACCGCCAGTAGGTAGTGCTCTGTTCATTGGTTGTTCGGTTGCCAACATTGCCATCGACAAAGTCATCAAACCTTTGTTGCCATTCTACGCAGCACTGATTGCAGCCTTGATGGCCGTTACTTTTATCCCTGAGCTGAGCTTGTTCCTACCTGAATTGGTACTGGGCTACGGTTCGTAATTTGGTCACAGATAGATTCTAAGACTGCTAAACACTCAAACGCTTTATCAAATAATAAAATCCCGCTGGTTCGCTGGCGGGAAAAGGAACTGAATAATGAAGACTGTTGCTAACTCTACGCTGCCAAACACTGTATTACGACCTGACTACGACCGTTCAGCACTCCAAAGCCGTATTGTGCATCTTGGTTTCGGTGCATTTCACCGAGCGCACCAAGCGTTGTTCACCAATGAAATGCTCAGCAAAACCAACACTGATTGGGGTATTTGTGAGATAAACCTATTCGGCGGCGAAGACCTAGTTGAATCACTTCGCGCGCAAGACCACCTTTACACCGTAGCTGAAAAAGGCGCTGAATCCACAGACGTTAAAGTGATCGGCTCAGTAACCGAATCTCTTCACCCAAGTCTAGATGGCATCGAAACCGTATTAGAAAAAATGGCCGAACCACAAGTGGCGATCGTTTCTATGACCATCACAGAGAAAGGCTACTGCGCTGACCCAGCGACAGGAAAACTCGACAAAAATAACCCATTAGTCATCGCTGACCTAGCTAACCCAAATCAACCAAAATCTGCGCTTGGCTACATTGTCCAAGCCTTAAAAATTCGCCGCGAACGAGGCTTAACACCATTCACGGTTATGTCTTGCGACAACGTGCAAGAGAACGGTCATGTAGCAAAAGCAGCGATCATTGAGTTTGCTCAACTGCTTGACCCTGAATTACGTGATTGGATTGAAACCAATGTCACCTTCCCATGCACCATGGTTGACCGCATCGTACCCGCAGCAACAGAAGAAACATTGACAGAAATTGCAGAACTACTTGGTTGTGAAGACCCATGTGGCATCGCTTGTGAACCCTTCCGCCAATGGGTGATTGAAGATAACTTTGTGGCAGGTCGTCCAGATTGGAATGTCGCTGGCGCAGAGTTCGTAGAAGATGTAGTGCCTTACGAAGAGATGAAACTGCGCATGCTCAATGGCAGTCACTCTTTCCTTGCTTACCTTGGATACCTTGGTGGCTACGACCATATTTCCGACACCATGACGGATGTTGGCTACCGAAAAGCCGCTTTTGACATGATGATGAAATCCCAAGCACTTTCGTTAACGATGCCTGAAGGGACTGATTTAGAAGGTTACGCAACCTTGCTGATCAACCGCTTCACTAACCCAAGCTTGAAGCACAAGACATGGCAGATTGCGATGGATGGCAGCCAGAAGATCCCTCAACGTATGGGTGGCAGCTTACGATTCCATTTAGAGCAAGGCTCAGATTTCTCGTGGCTTGCAACCGCCATCGCTGGCTGGATGCGTTATGTATCTGGCGTTGATGAGCAAGGCAATGAGATTGATGTTCGCGATCCAATGGCAGATACACTTCGTCAGATCTGCGACCAGCATGGACTCAATGTATCTGTGGTTCCGGCGTTGCTTGCGGTTGAAGCGATTTTCCCTGCTGAGCTAGGTCAAAACCCGCAGGTGATTGATGCGGTAAGTTCAGCGTACCAATCATTAATTGAACACGGTGCTGTTGCGACCGTGGCTGCGTTATAAGGAGTACAAACAATGAAGAATTTCTTATGTGAAGACTTTTTACTGTCGAATGAGACTGCACGCCGTTTGTACCACGAACACGCAAGCCACCAGCCGATTTATGACTATCACTGCCACCTAAACCCGGCAGAAGTGGCTCAAGATCGTCAGTTCGAAAACATGTCTAAGATTTGGCTTGAAGGTGACCACTACAAATGGCGTGGTATGCGTTCAGCAGGGATTGATGAGCGTCTGATTACTGGAGGCGCAAGCGATTATGATAAGTTCATGGCATGGGCTAGAACCGTCCCTCAAACCTTGGGCAACCCACTTTACCACTGGACTCATTTAGAACTACGCCGCCCATTTGGTATTACTGGCACTCTCTTTGGTCCAGAAACCGCAGACCAAATTTGGCACGAAGGCAACGAGCTATTAGCGACACCGGAATTTAGTGCTCGCGGCATCATGAAGCAAATGAATGTGGTGATGGCAGGTACGACAGACGATCCTATTGACTCTCTTGAACACCATAAAGCGATCGCTCAAGACAATTCATTTGATGTGAAGGTTCTACCAAGCTGGCGCCCAGATAAAGCGTTCAAAATTGAACTTGATGGCTTTGCTGATTACCTACAAAAATTAGGCATGGTTGCTGACGTTGAGATCACTCACTTCCATCATCTGTTGAGTGCCTTAGACAGCCGCCTAACGCATTTCAACGACCATGGTTGCCGTGCAGCAGACCACGGTATTGAAGTGGTTCGCTACGCACCTATTCCATCAGAATCGGATTTGGATGCCCTGTTAACTCGACGCCTCAATGACGAAACACTCACCGATCTAGAATGTGCGCAGTTTTCAACAGCGGTTCAAGTGTGGTTAGGCAAGCGCTACGCCGCAATGGGTTGGGTAATGCAGCTTCACATTGGTGCTCAGCGCAATAACAACACGCGTATGTTCCAACTGTTAGGCGCAGATGCAGGGTTTGATTCGATTAGCGATAAGACGTTTGCCTTCGAATTGGCTCATCTGTTGGACGAGATGGATCAAAGTAACGAGTTACCTCGCACCATCCTTTACTGCTTAAACCCTCGCGATAACGAGATGATGGCAACCATGATTGGTAACTTCCAAGGTGGCGGCATCGCGGGCAAAGTTCAGTTTGGTTCTGGTTGGTGGTTCAACGATCAGAAAGACGGCATGCAACGCCAAATGGAGCAGCTATCTCAGCTTGGTCTGCTTAGCCAGTTTGTCGGCATGCTGACTGACTCTCGCAGCTTCTTGTCGTACACACGCCACGAATACTTCCGCCGAATTCTGTGTGACATGCTTGGTCGTTGGGCTGAAAACGGCGAGGTGCCGAACGACATGTCACTGCTTGGCCCTATGGTCGAAGACATCTGCTTTGGTAACGCAAAACGCTACTTCGAAGAGAGGGCGTAACCGATGAAACATATCGCCATTATTGGTGAGTGCATGATCGAGCTTAACGGCAAACCGTTCGGCTCAATGCATCAAACGTTTGGCGGAGACACACTCAATGCTGCGGTTTATCTAAGCCGCGGTTGCGAGGCCAACCTCAATCAAGATGACATCAAAGTGTCCTACGTCACGGCTTTGGGCGCAGACCCGATTAGCAAGGGAATGTTAGAACGCTGGCAACAAGAAGGGGTGTCGACTGACCTTGTTCTACAAGACAGCCAACGTACTCCAGGCCTGTACCTAATTCAGCTTGATGACGCAGGTGAACGTACCTTTCTGTATTGGAGAAATCAGTCGGCTGCGCGCTACCTACTGCAGCACCCAGATTTCAATCAGATAAAACAGGCACTGCGCAATGTCGATATGATCTTTCTCAGCGGTATCACATTAGCGATTCTGCCTGAGCAAGATCGTATCGAGCTATTGAACATCTTGGTTGAGTTGAAGACACAAGGCGTTGAGATCGCCTTCGACAGTAACTTCCGCCCTGCACTTTGGCCACAGGACGAAAACCAAACCGTCAAAAACAGCTACCAAGCCATGTATACATTGACGGATTTAGCGTTAGTAACATTCGATGATGAGCAGTTAATTTGGGGAGATGCTTCACCTGAACAAACTATCGAACGTCTAACGACGCTGGGTGTTAAGCGATGCATCGTCAAACTGGGTGCAGATGGCTGTCTCATTCAAGATGCCACCATTCAGGGTGAAATAAATCCAGATTCTGGTACCGCTTCGGCTCCACGGGCGGTGCCGACCCTACCTGTTGAACATGTCGTTGATACGACCTCGGCAGGAGACTCATTCAATGGTGGATTTTTATCTGCTTACCTTGCGGGCGAAGACTTAACAAAGTCATGCCAGCGCGGTAACACCATGGCAGGCGTCGTTATCCAACATCGTGGTGCCATTATTGCAAAAGAACTAACTCAAGCGGCCATCACAGCCATTTAAGGAATACCAATGTCTAACATCAAACAACAACTGAAAACACTGAAAGTTATCCCTGTGATCGCTATCGACAACGCTGAAGACATCATCCCTCTGGGTAAAGTGTTAGCTGAAAATGGTTTACCTGCAGCAGAAATTACATTCCGTTCGGAAGCTGCAGTTGAAGCTATTCGTCTACTCCGTGAATCACAACCAGATATGTTGATCGGCGCAGGCACTGTGCTCAATCGTGAGCAGGCTATCGCGGCTAAAGAGGCAGGCGCAACGTTCGTCGTTTCTCCTGGATTTAACCCAAACACGGTAAGAGCCTGCCAAGAGATTGGTATTGATATCATTCCTGGGGTCAACAACCCGAGTACAGTAGAAGCCGCTCTAGAAATGGGTTTAACCACATTGAAGTTCTTCCCAGCTGAAGCATCAGGTGGCATTAACATGGTTAAGTCACTTCTTGCGCCTTACACGGATATTGAGATCATGCCGACAGGTGGCATTAACCCAAACAACATTAAAGACTACCTAGCGATACCTCGAGTGCTCGCATGTGGTGGTACTTGGATGGTAGATAAGAAGCTGATTGAAGAAGGTAATTGGGAAGAGTTGGCTCATTTAACTCGTGAAGCCGTTAAGTTAGTCAATTAAACCTAATGTAATAGCACCTTTAGCGTTATATCTAGCCCTCCTTTTGGAGGGTTATTTTATGGTTGAGCATTATTCTCTCAAAGTTAATATTTAATCGTGCTCTATAGCATCTAAAAATAAAGGCTAAATATGGAAAACTGGATAACACAAGGAGTTGGCGGCCTGGCTTTTTGTATCGGTGTAATGGCCTTTTGGCAAAAAGATGATATGCGTTTTCGCTACCAGATGATGATCTTTTGTTTTGTCATGAGTATCCATTTCATATTAATGGGTGCCATAGTGGCGGCTATAGGCGTAATTATTAATGCAATTCGCAGTTACGTATCGATAAAAACTCAATCGCGCAAAGTGATGTGGTTCTTTATTGGCTTGATGTGGTGTATGACTTTACCCAACATGAATCATTTCTTTGAATTTATTACGGTTGTTGGTTCATCCGTTGCGACATGGGCACTCTTTTCAAGACAAGGCATCGCATTGAGGTCCTTGATCTTATTCAATTCCTTCTGTTGGGCTAGCCATAACATTTGGATTGGTTCGATTGGCGGGTCCTTTGTCGAAATCACCTTTATTGTCACCAACATGCTCACTATCTATCGTTTACATCAGCGCAGATTGTTAACTATAAAATAGGCAATATATTTTTTATTCTAGATTTAAAATATGGAAGTAATACATCACTAATTAAATGGGGAATTAATTGGATATCAAAAAATTAAATCTAGTTAAGTTTACGTTATTTAAACATCGTCAATATATTTCCAATACTAAATTGAATTAAATCACCAATTAAATTTATATGGTGATCCAAATCTTTAGTTTGATTTATTTTGGTTAACCAATAATCCATTAATTATTAAAATTGGTCATGTACTTATTATTATACCAACAATAGGACCGTGACCATGAAGCGTCTTACCCTGACACCTATAGCAATCGCGTTACTTCTTGCAGGATGCAACTCATCTGATAGCGACAATAACTTCCAACAGCCCCAAGTTCACTCTCGTGTTCATGATGTATTGAGCGTTGAGGGCTACCAATTCCGAGATTCTAACGGTAATGGAACACTGGAACCTTTTGAAGACTGGCGATTATCTCCAGAAGAGCGAGCAGCAGACTTGGTTAGCCGCATGACGCTAGACGAGAAAGCCGGCATGATGCTCATTGACACCTTAAACTCGTCCGAAGGTGGGCTTGTTAGCAGCACAGGGCAAGACATGATTGCCGATGCCCAAATGACGCGCTTTATCTTCCGTAACACCGTTATCGAAACACCAATGAATGCACCTGACTGTGATTCTGGCCGTTCAGGCTGTCAGATAACCCCAACAGAAGCTGCCCAGTTCATGAATAGTGTTCAAGAACTGCGTGAACAAACTCGAATGGGTATCCCCGCTCTATTCAAGTCCAATGCTCGTAACCACATTGACCCATCGGCAAAAGCAGGGATCAACGTTTCTTCAGGTGCCTTTTCTGCTTGGCCTAAAGAGGCCGGTTTAGCAGCCACTCGCGACATGGATTTAATCACTGAATTTGCTGGCATCATGAATGAAGAATGGTCTTCAATTGGCCTGCGCAGTATGTACGGATACATGATGGATTTGGCGACAGAACCTCGCTGGTATCGTGTGCACGAAACCTTTACCGAAGATGCCGATTTAGCGTCTGACATTATGCGTTCACTGATCAAAGGCTTGCAGGATGGCGGTGAGGTCAACGAAGACAGTATCGCGCTAACCATCAAACACTTCCCTGGCGGCGGTCCACAAGAAAACGGCGGTGACCCACACTATGACTTTGGAAAGAACCAAGTCTATCCAAAGAACAATTTTGATTACCACCTAAAACCGTTTATTGCCGCGATTGAGGCTGGCGCTTCTTCAATCATGCCTTACTACGGAATCCCTGTAGATCAAAAGTGGATGCCAAACGATGTTGGCATGTCCTTCTCCAAAGGTATTGTCACCGACCTGCTCAGAGACGAATTGGGCTACACAGGTAACGTGAACTCAGATACCGGCATTATTGGTGAGCGAGCATGGGGTGTAGAACACAAAACGATTGATGAGCAAGTTGCAATGGCGGTCGAGGCTGGAGTCGATGTTCTTTCAGGTTTCCATGATAAAGAAGTCATCGTGAAACTGGTCGAAAAGGATCTGATCACCGAAGAACGTGTCGACCTATCAGTAACACGCTTACTTGAAGAACAATTCAAGCTTGGCCTTTTCGAAAACACTTACGTTGACGAGAAAAAAGCCCAAGAGATTTTAGGCAATGAGAAGTACCAAGAACGCGCTGATTACGCACAGAAAAAGTCTGTCGTCTTACTTCAAAATACCAATAAGACTCTACCTTTAGCTGAATCAACCGCACAGGCTCCTGTTGCTCTGTATGTCATGGGAATGGACGAAAACATTGCTGGAGACGACAAGTACAACTTTACCGTGACTTCGGGTGATTACGAAGCGGGAGAAACGCGTCCACCAGTACCAGCCGATACGGACTATGCGGTTATTCGTGTTCGCGTATCTAACGAAGGTTCAGATCCTGATCTTATCTTTGGTGGTGCGAACCCAGACGAACTCGATATTCTTGCATTCAGTGAAATGGCTACAGCTGCATCTTGGCATATTGAACCAAGCCTAAGCGACATCAAAGCCGTTATGAGCGAAGTGGGTGCTGACAATACAGTATTGTCCATCAACTTTAGACAACCCTTCGTGCTAGACGATCAAAGTAATCTTAAGCAAGCCGGTGCCGTGATCGCCACATTTGGTGTCTCGGACAGCAACCTAATGGAAGTACTTTCAGGTAACTTTGTTCCTCAAGGAAAACTGCCATTTGCTTTAGCGAACAGTGCCCAAGCCATTCAAAACCAAGACTCAGACTACCCTGGGTATGATCAAGCCGACACCCTTTACCCGTTCGGACATGGTTTAAGTTACGAATAATATTTGAGCTAATTCAGGCAGTGTTGAGCACTGCCTTTCCTTCTTAGATACCAAGGACAAAGTCATGGAACATATCTTACAACTGGGTTGGGATGATCACGCTATTCCACATAAAATCTGGATAGAACAATACTACGATGGGTGTCGTATCTGCTTGAAAGTCGTAAAGGACGTTGAGCCAGAAATGCTCTCATTGATTGTTCCAAATATTGATGTGCAAACCACTCATAAAGCGTGGCAAGGTAAAGCGACGAACATTACACCGGCCTATGATGACGGCGTGTTATTCACGCAAACTCGCTCGCTATTCAATTTGCCTCACGGCTGCGTGATCTGGGCGGTAACACATATCCAGATGCAAAACGGCTTAAAGATGTCGGCAGACAAATTGTGCTTCGTACCAAAATACAGCAATCAAGATTCTTGTTTTAAGGTTCCAGCGTAACGCAACGACAAGCTGAGTCACTAACCCAACTTGGCGCTAATCTGTAAAGAATCATAAAAAAGGCCAGCGTATAAACGTTGGCCTTCTGTCTGTCATCAGAATTAAGCACTAATCAATCAACACCAGCGAATCGAGAATCCCTTTTCCACTGTGGACTCCACCTTCATTTTCGCTAGCGGGTTTGCTGCGGATTAAGTAGCCCGCGTAGCCGCCAAGCTCTGTTACTGGTTCACCTTGGTAGTAAGCGGTGAACAAACCCACTTCGCTGACTAAGTCTGTCACGAGCGTTTGTTGGGTATCACGCACTGCAATAGTCGGCACGTCACGTTCGTGTGGGTATAAGCGCTGCATCAGTGCCCATGCGTCGTACTCTTCTGGCTTAAGTTGACTCAGTTGCTGGCTTATATCGTCACCAAAAACACAGTGGCCACCTCCCTCACCTTGGTTTTTCAACACCCACTCTTGCTTATTAGCTTGCGTGTTAAACCACTCTATCGATTCACTGGTAACTGGCTTCATATCGGCTAATACACTCTTGACCAGTTCGGCTTCTTGTAACGTTAAACCCCAGCGTGCGTATTCTGTTGCTGGCATCATGGTCAGCAGCATTTGCATGGTTTTACTGGTCGCTAACTGTTGGCTGATGGTCGCGTTCATTGCGACATGGTGTTGTTCCATAAATAAGCGAGTCTGACTTAGCGTGTGGCAACAAACCGATTCGTTGAGTTCTGGAGCCCAGTAATCAGAATACTGATAGCCAGCTCTTAGATACACCACATCGACCGCGCCAACATCTTGCAGCAACAAACGTTGGTTATCTCCTGTTGAAAGCTGACAGCTCAACTGTTCAAAAGTACGACGCACCGTGCGAATGCCTTGCTTTTGCAGTTCAACTTCGAGCAAATGTTGGTCATATACGTTGTCTTCGTTCTTCTGCACCACCATCAAGAAAACTGGTTTATCTTGCTCATTAAAATCGGTTTTCACTTGCCTTGCAGCATTAGCGATACCATAAGCCAACTGCGTTAAGCCTTGGTTTTCAGCCGGTGTTGCTGACAATTCTTCCAACCAATTGTTATAAACGTTTGGCCACTGATTTTGCATGAACGCATGAAATTCCGTTGCGCGTTGACCAAAAGGCGCCATTCCTGCAGCAATGCCATTAAACTCAATCACTTTTGCACCGTGTTGGCGGTCATCCATGAAATCAGTACGCATCAACAACAAAGGTTGTCGAGCTGGATTCAAGCGCTCATCGGCACTGCCATGGGCCTGTTGATGAAGCTCCATCAAGCGACCAAAAAACGGATCGGCTTTAGCCATATCGCTCAATGATGACTGTAAAAAGTCATGGTCTTCCGAGACATTGTTGATGAGCTTGGTGATAAGCGGCGTCACCTTCAACAGGTGTTCAAAAACCTCACGCTCAATACTCATTGGAGCAAGGCTAAAAGGGCAATGTCTCGCGGTATTGTCAGACTGACGAAAAGCGACACCGTGCATAATGGCCCACTCACAAGCATCTTCAATTACTTGCTGCGGAATCAATGGCATTGAATTCATTTAGATATCTCATTCTTGGCGGGCATTTGGCACCCGTAGTAAGACGATGCTCATTCTAAAAAGACGAAATAAATTTCAAAAAGTTATTTCACCGTTTTGCTCATCGTTGCTTGAAGTTTACAGCTGAGGTTCTTGAGTCTTATTAACAATGAGGTCGCGAAGCCATTTGTGGCTTGGTTCAGAGTCAAAGTAACGATGCCAAAGCAAAAACAAACCACCGGGAACCAACTCAATGGGAATTGGCTTCATCACCAGCTCGCCACTCTCAATATAGTCACGAACCGAGTTGTACGGATAACACATCAGCAAATCGCTTTGTTTGCACAGCTTTACTGCGCTGGTGATGTCCGACACGTTGGCGGCTTTGTTAATTTGAAGCTGTTTTGCTTGCAAGATCTCCAGAAGCAACCAGTCGCCAACGCCACCAGTGACTAACTGAATATGACGGTATTTAAGGAAGGCTTGCAGGTTCCAATCTTCTTGAAGCACCGGGTGATCATTACGCATCAAACACACAGAGTAATCTTGCAGCAATTCGACATGGTTTAGCTCAGCAGGGATATTTTGAATGTGAGTACTCGCTCTTTCATCGAGCTCAAAAATTCCAATCCCAAAATCGACCTCACGCTTTAGTAGGCGCTTGAAGGTTTCGCTACTCCAAGTAGTGCTGTTTACCGTAATGTTCGGCGCATCTGCCAACGCATTAGGCATAAATTTAGGATAGATCGCGGTATAAGCTGTTTCAACAAGATCGATATTAAAAGTGCGCTCGCTGTCTTTCGGCTCAAAAATGTCCGGCACGGTTAGCTGTTCAACTTGCAGAAGGATCTGATGAATCTTAGGCGCTAAAGAGGTGGCTTTCGGGGTTGGAAACAGACCTTTTGACTCGCGTTCAAACAAAGGGTCATCAAACAAAGAGCGTAGCTTGGTGAGTTGTTTACTCACCGCAGACTGGCTAAGGAACAATCGCTCTGCCGTTTTGCTCACGCTGCGCTCTTCAAGCAACACGTGTAAACACAGCAGTAAATTCATATCACATTTGAGTAAGCTCTTAACATCTACCATGATATTCCTTAGATTCAGATTAATGATGACTTTATGTCACTTTAAATCATATCACAAACTTGTTAATTTAAGCCCATGTAACCTATGAGTTAATAACTCAAAAAATAATAGACCTAAGGAATACTCATGAACTTTCTAGCACTCCCTAAGATTGATCTGCACTGCCACCTAGACGGAAGCGTTCGTCCAGACACCATTATTGATCTGGCGAAACAGTACGGAATCGAACTTCCAGAAGACCGTGAAGCGGTAGTTAAGTCTCTAACAGTGCCTGAAGATTGCAAAAACCTTGATGAGTACCTAGCTTGCTTTAGCCTGCCACTGCAAGTGATGCAAACGGAAGAAGCGATCGAACGTATATCTTTTGAGCTTTACGAAGACGCTGCACTAGAGAACGTTAAATACCTTGAAGTTCGTTTTGCACCGATTCTTCACGTAAACAAGGGCTTGACTCTTGATGCGATCATCGCAAGTGCGGTTAAAGGCATGAAGCGTGCAGAAGAGAAATACGACATCAAGGGCAACTACATCATGTCTGTACTGCGTATGTTCCCTAAAGACTCGATCAAGGACGTGATCGACGCAGGCCAACCTTACCTAGGTAAAGGTGTGGTTGCATTTGATATCGCTGGCGGTGAAAAGCCTGGCTTCTGCGCTGAATTCCCGGAGTACACGCAATACGCGATCGAAAAAGGCTACCGTGTGACGGTTCACGCAGGTGAGCAATGGCATGGTCAGAACGTTTACGATGCCGTAACACAGCTTGATGCTGAACGTATCGGCCACGGTGTTCACATTCAAGGTAACGAAGACGCATACAACATCGTTAAAGAGAAGCAAGTTGCGCTTGAAACTTGCCCAACAAGTAACGTGCAAACTAAGTGTATTCACAAATTCAGCGACCACCCAATTGCTGAGTTCAAGAAAGACGGCATCGTTGTAACGATCAACACAGATAACCGTACAGTGTCGAACACAACCATGACTAACGAAGTGAAACGTGTGTGTGAAACATTCGGTCTAACAAAAGAAGATTACGCAGAAATCTACAAGTACTCTGTAGAAAGCGCTTTTGCTTCAGACGAAGTGAAACAGCACTTGATGGGTTTCGTTGAGCAAATCTAATTTAAGCAATCTTGATTGCTAAGTAGAAAAACAGGAAGAGAAAGGCTGAGGCTTTTCTCTTTTTTTATGCCCAATTATCCGTATTCTAATATCGATGTTGACGAATGGGATGCAAACAATGAAAACAGAACTCGAGAAAATGCTGTCCGGCGAGATTTTTGATGGCGCAGACCATGAAATAGACCACATGCGTACTCACGCCAGCAAGGCGCTGTCAGACTTCAATCAATGTTCAGACGATACTCAGCAACCAAGCCTGCAAGCTAATCTGTTTGGTAAAGTAGGAAGCAGCGTTGTCCGTCCTCCTTTTCATTGCGAGTTTGGCAAAACCATCGAGATCGGTAACGACACCTTTATCAACATGAACGTGGTAATGCTTGATGGCGCGAATATCAAGATTGGTAACAATGTATTGATAGGGCCAAGTGCCCAGTTTTATACGGCCTCTCACTCACTGGATTATCTCAGCCGCCGTAAGTGGGAAACTTTCTGCCTACCTATCACAGTCGAAGACGATGTGTGGATTGGTGGAAACTCAGTCATCAACCAAGGCGTGACGATTGGCGCTCGCTCAGTTATCGCAGCGAACTCAGTAGTCAACAGTGATGTACCACCAGATTGCCTATATGGCGGCACGCCAGCCAAGTTGATTCGACATTTGAATGCCGAACAAGCCCGCGACTAAACAAGAAAGCGCGTATCCAAATCTAAAAAGAGCGATGTTTCAATAACATGGCTCTTAATCTAATAAGCGGCATTGCTCTATCATACAGTTAACTTTCTACACAGTTTATCTCATTCACTGCTCTGAGGCCTGTAATGGGCTTCGATCTAAAGCCTTCTCATACTCGGTTTGTGGTGAGCTAAGATAGGTAGTTTTCACGAAATCCTTCCACCCTGAAAATAGCGACTCTATCGGCTCATTCGTTATTACAGATACATCGCCATTACTCTTTATGAGCTTGATAAAAGCCTCTTCTCCCCAAGAACGCTCGATAAATTCACCGATGGTATAACCGACTTCGTAGATTGTTGCACCACCATTAGGGTTTATGTATAACTCTTGAACAAGCCCATCAAAACGGGCTTTGATTGCATTCCTATTATTCATGTGAAACCAGTAATCTTCAGACTTATAGATAGCCACGGCTTCCCACAACCAACGAGGGTTGTTCACGAAATTGGGGTTCACTTGAAGTGTCAGTAAATGCACAAATTCATGCAGTGCCGTTCGTTGAATTTCGCCACCAAAATAAAGCAGCCTGATTTCATTACTTTGAGGCTCGATGTAGCCTGTAGAAAACGCATATCGCTGACCAATACTACGCTCTTGCTCATCTAAGTACGCCTTTTGGCTTTGCCATACTCTCACCGTTATAACCGGTATCGAGTCAAGACCGAAGCTCTTCATCAAAGGAATCTGTTTGAGCAATAGCTCGTTGTGAATACTTGGAATTATCGCAGGTGAAGTTCCATCATAAAGGACAAACTTGAACTGTCCTTTATCTGATTCATAGCAACCATCACATGCTTGTTCACCGCGAATTTGAAGCACGACGGCCGCGACTAAAACCAGCACCGACATAGTCAAAAACAAGAATGTAACGATAGACTTAGGTGGGTATCTTTTCATTTTCTACATCCTCAAATTTGAACTTAACCGCCGAGGCGTCAGTCTATTAAATTAACGCCGAGGGCCTGTAAGCTAATTTCACACTGAACGGCATCGGTAAACTGAATAGCAGCCATACCCACAGCTTTCGCACCTTCGACGTTATAAGGCATGTCATCGAGGAAGACGGTTTCTGAAGCTTTGAGCCCATAATTAGATAACAGCGCTTGGTAGATTTCAGGTTGTGGCTTAAGCAAACCAAGTTCAGCGGATACTGCCGCACCATCAAACAACGTCCAAAATTGATAAGTATTTTTTAAGTATTCAACAATCTCGACCACATTGTCGGTAAGCGCGTACACCATAACCCGATCGCTTTACACGCTCGATGAGTTCAACTGAACCATGCAGTAAGATTTGCGTTTGCTTAACGTAATAGAACAAGCGTTCGCACTCTAACGGGGATAAGTCGAGTTCTTGTTGATAACGCAGCTTGGCCTCACTTTCGGTCAAGAATCCTTTGTTCAAATCCATCCAAATCGTACTTTGAAAAATAGAACGAGCTCGAGACTCCAATTCTTCAGTATCACCAAAAGTAAGCCGGGCAATTTCCAGAGGAGCCCAACGCACAATGACATTGCCTACATCAAACACCACATTTTTGATTTCATTAGAACTCATACACACTCCCGTTATCACCATGTCATTGATGGAAAAGCGGCACAAAGTGCCGTACATCAAGATTCATAGCGAACGTTTATAAATTAAAAGCCTTGGGTAGAATATACAATCAATGGAATACAAAAAAGGCCATCATTACGATGGCCTTCTCAATATCAATAAGCTAAGAAATAACTAACATAAATCGGCTTCCGACGAGAATATGGTTGGTGCTCCGGCAGAGGCGTTCGAACGATAAATAACGACGCAGGTTTCGTTTGGCTGCGCGTTGTCAAAAGAGTAGACAATCACCTCATTAGGAACCGAAGCAGCATGAGCGCCTAACATCTTCCAATCACTGTTCTCACCACTTAACCCTTGTACCGCAATTCCTATTCCCATTTCAGACGCTGTCGGATAACCATAATCAGTTTGGACTCCGTTGACCGTTGTTCCTTGGCTTGAGGACACCGGTAGATTCTCTAGGCCTTCAATGGCAGCTTTGCCATAAACAATCGCAGCCGCACCTTCCATTGAACCTTTAAGGCCTTTTAATGCCGCCGCTCTCGCGTCTGACTGAAGCCCTAAGAATTTAGGGGCAACAACCACAGAAAGAATGCCAAGTATCACGACGACAACAACAAGTTCAAGTAAGGAAAAACCGTTTAATCTTTTCATAGTCAGTATCTTACGTTATAGAACGAAAGACAGTATACATAGAAGGGTTATAATTTTATACCATCACCCATACTTTTATTATTCTTTTTCCATTGAAGTGGTGTTATTCCGTTCGATCGCTTAAACGCTCTTATAAATTGTGAGGCATCTGCGTATCCCAAGTGAAGTGCAATATCTGAGATCGAATAATCTTGCTCAGTCATAACGCGCTTGGCGAATTCAAAAGACAGGGTCTCTTTAATGGTTCGAAAGGTCGTCCCCTCTTCACTAAGAGCCCTCTGAATTGTGCGCTTACCAATCCGGTTTATCTGACCAAACGAGACCAAATCTACATCGACTCGGCCGATATAAGGAAGTAATGCTTGTGTCACCTTGAAGGTGGAAGTAGTAGCCGTTGATACCGCTTTGATTGAGCAATCTCGATCAATGGGGTTATACGAAATACACGTCTCAGTTTGACCTAAGTACTGTGGCGTTTCCGTTTGTATTCTCAACTCACTTAACGCACTCGCCGACACTGAAACTAAGTCGTAGCGAATCGGCTTATCAATATCAGTCTGTTGGGATTTAAAATAAGCGTGGCTATAAACGATCAAAAACAGCTCGGATTCAATACCATTGAGCGAGCTATTAGATACTCGAAATGAAAGCTTTAATGACTGTGAAGACGATTCGACTGACCATTGTTCAAACGGAAAAAGAGACAGAAAATCTTGAGCTAAAAGGGGCTTTGTTGCGTAATTCAATGGAACTAAATCAAGAACCTACGATCTGATCAGCTACCTCCACTCTATCTCGTAGTCCTATGCCTAAGCCTCGTTATAAAACAACCAACTGGAAGCAATACAACCGATCACTCATTAACCGTGGTTCTCTGACTTTTTGGATTGATGAAGAAGCAATAAGCGGATGGGCGCAAAGCAAACAGAATAAGCGCGGTAGGCCGCGTCGGTTCAGTGATTTAGCTATCACGACAGCACTCATGGTCAAACGAGTTTTTTCTATGCCATTGAGAGCGCTGCAAGGATTTATCGACTCGATATTTAGGTTAGCCCATGTACCGTTAAGTTGTCCGCATTACACCTGCATCAGTCGTAGAGCCAAGCAAGTTGAGGTTTCATTTAAGACTAAAACGAGAGGAGCGATACAGCACCTAGCCATTGATGCTACTGGCCTTAAGGTTTATGGCGAAGGTGAATGGAAAGTCAAAAAACATGGGACGGATGGCAAGCGTAGAGTCTGGCGAAAGCTGCATATTGCAGTCGATACCAACACTCATGAGATCATTGCCGCCGAGCTAAGTTTATCGACGGTTACAGATGGAGAAGTACTCCCGAACTTACTGAAACAAACACGCCGAAGTATCCTTGAGGTGTCTGGTGATGGCGCTTACGACACGAGAGCGTGTCACGCTGCTATTAAGATTAAGGGAGCTATTGCGCTTATTCCCCCAAGAGAAGGGGCTGCCTTCTGGGAGCGTGGTCACCCTCGAAATTTCGCCGTGGGTTGCCAGAAATTATACGACTCAAATAAGTATTGGAAAGAGCGGTATGGATACCACAAACGTTCACTCTCAGAAACAGCGATGTATCGAGTTAAACAGTTGCTAGGAGGGAAACTGAGCTTAAGAAATTACAATGCCCAGGTGGGTGAAACTTACGCGATGATAAAAGCGTTGAACAAGCTTACTGGGTTAGGTATGCCTGAAACTTGTCGTATTGACTAAGAAACAAGCGAAACGGGTTGGCTCTATCTCTAAATTTAATTACGCAACAAAGCCGCTAAAAGGTTAGAAAAATCGAGTTCGAGAGCGGCACGTTGAGCACTGCCTAATAACGAAGAAACAAACACCTCGGATGGTAATACCTTCCTCAAACCCTCTAAGAACTGAATAAAAACATTAAACGAAACATATTGAGCAGGTGAAGTATCCATTGAGAATGGCATGCTCACTTGAACTGCGAGCGCTTCTATCGCGGCGTGATATGGAGTTAATGACTTATCTTCTCGGACGCACTGCTGGAAATGACTCACAACACTCTTCGCAATCAATGGTAATTCAAGCATCAGTTCACAATTCCTTTGTCTTGTTCAAAACAGGTTAAATCCACAACTCAACCCAATGTCGGCATCAATTTCCGCATCAATACAGTCTAAGTCCAGTGACACAAAATGCACATTTTACTTTTCTAGCTTAGCTACTATTACCTCAAGTTAACAAGAGGCGCTTTAAGTTTTTAGCATTAAGGCGAAATCACAATTCAGGACGTAACGCTTTGATTACAAAGTATGACAGGGTTATCAATTTTAAATAACTCAACGATATCGTCAGGGTCTACTATTAAATCTAGGCATAAATATAAATGGACTTAAGCCAGTAATTGAGAGGTTTTCATGTTTAAAAAGATAACGTTAGTAGCAGCAAGCATTGCAATGAGTGTTGGTGTTGCACAGGCAAGTGTTGAGAGTAAGACCTGGCCTGCATCAGATAAGGCTAAAACATTTGTTCAAGACACCATTGTCATTGGTATGCTCGCGAGCCCTTACGGTGCAGGTTGGCAGGACGAGCAACAACTGTTGGATTACTTCCAAGATGCTCGTGATGCAGGTATTACAGGGCATGAATACACCATTACCGCTGCTGATCACAACTTTGATGACTTCTTGTTTCACCATCATAAACACCGCTCTGCGATGGCAAAACAACCTGACAATTTCATCATCGCGCATTCCAATAATGACATTGAGAAAGCGCACACCGAAGGCAAAACCGCCGTACTTTGGAACAGCCAAACCGCCACTATTTTGGAAGAAGATGTGACCAAAATGGCGATTCTAAAAGACATGGGCTTAAAAAGCATGATCTTGGCGTATAACGACATTTTCAGAACAGGTTCAGGGCAATTAGCAGCATTTAACGGTAGAGATATTGGCCTAACGCCTTGGGGAGAGTCTGTTATTGATTCGATGGTCGAGTATCAGGTCATTCTCGACCTAAGCCACACAGGCTCAAAGACAGCAAATGACGCGATGGATTACATGGAAGAGAAGTATCCTGGAACCCCATTTGTCTACACGCACTCAGTGCCAGCAGGGCTTTATAAGAGTGAGCCAGATGCAACACCACAAGGTTGCTACCGTGCTATTCCTGACGATGAAGCGATACGCGCGGCTAAATCAGGTGGCTACGTTGCCCCAACCTTCACGGAATGGATGATGGACGGCGTTTGGCCTGAAGATATTTCTCCAGTGCAAGCTGCAGATATGATCGACTACTACGTGAAATTGGTAGGCGTTGACCACGTAGGTATCGCAACTGATGATATGTTCTCTACCGCAATGGTTGTGGATTTCGCAACCAAGAACGCGAAAATGTACGACGATGGCGGCTACATGATTGAGGCGTTCAACAAAGGCGCTACCGGTAATGGTGAACTGTCGAAGATCCTAGCGGCGATTACTGATGAACTGTGGAAACGCGGTTACAGTAACGATGATCTTGCCAAGATCTACGGTGGTAACAAGATGCGAGTGTACGCTCAAGTATCTGAGGGCGCTGACCCTGATGAGTTCCAAAAAGAGTATACAAAGCGTCTAAAAACACTAACCAAGTTAAGAAATGAAAACTTAGCTATGTAGCTCGCAACCAACAAAGCTCAAACACTCGAAGCACGTCCTATCGGGCGTGCTTTTTTATTATCGGCTTGCAGATGACCTCTCCCTTATCCAACCAAGAAAGAGAATAATGAAGCACCAAATAGTTTTCAGGTCGAATAATAAATGGAATAAATACATAAAAATTTGGAAAATAATTATATAATATGATTACGCTTCCAGAACCACACCCGCCAGTTAACTAACCTAATTATTCCTTATAACAAGACTTTTACTGGTCACCAATTCAATGAAACACCAGTCACTATCGAATAATTTGTGATATCAAACTAGACAAAATTCCTGAGTACAGCTTTTTGATACTTCCCACCTAATAAATTAACCTCTCGAAAGAAAACTTTACTAAAAACCACCGTGAACTTAATTTTATGCCTCAAAACAATTATACTCATCGCGTACTAAAAATAGATAAAAACTAAAAGCATTGAGTACAACTTGTACAGATAACAACAAGTAAAAATCTCAATTTTGGAAATTATCTAAGTCATAGTAAATGTTGTAAATATTTGGAACCAGAGTCACAAGAGTAGGACCTCTTGAATTTATTATCAGGGATGCTGAAGAAAATAAAACAGGCATTGTTAGATGAATAATTCTGCAACGTATTTACTTGCTGCTTTACGAGAAAAAATCAAAGAGAAAGGGATTTGTTATTCCGACCTCTCTGCTGGGATGGCAATTCCTCTCTCAACCATTAAAAGGCAACTGCACAATACGTCTTTAGGGCTGGATAAAATACTTTCGTATGCCACTCATTTAGATACTGACTTGGTCGAACTATCTATGAGAGGTAAACAGCTACAGCAAGAGAACGAACAATTTATCACCGATATCAACAGTGAAATATTTAACCAATATCCATATTTGTTTGACTTTTTGTATCTATTACGACGAAAAGAGTGGTCACCACAAGATATTGCCAATAAATACCAATTGAGCCATACGTCAGTCGCCATATATTTTCGCGCATTAGAAATGATGGATTACGTTGAATTAAAAGGTGATGACCAATACCGATTTAAAGATCAAGGTCGTTTTATTTTTGAAGAAGGTTCTAAGCTTGACACTTTATTCGCTAAACGTTTTCGAAATGAAGTTTTCAGCCATGATGTGGCTTTGTTGCGTAATTAAATTTAGAGATAGAGCCAACCCGTTTCGCTTGTTTCTTAGTCAATACGACAAGTTTCAGGCATACCTAACCCAGTAAGCTTGTTCAACGCTTTTATCATCGCGTAAGTTTCACCCACCTGGGCATTGTAATTTCTTAAGCTCAGTTTCCCTCCTAGCAACTGTTTAACTCGATACATCGCTGTTTCTGAGAGTGAACGTTTGTGGTATCCATACCGCTCTTTCCAATACTTATTTGAGTCGTATAATTTCTGGCAACCCACGGCGAAATTTCGAGGGTGACCACGCTCCCAGAAGGCAGCCCCTTCTCTTGGGGGAATAAGCGCAATAGCTCCCTTAATCTTAATAGCAGCGTGACACGCTCTCGTGTCGTAAGCGCCATCACCAGACACCTCAAGGATACTTCGGCGTGTTTGTTTCAGTAAGTTCGGGAGTACTTCTCCATCTGTAACCGTCGATAAACTTAGCTCGGCGGCAATGATCTCATGAGTGTTGGTATCGACTGCAATATGCAGCTTTCGCCAGACTCTACGCTTGCCATCCGTCCCATGTTTTTTGACTTTCCATTCACCTTCGCCATAAACCTTAAGGCCAGTAGCATCAATGGCTAGGTGCTGTATCGCTCCTCTCGTTTTAGTCTTAAATGAAACCTCAACTTGCTTGGCTCTACGACTGATGCAGGTGTAATGCGGACAACTTAACGGTACATGGGCTAACCTAAATATCGAGTCGATAAATCCTTGCAGCGCTCTCAATGGCATAGAAAAAACTCGTTTGACCATGAGTGCTGTCGTGATAGCTAAATCACTGAACCGACGCGGCCTACCGCGCTTATTCTGTTTGCTTTGCGCCCATCCGCTTATTGCTTCTTCATCAATCCAAAAAGTCAGAGAACCACGGTTAATGAGTGATCGGTTGTATTGCTTCCAGTTGGTTGTTTTATAACGAGGCTTAGGCATAGGACTACGAGATAGAGTGGAGGTAGCTGATCAGATCGTAGGTTCTTGATTTAGTTCCATTGAATTACGCAACAAAGCCACTAATAACAATAAAATAATATTAGGGTTTATATGAAAAGCACATTCAAGCTGTCTTTAGCTACTGTTTTAGTTTCTTCTGCAATGGGAGCTCATGCAGGCATTGCCATTGTTGATACAGAAGAAGGTAACTTCTCTGTCGGTGGTAACGTGGAGCTGAACTTCAACTACCAAGATAGAGAATCGAATGATAACGGTGACGCAGAGTTCAACCAAGATGGTCGAGTTCTGATTGAGTTCGCTGGTGAAAAGTACACCAGTAATGGTCACTATGTTGGGGTTAAAGCGCAGCCTCTATTTGAAAGCACAGGCAATGTCGCACTCGATGACGCCTACTTTGAGTTCGGCAAAAAAGACGGGTGGGCGATTAAAGCGGGTCGTTTTGAAGCCTACGATATGTTCCCTGTCGGCCTCGATGTTTTCCTAGAGTATTCAGGTGATACCTCAAATGAACTTTATACCGGTGGCAGCGCCTATGTGTACCAGATGAAAGAAGCTCGCGGTCGTGGTTCTGATGGTCAGTTGATGTATAGCCAAAGTTTTGGGGATCTGTATGTCGAGGTTGGTACGATGATCGGTGACCGCTCTGACTTGTTCTCTGATAGCTACCATGGTGTGGAAGTTGACCACGATAACGCCAAAGATGCCTTCCTTGTTCGCCCGGTTGTGTCATATAAAATGGGTGATTTTACTGTTGCAGCCTCAATGGAAACTAACTTAGTCAGCGATGCGGTTGTCGACACTTCGGGTAAAGATATCTCTGACCGAACTGGCTACGGTCTAACAGGTAATTGGTCTAATGATTCTTGGAGCGTTAACGCTAACTTTGCTTACTTAGATGCTGTCGATGAAACCAATGCAACCGCGGGTTTGAACGCGCTATATAACAACTTCGGTATAGGTTACATCTACGGTGCGAACGAATATGATTCCACATGGGCAAAAGGTGATGTGACGGTTAACACGGGTTATGCATCTTACGAGTTCCAGAATGTACTTGAAGTACAAGACTTCTCTGTGCTTCTTGGTACTTACTACACAACGGTCGACAACGAAACGACCAATACATCTGCGTTCTCTGAAGACGATGATTTTGGTGCTCGCGTACGTTTGTACTACGAATTCTAATATCAGTTGATTCAATTCTACTGACAACCCGCCACTGTGCGGGTTGTTGTTTTTAGGGAGATACGTAAGCTAGAGAAATTAAACGCGGGAAGACAAAGTGGCTCAATACAAATCAAACCGTTACTTTTTGTCTCGGAAGCTCATGCTCTCACTGTTAAAAGGCGTGTGGTAGGTGCATTGGTAGTTGATGTCGATGATATCGCTGACGATGAACAGCTCACCTGATGCTAAGAAGCCTCGGTTGGTGATATTCATCGCCGCCGCATTTTTTTTGCAGCCGAGCAACTCCGCATCTTCTTTAGAAACATTGATCGCTTGATACGTTGTTAAGTAGCTATCGATCTGAAGACCTTTCGCCAATGCATGTTTCTGGATTGAGCTTTCAATGATCTCGGCATTCATTTCTGGGAAGACACTGACAGGGATCTTGGCTTCTTCAATCTGAACTACTTTGTTGTTAATCAATCGAAGCCGTCTAATTTTCCAGATGTAGTCATTGTCGTCTAAAGAAAAAATCTGCTGTTCGTGGTTATCGGGTAGCGCTTTATTCAACTGGAGCTTTTTATAAGAGATCTCTTCAAAACTGTTTTCAGTAATGGAGTTGTACACCAGTGGTGTACCAATGAGAGAAGTGTTGACGAAGTAACCAGAACCCACCTTAGATTTTACCATGCCAATAGCCTCTAGCTTGGCTAGTGCTTTACGAATCGTGAAACGAGATAATCCATATATTTCAGACAGTTCTCGTTCTGCAGGAAGCTTATGGTTGATACTGTTTTGGCAAATTTTGCTTACAATATCTTGAACAACTAATTCATATTTTTTCATTCTAAAAACTTAAAAAAGCACTCATGGTGATTAAATTATAGTTAACTAAATCAGATACTCAGCGCATTCCGAACTAGCCGATAATTCTAACATAGAAGGCCAATTAGATGATGAGAAATAGGGTGTTTTGGAGGGCGAATTGAAGGGTTACTTCTGGGTGTGTGACTTCATTCTCTTTCTTGCTTAGATAAGCGTGAAGGCGAGGTCACCTGCAAGCAGATAATAAAAAAGCCACAGCATTTACTGTGACTTTTGAACCTGACTTGAAGAGGTTTAAGTGGTTGCAGATGATAGGGGGGCATCTGCAACGCCTAATATCTAATGAGTGTGGCTGCTATTTGCCCACAAAACCGTTGTACAACATGTAAAGGTGCGCTGCACTCCAAGAGAAGTTATTCGCGCCCTGAACCTCACCCGTTTCTGGGTTGTAGTTTTCCTGAATCGGGGTAGCTTCTGTTAGGCCTTGCGCATTTTGGAATAGCTTGTCGACCATTTGACGCGCTTCCACACCGTATCCATAGTTGTCCATACCGCGTACACCAAAGTAGAACTGATCCAGCCATACGCGACCACGCCAGTAAATGTCTGGGCCGTAAGCTGGGTTGTCCATTGATGCCGTTCCTAGCGGAATCTTAGGTGAGTTAAACTTGCTTGTATTTAGCATGTTCTCTACGACTTTATCCGCGTGTTCTTGCGTCGCTGCGTTGTTGAATAGTGGCGACCAACCTTCGGGTCCCATACCGCGCTTCACCAGTACCGGACCTGCACATTGGTTAGGGAGTCCATTTGGTACCACTTCGATATCGTAGTAGAAGCCCGTTGACTCATCGTACATACAACGGTTGATGTACTCTTTGGTGTCGGCCGCTTTTTCTGCAAACTCAGCGGCTTTGTCTGCTTTACCCAGTACGTCGGCGATTTGAGATAGGTATAGGTTGTCTGAGTACCAGTAAGACGCTTGGTCTACCGACTCTTGCATCAATGAGTAACCAGATAAGCTGTTTGAATCATCCGTGTTTTCGTTGAACTTCACCTCCCAGTCTTTCTTCGCCAGAGCCAGTTTGTCCATGTTCTCAACTGAATCATCAAGGTAGGTCACTACTGAACCGTCTGTACCCATAGCCATGTCATACGTATTGTCGAAACCATTAGTGTCACGAGCGTAGCGGCCCATTTGGTCTA
This sequence comes from Vibrio coralliirubri, assembly GCF_024347375.1. NCBI lineage: Bacteria > Pseudomonadati > Pseudomonadota > Gammaproteobacteria > Vibrionales > Vibrionaceae > Vibrio > Vibrio coralliirubri. The sequence goes on along the minus strand of NZ_AP025471.1, from coordinate 1,765,981 downwards.
TCACTTCCGCTTTTTCTTGAGTCGGTTGTTCAGATAATCCTTGTAGGTTATCGATAGTGTCGATAAAGCCGAACACGCCTGCGTTATCACGACCCGACTCCCAACCCGCCGCTACTTTCGCTGGGATACTCATTGCTGTGTAATCACCAGTAGTCAGCAATTCATTGTACTTCTCGATACTCGTTTCTTTGATCCACTGGTCGCCATTAGCTTCGTCTTTGTATTGGAACTTCATATCGTCAACAGACGCATCTGATCCCCAAGAACCGTCATTCACGTCACCTGTGAAAACCGTGTGGATTGGATCTTTCGCTGCGCCGTATTCTGGAATGCCGTTCTTGTTGGTATCACGAGCACGTAACCACCAATCGTGGAACGCAACTAGCTTCGGATACATTTCTTCCAGCCATCTTTGTGCTTCTTCTGGACGATTATGTTCGTCTTTCAGAGCGGTATACACTTCCCATACCGCCCATGCTGCCAGTGATGGTTTGGTATTTCGTTCATTCCAGTTCAGGCCATCGGTCGCTTGAGGGAACACTTTTTTGTATTCCGCTGACATGCCTTCCCAGCGTTCTGCTGGTAGGTTGTACGTCACAACATCAAGCAGGTAACCTTCATCCCAAGGGCGTACTGGATCATCAGATTGCACTTGGTATTGGAATACAGTGCGAATGTTTTCCATCGCTACATCTGGGTTGAAGTGAGACATCGCATAAGCTTGCTTCCACGTATCCCACGGCCATGTCATATTGCCCGAGAAGTAAGGGGCCGTAACGGAAGGTGTAACGGTGTCGTGATCAATTGCACCCGCAGCACCACGCCAGTTCGCGTTTAATGTTTCCATTGCTTTTACTGCAACAAACTCATGTTCTTTTGAAGCCGCATCGTTGGTGAGACCGTTTTCTAGATATTCTTCCCAACGCATGGCTGAATCGTGCATGTAACCTTTTGGATCGGCCATCACCTTATTTAGTTTTCCAAACTCAGACGCTTGTTCTTTGGTGTTTTGAACGTGAGTGTAAGCCGTGTATAACGTGATCTCTTCGCCATCACCTAGAGAGGCCGTTTGCACGAAACCTTTCTTGTCGTCATTGATGGTAGAAGTTTCTGGTTTGATAGAACGTGTCACTTCGAACTTTGAATCGCCAGATGTCAACAATGACCATGAATCACGAACTGCGCCAAAAGAGACTTCTACACCACTGTCTGTCGCTGTAATTTCACGGGAGTAAGTGGGGTAAGCTTCTTCAACACTACGAACTGTGCTGTCTTCATTCTTGTATGCCGTGCCATCATCAGCACGATAGTTTTGCATCAACTCACCATCCCATTCACCTTGAATATCAAGCTTATTTAGATTTTTGATGGTGGTTTTTACAAGAGAAGTACGATTAGTCACAAAACGCATTTCTAGCTCGGCTTCGATACCGTTATCGCCTGTATACGCTTGAATCAACGCACCTGGTTGTGAGTATGCGTTTGTCAGTTCTAGCGGCATAACCTGACCATCAACAGTCAGAGACAAGCGGTCAAAACGTGCTGCCATGAATGACACGTATTCTTCGGTCAGCAGTGCTGTACCACCTAAAGTTATTTCACCACCTTTGGTGTCTAATGTGTGACCGTGCCATGAGCCGTTATCGAACATCGGAATGTAGCGCAGGTGACCACCGTGTAAATCACGCAATGCCACTGGTACCCCTGCACGATCGATGGTGTTGTGGAATTCGGTCGCTTTAAGTGGAGCATCCACATTCGAACTATTATCGTTACTGTTGCATCCGCTTAGCGTTAGAGCAACGCCGACAGCAACCGCACATAAAGACGTTTTAAACTGCATGTTATATCCTTCATTTATAGGTTTTTGAGGCTTTGTTGCGTAATTCAATGGAACTAAATCAAGAACCTACGATCTGATCAGCTACCTCCACTCTATCTCGTAGTCCTATGCCTAAGCCTCGTTATAAAACAACCAACTGGAAGCAATACAACCGATCACTCATTAACCGTGGTTCTCTGACTTTTTGGATTGATGAAGAAGCAATAAGCGGATGGGCGCAAAGCAAACAGAATAAGCGCGGTAGGCCGCGTCGGTTCAGTGATTTAGCTATCACGACAGCACTCATGGTCAAACGAGTTTTTTCTATGCCATTGAGAGCGCTGCAAGGATTTATCGACTCGATATTTAGGTTAGCCCATGTACCGTTAAGTTGTCCGCATTACACCTGCATCAGTCGTAGAGCCAAGCAAGTTGAGGTTTCATTTAAGACTAAAACGAGAGGAGCGATACAGCACCTAGCCATTGATGCTACTGGCCTTAAGGTTTATGGCGAAGGTGAATGGAAAGTCAAAAAACATGGGACGGATGGCAAGCGTAGAGTCTGGCGAAAGCTGCATATTGCAGTCGATACCAACACTCATGAGATCATTGCCGCCGAGCTAAGTTTATCGACGGTTACAGATGGAGAAGTACTCCCGAACTTACTGAAACAAACACGCCGAAGTATCCTTGAGGTGTCTGGTGATGGCGCTTACGACACGAGAGCGTGTCACGCTGCTATTAAGATTAAGGGAGCTATTGCGCTTATTCCCCCAAGAGAAGGGGCTGCCTTCTGGGAGCGTGGTCACCCTCGAAATTTCGCCGTGGGTTGCCAGAAATTATACGACTCAAATAAGTATTGGAAAGAGCGGTATGGATACCACAAACGTTCACTCTCAGAAACAGCGATGTATCGAGTTAAACAGTTGCTAGGAGGGAAACTGAGCTTAAGAAATTACAATGCCCAGGTGGGTGAAACTTACGCGATGATAAAAGCGTTGAACAAGCTTACTGGGTTAGGTATGCCTGAAACTTGTCGTATTGACTAAGAAACAAGCGAAACGGGTTGGCTCTATCTCTAAATTTAATTACGCAACAAAGCCGTTATTAGTTGCATAGCAACTTTTTGAACTTCAAGTTGAAATATATGGACAGTATTCGACTCGATTTCTAGGGCGTATATTTACTAATTAACTCCTCACTCACAATATTATCCATCTGGAATTGCAGACCTAAATCACTGTTTTATATTTATAAAAATATCCTTTAAATTCAATGCTTTAAATATAAACCGTAAAATTAAAAACTAAAATAATCTCTATTGCACAATACAGGTTAAATAACAGTCAAAACTTGGGTGGTTTTATAGCAATACGCTAAACCACTTAATTTAGATTATATTAAACTGTTTTAATAACCATCATATTTTTTATTGGGATTTAAATTAACCAAAGGTTAATGAAGCAGTATTTAAAATATTAATAGTGATAATTAATGTACATCATTACTTTTTATGAGCCATTTAAATAAAATTAGTCCATATCGAAAAGACAAACTTTGAAAGTAGGTAAACTAATTTCTGAACTTATAGTGGAACGTTTCCCATTAAAGTCAGCCTGTTATTACTGAACTATTTAAAGTCAGTTAATTGGAGGTATGTGAGAGGTAATACTAATAGTTTGGATATGAAAATTCTGATTACTTGCTGATTGATTAGCTAGTGAAGCAACAGCAACAAATCTAGAACGAAGACTGACAAAGAAGCTAATACCAATCACAGTAAGTAAGTGTTCAAAAATAGCGTAGGAAAAAGGCTTGAGAACAAGGCGGTATTTTTCGATAAGTAGTTATTCTACAATCAAAAATTCCAACGCAGTTAGGCTTTGTTGCGTAATTCAATGGAACTAAATCAAGAACCTACGATCTGATCAGCTACCTCCACTCTATCTCGTAGTCCTATGCCTAAGCCTCGTTATAAAACAACCAACTGGAAGCAATACAACCGATCACTCATTAACCGTGGTTCTCTGACTTTTTGGATTGATGAAGAAGCAATAAGCGGATGGGCGCAAAGCAAACAGAATAAGCGCGGTAGGCCGCGTCGGTTCAGTGATTTAGCTATCACGACAGCACTCATGGTCAAACGAGTTTTTTCTATGCCATTGAGAGCGCTGCAAGGATTTATCGACTCGATATTTAGGTTAGCCCATGTACCGTTAAGTTGTCCGCATTACACCTGCATCAGTCGTAGAGCCAAGCAAGTTGAGGTTTCATTTAAGACTAAAACGAGAGGAGCGATACAGCACCTAGCCATTGATGCTACTGGCCTTAAGGTTTATGGCGAAGGTGAATGGAAAGTCAAAAAACATGGGACGGATGGCAAGCGTAGAGTCTGGCGAAAGCTGCATATTGCAGTCGATACCAACACTCATGAGATCATTGCCGCCGAGCTAAGTTTATCGACGGTTACAGATGGAGAAGTACTCCCGAACTTACTGAAACAAACACGCCGAAGTATCCTTGAGGTGTCTGGTGATGGCGCTTACGACACGAGAGCGTGTCACGCTGCTATTAAGATTAAGGGAGCTATTGCGCTTATTCCCCCAAGAGAAGGGGCTGCCTTCTGGGAGCGTGGTCACCCTCGAAATTTCGCCGTGGGTTGCCAGAAATTATACGACTCAAATAAGTATTGGAAAGAGCGGTATGGATACCACAAACGTTCACTCTCAGAAACAGCGATGTATCGAGTTAAACAGTTGCTAGGAGGGAAACTGAGCTTAAGAAATTACAATGCCCAGGTGGGTGAAACTTACGCGATGATAAAAGCGTTGAACAAGCTTACTGGGTTAGGTATGCCTGAAACTTGTCGTATTGACTAAGAAACAAGCGAAACGGGTTGGCTCTATCTCTAAATTTAATTACGCAACAAAGCCACGCAGTTATCGAGCGTTTTAACAAGCTAGGGTGAACAGTTATTTACTACGATTGGTATAATACGAACAGTAAGTTTCAGACAAAAAAATGGCCGCTATCTGCGGCCATTTGGGTTAACTCAATGAGTTATGGAGTGTGAATCGCGCCATCAGGAAGGCGACTTTGAGTCCACTCGTGGGGGCGATACATAACAGGGAACTCGGCTGCAACCTCTCGGTCGATTTCAACACCAATACCTGCGATTTCAGAAGCGTATAAGTAGCCATTAATTGGCTCTGCAGCGTTCGGGAATACCTTGTGCGTATTCTCGTTGTACTCAACATGTTCTTGAATGGCGGCATTGTGTAAATGCACATTCAAATGCGTGTTTACCGCTGCACCAATTGGCGTCATATCTGGCGGGCAATGCCATGCAATACGAACACCGAAGTTCTGGCATAGATGGCCTAGTTTCAGGGCTGGGGTAATGCCACCAATCTGTGAAACATGGCAACGAATGAAATCAATGCGACGGTTAGCAATCAATGATTTCCACTCTTCAGGGTTATTAAATAACTCTCCTAAACCTAATGAAACTGAGCTTTGGCTACGAATATTATCCAACCATTCCGTTTGGTTTGGCGGCAGAATATCTTCAATGAAGTAAGGCTTATATTGCTCGACTTCTTTGGCAAATTGTATCGCTTGGTTCGGGAATAGGCGCTCATGAACATCATGAAGAATATGGAATTGGTTACCATATTTCTCTCTCAGCGACTTAAACATCGTTAGAGTATTGTCCATGTACTGATCTTGGTCGTAGTACGAACCTTCAGTCGGGTTTTGAGTGGTATGCAAATCGGTTGGAACACCGCCATAGAAACCCAGCTGACAACGAATGTGCTTGTAGCCTTTGTCTAGGAAAGATTCCACCAGCTCATAAATACCTTCCATCGTGTCGCTAGTCGCGTGTGTGTATACAGGAATAGCATCACGAGACTTACCACCAAATAATTGGTGTAACGGCATACCCGCCAATTTAGCTTTGATATCCCACAGGGCTTTGTTGCGTAATTCAATGGAACTAAATCAAGAACCTACGATCTGATCAGCTACCTCCACTCTATCTCGTAGTCCTATGCCTAAGCCTCGTTATAAAACAACCAACTGGAAGCAATACAACCGATCACTCATTAACCGTGGTTCTCTGACTTTTTGGATTGATGAAGAAGCAATAAGCGGATGGGCGCAAAGCAAACAGAATAAGCGCGGTAGGCCGCGTCGGTTCAGTGATTTAGCTATCACGACAGCACTCATGGTCAAACGAGTTTTTTCTATGCCATTGAGAGCGCTGCAAGGATTTATCGACTCGATATTTAGGTTAGCCCATGTACCGTTAAGTTGTCCGCATTACACCTGCATCAGTCGTAGAGCCAAGCAAGTTGAGGTTTCATTTAAGACTAAAACGAGAGGAGCGATACAGCACCTAGCCATTGATGCTACTGGCCTTAAGGTTTATGGCGAAGGTGAATGGAAAGTCAAAAAACATGGGACGGATGGCAAGCGTAGAGTCTGGCGAAAGCTGCATATTGCAGTCGATACCAACACTCATGAGATCATTGCCGCCGAGCTAAGTTTATCGACGGTTACAGATGGAGAAGTACTCCCGAACTTACTGAAACAAACACGCCGAAGTATCCTTGAGGTGTCTGGTGATGGCGCTTACGACACGAGAGCGTGTCACGCTGCTATTAAGATTAAGGGAGCTATTGCGCTTATTCCCCCAAGAGAAGGGGCTGCCTTCTGGGAGCGTGGTCACCCTCGAAATTTCGCCGTGGGTTGCCAGAAATTATACGACTCAAATAAGTATTGGAAAGAGCGGTATGGATACCACAAACGTTCACTCTCAGAAACAGCGATGTATCGAGTTAAACAGTTGCTAGGAGGGAAACTGAGCTTAAGAAATTACAATGCCCAGGTGGGTGAAACTTACGCGATGATAAAAGCGTTGAACAAGCTTACTGGGTTAGGTATGCCTGAAACTTGTCGTATTGACTAAGAAACAAGCGAAACGGGTTGGCTCTATCTCTAAATTTAATTACGCAACAAAGCCGTATGGATACCACAAACGTTCACTCTCAGAAACAGCGATGTATCGAGTTAAACAGTTGCTAGGAGGGAAACTGAGCTTAAGAAATTACAATGCCCAGGTGGGTGAAACTTACGCGATGATAAAAGCGTTGAACAAGCTTACTGGGTTAGGTATGCCTGAAACTTGTCGTATTGACTAAGAAACAAGCGAAACGGGTTGGCTCTATCTCTAAATTTAATTACGCAACAAAGCCCCTTTTCTATCTAATCCAAAACTGTCGTTTTTGTTCAATACCTATCTCAGTTACTCACCTACACTTGCTGTCATTGAAACGTGGCTCAGCCAATCAATTTATAGCATCGTCAATCGACGCACCTGGGAACCAGACAGCAGTCACGTACTCTACCGAATCGAAACAACAGGAATTCAAGCGATGTTAGACATCAAAAAAATCTCAACATTGAGCGACTTAAGCGAACTTAAAATGGCTTACTTTGCTGATTCAACAGCACCACTTGATGGTATGTGGCACTTCGGCTTTGTACCTATGTCTGACCATTACGGCTTTTACGAAGGCGACAAACTTGTCGGTTATTGCGTATTGAATGGTGAAGGCTACTTACTTCAGTTCTATCTAGCACCAACCGCCAACACCAATATTGCAGACTTGTTCACCTTAATCGTAGAAAACAACAGCTCTGTGGTTGGTGAGGTGAAAGGCGCATTTGTAAGTACGGCTGAACCACAATATCTGTCACTATGCTTGGACAATACTGAGTCCTTCAAAGTCAACGCACTGATGTTTCGCCAGCGTCCAACAGCCGTCGAACACAGCATTGGAAACATCGAGATGACTCTCGCGACGGAAGAGCAACTCGAGCAACTAGTCGAATTTGCTTCATCAGCAATTGGCGCTCCCAAAGAGTGGCTGACCGGTTACTACAGCAACTTGATTGCTCGCCAAGAGCTATGGGGCTATTGGGAAAATGACCATGTGCTCGCTACAGGAGAATGCCGTAAGTTCGATGAGCATCAAACGCAGTATGCTGACTTAGGCATGATTGTCGCTCCAGAAGAACGCGGTAAAGGCTTAGCAACGCGTGTTCTTAACTTTCTAAAGCAGCTCGCTAACAGCCAAGGGATAGAAGCTATCTGTTCTACGGAAAGCAGCAACATTGGAGCACAAAAGGCCATCACACGCGCTGGGTTATCTTCAAAACATCGTATCTTGCAGTTTGATTTTGACTAAATTTCAGAACAAAGCTGAAAGTTCAGTTCTGATAATAGATACTGATAAAAACTGTCACCGATAACGATATCCACATATAGTTGGAGGTGACAGTCATCTGAAATAGAAGGTCTAATGATCAATTGGTTACAGTCTCCAAAATCTCCTGAAGTTGCTCAGTTCATTGATTGCTACTGGCTGATCGAAAAGACACCCGACGCTCAAACTCATCAATTTCCGATACTCAATCCCGATCCATCGGCTCACCTGATCCTATCGCCAAGCGAGCAGGCATATCACTACACGATTGAGCAACAAATCGATCAAGGCGTTGGCTGCCACTTGCTGTTACCACACCATAAAGCCATCGAATTGGATCACTCAAAGCCCTTTGTTCACTTAGGTATTAAATTCCATGTCGGAGCCTTGTACTCGTTAGATATTCCAGACTGTCCGCACCCCAGCCTAGACACTGTTAACCCTATCGATCTCGCGAGTTTGTTAGATAATCCTAATGCCGAAGCAATGTCGCTGATCAAGCTTGCTCAAACCGATGTTGAGGCCTGCTGTCAGCAGTTAGATGATTTGCTGCTTCCTTGGCTATCGACAGCTAAAACGGATAGGCACAGCGAACTCACACGCAAGGTGTTGGGTGTGCTTGGTTCGACACAGATTGCAGAGCTTGGCGACAAGCTGTTTTGCTCGCAAAGAACATTAGAAAGAAGCTTCAACAAGGTAACAGGGCTGACATTAAAACAGTGCCAATCGATGAACAAACTCGAAGCGATGTTGGAATACTTGTATAAGCGAAATTTGGATGACATCGACTGGATGGACGTCGCCTTTCAATTTGGGTTTAGCGACCAACCGCACCTGATTCGTTACCTAAAGAAAACCATCGGTCTAACACCCAATACTTACGCCAAACAAGGCGGATTAACCATAGATGTGTATGGTGGAGTGAGATCGGACTAACCCACCCTTTCTCTATAACAAAGGCTCTGTTTATAACGTACACCTCTGCCTTTTGTGTCCCATTAGTAGCAAGTTTTATTGAGTTTAGATTTGCGACTAAATATACTGGAGACATCATCAGACGGAGGACGAAAATGAATAATAAAAACAAACATATAGTTTTAATTCATGGTCTATATATGCCTGCGTTGATCATGCAATATCTGGATAGAAACTTCAAAAAACGCGGCTTTACAACGCACAAATTTGCCTACAACTCGCTGCGTTTCCCTTCTGCAGCCAAACGCCTCAATCGCTTCGTGAATGCTCGCTTTAATGAGTACGATGAGGTCTATTTTTTTGGTCACTCACTCGGTGGCTTGCTGATTCGCCACTACTTTAAGTTCTACCAACCCGACTTTGCAGACACCTGCATTATTACAGCAGGTACTCCGCACAATGGGGCAACTATCGCCAAAACACTGTCTAATCATGGGCTTGGATTTATATTTGGTTCGAGCAAAATGATCTTAAGCGATGGCTTGGGTGACTACGATATTGATGTGCCGATTGGCGTGATTACAGGTACCTACGACGCCGGAGTCGGACGTATTGTTCTGGGAAGAAACCCTGGCGATGGCACAGTCACACTCGAAGACGCCAACCTGAGAGGAGCAACGGATACTTACGCCCTCAAACTCAACCACACAGCGCTTGTCTACTCCAAGGAAGTCGTGACACTGTCGGCTCAGTTCATCGAACACAGAGCTTTCAAGGACGCTTCATAGCTTTTTCCGTTAGCTTTTGAGCGTTGACTCCTGTATCGAGCTCTGTTCTCTTATTTGTGATAGATAAAAACAAAAATACCACTCTGCGATAAGAGTGGTATTCAAAGATTCATTACTGAAGTGAGCGCTTGTTATACTTTCTATACTTGTTACAAGCGATTCACTCGCGTTGGTAAGAACACCTCTCCCAACATGCATCGCACCGAACCACCACCAATGTCTTCAATCGTTTTCACGTTAAATGGTAGCAGTTTTCCGTGTGTCGAAAGCTGAGCTAACTGGGCTGGAGAAAACGCATCGTAAGCCGATTGAGACATCGCGATTACCTTATCGCCATTCACGGTTTCCAATTGCAGAATGTTGCCGCAGAATCGGTTCATCTGATCAATTGAGATAGAGATAACCTGCTTATCTTTAGCAAGCGACTTCACCACAAAACGGCGTTCAAATTCAGGAATCACTTCATCACAGATCACGCAGAAGTTATCGCCAATCGCCATCATCACATTGGTATGGTAAATCGGCTGACCAGATGGCAGCGCAGTTTGGAAAGAGACCACGCGAGAATAGCCAATGCGCTTTGCGTAATCTTCCAAGACTTCGCGGTCACAACGTTGAGAAAGCGCAGCATAGATAGTCTTGTTGATATGGTCGATAACCATCACGCCTGTGCTCTCTAGATAAGAACCCTGCGCGATGTAAGACTCTAGAGATTCACTGTGGTTAACAATGCGACCCGACGCTTCTAACGCTTCAATAAGAGCATTTGGCTTAACTTCATTCTGACGGTTTTCACACGCCATAGGAAAAGTGAATAAGCTTCCATCACTGCAGGTACTGAACCAGTTATTTGGGAAAACAGCATCCGGCGTTTCAACGCCCAATTCTGGGTAATCAAACTCTACAACTTGCACACCTTCTTTACGCAACGAAGCGACCATAGCCTTAAATTCGACCATCGTTTCTACCTTCACCTCAGCTTCGGTCAGATTCACTCTGTGCTGAAATTCGTTATCACGTGCTGTTTCTTCGTTAAATTTAAACTCTTTTGGCGGCACCATAACAACGCAATTCGCGTTTTGAACATTAGTAATATGAAGTGATTTTTTGTGTAGGTTTAACATTTCAACCGTCCCTATCTTTTATTTACTTCAGAATTGTAAACAACTTGTTACGACAAGATTCACTGAAAAGAATATTGATTTGAATATTTATCCCAAACAATTACTGCAAATCTTAGATTAATCGGTAATTTTTACTGCAAGATAACAGCACATCAGAAAGAACCAACTGTATGCATATTCGTTAAGTCACTTTATGGATAAATATTCTGATTCCATTTTCTCGCCCATCACGAGTTTTGATTACAATTCAATCCATTTAGCGTTAGGATTATCACCGTTGCATAACAATCAATTACGTTTGAAATAAGCTTAACTTTTCCTGTCTAATTCAATCTAAAATAAGCGTCATGAAAGACATTCTTTGGACCTTTCCTGCATCGCTTAGACAAAGTTTTAGTGTTTTAAAGCCAAGTGCCTAAATAGGCGCTAGAACAAAATCCATCGAATGACTTAATACTGATAAGAACCCATGGGCGCTTATATAATTTCAAACTAAGACAGTTAAATTTCAAATCAAGACCATAAAAACAAAGCTGCACCAACGATGCAGTCGCTTATAGATGCACTAGTTTATAAAGGGAAATCTATGTACAAGAAATTTGAAGGCTTTACTGAAGCCTTTCCAAAGGGAGAGCCGATACAACCTCCTACTGGCATACTGGCATTCTGCCGCCATTACACTCGAGGTTTCGAAAAACCGTTGATCTTACTCGGGTTGATGAGCATGACCATCGCGATCATCGAAGTCGCGCTGTTCGGTTACATGGGGCAATTGGTTGACTGGCTATCAACAAGCAACCCAGACACTTTCTTAGCAGACAACGAGTCGACATTGATGGGGCTCGGTATTCTGCTGTTGGTTGTGATGCCAATCTTGATCAGTGTTTACTCGCTATTGCTTCACCAAACTTTGCTGGGCAACTACCCAATGTCGATTCGTTGGTTAGCGCACCGCTACCTTTTGAAGCAAAGCCTGTCCTTTTATCAAGATGACTTCGCCGGACGTGTCGCGACCAAAGTGATGCAAACCTCGCTCGCGGTGCGTGAAACCGTGACCAAAATGGTCGATGTGTTTGTCTACGTAACGGTTTACTTCACGGCGATGCTGTTCATGCTTGCTGAATCAGATTGGCGCTTGATGGCTCCGATGCTGATTTGGCTATTCGTTTACATCGGCATTCAACTGCACTTCGTGCCAAAGCTAAAAGACGTGTCTTCCGAACAAGCGGATGCTCGTTCACTGATGACGGGTCGTATTGTTGATAGCTACACCAACATCGCAACGGTCAAACTATTCTCACACAGCAAAAGAGAAACAGAATATGCCGAAGAAGGCATGGAAGGCTTTTTAGATACGGTTCATCGCCAAATGCGCTTGGTTACTGGCTTCAACATCTGCGTTGAATTCGCTAACTACTTGTTGGTGTTCAGTATTGCGGGCATCTCTATCTACCTATGGTTAGACAACGCGATCACCGTGGGTGCGATTGCGATTGCGGTCAGCTTGGCTCTGCGTATTAACGGCATGTCGAAATGGATCATGTGGGAAATCGGTGGTCTGTTTGAAAACCTTGGTACCGTGATTGATGGCATTAAAACCCTGTCTAAGCCTATCGCTATCGAAGACAAGAAAGACGCGAAGCCTCTGGACGTTCCACAAGGCGGTATCAACTTCGACAATGTAAGCTTTAACTACGGTGAGAATAAGGGAGTGATTAACAACCTAAACCTCAACATCAAACCGGGTGAAAAAGTGGGCTTGGTTGGCCGTTCAGGTGCAGGTAAATCGACCCTAGTTAACTTACTGCTGCGTTTCCACGATGTAGAAAGTGGTCGCATCCTGATTGATGACCAAGAGATCTCGAGCGTTACTCAAGATTCTCTGCGTAGCAACATAGGTATGGTGACCCAAGATACCTCACTGCTGCACCGTTCGATCAAAGACAACATTCTTTACGGTCGACCAGAGGCATCAGACGAAGAGGTATACGCCGCAACCAAGCAAGCGCACGCTCATGAGTTTATCGAAACGCTAACCGACCCGTTTGGCAACGTTGGTTACGATGCTCAAGTGGGTGAACGTGGCGTTAAGCTTTCTGGTGGTCAGCGTCAACGTGTCGCTATCTCACGTGTTCTTTTGAAAAATGCTCCCTTACTTGTTCTCGATGAAGCAACTTCTGCACTCGATTCTGAGGTAGAAGCCGCGATTCAAGAGAGCTTGATTGAGCTAATGGAAGGCAAAACGGTTATTGCGATTGCACACCGCCTGTCGACCATTGCAGCGATGGATCGTCTGATCGTGCTTGATGCCGGCAATATCGTAGAAGAAGGCACGCACCAAGAGCTGATTAACCAGAATGGTATTTATGCGCAGCTATGGAACCACCAGACCGGTGGCTTCATTGCCGATGATCTTGAGCAAGCCACGAGCGCTTAATTTTTGTGCTATTTTAAAAGTGCGGCGTGATTCACACCAATTTGTTTATTGGCGGTAAATTACACGTGGCAGAATGTTATGTCGTAATTATATAATGACATTAACACCAAAGACGCCTCGCTTGCGCGTTCTGGAATAAGGCTAGACTTCGGGGGGAGGCTAGCCTTTTTTATGCCTGCTATTTGGTGCTCTTTGCTACCTGTCCAATAAACTTCATCGATCCTTTTGTTTTTTTCTTGGCGTTTTTTTCTTAAAATGCGCGCAATATTCTTTCTAGAGATCAACCATGAACAAAAGTGTCTTAACTAACGTTATTGCGTTAGCACTGCTTGCTGGCGGCTATGCGACAGCAAACCAATACTTGCTTTATGCAGGCCTATTCGCCTTTTCTGGTGCCATCACCAACTGGCTTGCGATTCACATGTTGTTCGAGAAAGTACCCGGCCTATACGGTTCTGGCGTTATTCCAGCGCGCTTTGAAGAGTTCAAGGCAGCCATCAAGCAACTGATGATGGAGCAATTCTTTACAGAAAGTAACATCGACCGCTTCCTAAGCAGCGAGATGACAGGAAAGTCGCTCAATCTAGAGCCTGTGATTCAGAAGATCGACTTTAACCCTGCATTCGACTCACTGGTGCATGTTATCGAGAACTCTCAATTTGGCGGTATGTTAGCAATGTTTGGTGGCACAGAAGCACTAGAACCAATGAAAGCGCCGTTTGTTGAGAAGATGCAAGAATCTGTGATTGAAATCAGCAAGAGTGATTCTGTAAAAAATGCTATCAAAGACGAGCTAGAATCACCTGCGATGATGGATGAAATCAAAGAGAACATTGAGGCGATCATCGATCAGCGCTTGAATGAACTAACACCTAAACTGGTTAAAGAGATGGTTCAGACCATGATCAAGAAACACCTTGGTTGGTTGGTTGTTTGGGGCGGTGTATTCGGTGGTGTGATTGGCTTAATCTCTGCGGCCATTACGCTGTAAGCCGAACAAGTTTATCGGATCGCTCTTTATCTGACGCTCAACAAAAAATGGAAGCTTATTAGCTTCCATTTTTTTATATCTAAATCACCTTGGTAAGGCGAAAGCAGGCCACTATTTTAGAGTTGCCAACAACTCAGGGTTCACGCCAAAACCCTTTTTGTGCTCTTCAATCACCACTTCACTGCGTGTCTGAATCACACCAGGTAAGGTGCCCAACTTGGTTGCCATAAACGCTTGATACGCCTTCATGTCTTTCACTCGAACCTTGATCATGGTGTCAAAGTCACCCGACAGTGAGTAGCACTCTTCCACCTCAGGCATCATCTCTACCGCTTGGGCAAATTTGTCGAAGATCGAAAAGCTAGTCTGATCGAGACGAATATGGATAAAGACTTGAACATCGAGTCCCAGCTTTTCTGAACAAAGCTCAGCATGATAGCCCGTGATGTAGCCCTCTTTCTCCAATCGCTTGAGTCTATCAGAGCAAGGTGACGTCGTAAGGTTGACCTGTTTTGCCAGTTCAACCACAGGTAAACGCCCTTTCATATGCAGAATTCTTAGTATCTCTTTATCGATACGATCGAGCTGATGCTGAGACATAACATTCCTTAAACATTCTAAATTCCGCTCAGTATATTCCATACCAACAGCAATCGAAGAAAACCTCGCTCACACATTTAAAAACTAAATGTACAGATGATATTCACACCAAATATAAATACATACAAATAGATAACAGCCCTTATAAATCAAACTCTAGTTATTAACAAATTATTATAGAAATGACCCGATTAACAAATAAGTTGAGCCGGAAACGAAAGAAAGCATATAGGCCAAAGTGAATAATAGAATTATCAAAGAGAAAGGATGACTCTATTATGAAAACGCAAGAACTCGCATATAAACCTTACGGTATTGGTTCATGGACACACGTAACGGTATCAAAAGATGTTGCTCAAGCACTAGCAAATGAGTACTCAAACTACGGTTGGGATGTGAAGATTGATGGCGACGCCATTGATGCTGAGCTAGCACTCAAAGCCGCATAGAAACGCAAAAACCTCCTAAAACGGAGGTTTTTTGATCTAAGTTAGTGAGCGCTTACTGTAAGTTAAGCTAAACCAACTTGGGGCACAGTACTTCCTGTTTCGCAACGGCAGTTACACGTGCGGCAGAAGTGCTGAGTTTCCATATCGTAATACAGATTTCCACTAAATAGCTTTGATGTCCATTGCATCATACGGCCAGAGGTTGTCTCGGGCTCTGACTCACAACGTTTCATTATAGACTTATGTAGTGTTGTTTTTTTACATCCTTTGCAATAGAGATCAGGCATACCTTTGTCCTATAGGTCTTTAGTGGTTACTGACAATTGACACATCATGTCCAATTCAGTTCAACAATTCACCGAGCTAATCACAAAAGTGAGCGCCAAGTTCAAAAAATAGCCATTTTTCTATTTCATTTTTTGACATCAAACGCCATAAAGGTCCAACCTCTTCCATGCAATTTCTCTCGTTCACTCGGTTTCAATTTACATTGTAAAATCCTATAACGACAGTACCTCCCCCATGTTAACCATCAAATTGAGCAATAAAAAAGCGGCACTTCCTCGATGAAAGTACCGCTTAAATAAGTCATATTTGCTTCAACTTCACTTAGGTTTAGAAGCCAAATTTACCATTGTCATTTTTCCACTCTGAACGCGCAGGAATGGTTTCGATGGTGTCCCAGTGCTCAACGATCTTGCCGTTATCAACACGGAACAGGTCATAAAAAGCGACGTGGTTATTCATGAACTGGCCTTCACTGATCGACAACACAAAGTTACCTTGACCCAAAATCTTATGGTTAGCGGTATAAACCATTGGCATGCCCGCTTCTGCTAACGCCCCCAAAGCTTCACCCAAACCGCTTAGGCCATCGGCTACACCTGGGTTGTGCTGTAAGTAAGCACTGTCTTCATTGTCGATATAGTTATTAATCTTCGCCATATCACCGCCGATCAAGATGTCTTTGACAAAGCCACTGACCAGTTGCTTATTTTGATCCGTTTTCTCGAGGTCTACGACTTTAGTCGCACCATCTAATTGAGTTCGCCCACTTGCGTTTGGCTTGGCAATTTCTTGCAAGTTATCCCAATGTTCAACTATCTGTCCCTCTTCAAAACGGAACACGTCAAAGCCGACTTTAGGGCCGAAGAAGTTGTATTCAGTGTGTGTTACGACGAAATCACCGTCTTGAAATGAGCGCTTCACTTGTGCTTTCGCTGAACCTTCTGGAAGCATTTGTAATACTTCACCAAAGCCCGCTAAGCCATCACCTACCGCTAGGTTATGTTGAATGTACTTTTCAGGGTTAATGTAGCTCACCGCTTTTGCGTCGCCCGTTTCAATGCTCGAAATAACCGCTACCGCTTTTTCTTGAATAGGTATCTCTTGTGCCGCAACCGTGCCGGTAATCATAGAGGCCGCGAGTACGCTTGCCGTGAGTAGTGTTGATTTGAGTTTCGTCGCTGTAGATTCAGCTGCTTTGAATGTTGTTGGGAATGCGTTGGTTATTGTTTTCATTATTGAGTCCTCTCGTTGGCTTGGAAACTATATTAGTCAACGAAAGAGGCTCACGGCAGAGTGGATTTAGGCAGAAAAATGGTAGATATCGAACCTTAGATGATTCGTGTCGACCTACTAGCTATTCAGAGAGTGAGGGCTTGGAATACTTCTTTTGAAACTCACTCGGCGTCATTTGAGTATGATTTTTAAAGTACTTAACGAAATTACTGGCGTCTTCAAACCCAAAATCCGATGCCATTTTCTGAGACGTAATATTGGTTACTACCAGCTGACGCTTCATTTCTAAAACGGTAAAAGAATCGATGATCTGCTTGGCAGTTAACCCCGTTGCGACTTTGCATACTTGGTTCAACGTCTTGTAGGTGGTGTTAATTTGATTGGCGTACCAGTTTGCATCTCGCACACGCAGGTAGTTGTTTTGAAGAAGCTCAAAGTAGCGGGCAAACTTAATGTTTTGCTGCAAGCTCAAGGCGTCTTGCTTCACTTCTGGTCGTAGGCGATGAAGAATCAGGGCTAGTGCGGAGAACAAGTACATCACAATCAAGGGATCGGATTCTGGCTGATTCAGCTCCGTCATAATTTGCTGAATAATACTTTGCGTCCGCTCTTGGTGGAACTCGTCTAGTGACAACAATGCCGAGTGCGCCTTGTTCAAATGAGTAGGCGTGTAGTTTGGCAACTTCATATTAGCGTGAACGCTGTCTAAGAACGCTTGAGTAAACAAAACCGCAGTGCCTTGTGGCTTGTTACTGAAATCAAAGGCGTGCACCTGCTCTCTTTGAATGAACAACACGCTCCCTTGGTTAAAAGAGTAGTCCTCAAAATCGACCATGTGCGTGCCTGAGCCTTGCTCGATAAACAGAATCAGGAAGAAGCTGACACGATGTGGCAATTGAGGATCGTGGTTAATATTGCTTTCTGAATAGAGCCGAGACAAGGGTACAAACTCCAGCTCAGCTTGCGCCGTTTTCTCATGGTTAAAGCCAATATTCGGGATTACTTGAGGCACTATTAACTTCCTATTCATTTACTCAACGGCTCTTAGCAAGAGTAATGTATCGCAGTGGGAACGGAAATGCTCTGAGCCTAGAAGTATGACTTAGCCAGCGTCACCAACAAGGTAAACATGCTCAATACACTCCACTTGCCAGACGCAACACAAGGTCAAAGCATTTAGATATAGGCAAAAAAAATAGAGCCACCGAAGTGACTCTATTATTTTTAGCTCATGTTCTTTGCTAATTCACATCTGTTTTACAATGTAAATTAGTCTAGCTCAACGAGGTTCTTCTCGAACTCAGCGTGTTGCTTCTTAACTTCGTCTTCAGGCTCGCCCGTAATTAGACTCACGATAACGATAGAAAGAGTCGATAGGATGATTCCCGGTACGATTTCGTACACATCGAACCAACCGCCCGTGAACTGTTTCCAAAGTACAATCGTCACACCACCAACCACGATACCCGCTAGAGCGCCGTTACGGTTCATACGAGACCAGTACAGGCTCAATACGATAGCTGGGCCGAATGCAGCACCAAAACCAGCCCATGCGTAAGACACAAGGCCAAGTACTGAACTGTCTGGCGTCATAGCTAGTACAAGTGCAATAAGAGAGATTAGGATAACCGCGAAACGGCCTACACGAACAATCTCTTCTGACGTAGCGTCTTTCTTCAGAACTTGCTTATACAGATCTTCTGCCATTGCAGATGAAGAAACAAGAAGTTGTGAATCCGCAGTACTCATGATTGCCGCTAGGATTGCCGCCAGTAGGATACCTGCGATTACTGGGTGGAACATCGCGTTCACAAGAAGCATGAAGATCTTCTCGCCATCGTCTAGCTTAGGCGCGCCAGAGTTCGTCACGTAGATAAGACCAACCAGACCAACCAGCATTGCACCAATCATAGACAGTGCAGTCCATACCACGGCGATACGACGCGCGGTTGTTAGGTCTTTATTGCTACGCGTTGCTTTGAAACGAGCAAGGATGTGTGGCTGACCGAAGTAACCTAGCCCCCATGCCGCTAGCGAGATGATCGCGATAGCAGAAAGAGGCTCACCTTTCGCATCATTCCATAGCGTGAGTAGCTCTGGGTTGATGTTGTGAAGGTCAGTAGATAGCTGGCCAAGGCCGCCGTTCATTGCTGCGATAGGTACAATCAATAGCGCAGCAGACATCAGTAGACCTTGAACCAAGTCAGTCCAAGATACCGCTAGGAAGCCACCAAACAAAGTGTACGAAACCACACATACGGTACCGATGATTACCGCCGTTGTGTAATCTAGGCCGAATACCGTTTCAAACAATTTACCACCTGCTACCAAGCCTGAGCTTGTGTAGAAAAGGAAGAATAAAAGGATAAAGAAAGCAGAAATTGTTTGGATCAGCTTAGAGTTATCGTTGAAGCGACGAGATAGGAACTCAGGCAGCGTCAGTGATTCAGTTGTAATACTGTAAGTACGTAGGCGTTTAGCACTGATTAACCAGTTTGCCCAAGTACCAACCAGTAGGCCACCAGCAAGCCAGAATGCCTCAAAGCCAGCAGCGTAAGCGTAACCAGGCAGGCCAAGTAGCAACCAACCACTCATGTCTGATGCACCAGCAGAAAGTGCAGCAGGCCATGGGCCTAACGAACGACCACCTAGGAAGTAGTCTGTTGAGTTAGATGTACGTTTGTAAGCAATAACACCGATCGCTAGCATCATAATTAGATACGCAATGAACGTCGTCGTTATTGCAAAACTGTTTTCTATCATTTGATAGTCCTCATTTTGTAGAAAGCCTTCCATGCCTAATTCAATGCAAGGCACTCACCGTAAGGCAAGCAAATGCATTGAGTTAGGTATTCAGGCTCTAAAGCACGATGGGTTAAATCCAAAAATGGAGAAACCAAAAGTGCTTAGAGCCAATTTTACTGAAGGTTAGTGAGCTTCGCTTCCAAGTTCGAGCAAGGTCGCGTTACCGCCCACGGCTGTTATATTTATAGTTCGCGTACGCTCGGTAATGAAGCGCAGCGATAGGTGTGGATCATTAGCAACATTCATTGTCGCCAGATCCGTTTCAGCCACTAAACCGACGATTGCACCGTCACGTTTAGCAAGCTGTAAATTGATAGATTGTGCCGTTTGTGAATTACCCACATAACCTGCACTTCGTACATCGCAAGACAGCAGCTGTTGAGCAGCGTCGTACGATGAAACCTGTACTAAGTTAGTTGGTAGATTCGCTTGTTTTGCAGCATCAGCAATTAAGGTGTTGAACTGCACGTCATCACTGCACAATTGAACGCTGTTACCTGCCAATAATGCTGCAGTAATCATTGCTGTTGCGGTTTGCAGTGCCGGCAGCTTCTCTTCGCAATCATCAACAATCACCAAAGCCACACCGCGGCCAGCGGCATACAACTCGTTGGTTTCGCCCGTAGGACCCGCCATTAGGTGATGTTCAGAAAGCAGCGCAGACGCTTGCTCTAGATGATAAGTCGCCACTGCAGCCAGAGGCGCAGATTGGCTTTCGATCTCTGATTTAAATGAAAGTACCTGAGCACTCTTATGATCAAAGTCGGTAAGATTCCATTGTTCCCACGCTAACAAAGCATCAGAAAAACCTGTCACTTGATGAACCATGATACTGCTCCTTATGCCTTGTCTTGTGATTGAGAAAAATGAACATCAGTAAAGCGGTATAGGTAGTGAGGACCACCCGCTTTAGGGCCAGTACCCGACAAACCTTGGCCGCCGAATGGTTGAACACCAACAACAGCGCCCACTTGGTCACGGTTGATGTAGCAGTTACCCACACGAATGTGTTTCTCGATCCAACGGTAAGTTGTTTCGTTACGGCTGTGGATACCCATAGTTAGGCCAAAACCAGTTTGGTTGATTTGATCGACCACTTGCGCTAACTCACTCGCTTTGAAGCGAACAATGTGCAGCACAGGGCCAAACTGTTCTTCTTTCAAGCAGCTGATGTCATCGATTTCAAACGCACTTGGTGGAACAAAGTCACCATGTTCACAATCCGTACCTAGAGAAAGTTGAGCCACCTTCTTCTGGGTATTGGTCATGTTTTCTAAGTGTGCCATTAGCTTCTGTTTCGCGTTTTGGTCGATAACAGGGCCGACATCGGTTTTATGAAGATGTGGAATGCCAACACTCAGCTCGTCCATTGCACCGTGAATCAATGCAATCACACGGTCTGCGATGTCTTCTTGGATGTAAAGCACACGCAGTGCAGAACAACGTTGACCTGCAGAAGCGAATGCCGAACGAATAACATCACGGACTACCTGTTCAGGCAGTGCAGTACTGTCGACGATCATCGCATTCTGACCACCGGTTTCCGCGATAAACGGAACCGGCTTAGCGTTACGGCTCGCCAATGACACGTTGATACGTTGTGCTGTTGGTGTTGACCCCGTAAAGGCAACGCCCGCAATCGCATCATGACTGGTGAGTGCACTGCCGATCTCAGCGCCACGACCCGGTAGTAACTGAATAGTGCCAGCAGGGAAACCCGCTTCATTCATCAGTTCAACGGCGCGAGCTGCAATTAAGCTTGTTTGTTCTGCAGGCTTAGCCACAACCGTATTACCCGCAACCAAAGCTGCTGTAATTTGGCCAAGGAAGATCGCTAGAGGGAAGTTCCAAGGGCTAATACAAACGAACACACCACGACCTTGTCGAGAAGCGATACGTGTTTGGCCATCAAAACCTTTTAGTTCGAAACCTTGTAGGTTATCCGCTTGTTTTGCGTAGTAACGACAGAAGTCGACTGCTTCACGCACTTCATCAACACTATCGTGAATCGTCTTACCCGCTTCTTGATGACAAATCGCCACCAGCTCAGCTAGGTTGTCTTCCATCAGGTCAGCTAACTTATCAAGTGCAGCCGCTTTGGTTTCTACCGATGTTGCGTTCCAATCAGCGAATGCTGCATCTGCGCCAGTGATCGCTGCGGAAACATGATCAAGGTTAGCGAAAGCCACCTGACCCACATTAATACGACGATCATAAGGTGCAGTCACCTGCTCAACGTTCTGATCAGCCTTGATCATGCTTTCGGCAAGAGATTCACCGTTGATCACAGGGCCAGCAGTCCATTGATTGTTTAAGAAGCCTTTTACTTGCTCTTCAAACTGATGCGCTTCGCTTTCGATATCAATGTTCACACCGTATGAGTTCTTACGCTCAGGGAATACCGCTGGAGGCAGAGGAATCTTAGTGTTGTTCAATGTATCGAATGCCAGAAGCATATCGACAGGGTGTTGAGTCAGCTCTGCCACTGGGCAACGTGCATCAACTAGACGGTGTACAAACGAGCTGTTTGCGCCGTTTTCTAGCAAGCGACGTACTAGGTATGGCAGTAAGTCTTTATGGCTACCAACCGGTGCGTAAATACGTACTGACTGTTGGTAAGCTTCCATCGCATGGTTGTAAAGAGAATCACCCATGCCGTGTAAGCGTTGGAATTCAAAGTCTTTATGCTCGGTCATTACTGCAATAGCAGAAACCGTGTGAGCATTGTGGCTCGCAAACTGCGGGAAGATATTGCCACGAACGCTTGGGCTCAATAGGTAACGTGCACATGCAAGGTAAGCTACGTCTGTCGCTTCTTTACGTGTGTAAACTGGGTAATCAGTGAAACCAGCCTGCTGTGACCATTTGATTTCGCTGTCCCAGTAAGCACCTTTCACTAAGCGAAGCGGGATCAAATCACCCTGCTCTTTCGCTAGGCGGTTTAGCCAAACCAGAACCGGCAGTGCACGCTTTGAGTAAGCTTGAATAACCAGACCAAATTTACCCCAACCTTTTACAAGATCAGTGCGGTACAGTTTTTCGAATAGTTTAAGAGATAGCTCTAGGCGATCCGCTTCTTCCGCATCAATCGTAATTGCAACATCAAGCTCTACTGCGCGGCGCAATAGCTGCTCTAACGTGTCGCAAAGTTCTGTCAATACGCGGTCTTCGTTCGCCACTTCATAACGTGGGTGAAGCGCAGAAAGCTTGATAGATACCGACGGTGCTGGGCTAGATTTTGAAGAGACGTATGTGTCTCGACCTACGGCTTCGATCGCCATTAGGTAATCTTTGAAGTATTTGTTTGCGTCAGCAGTGGTCAGTGCCGCTTCACCTAGCATGTCGTATGAGTAGGTAAAACCTTTATCACGCATAGACTTACCGTTCTTTTGCGCTTCAGCAATGCTGCGGCCAAGAACGAATTGGTGACCCATCACCTTCATTGCTTGGTGCATCGCTTTACGAATTACCGGCTCAGAAAGCTTGTTCACTAAACGGTTTACCGCTTGACCTGCACTCTGCTCTTTAGATGAAAGCCCAACTACCTTACCCGTTAGCATTAATCCCCAAGTGGATGCATTCACAAACACTGAATCAGAATTCTTTAGGTGAGATTTCCAATCCGCAACGCTGAGTTTGTCGCGAATCAATGCATCAGCCGTTGCTGAATCAGGAATACGCATCAAGGCTTCCGCCAGACACATCAGCAAGATGCCCTCTTGAGTATCTAAGCTGTATTCAAGCAACAGTGCATCGATCATCTGGATAGAAGTCTTATCCGCACGGATAGCTTCGATCAATGAGGTCGTTTTCTCTGAAATTTGCTGCTTTTCTGACTCAGAAGGGGTAGCTAGCGGCAGAAGTTGCTCTAGCCATTGGGTTTCATCCACCATATATAATGGTGAGATAAGCGACCATAGATCAGTAAGCGACTGCTCATTGAATTCTGGCTTTAACACATCAGTAGCTGTAAACATGCGTTTTCCTTAATCTCACACCCGGAATTAGCCCGGGATCTCTACAATGGCTGCAGTGTATTTAGAGTATATAAGGATTACTTGTCAAAAACTCCGAGTTTTTTGCTAAAAACTCGCTTTATTAACAAAACAAACACAACGTCACATATGAAACTTTAAAATAATATGCCGTTTTGTTTCACTATTTAACAGAAATTTTCTTTTTGTATTGGGATGGAGACATGCCTTGAAGGCGTGAAAAGGTGTGAGTAAAGGAGGATTGACCGGAGAAACCAGCCAGCTCAGCGACCTGGCCAAGGCTAAGATTACCTTGTTCAATTAAACGGCGAGAACGGTCGATACGCTTACCAAGAACATATTGGTGAGGGGTAATGCCCATTTGCTCTTTGAACAGCATATGGAACTGGCTTTCGCCCAAGAATACGCTGCCCGCAAGCTGAGCGACAGAGATCTTATTCGCGAGGTGTTGTTCGATGTAGCGATCCAGTGCTTCAAGATCAAAACGCGAGTCTTTAATTGAGGTTTCAAATGCCGAGATGTGCCTTTGCATCAGCGCGATCACCGTGTCATTACAGGCACGGCTTAACAATAGATCATCCGGGCTCGCCTGCATTTCTTGCACCAACATATGGATAAGCTTTTGAATTTGCGCGTCTAATTGAAAGTAGACGTTCGATGATTCTAACTGGTTAATCTTCTCTAACATCAGAGGGTCATCATCGGTTGGCACTGGCATGTTGAGCACTAGGATATCCGACTGACCAACCACCCCACCGAAAGCATGATCAGAGCTCGCCGTTACCACACAACCTTGACCCGGCCCGATAAGATTACCTTTACCGCAAACTTCAAATTCCGCCTGACCATTTAAACCAATCACGACCTGCGAATAGTGGTGATCGTGACAATCCATATGCGAAGGCAAAGTAATGATCTCCGCAGGGCGAGGGCCAGTAAGGCCTAGCGGGGACAAGTCTAGGTTTGGAAAGGGTAAAGGTTTTGGCATGACAGCAAAATACTCAGATCGACATAGTAAGAATAATACTCTGAAATCCGCATAAGATGAATTTGTAAATGATCATGAGAGTCATTTCCTCGCCTTAAACAGAAGATCATTACCGCGATCGTCTTGATCATGCCTCCGGAAAGATGATCAAGAGTGTACAAACTACGGGCATTGTAAAACCAATCGTTCCGGCGAGTTTAGGGGCTTCACCAGCAATCACACAAGCACGAAAAACCATGTGGTCAATAAATGCTTCTTCACGCCAACATAATGAATAAATTTTCTTATATAGCTCAAATAATTGGCTCTAAACCTGTAAAAAGTGTATCCGAAGTACCGAAACTTGGCTTTTGAGTAGATTGGATAGCAATAAAACGGTATAAAGACGGGTACTGTGTTAATTGCTAATAACTAGTGACTCACAACTAGGAAGTAGACACTTTATTAACGAGCCAATTTTCAATCTACAAGTTGCAGGGACCTATGACTAACTTTCGAATTTCAGCGCTTTTACTTGCGCTATCCCCACTTTGGGTATCTGCATCGGTATCCGCTGAAGAACTGAATCAAGTCGATCCCGTTTCAGCTATCGATGCAAAGCTAACAGAGAAAAACTCAGATATTGAGCGTATTTCAGCAACCAAAGTATCGGCGACTGAAAACCTAAAACAACTTCAAAACAAGAACAGCAAGTTGTTACGCGAAGGTGAAGAACTTAAGGCAAAACGTAACAGAGCCAAGTCTGTACTCGACAAACAGTACAGTCGCTTACTTGAAGATCCAGAAACGGATTTAGTCTCTTTCCAGAAAAGTTACCAAGATGCTTGGGCTGCGGTTAAAGAGAACCAATCGTCTCAACTAGATAACGAACAAGCGATCAACGAGAGCGAAATTCATCTTTCTCAAATCAAGCAAAAGCAAGCTCGCCTGAATAATGAGCTGGCAAACTTGAGAGAATCAAAAGTTGAAGCTCGCGTAAAACGTATCGCAACAGAACTGCGTGAAAGTGCGGTACTTGAAACCAGCTACACCACCACATGTTCATCAACAATGACACTGGGTGAGTGTACTGCACAGGGTAAACACCTGACCAATCAAAAAGCTGTGCAAACGTTCAAGAGCCAATTACTTGAGCAGCTCACAGAAAGCACACTTGCGAAGCAAAACTTACAAGGTGTTCAGCTGAATATCCATGTTCAAGACAGCCAAGCGATCAAGAGCGGCTTCTCTGGTAACAACTCTTACTTCATGCAGATGCAAGCTCAACTTCAAGCAAAACCTGAAGCAGTGGCAGCGTGTAACCTATTGAATGTTTCGACTCGCTACTGTTTAACAGGCAGTGACGCAGCAGTCGTTAAGAAGAGTGACAAACAGTGGGCTAACGTGACGGTACGTTCTGATCAGTACAACGACTCAGTAACCATCAACGGCATTAAGTATGGCAGCACCCCTCTTGAGGTTGCGCTACCAAGTGGTCGTCACCAAGTAACCATTTCAAAACAAGGTTACGAGTCTTACAACCGCACAGTTACCATCAACGGCAGCGACACGATTTGGGTTAAGCTTCTTCCTAGCAAAGAAAGCTAAACACCCTTTCTATATAGAGCTGAGCCAATTCAAACGCTTAGCTCTATATCAGATAGCCGTGCCTATTTCACAAAGCTGAATGAACACTCGCCATTTTGTTGATAGTTATAAACTGTATGATCGTTACAAACTTGTATGGTCGTTATAACCTTATTTTATCGTTATAAACAATAGCTGCAGACGAAATGGCGTTCTCGTTTAGAATATTCGATTAACCTAAATTACGATTGAAGTAGCCCATCATGCGCCAAGGTCTTCCTACTCTATTATTTGCACTTGCTCCCTGCTTAATGACGCCAGCTGTTTTTGCTGAGGCAACACCACCAGCGATCGCGTCATCTGTCACCGACATTGAAAGCTCACTTTTCGAAAAGCATGCCGACTTAACGGCTGTTGAGAAGAAATTGGCTGACAAACAAAATGAAGTCGACAATCAGGCGCAGCAAACGGCACGTCTAGCTGAGTTATCAGCTCAAGCAGAGCAAACACTCGCAAAAGCGAAAGCCAGCCTAGAGCAAGATTACACGCGCATGATTGATGAGCCCGATTTCGATATCTCGCTTGCTCAAAACCGCTTCCAAGACGCTTGGAAAACCGTAAAAGAGGGCAAGCTTGCGATTTCAGACTCAGAACAGAAGCAGCAAGGCTTAGTGATGGAGCTTGAGGCTATTCAAGCTGAGAAAGCCGCGGCAGAAGCTTCAATCGCAAACCTGAACCAAGACAAGCTAAGAGCAAGAGCTGAGCGACTAAGAAACGAGATCACTCAGACGGAAGAGCAAACCGTTAGCTTTACCAACCGTTGCAGCAGCGATATGACACTGGCGCAATGTTCAGACCAAACGGTGACATTGGCACTTCAAAAAGCGGTAAAACAGTTCCAGCATAGCCTAGTGGACAACGCGACTGAATCGAAAACAGTGAAAGAGCACCTTGCGTCTGCTTCGCTGAACATTCACGTTCTGCAACACAAAGTGAAATCCTCTGGCTTCTCTGAAGATAACCGTTACCGAGCGGTGATTGCGGCGAACCTAGAAACTCGTCCAGATAAGAACACCCCTTGTCGCCTACTTGGTATTCAGTCATCAAACTGTTTC
The DNA here is from genome assembly GCF_024347375.1 of Vibrio coralliirubri. NCBI lineage: Bacteria > Pseudomonadati > Pseudomonadota > Gammaproteobacteria > Vibrionales > Vibrionaceae > Vibrio > Vibrio coralliirubri. The sequence goes on along the minus strand of NZ_AP025471.1, from coordinate 1,738,593 downwards.
TCTCAAAGCGAGCAACAAGCCAACGACCAACAAAAAGAAGTCGCTTGGGTTAACTTGGTGGTTCGTTCAAATCAATACAACGACAATGTCTCTATCAACGGCGTAAACTATGGCAGTACACCGGTTGAAGTGATGTTACCGACAGGCCAACACATGGTCACGATCGAAAAAGAAGGCTACCTTTCTTTCCATCAAGAGCTGAAGATAGCCCGCGATCACAACCTACGAGCCGTATTGCAAGCCAAACAAAATTCATTGAATGTCGGCACCAAGTTTGCTGATCCGATGGGTAACGACATTCAGAGCCCTGAAATGATTGTCGTCGGCTCGGGTCGCTACCTACTGGGTGAAAATAACGCACAACAAGTGACGATCAAACAGCCGTTTGCATTAGCAGCAACACCAACCCGTGTTCAAGACTTCAAAGCATTCGTAAAAAACACAGGCTACCAAACAGACGCTGAGCTGATGAACACCTGCGATACGTTCGTCAATGCAGAGATCACAACCGTTTCAGACAAAGACTGGCAGAACCCAGGCTTTAAGCAAGCTAATAACTCACCAGTAGTTTGTGTTAGCCAAAACGATGCCAAAGCTTATACACGTTGGTTATCTAAAAACACCGGCTTCACTTACCGCTTGCCAACACCACAAGAGTGGGAAGCTGCAGCAAGAGCTGGCCAAGACACCAACTTCTGGTGGGGCAATGAATTCCGTTCAGGCAAAGCCAACACTGGCTGGGCGGGTACACCATGGTCAAACGTTAGTACATCTCCGGTTAAGTCATTCCTACCAACGCCAACAGGCTTCTACGACATGGTGGGTAACGTTTGGGAATGGACAACCGTTCAGAAAGGCCTAGCGAAGGGTGGCGCGTGGAGCTTCTCTCCTGAAGAGGCAAAGGTGTTTAACGAACTGTACGTACCGCCTTCAACGGCAGCAAACTATCTAGGATTCCGAGTAGTACGAGAGCTGTAGGCTCCCAATCACAGGCTCAGAATCCCAAATATTTACTCTAGGTTCTCAATTATCACATTGAGCAGCATTTATAGGGGAATTCCCCCCTTATGCATAAGCACTCCTAGGAGTAGATTCGTCGATAGAGTAGTAAGTCACTCTGGGTATCAAATTGATGCCTCAGTTTAATTTACCTGACCCTCGTAAATTAGACTGAAAATCTTCTACATGTCGACAAGGCATATCTTGTCTTTAGCCAGCCCCTCTTCAGGCTGGCTTTTTTTTGCCTGATTATCACCCTTTATGCCCATCGATTCTCCGTGATCGACACAGTTAATCAGCAGTCCGTTTAACTGTCAGTCACCCCTTATTTTTCGTACTCTAATTGCCATTGCAGCGCTATAAGAAACTGATATCATTGCTATACCTCTGCTTACGAGATAAAACCTTGCCAGATCCACTCAACTCCATACATCGTTCTTTATTCGAACAACTTCCAGGCTGCTGGGGCTGCAAAGATACTGACTCGGTCTTCGTGTACGCCAACCTTGCTTACAACCAATTGATTGGCTTAAAACCCAATGAGACTTGTACAGGCTTGACCGACTTCGACATGCCCAGTCAAACCACGGAGTGCGCACAAGATTTCAGAGCTCAAGACAAACATGTGATGGATACACGCAGTACCCTTAAGATCCTCGATATTCACCCCTATCCAGACGGACGCTGGCACGCCCATATCTTTACCAAAACCCCTTGGCTTGATGATGACGACAACGTCCAAGGCACCATCTTCTATGGCCAAGAGCTTACCGATACCGCGATCTTAGAGGTCGGTCATTGGGTTTGTCAGGCCACAGGGACAAAAGGCGATCAGGCATCGCTTGCGGGGTCAGAGCCGCGCGTGTCTAAGCTGCAAAAGCGGCTGACTTCGAGAGAATCAGAGGTGCTGTTCTTACTGCTTTTCGGCAAGAAACCACAGTACATCGCGTCGACGTTAAACATTTCAATCAAAACGGTCGAAGGTCATGTCGCCAGATTGAAACAGAAGTTCGATGCACGCAGCAAAAGCCAATTGATTGAGTATGCATTGGATTCAGGATTGGGCTCAGTGATCCCAGAAACTCTGCTCAAAAAACAGATATCTGTTGTTCTACACAGTGATTGATTTACTAATCAGCTGAAAATTCAGACAAAAAAATGCCGTTGATTTGATAAGTCTAATCAACGGCATTTTTGGATCTGTTAACAGCCAAGCGATCAAGCAGCCTAAGGTGCTAGGCGATCAATATCCCAACTATTGTCTTGGCGAGAGAACAAGAAACGGTCGTGCAAGCGGTGTTCACCACCCTGCCAAAACTCGATGCTATCTACACGTACACGGAAACCACCCCAGAAAGAAGGCACAGGAATCTCTCCTTTGGCAAACTTCTGTTTAAGCTCTAGATACTTACCTTCTAAAATCCCACGCGCTGAGATGCGGCTACTCTGCTTACTTGCAATCGCGGCCAATTGGCTCTCTTTTGGACGTGACGAGAAGTACTTCATATTTTCCATAGCGGTCAGCTTTTCAGCCGTGCCCGTAATATGAACTTGTCGCTCAAGTGGATGCCAAGGGAAGTGCAAACTGATTTTGCTGTTGTGCTCAAGCTGGTGCGCTTTACGGCTACCTAAGTTGGTGTAAAAAACGAACCCGTCTTTATCAACATTCTTCAGCAGAACAATGCGTTGGAATGGCTGACCATTTTCATCAACCGTAGCAACTGTCATGGCAGTAGGGTCCGTCAACTTCGCTTCAATGGCTTGCTCTAGCCATAGATTGAATTGCTCAATCGGGTCTGCGGCCAAGTCTTTACGTCTCAATCCACCCTTAGCGTATTCGCGACGAATATCTGTCAGTTCCATTTGGTTGCTCCTTTTAATTTTTTTGTGATTTTGCGCCGTAATCCTTTGAAACACAAGTCTAAGCCATGGTTTTGTCTCACAGAAGGTGCTCTGTGTTAACAAGATCTCGGTACTCTCTCCATCATATTGATAATCTTTATACAAACCGATGACAAGCAGAGATCCGAGTGACCAAAATACTGCCTAACCTAATGACGCCCTTTGTTTTATTCTCATTGTTATTGGGAGCTGCAGGGCTGACTGCAACCCACTTTATGGCAGTGCAATTCCAAGAAAAAATCGTCACTCAGCAACTCGATGAAGCGGCGAATAAAGCCAATCTACAAATCGATTCTGAACTGGATAAATTCAAACAAATCCCAGATTTGCTCAGCCATGACCCGCGCTTGCTCTCTTATTTTGACTCATCACCACAAGCAGACAAGATTTCCGCTGCGCAGCTCAATCAATTGCTGTTTGAATGGTCGAATCAAAGCCAAGCCGACACCATCTATATTCACGACCCGAGCGGTACTGTGGTCGCTTCCAGTAATTACCAAAAGCCTCGTACCTTTGTAGGTGAGAACTTCTCGTTTCGTCCCTACTTTGCTTCTGCCATTCAAGGTAACAACACACAATATGTCGCGCTAGGCGCTCGTTCGAACGTACGCGGTTATTTTCTGTCTTCACCTCTGTATATCGACAAGGAAATTGTTGGCGTTATCACCGTAAAAGTGAGCTTAGAAAATCTCGAAAACATCCTAACCAGCGACGATTTTGAGATCGTAGTACTCGACTCGAACCAAGTGGTCTTTCTATCAAGCCAAGCTCCATGGCTTTACCATTCATTGTTGCCACTAACGCAGCAACAACAAACGGATATCGCACTTCAACGCCAATACGGTCAAAGCGAAATTTCGATCATCGAAGCCTTTCGCTCTTCAAGCTCTCAGTCAGAAACTAGCAACGCCAATCAGCCTAACAACCTTCAGTCCAATGAAATCCGAAAAGAGCTCACCGCCAACCAGTTATTCAAGCTTGGTGCTTTTAATCTTTACCCCGCTACCATCAGCAACAACCAGTACCAAGTGGTCGCACTAAAAGAGACCAGAGCTGAACTTATTAAAATCTTGCAGATCGATGTCATCTTCGTGGTGATTTACAGCTTGGTGATGCTCATCGCTTGGTCGTGGCGCCAGACTTATCTCGCGAAAGTGGCGTTGACCCGACTCAACCAAAACCTAGAGCAAACCGTTGATAAACGTACCCACTACTTGAAGCAATCCAATCAGCAGCTGCAACAAACCCTTTTTCAATACCAAGAGTCGCAGTCCAAGTTGAAGCAGACAGAACAAGAGCTGACACAAACCGCGAAATTAGCGGTACTCGGCGAGCTGTCAGCCAGCATTAACCACGAAATCAACCAACCGCTTGCAGCACTGCGAACCTACAGTGAAAACAGCTTAAAACTGCTTGAAATGGAACGGACTGATTTGGTCAAAAGCAATCTTGAGAAAATGATTGGCCTCAACAACACCATTACCGACATCATCGCGCGACTCAAAGTCTTTACTCGCAAGGTCACTAAACAAGAGCATCATGTGGCGAACCTGCATCAAGCGGTCAATAACGCCACTAGTATTCTCAGTGCGTTGATGATCAAGCAAGGCATTACGCTAAGGCTAAGCACGGTGCCAGATGACATCAATATTGCGATTCATCCAACCGAACTCGAACAAGTACTAGTGAACCTGATTCACAACGCGACTCAAGCGCTGCAACAACAAGTTCTTGAACAGAAAATCTTGCAGGAGCAACAAAACCTGGAAAGCGTTGACCAACAGGCTAGCCCACAGATAGGCATCGAATGGCAAATGCATCACAACTCTTGTCAGCTGATCATTTGGGATAACGGAATTGGCATGCCGGATGACAAACTAGAACAGCTGTTCGACCCGTTTTTTACCACTAAACCGGAAGGCTTAGGGCTAGGGCTTTCAATATCGAAACGGATTATTGAAGCGTATCACGGCACGATCAGCGCGAACCGGTTAGAGCCTTCAGGCATGGTATTCTCGCTAAGCATCCCGTTATATAACGATAAGGGCTAACACGCCGTTGCTATCGTTGATTAGAAAACGAATCTCACATACTGCTCATCTCACCTACAGCTAAGGACTCGACTTTTGCACTCTATGCCTAAACTCTATTTTGTCGACGATGAACCCGCTATTCGAGACTCCGTAGAACAAGCCATGCTCATTGAAGGCATCGATATCGTCTGCTTTCCCAATGCTATTGAGGCATTAAAGAAAATAGATACCACGCAAGCCGGAATTGTCATCACCGATATTCACATGCCGGTGATGGATGGCATTCAATTAACGCAAAAATTACTGAGCCAAAACCCTCATTTTCAGGTCATCGTGCTTACCGGGCATGGTGATGTGCAAACCGCGGTGTCCGCGATGAAAGCCGGCGCTTACGATTTTCTGGAAAAGCCATTTGTGGTCGATGCCCTACTCACTGCCGTTAAAAAAGCCGCAGATAAACTCGCACTGGTTGAAGAAAACAACCTATTGCGCAAAGAGTTGGCAATGCAAAATCAGGTTGGCCCAAAACTGATTGGTCAATCTCCATCGATGCAGGCATTGCGCCGAGAATTGATCACCCTAGATACCAAAACCAACCCACTTCTATTGTTTGTTGGTGATTTAGGGACGGGGAAAAGGGTCACTGCACAATACACCCATGATTTACACAGTCATCAAACCGCAGAGCTTTGCCCTATCGCAGCATTTAATTTGCCACGCAGTGACGAAGCGACATTCCATCAGTTTATTTTGCAACTGTTCTTGAAGCATCAGGGTGGAACACTCTATATCCATGAAACAGAAGCATTAACTCAGGATCAATGGCAGTGGTTAGCGAACTTAAAACCCACCCTACTTCGTGAAAACTCATGCAAGACCAGTGCAACTTGTATCATTATCGCAACTACAGTAGTTCCTACTACAATTACAGGTGAACTGCGCCGATTCAATTTACTACCCTTGGCGCAAAGAACGGAAGATATTGGCTCTTTGTTCAAACACTTTGCTCGCGGTGCAGCCAGTCGCTATCAACTGCCGCCACCCGTCATTACAGAAAAAGAGATTCAGCGACTCATTGCAACGCATTGGACGGAGAACATTCGTCAGCTTCGCCAACATGCCGAACTCAGAGTGTTGACTCAAATTAAGCAGCCGTCGCTCGACAACGATGCTAATGAGCAAAATGAACTCGATATGAGCATTGAAGAGCAACAACAGTCGTTAAACCAACGCACCGATAGCTTTGAACAAATTATCTTGATTGAGGCGCTACATCGTCATCAAGGTCGTTTAAAAGAAGTACAACAAGAGCTGCAGGTATCGCGAAAAACACTGTATGACAAACTAAGAAAGCACCAGCTCGATAAAACGGATTTCAAGAACCGATAGGTCTTAAAAAATATATAAATTCAAAGATTTAAAGGAACAAAATCTTAACATTTATCAGAAGTAAGAATACACTCAATAGGCTTGCACTTTTATTTAGCGAACAAGGACTGTTATGAGTCAGAAAAATTTCAGCAAATTGAACGAGACCGAGCTTGAGTATGTCGATGATAAAACAGCGGCACTGCTCCTCAATACGCCCACCAGTGCGCGTATTATGTTGTGGGTGATCGTTCTGTTTTTTATTGCTGCTATTGGGTGGTCTGCCTGGGCAGAGATCGACAAAGTTACCGTTGGCCAAGGCAAAGTCATCCCTTCCTCTCAGATCCAAGTGGTGCAAAACCTTGAGGGTGGTTTAGTCAAAGAGATCTTGGTTAGAGAAGGCCAACGCGTTCAAAAAGGTCAACAACTACTATTGATTGATGACACTCGCTTCCGCTCAGACTTCCGCGAACGTGAACAACAAGTTGCCAATTTAACCGCCAACGTATTGATGCTTTCAGCCTCATTAACCAGTGTTGTTATCGACGAAGAGTTTTCTGTAGAAGAGTGGAAAAAAAGTGTGTTGCTTGATTACGGCAAGCTCGCCTTCCCACCTAAGTTCTACGAACAACAACCTCAACTGGTTAATCGCCAAAAAGCAGAATATCGTCAAGATCTCAACAACCTAAAAAATCAACTTTCCGTTTTTGATCAACAAGTTGAACAGAAACAACAAGACCTTATCGAAATTAAAGCCCGTGTCCGAAACCTAAAACAGAGCTACCAGTTTGCTCGCCAAGAACTGGATATCACCAAGCCCCTCGCCGATGAAGGGGTAGTACCACGAATTGAATTACTTAAACTGCAAAGACAAGTGAACGACACTCGCCGAGAAATGACCTCAAGCGAGCTAAAAATCCCCCTGCTACGCTCAGCCATCAAAGAAGCGATGCTCAGCCGTATTGATGCCGCACTGAACTTCCGCTCCGAACAACAAGAAAAACTCAATCAAGCCCAAGATAAGCTCTCTGCAATGACCGAATCGGCCGTTGGCCTTGAAGACAGAGTAAACCGTACCGTGGTGGTTTCTCCTGTAACAGGCACCGTTAAAACATTGGGTATTAATACTGTCGGCGGTGTTATCCAGCCGGGTATGGACATCGTTGAGATTGTACCGACAGAAGACTCGCTATTGGTTGAAGCGAAAATCGCCCCGCAAGATATCGCTTTCCTACGCCCAGAATTGACTGCCATCGTTAAATTCAGTGCCTATGACTTCACTAAATACGGTGGTCTAGAAGGCGTGCTAGAGCACATCAGTGCCGATACCACTCAAGATGAAGAAGGCAATAGCTTCTATATCGTGCGCGTGCGTACCGAAAAACACAATTTTGGACAGAACGAAGAGTTGCCAATCATTCCAGGTATGACCGCCTCTGTCGATATCATCACGGGTAAAAGAACCGTGCTTGAGTACATGTTGAAGCCACTATTAAGCGCTCAAAACAATGCACTGAAAGAGTAAGGACGTTTGATGTTTGATAACGCCTTTCAATACACAGTAAATAGACAAGAGCAGAGGCTATGAAGTCTCGGATTTCGCTATTGCTGCTAGTCCTCACCTCTTTTACCTCTGTGGCGCTCAACAAGAGCGACCAACGGTGGATAGATGCGGTGACCAAAACCTACGGCGATAGAGCCGGAAAGCGAGTGGCGACATGGCGCTCAAATATGACGTCATACGACGGATTAAGTGAAAAAGAGAAACTCAGGTCGGTAAACCAGTTCTTCAACCAGATGTACTTTGTCGATGACAACATACTGTGGGGAAAGAATGACTACTGGGCAACACCACTGGAATTTTTAGGCAGCAACGCCGGTGATTGTGAAGACTTCACTATCGCAAAATACTTCTCTTTGCTTGAACTGGGCGTCCCAGATAAGAAATTACGATTAGTGTACGTAAAAGCACTGGAGCTAAACCAGTTCCACATGGTGTTGGCGTACTACTCAACACCGAGTGCAGAGCCACTAATTTTGGACAACTTAAACCCTGAAATTAAACGCGGTTCCAAACGCCCAGATCTACGACCAATTTACAGTTTCAACGGTAAAAACCTTTGGTTGATCAAGTCGGCGGCAGGCAGCGGCAAGTTGGCAGGGAAATCTTCAAGATTGAGCTTATGGAACGACTTACGTTCACGTGAGCGCTCTCTAAAATTAAACAAACCCATTATCAATTACGATGAGTAGGTACAATGACTTTATATAAACAGCTTGTGGTCGGGATGGTTGCAGTGTTCATACTGCTGATGACGTCAGTTTTTATGATCGAATTCAATACCACCCGTGGATACTTAGAGGAGCAGCAACGCTCTGAGGTAAGTAATACCATTAATACTGTTGGACTGGCTCTCGCCCCTTACCTAGAAGAAAAGGACAAGGTGGCAGTGGAGTCTGTTATCAACGCCCTGTTTGATGGCAGTTCTTACTCAGTCGTTCGATTGATCTTTCTCGACAGCGGTGAAGACATTCTCCGCTCATACCCTGTAAAGCCAACCGGCGTTCCAGAGTGGTTTACCAACCTAAACCTGTTCGAGCCTGTTCATGACCGCCGCGTGATCACTAGTGGCTGGATGCAACTGGCCGAAGTCGAGATCGTAAGTCACCCAGGCCCTGCCTACGATCAACTTTGGCAAGCATTCATCCGCTTACTGAGCATCTTTGGCACGATCTTCTTGCTCGGTTTGGTGTCTATCTCTTGGATCCTTAAGCGTGCTTTACGCCCGCTGTCGTTGATCATTACGAAGATGGATCAGATCGCCAAGAATCAGTTTGGCGAACCACTGGCTCGTCCAAAGACAAAAGATCTGACCTTGGTTGTCGATGGTATCAACCACATGTCGACTCAAGTTGAACTGGCATTTAAAAACCAAGCGAAAGAAGCTCAGAAGTTACGTGAAAGAGCGTATATTGACCCTGTATCTCAGCTAGGTAACCGTGCTTACTACATGTCTCAGTTAACTCAATGGTTAGAAGAGTCGAGCTTAGGTGGTTTAGCGGTACTTAAAGCGGAGTTTATTAGTGAAGAGTACGATGAAAAGGGCTATCAAGAAGGTGATGCCTTGGTTCATCAACTGGCTGAACAGCTGCAAGCTTCAATCTCATCTCCAGATATCACCATCGCTCGTATTTCTAGTGACGAGTTCGGTTTCATCATGCCAAACATTGATGAGAGCGAACTGAAACTTGTCGCGAGCAGCATCGTAAACTGTATCCAGAGCCTAGGTTCAGACCCAACAGGCACTGCGAACCCACATATTGCTCTTGGTGTGACATACAGCAACAAGCGTAAAACCAGTACTGAAATCATGTCGCTGGTGGATAACGCACTCTCAAGTGCCAAGGCGAATCGAGAGCTTGCTTACGGCTACGTAACCGCAGACGATCACGGCGCTGTGATGGGCAAACAACAATGGCGCATGTTGGTCGAAGAGGCAATCATCAACGACCTCATTACCTTCCGTCTGCAGGCTGCAAACAATGCCTTTGGTAAAACGTATCACCAAGAAGTATTCTCTGCGATTGAAAAAGATGGTGTGCGTTACGGTGCCAATCAGTACTTATACGCGCTAGAACAGCTTGAAATGAGCCACATTCTCGACCAATACGTTATCGAGAAGATGATTGAAAAGCTCAATGCAAAAGAAGTAACCAGCCCTGTCGCTATTAATATTTCACCAAGCAGTATTTCTCAACCAAGCTTCATCCGTTGGATCGGTAAGACGCTTGAACAGAATGCTTCAATCGCGCACCTGTTGCACTTTGAGATTCCAGAAAATTGCTTCATCAACGTTCCGCACTACACGGCACTCTTGTGTAACACCATTCGCAACGCTGAAGCGGTGTTTGGTGTCGATAACTACGGACGTAACTTCCAATCACTGGATTACATCAACGAATACCGTCCAAGCTATGTGAAGCTAGATTACCTGTTCACACATAACCTTGATGACGAAAAACAGAAGTTCACCTTAACGTCGATCTCTAGAACCGCTCACAACCTAGGCGTCACCACCATCGCGTCTCGAATAGAAACTCAGACTCAGCTAGATATCCTGTCTGATAACTACGTAGAAGTGTTCCAAGGCTTCATTGTTGATAAATAGTTGTAAGGGTTATATCACATGCAAGATCCACTATTGAACTCACTGCTCTACGTTAGCCGGTATTACGGGTTAGCTAACTCGCCCGAAGCGTTGATCAATGGGCTACCACTATCCGATGGAAAGCTAACCCCTTTCCTATTCCCTCGTTCTGCTGAACGAGCAGGATTGGTGGCGAAAGAAAACCGTTCCGACTTAGAAAAGATCCCTCACCTGATTCTGCCTGCGGTTTTACTGCTTAAACAAGGTGAGGCGTGCGTTCTCAACAGTATCGATTTAGAGAAGCAAGAAGCGGAAATCATTACAGCGGAAAGCGGAATGGTGCCAATCATCATTCCTGTCGAAGAGCTGAAAGAACAATTCATCGGCCGCTACTTCTTGGTAAAGAAACAGTTCCGCTATGATGAACGTTCACCAGAGGTTCTAAAAACACGCAAAGGTCATTGGTTTTGGAGCACCATTTGGGAATCTAAAAACATCTACCGAGATGTGTTGATTGCCTCCATTCTGATCAACATCTTCGCGATAGCCGCGCCGATGTTTACACGCTTGGTTTACGACAAGGTAGTACCCAACCTCGCCTTTGAAACTTTGTGGGTGCTAGCGAGTGGTATCTTTGTCGTGTTCCTATTCGATTTGCTGCTCAAATTGATGAGAAGCTACTTCATTGATGTTGCTGGTAAGAAATCCGATATTCTCATTTCCTCCAAGCTGTTCAGTAAAGTACTGGGGATACGTATGGAAGCGAAGCCAGCTTCTGTCGGTGCTTTCGCTAAAAACCTGCAAGAGTTCGAATCCATTCGAGAGTTCTTTACCTCTGCAACCATTGGCTCGTTAATCGACTTACCGTTCGCACTGATGTTCTTAGCGCTCATTTGGCTAATGGCTGGAAACCTTGTATTCGTTCCCGTTGCTGGCGTGGTCATTTTGATCGTCTATGCATTGCTAATCCAAGGCCCACTGCGCCGTACCATTGAGGAAGGCTCTCGTCTTGCTTCGCAGAAGTACGCGAACTTAATCGAGAGTTTGGCAGGGTTAGAGACGGTTAAGCTGTTCAGCGCGCAAAGCCAATTCCAATTCCGTTGGGAAGAAGCGGTTGCTCACATGGCGAATTGGAATATCAAAAGCCGACGCATCACTGACAGCATCCAAAACACCGCCGGCTTTGTTCAGCAAAGTACTAACGTTGGTATGATCATCTTTGGCGTGTATCTAATAGCAGAAGGTGAACTTACGATGGGTGGCTTGATTGCCGCGACTATGTTGAGCGGCCGAGCGATTGGCCCGCTAGTTCAGTTGTCTTTGCTTTCAACTCGTTACAACCAAGCGAAGTCATCAATGACTCTGATTGAGCAAGTGATGTCGATGCCGGATGAACAAGAAGAAGGTAAACGCTACATCCACCGTCCAATTATTCAGGGTCATATCGCGCTAGATAAGGTGACGTTCCACTACCCTGATTCACCAGTGGCTTCTATCAGAGACTTAACCCTCAATATTAGCCCAGGAGAGAAGGTGGCGATCATTGGTCGTATTGGTTCAGGTAAAACCACACTAGAACGTCTGATTATGGGCCTATACAAGCCCACAGAAGGCCATGTACGTATTGATGACACGGATATGGAGCAACTGCATCATGTCGACGTACGACGCAATATAGGCTGTGTGCCGCAAGACAGTAACCTGTTCTACGGTTCGGTAAGAGACAACATTACTTTAGGTCGCCCTTTAGTGGATGACCGTGACGTGATGGATGCAGCGAACCGTGCAGGCGTAACTGCGTTTACTCAGCAAGATCCTGCAGGTTTAGAACGTCAAGTGGGTGAAGGTGGTGCTTTGCTGTCTGGTGGTCAACGTCAGTCAATTGCTATTGCTAGAGCCTTCCTGGGCCGTCCGCCAGTCTTGTTAATGGATGAGCCGACTAGTGCGATGGATAATCGCTCAGAGATGCACATCAAACATCAGCTCAACCAGTTATTGCCAAGCGAGACATTGATTCTTATCACCCACAAAACGTCGATGTTGGACATTGTCGATCGAGTGATCGTAATGGAGAAAGGCTGCATCATTGCCGACGGTCCTAAAGCACAGGTTCTTTCAGACCTTAAACAAGGTCGAGTGAGAGCCGTAAGCTAGAGCGCTCAAGCCACCTAAATAAATCATTACCAGTAGAAACCAAAAGGGGAGCATCAGCTCCCCTTTTTATATTTGTCAGTATCGTCACCTCAGCCATACATCACTTATGTTCAACACAAAGCCTACAAAGCAATATCCTCTTGTTCCATCTTGAATGAACATTGGATCTCGTATTGGTTGAATGAAAAAACACTTCCGCCGTGGGTTCGCTTGGTTGTGACTGTCTCATCACCAAATTGAATCGTCACTCGGGTATACACTTTTTCGTGTACCTCTACCGTACATTCAGCAAGATTGGTTTCAAACTCCGCTTCGAGTGTATCTAACTGCGACTTTGTGTTTTCAATTGCGAGGTTGTTCTTCTCTCGTTGCTGCTCAATTTCTAGGGCTTGCTCTTCGCTTCTCTCGGCTTTCGGGCGCTTCTTAAATTCTAACTCTTGGCGAATCACACCCATGGTTTGCTCTTGAGTGTGTTTATAAGTTTCCTTCAGCTCGGCTATCTTTTGGCGGTAACCATCGTAGCGCGCAAAACCATGTACCTTAGTTGCGGTATCTCCCTCAACACCTAAGAAGACACATTCTACTTTTCCGCCAACTTTGGCTTCACCACCGCTTAGCGTGCCGTGTTTTTTCAAACTGTCCATCACGATAAGGTTGTTACCACAGCGAATGTCGTTACTCATACTGTGCACACCAAGTCGAAGGTCGTTGGCCGTTTGTAGCTCGGCATTCTGTGCGTAGCTTGCTGTGATAGAGCCTTTACTGAATACCCTACAACTTTTTGGTGCACCCTCTTTGGTCGTGTGGCCGATAATGCCTTTCGCGACTTTGATATCCCCCTGGGCTTGAACTTCGGCCGATTCGATAAAGCCACCCACCGTAACACTTCCGGTCGCCTTGACGATCATACCCGGCTCGATGTTGCCAGAGACAAAAACATTACCTTTAAATTTAACATGCCCAGTTGAGACATCGACGTTGCTGACACATAAGGCGTCATCCACTTCGATGGTTCGATCTTTAATGATGGGCAATCCAGGGTGTGAGGCGAGTAGTAAATTGGGGTCTTCAGGGGAGATGTAGGTGCCCTTTCCAGGCTTGATTAAACTGTCTTGTCCAGGAAGAGGTGGGATGATTCGGCCTTGGACAGTAAAACCAGCGATGCCTTTGGTAGCGGGGGTACGTTTCATTAAGTGATCATTTTGACCAACGGTAATGGTTTGTCCCAAGTCTCGCATATCAATCTTGCCTTCGTCTTTGCTGCGAGGCTTCAAGACTTGGCGAGTAATATCTTCAACCAAAGCGGCAAACTTTGCGTCTTTACCTTTTACTGGTTGTGTCCCTTTAGCGACGGGCTGAGTAAACTTTTCACCGGGCTTAAGTTTGCTACTCATCATCAGTACTTTTCTGAGCGCTAACTTATTTATTCCTTTTGTTATTTGAGCTTGAGATAAACAATGGATGATGTCGCTGCCACGCAGTGGGTGTCCATTATATGGACCAGTAACTACAAGACTCGCCAACATCTCATCATCAGACAGTTCGACCACAACAGTGGCATTTCGAACTTCGGCAATCAAGATTCCTTCATAAGCTTCACCCTTACCTTCTTTAGCAAGAGTAACGAAACGCAAAACCTCTTCTTCGAAAAGAAAATAGTTTGATGCATTCAAAGCTTCCAAGGTTGGTGGCAGCGTCTTGTTATCAAAGCTTGCGTCAACCACAGTCCCGGTTGGCAGACATGCCATTACTTGTTGCTTGTCTTCCGACAATGTAACGATGTTATCCCACATTCGAATTGAGTATCCCTAATGACTCAGTTGTTATTCAGTCTATATAATTCATTCTGCGCTGAGTATCACATTATTAGAATAATCAGCGTCACATCACTTACTTTCGATTCTGCAAACATGACTCATAAATAAGACTTACACATTTTATGATCTGCTTCGCCTTTACAAATACATAGGAAAATTTTTTCAGAATATTTCGAGTGATTTAATGTCGAGTCGATATTGGTGCAAGATAGTAAAGGCGAATAGCTTTAGAAGATTAAAGGCTGTCATGGAGAGATGAAACGGAAGTGATGAAACAGATAATCAGGGTAAAATCGGATTTCAATATGGAGCTTCAGTTTACAGTGTAAATCCAAGATTCTAATTTACACTGTAAATCTAATTTGTTGCGGTCAGTCTATTTAAATGATGGCTAGCCTATTTACACTGTAAATTTGCTAACAGAGCATCGACATCTTTACGAAACTGAATCTCTGCTTGTTTACGACCAACAAGATTTAACTGTTCGACACAAGTCCCCCACTCTTTCTGCTGAACAACCTTTGCGATGAGTAAGTCAGAAATACCTATGTTTCGATCGTTACTGAGTAGAATCAAGTTCAGTACGCTGAAGCTGATCGCATCATAACTGTTGCCACCGTTCACGTAATTTCTAACTAACTGAGTTTCAAACTCGCTAACGGTTTGGACACTCTTTGGCAGCAGTGCGCGCACCATATCGGGTTCAAGTGAAACCAAAGAACCAGAAACAAGAAAACAGTAGCTACGCTCGAAGTGATTCTGAACTTGGTTAATCCAGCCTTGAGAGTTTGAGTTAAGCGCCTTAACCATCAGAACAGAGTGACAGCCACTAGCCTGATCTCGCTGGTGGCCGATGTGCACAGCTTCGAATTCACTACCACGCCAAAAAGAAATCAACTCGCTGGTCGCGCCAAAGCTTGTCGCCAGATAATCAGCTTGGCTGGTTTGCTGTGATAACTGAGCCAACATCCAACGGCCAATACCCAAACCTTGATGACGTGCTGAAACAGCAATGCGCATCACTCGAAGGCACCGACTGGTCGCCGCCGGAGTACAACCAAGTTGGTTTGCCAGTAATACAGGAACAAGGTGACCTTGAGGCCTACGTTTTCCAAGTTGAATTTGAGAAATCAACTCGCTATCCAAACCACCCTCTTCCGTCACTAACATACAACCTAAACATTCATCTTGCTGCCAAGCGGCGTACAAACGGATTGCTGGATTGTTGAGAAACTGCATTAAGTCATTAGGCGAGGTCTGATAGTGCGCATCCACAAGAAGAGAAAAACATTGCTGTAGCTGCTCAAGATTAGCCAAGCATTCTGCTTTTGATAACTCGACCAAGTTTAATTGGCTGATTGCCTCGGCAGAAAAGCCATCGAGTTCATCAACCACCGATTCACTGAGTGATGCGTCATTACCAAGTAGGAAGCAATCAAACAACCAAGCTTCTAGCGGATCGTTGTTGTTCCAACGAATCGGTTGTTCGAGCTTAAAGCCTTTCCACCCCGGACGATGCTCAGAAAGCCAAGATTCAAACTTAATTCCGAACCCTCGTCCACTGCCTTCGTAACCGTGTACCGTGGTTGAAAAGACCATACGGTGATAGATATCGACCATGGATTTAAGCATCGGAATTGGTATTGCAGCTGCTTCATCAACCAATAACAGATCGCAATCAGGCTTAGATTTAAGTAATTCATCTGCTGCGACGAATCTTAAACTGCCACCTTGATGACGAATGTGAGTAGCGTTGACCACTTCGCAAGATTCTAACCCTTGGCTAGCATGAGAAAATACCGGCTCTACCGCTTTCACTGAAGGCGCGGTAACAATTATATTAAACCCGTGACGCTCAACTAACAGTTGCGCTGCGGCAATACCCAATGTCGAGCTTTTACCACGCCCTCTATCCGCAGTGAGAATCAAAGGACGTTTACGATGTCCAGACACTACCTTTTTAACTAATTCAACAGCCGTGTTTTGCTGTTCAAATTTATCCAATCCGTTTTGGGCGCTTTGCATCTGAGGAAGAGCGTGAGTTGCTTGAACTACATCGCCGGCTTCATTGTATTGTGAAACAGAAATCAGTTTATCGAAATGATGTTTTAACCAACGTTGACCAAAGCTCTCGCTATCTTCAGAGGCCTCAACTTTTGGCGGCAACACCAACAACAGCCCACCACCGACTAACGAACCCAGCGCGACACTAAAACCATTCGCATCAAACTGCTCTCTAAAATCACAAACAAGAACTTGGCACTCACGACCAAGCAGTTGTTGGCCTTTTTTTACTGGAGCATGAATCACGCCTTCAAATGGCGTACCGCCAATCTGGAAGATGCTCGGAATCTGTGAGTCTTGAAGGAAGGTAAAAACAGCAGAGTTTTGCCAATCAAAATCGCCATCAAAGACCACGCCGTAACGGTGATCGTTATGTTGAGCAATATTAGAAAGTGTATGCAGAAAAGTGTTGGTTAGGTTTGTCATAGTTAGCGTCCAGATTCATCTAAACACAGTTTATCACAGCCAAATAAAAAGCCGCATAATGAACTGACCCCCAATAGTTGGACACCAATTATTGGGGGTCTTTTTATGTCCAAATATAGCCGAGAGCTAAAATGTATCATTGCTAAGCAATACTTAGATGGCACGTCATCTCTCTACTTAGCAAAACAATATTCAATTTCTTCAAGGCAGATACGGTATTGGGCTCAAGTCTTTGCCATCCATGGTACTGATTCATTTTTACCAACTAATCATGCCGCGACTGCTCAAACAAAACGAAAAGCATTGAATTTAATGTGGACGAATGAATGGTCTCTCACGCACACTAGCGCTGTATTAAACCTCTCATCCCCTGGAATACTCTCTGTCTGGCTTAAACGATTTAATGAGCTCGGTATCAAGGGGCTCGAAATGCGCCAGAAAGGAAGACCCTCAATGAAACAGCAACCTCAACGTACCACTAAGCCTGATAATGAAATGACACTTGAGGAGCTAAAAGAGGAGTTGGTCTACTTACGAACCGAGAATGCCGTTCTAAAAAAGTTGGAAGAGTTGGAGCAGAAAAAAAACCGTCGAACAAAGAAAAAGCGGTCATAGCTCTAACTCTTAAAGGCAAGTACCCATTAAAGCACTTACTGCACACTCTACAGTTGGCAAAAAGTGTCTTTTATTATCAGGCTCAAACGAGCAAGCGCCAAAATAGCTACGAACGTGAGCTGCGGTTGATAAAGTCAATTTATCATGAACATAAGGGGCGATACGGCTACCGCCGTATTCACTTGGAACTAAAGAATCAGGGGTTCGTGCTTAATCACAAAACGGTTCAAAGGCTTATGGCTCAGCTCAACCTTAAATCGACGGTCAGGATTAAAAAGTATCGTTCATACCGAGGAGAGTCAGGAAAAGCTGCTCCCAACGTTCTTGAAAGAGATTTTAGTGCGACTCAACCCGATGAAAAGTGGGTAACTGATGTCACGGAGTTCAAAGTCAAAGAGCAGAAAGTATACTTATCTCCCGTTGTCGACTTGTTTACTCAGGAGGTGGTTGCTTATAGAGTGGCCAAAAATGCCTGCTTGCCGCTTGTCACAGATATGCTGACGGAAGCTATATCAACGCTTAAACCCAACTCAAAGCCAATTATACATAGCGATCAAGGTTGGCAATATCGCCATCGACAGTATCAGAAAAAGGTAGCGGAGAGTGGGTTAACGCAAAGCATGTCGAGAAAAGGTAACTGCTTGGATAATGCTGTTGCTGAAAACTTTTTTGCTTTACTCAAAACCGAGATGTATCACAACCAAAGCTTTGAAGATGCAGATGCTCTGATAGAGCAGATTAAAGAATACATCGAGTACTACAATACCAAACGTATAAAAGTGAAACTAAAAGGCCTGACTCCGATAGAATATCGAACTCAGGCCTTGAAAGCCGCTTAACAGAAATGTCCAACTTTACGGGGTCACTTCATAAAGCGGCTTTAGAGGAGTAATGAAAAGTCGTCGACTTAGTCGAGCTTCGATTGAACGAAGCCGAGGATTTCTTCCATTGTTGCATCATCAACTTTCTTAAGGTTCAACGCCAAGTTTGAACCCTTACGGCTGTATGATGCGCGACCCTTAATAAGCTCAACTTTTGGAGAAGCTTTCTTCGCTGGCGCTGGCGCCAATTCAAGAATCCAACCTTCCAAAGTTTCTGTCACGTCTTTGGTTAGACGAGTTACGCCTTGAGCTTCACTACGCTGCCATACAAAACCTTCAGAAGCATCACACTTAGTCAGCAGTGTTTGCTGCTGTTCACTCGTCAATCCACCAAACTGCTTGTGTAGCTTAACAATAGTTGGACGACCAAGGTCACTCACATTTGGGTAAGCTTGTAGCAATTCAAGTGGTAAAGCGGCCGCTTTCAATGCACCACTCACCAAAGCTTCACTGCACTGGAACATTTTCGCCAGTGCTTTCTGGTCTTCAGCTTCGCCTTTATCAAGCTTCGCTTGCATCTCTTTACCCTTCTCATAAAGAGAAAGCGGTTTATGAGCGTTAGCTACGTCTGATAGGAACTTAGCGTGTTCGCCGTTAATGTTTTCAGCAACATAGATTAGGAACTCTTTGTCAGCCAAAATACATGACATACGACGACGGCTACCATCAAGAACTTCAATCTTACCGTCTTTGTTCTTACGACCAACTGCTGGGTATTGCTGACCACGTTCTTTCAATGTTGTAAGAACATCAGAAAGCGCATGCTCGTTTAAGAAAGATTGCTCACGAGCATTATCTTCAAAAACAACCGTTCGAGTTGCCACTTCAGCTGCAGGAATTCGAACCAATTCAAATGAAACCAAATCTTCGCCAGCAACAGAAAGCTCAATCACTTGAGCCTGTTCTTTTGCCGCTGTTTGCGCTTCTTGTGGTGTTGCTACGCGACGTTTGTTTGCTTTACCAAATAGCTTTGCATTTAAGTCAGATGTTTTAATTGCCATTGTTGTTATCCCTGATTAAGTGAAGGCCAGTTGCTATGTAATACGCGCTCTAATTCTAAAGCACTTTTTTGTACTGCGTCTTGAGCAACAGCTAGAGTTTTCTTACCGCCCTCAAAGTCGCTCACCGTTAGATCGAAAACCGTGCTGTAAGTGTCGGCACAGGTTTCAAAAGCACGGCTTCTTGGAATGGTTGCCATCATTACTTGGTCATTCAACAGGTAGTTCATTTCAGTCAGAACTGACACTTGTTTCTTGTTGTCGTCTTCAAACATGGTTGGCATTAGACGAACAAATTCGAGCCCTTTCCAGTCATCCGGGAACATTTCGTAAACCGTTGGTAAGTGCTGGAAGAAGTTAACCGTTGAAGCCCAATCCAAACGCTTAGCTGCACATGGAATCAGAAGTGCGTTCGACGCGTACATTGCATTCCATACTAGAGGGTCAACGTGCGGGCCGGTATCAATCATAATCACATCGAAATCATCGGCGATTTTGTCGATAAGCTTCTCTTTTAATAGACGAACAATATCAAGTGACTGATCTTGTGAAAGGCTTTGCCACGCTTCAGCGTTAAACATCGCATCTTCTGGGAATGCAGAAATTGTCTTCAGGTTTGGATACTGAGTTGGCAATAGTACGTTCTTACGAAGAAACTCTAGATCGACTTCTTGGCCTTCAGGCACGTTGTCCAACATGATATCGACAGCAGAATAGATGCTGTCGTGCTCTGCCCCACTAATTTGTGGATTTAGGAACAGACGTAAAGAGCCCTGTGGATCCAAGTCAATCAGACAGATACGGTAGCGCTTATCTAGATTCAGAGACAAACAAGCGGCTAAGTGAACCGCTGTCATTGATTTACCCGTACCACCCTTCTGGTTTTGTACGTTGATAATCCATGGTTTATTGTCAGCGTGCTGCTTACGTTCATGGAACTTCGGCACTTCTGCCGCGTCCATCAACATGTGAGCTTCTGTCAATGAAATCGAGTAATGATTGGCGTTGTTCTTTGTAAACTGATGGCCATCAGCTTCAAGTTTAGTGATCGCTTCATCGAGTTTACGACGCGTTAAACCAGAACGGGTCTCCATCATAGCTTTAGACATTGGAGGGAAATGTTCATCACTTCGCTCTTCCAAAATAATCTCAATTCGGTCAGCCTGAACTTGTTGAGTTTGTTCGGCTAGCTGATAGAGCTTATCAATCGTTTGTTCTCTTTTCATTGCCAGTTTCCGTAATGATTAACTAAGTACAAATTGTACAGCGATTAACAACAAACACAACAAAAACATGAACATACATTTATGAGTAAAATCACATAAAATAGACCGCGTTTTTACAATTTGATGAAACATCGCCTTATACAAACACAAAAATCACCGTTTTTATCATGCATAACCATGTTATTTCCAGCCTACATTTAAAATGTTACAGCATCACTTATTTACAATGTAAATGGAATTTCAGAGAAAAACCTTCGGAACGATTGAAATACAACCGTAGATTACGGTTGGTGTGATTTGCATTCGAATTTATAGATTTTCAATACAATAAAAATAAAAAAACGCTCAATGAACAAAAAGATTCAAAACAGAAGAGAAGATGGGGTGTCAAAAACAACAGAGGATTGGAGCCTAACCGGAAGAATGATCATGGAGCACATCCAGTGTAAGATAATTAATAACGCCAAATTATGAAGCATGATCAAGGCGTAAACTGAGCAATATTGATCCGAGTAACCGCACATTGGAAATGATCAACTTACGGAAAAATGATCAAGTAAACATAGTTCCGGAAGCATGTAATTTATGAGCTAAGTTACGGACAAATGCTTTTGGAATGGGGATTCAACGCCTATAAGGGCTCAATGATTGAAAATTCAATCGACACAGACCGAGAATACATAAACATGACAATTTCATGATCATGCTTCCTAGTTAAGACCCACCAGCGCTAAATACATCAAAGCAATCCATTTCCAGCGGATAGAGACTAAATTTTGCACTCAATAGGGTAGGAACGATAAAAAAGTATGCTCTCTTGATCATTGTTCCGATAGATTGGCCGCCACAAGTGTCCACATAGACAAGTCAAAAGCGACTTAGAAACCGATGTTGAATTCCGATCTGTGGATAAGCTGTATAAGTGTAATGATCATGCTTTCGAACCAATAATGATCATGCTTACAATGACTTAATGATCATCGTTCTGATGTTCTGTGATCATGCTTTCTTAAGTTTAATGATCATAGTTTCGGAAGCTTTATGATCATGCTTTCCAAGGCGATTTATTTTAATACTTTAAATTCAGCCACTTAAAAGCAAAGTTACGTCCAGATCATTAGATCACTTAATCATTTAAGATCATATTAATCAAAAAGATCAGTTATTTAAAAGCCAATAAATTCTCTTTATTTATGATCATTCTTTCTTTATCATTCAGGAACTATAGTGAAATTACGGTTAGTGTGATACGGATCAAAAATGAAACCAGAAGAGAAATTGTTAATTAAGGCACGAAG
This sequence comes from Vibrio coralliirubri, assembly GCF_024347375.1. Classification (NCBI taxonomy): domain Bacteria; kingdom Pseudomonadati; phylum Pseudomonadota; class Gammaproteobacteria; order Vibrionales; family Vibrionaceae; genus Vibrio; species Vibrio coralliirubri. The sequence goes on along the minus strand of NZ_AP025471.1, from coordinate 1,716,664 downwards.
CCACAAAGATGGTCATTTATTTGAGGTATCTGAAACAGCCGTTGAATGGATAGAACAATATCAACACTTCAAAGGTGTCACCAAAAGCATAGTTGAGCTTCTTAACCTAATTTCACTTCGTGGGTTTAGCAGCAAAGACGGGTACGTTTCCACCACTGAGATTATTGAATCAACCGATGGTCAGGTCACTCGCGCGGCTTTACAGCAAAGGCTGAGAGCAGCAGTCAATATCGGATTGTTCAAACAAATCCCCGTTCGCTTTGAAGAAGGCCTTGCTGGTAAAACCATGTTGCATCGCTTTGTGAACCCAAACCAATTGATATCGGTATTGGGTGCCACCAGCTTAGTGACAGAAAGCGTGAAGCAAAATGAAAAGCAAAAGCGCTCTAAAGCCCTAGCTCAAACCAAAGTAAACAAGCGCTTACTGAATGAACATGGGTTGAATACCCCACCAACGATGAAAGATGAAGCGGATCAATTCATTGTTTCGCCAACCAATTGGGCGGGGATTATTGATCAAGCGTTAGCGCCACCTAGAACTCGTAAGAGCTACCAGAAATCCATGGTTTCGATCTCTGGCACTCGGGCTGTGATCGAGACAAGATCTTCTAAAAATATCATGACCGTTGACGATCTGATGACGCTATTCGCGTTATTCACGCTCACCGTTCAATATCATGATCATCACCAAGATGATTACCATCTAGACGCGAAACACACGCCGAACAAAACACCACTCTACATCACTGATATTTTGTCTTTACGTGGCAAGAAAGACAGCGGCCCTGCGCGTGATTCGATCCGCGACAGTATTGATCGTATCGAATTCACGGATTTCCAACTGCACGAACTTACAGGCCGTTGGCTTAGTGAGAACATGCCAGAAGGCTTTAAGAGTGATCGTTTTCGATTCTTAGCTAGAACCATTACCGCATCGGAAGAAGCGCCTACAGAGGGCTCTGACGGCGAAATTCGCATTAAACCGAACCTATACATCTTGGTTTGGGAACCTTCGTTCTACGAAGAGCTGCTGACACGTGACTATTTCTTCCTATTTCCGCCAGAAATCCTGAAGCAACATACCTTGGTCTTCCAAATGTATTCTTACTTTAGAAGCCGCATGGCACGTCGCCATTCAGATAGCATGTTGCTCAGTGAACTCAACCAGAAATTGGCGCGTAACATCGATTGGCGTCGTTTCTCGATGGATCTGATCCGCGAGCTCAGAAAGCTGGGTGAAGTCGGGGAGCAAGAAGATACCTTCCTGGTTAACCTTTGGGGTTATCACTTGACGATCACCGCGTTGATCGAAAAAGGGAAAACGACCGATTATCAGGTAGATATCAAATGTAATGTGGAAGAGGTCTTACGTTACTCAAGAGCGCGTACCACTAACGCAGGTAAGCGTAATATGGCACCAACGCTGCCGAACCCACTTCGTAACGAGATGGTGTCTAAGCAGAAGCTGGAAGAGCTGTCTGAGATTATCGACGGTGAGTTTGAGCCAATTCAGCGTAAAGCACCGTCGCCAAGAGGCAAATTGGGACGTCGAGTTAAGCTGCGTAAACACTCTGTTGAGATCAACGCTGATGAGATCATGATTACTCTCTCTAAATATACCTCTGCAGAGGCTCTAGAACGCAGCATAACGGCTTTATCTGCTATGACAGGGCACTCACATGCCTCAATCAAAGAAGAGTGCTCAGAGCTCATTGAGAAGCTTGATTGGTTGAGAGTAGGGGAGGACGTTATCCCATACGAAACACTGAGTCGCTTGATTGAGCTATACAACGACCGAGATAGCACCAGCAATCGACATCTGTCCATTGAACGTTTGATCTCTGGTTTAGCGGTGCGTCGCAAAGTGTGTAAACAAGTTCATGAAGGTCATTTAGACGAAAACGTGTTCCTTGCGCTCGATGAAATGGCGATTGGCCACTAGTCATTATCCTATTGCGATAAGCCTGTTTTATCGTGGCTGAATGGATAGTTTTGAACACATTAGGTGCTGATTAAAATCGCACCTAACGCTGACAAAGTGATGACAAAGTAACGCATCTAGTTGATTATTATTTATCCCGAATAGACAACCTTTGTCCTTTCTTATGATTAATAGATTGGCTCATATTTTGTTACATCATACTGAATAGATTTTTGCGAGTTCCTAAGGGACTCGCTTTTTTTTGCCTGAAATTCAGTCAATCATTAAAATTCAATAGCTTACAGAGTTAAGTGCCGAAGCATGATCAAGGCTCGATCATGCTTTCTACGGATCTAACTCTGATGAGATTTTGATTCGATGTTTGATCGAGAAGGGCTTGTTCAGTGGAGATGGCGTTGAATGCTGCCTTGATCATCGTTTCGGGGATGGGTTGCCATAAAACGCACATGCGATTCGATCAATTTTTCTGATTCTGCTTTCCAACGTGGTTCTTGCTGTTGGTTCGTAAACTCCAAAGCCAATACACACAAGTGTTGTAGCCGCTGTGTACACCACTCTTGCAAGTCAGCTTCTGATTTTGGGTCACATGACACCGCTTGCAGCTTGCTATAGGCAAACATCAGGTATTGGTAGGCTTTATCTTGATGGCTTGAGCTGCTGGCCTCTTGCGAAGACAACTCCTGATTCGATGAATCCGCGAGGTGGCGATAGAAAGTAAAGATTCTCAGGCACCCGTCTAACCAACATGCGATGCCTTTGCTCTGCTCATCCGTGATCAATGGCCCCCAGAGCGCATCTGGAGGCGTTAAGATCAAAGGTTCTAACCGGTCCACTTGATCATGCTTTCGGTCTTTGTACCAATCTCCGATCCGCTCTAACCAAGTGTCTAGTTCATTCATGCAACGTTATCCCACTGTTTTACAAAGTGATTATCAGCAACTTGTTTGATTTCATGCTGTATTTCACTGCTCTGCTCTCGAATACGATCAGCGTCTATTGAATAGTTTGGCTCATTTTTGACGAGTTCGCCAAATGGCAGATCGGGATCAGGGACGGCAGAGATCAACAACTTAGTGTACGGGTGTTGTGGATTGGTTAAGATCGACTGGGTTGATCCCCATTCAACGATCTGCCCTTTGTACATCACCGCTGTCTCTTCTGCGATGTAATGTGCCGTGGCAAGATCGTGGGTTATGTACAAAAAGCCTATGCCTAATTCTTTCTTCATTTTTTGCATCAAGTTCAACACGCCAAGTCGAATCGAAACGTCCAACATCGAGGTGGGTTCATCAGCAAGAATAACCTCAGCACCAACGGCCAGTGCTCTGGCTAAGTTAACCCTCTGTCTTTGGCCTCCACTGAGCTCGTGCGGGTATTTGGCGAGCGTTTCGATGGGTAACTCCACCAGCGTTAATAACTCTTTGAGGCGCTCTGTGAGAGCCTGTTTAGTGGCTACCTGTTTATGGATCTTAAGTGGGCGCGTTAAATGGTGCTCAATGGTGTGAGTGGGATTGAGTGAACCAAAGGGGTCTTGAAACACCATTTGCACACGGCTGCGATAATCCAAGATATCTTTACGGCTTTTCAGCGTAGAGATATCTCTGCCTTTGAACAGTATCTCTCCCTCTGTCGCAGGGTAAACCTTGGTCATCAATCGTGCGCAGGTGCTTTTCCCGCAGCCAGATTCGCCAACCAGTGCCAGTGTTTTACCTGCATGTAAGTCAAAACTCACGCCATGCAGTGCTCTAAAGATCTCTTCTTTGCCAAATCCACCACCAACAGTGAATTCTTTAACGAGGTTTTTTACTTGAAAAATAGGTTGTGACATAGAGCTCTCCTAGCACGCCGTCGCGTGAGCATGTTCATGAATATTAGGGAAAGAACTCCATAGCTTTTGGGTGTAGGAGTGTTGTGGGTTGTTACGAATCTCATGGGCGTTATTGACCTCAACTATCTTGCCGTGGCGCATGATGGCAATGCGATCACACAGTTGGCTCATTAGTGCGAGGTCATGGGTGATGAAGAGTATCGAGAAACCAAACTCCTCTCTGAGTTGGTGTATCTGCTGCAATATTTCGCGCTGTACCACCACATCCAGCGCTGTGGTTGGCTCGTCCATGATGATGAGCTTCGGGTTAAGGGCGAGAGCAATGGCAATCACCAAACGCTGACGCATACCGCCACTGAACTGATGCGGGTACTCTGTTAGGCGATGGCGTGGAATATTGACAAGGTCGAGCAGTTTCTCGGCGCGATCTTTGGCCTGTTCATTGGTCATGCCTTTATGGTGACGCAGCACATCAGCAAACTGCTCTTCGATGGTTAATACTGGATTGAGTGAATTCATGGCGCTTTGGAACACCATCGCGATCTCACTCCAACGCAAGGTATTCAAATGGCTGTCCGATAAGCTCAGTAGGTCTTGCCCACCAAATAGTATCTGGCCTCCTGAGATGAAAGCTGGCGGCTTATGCAGGCGGTTAATGGCAAATGCGATGGTGCTTTTGCCACAACCGGATTCTCCGGCTAAGCCGAAAATCTCGCCTTGGCCTATGTTAAAGCTAACGGATTTGACTGCATTGAAATCACCGTCATCGGTGATGTAGTCGACACATAGATTCTTCACTTCGAGAAGTGGTTTCTCTGAATTTCCCACAGACATGATAAATACTCAGTTATGATATTGATAACTATTATCATTAACATGTATTGGATTTAGTGGAAGCGACGAGCACGAAAAGGATGAAGTGCCTCGAAGTTTATCTTGGGTTATTTCACGAATTTTCAGCAGAAGAGAAGCATTGAAAGCGGGGAAAATGAGAGTTGGATCAAACCACATTTCTTATGGGGAATCTTTTAAATGTAAATGCAGAAAATGGCTTTGGCAAAGTTTAAATGAGGCATTTATTAATTAGCTTTGTGAAGCGTCGGAATCATCACACTTCAGTACAGAATTTCTTAACAAGAGAAAAAGCATTTGCTACAGATTACTTGTCCATTACATGGTGCTTTTCGGAGGAAAACATGTCCATTAATTCTATCAACCATGATGAAATGACAAATATTGCAAACAAGTGGGATGCTGAAGAAGAAGTATCTTTCAAACCAGAAAAGAAAATGAAGTCTGCTGAAGCTCGTCGTCGTATCGAGACTCTAAGAGAAATTAGAGAAAGCGGTTTGAGTCTGGAAGAAGCGAGGGAGCTAGGTCTTATTCACTAATAATCCCCATTGCATTTAGAAGGGTGGCACAACGCCACCCTTTGATTTATAAGTACTTTTTAATAGTTCCTATCTCGATTGAATCGACCCCTTGATTCTTTAGCTCACTGTTCCGTTTAGCCTATCCCTTTTGATATTACGCTTTTCAGATGAAAAACACGCACATGGCATACTCTTGAACTAAGTTGTTTGACAGTCATATTCAACGCCACTAATTTTAAAGTTAAAGCAAAAATATGCGATGTCGTTGGTAAGGAGAAGGCTATGTCTAATTCTGTGGCTCAAGCTAAAGAAGTGCTGTTTTACGAACCCGAAGATCCGAACGGATACCTGTCAAATTTTGCCGCTTGTCCTATCAAGGTCGGTGATCAAGTTTGGGCAACCAGCGAACATTATTATCAAGCGATGAAGTTTGCGTCCGAAGCGCTACGCAATACCATTTTGGAAGCCAGTACGCCTGCCGAAGCGTTCTCTTTAAGTCGTGACTACGAAGACCAAGTTCGTGACGATTGGTATGACATTCGTGTTGAAGTGATGCAGTTTATTGTGACAGAGAAGTTCAGACAGAATCCACAGTTTGCGCTGTTTCTTACCAACACCGGAGATTCGGTGATCAAAGAACATTCGCACAAAGACCACTTCTGGGGCGATGGCGGCGATGGAACCGGCGAGAACCATTTGGGTAAGATTCTGATGGCAGTGCGTCACCAGCTTCGTACTCAGCAACTGCATTTGATTGCTTCGCACTGATTCGTCGATTCAGATAGCGGGCATACTTATGATTACCCCTAAGACGCATTTAAAAGGCCGCCCTGCTATCTAGTATTAAGCAGGGCGGCCTTCTATGTTTTAGAGAGTTAGGCATCAATGATAGTTAAAGTGTGTTACCAACCTGTTCGTTGCTAAGTTCGACGTAACGCTGGTGCTACAAGTAACTCTGTACGATGTCGTCGATCTGTCCATCGTCTTTCATTGTGTCTAGCCGTTGGTTGATGAAGCTTTGCAGCTTAGGATCCATCTCAGGGTCAAACGCCAAATGGATAGGGTAGTTATTGATTACAGAACCAAACTCTTGCATCTGGTAATCATCAATACTCAGTTTTTGCTCGTTTAGGTTGTATTTGATTCGTGATTCCATTTCCACAAACACGGTATCGCCAGGTGCTCGGTTCAGGACACGAAACGCAGCAGTGTAATCTTTTACTCGAATCTCGTTGAGCTTGCCCTGTTGGATATAAGGTTCCAAGTTCGGATACTCAAATCCCACCAGCAATACCACGGCTTTCCCGTCTAGATCATCGATTGTGTTGAACTCAAATGGCTTTTTACCACTACTCAGTAACACGTGTTTTACATTGTAAATCGGATCTTTAGATAGGTTCGCAGATTGGATGTTTCCCCAACTAGGGCTGCCATAGGTAACCCAGTTTGGGTTCTCTCTCGCATCGAGCTTGTCGATCATTCGATTAAAAGGGTAGGTGTGATAGTTGATCTCATATTGGCTGTCATCAAACACGGCTTCCACAATATCTGAAACGATTCCTCTGTGAGATAACCCGTCAGTTTCGATCTGAAAAGGTTGCGCTTGGCTCGCAATAATGTAGTAGTGAAGAGGTTCGCTTGCAAAAGCATAACTGCTTGAAAACAAACTGACTATGGATGCAAAGATAAGATGTTTTTTCATAACCTTCCCTAGTTATTTGATGAATGACTACTATTATACTAGTTGAGTAATTGTAGTTTGCTAGGATAACAATAATGGTAATTTGTGTATGGTGACAAAAGGAAAACGCTATATTGGACTCTCCCGACAGTTGATCGGGGTAATCATCGCAATCAGCACCTTGTTCACAGTTATAGTGACAGGTCTCGGGTTGTATGTGGAGTACCAAAGTCGAGTTTCTTTTATCAGCTCTCAGGTCGAACAGGTTAAGGCCGGTTATCTCTCCGGTTTAACGTCCAGCTTGTGGGTCGAAGACCGTGCTCAACTGTTTGTGCAAGCAGAAGGCATCTTTCGTTTGCCGTCTGTGAGTTACCTTCTGATCGAAAGTCCCGATGAAAAAATTCTAGAGTTAGGTCAAAAGACCGAAGGCCAATCTTATTCTCAGTCTTGGGAAATGGTGCACCAAATGGGTGGTACAGATTTCCCATTGGCAACGCTCACGGTGCAATCTGATTTAAGTATGATTCTCAATGACTTTGAAGAACGAGTGCTACTGTTGCTCGCCTTCGAAGCCGTCAAAATATTCTTGCTGTCTCTGGTATGTTTAACCATCGTCTATCGCCTTGTCGTAAAACGTTTGATGACCATGTCTTCTCAGATCAACCTACAACAGGTCGAAGACAACAAACCGCGCTTCTTAACGCCGACTGACTCTACTTACAAAGATGAGATCTCGACACTCGAGAGCAGTTATAACCAGTCTATTGAACGTATTCGTCAACAGTACAAAGAGCTAGAAAAAGCCAAAGACGTTGCTGAGGTGGCCAACCGCAATAAAAGTGAATTCCTTGCCAATATGAGTCACGAAATCCGTACCCCAATGAATGGGATTATCGGGTTGTCGTCTTTGCTCTCTGAAATGGATATGCCGAAAGAGCAAAAAGAGTACATCAACATGCTCAACACCTCTTCGCTTACTTTGCTCGACTTAATCAATGACATTCTCGATTACTCGAAGATCGAGGCGGGACGACTAGAGCTTCAGCAAGAGCCGATGAAAATGATGGGCATTGCGGCCGACGTTGAATCAACCTTCCGAGTGAAAGCGGAGCAGAAAGGGCTTCGATTCCAATTAGCGATCGACCCTAAGATCCCAACCATGGTGATTGGCGACGGTACTCAACTAAGACAAGTCCTAAATAACTTAGTAGGCAACGCGATTAAATTTACCGAGCACGGCCACGTCACGCTCTCACTTCGTTTGGAAGAAGTGGTTGAGCCTGAGCAAAAACTCAGAGTGAAATTCGAGGTTGTCGACAGCGGTATCGGTATTGCAGAAGACAAACAGAAATCGGTGTTCGATAAGTTTCAACAAGCCGACGGCAGTACCACGCGTATTTACGGAGGCACAGGGCTTGGTCTAACAATATGCGAGAAGATCGTGACATTGATGGGCAGCAAGCTTGAACTCACCAGTGTTGAAGGTCAGGGCAGTACCTTCTATTTTACGGCTGACTTTGACCCGTGTTTAGAAGCCGATGAAGGCAATATCGATTTCAATCAGGTTTCGGTCTTGCTGGTGGATGATAGCCAGCTGAACATGCGTATAACGTCTACACAGCTTCAATCTTTCGGTGTTAAGTCTGAGTGCTGTGAAACGGCAAACCAAGCGTTAGAGTTGGTTTCAGAGTCTGTGGCTAAGTCATCACCTTATGATCTCGTGCTGATAGACAAAGTGATGCCGTCCGTTGATGGCTTTCAACTGGCGAGAAGCTTAGTTGAACGCTTTGGTCGCGAGTGTCCTAAGTTAGTGATGATCTCTGCTGATCCTAGAAAGCAAGATGAAGCTCGTGCTAAACAAGTCGGTTTTGTTGCCTACATTGCGCGTCCTTACCAAGATAATCAGCTTAAATGGACCATCAGTGAGGTACTCGCGAGAGCCGCTGATACTTCAGTCTTTACTTATCCGAACAGAGGCGAGGTTGCGTTTAAAGACAATGAACCAGTGTTGTTAACTAAACCTGCGGCGGTTGTTAAAGAGGCACCCACTGTTTCTGTAAACGCCTCACAAGCCGATAAACAAGCTCCAATTGAAGCAGAGTCAAAACCTGTCGCGGCTGCCGGAGAATTTAGTGGTACGGTTTTGGTCGTTGAAGACTCGCGAGTAAACCAGCAAGTTGCCAAGATGATGCTCAAGAAGCTTGGGTTTGAGGTTGATATTGCCGACAATGGTGAAATTGGTGTCGAGAAATTCAAGGCTAACGAATACGAGATGATCTTTATGGATTGTCAGATGCCAGTTCTCGATGGCTTTGAAGCGACCAAGCAGATCCGAGCGCTCGAAGAAGGGTCTGCAAAGCACATTCCAATCGTTGCGCTGACGGCCAACGTTGTACAGCGAGACAAGCATCTATGCTTCGATGTAGGCATGGATGAGTTTTTACCAAAACCTGTTAATCAAGGGAAACTGAGAGAGATCGTAGCCAGTTTCTTGTCGGATAAGAGTAAACTAACGGACGAAAGTGAGCAGAAAATTGTTTAGCTCAGGCGTCATTAAACCCAATCGTTAAACCCCAAACTCCGACCTAATCAGTCGGAGTTTTTGTATGTATTCAGTAAGTGAATTCCTTTCTACCTCTTTATCACTTTTGAATAAATGGAGTAGACTTTATTGTCATCTTCACGAAACATAATTGCCACAGAAATGTGCTCTAATTGTCATATATTCGCTATAGCATTCAGCCAACTTGAACTCCTGTTTAACCTTAACGAAATTCAACCTGTGAGAGCCTAAGATGTTCAAACCTTTGTATGTATTTGATATGGACGAAACGCTGATCAATGCCGATGCAGCGATGCTCTGGAATGAGTTCTTGGTTGAAAAGGGCATTGCCACTGCGCCCAACTTTATTGATGAAGATAAACGCTTAATGGGACTGTATTCGGAAGGCAAACTGAACATGGAAGATTACCTAACGTTTTCCATGCAGCCGTTAGCCGATATGCCAACAGAGCAAGTGACTGCGTTGGTGGAAGAGTGTGTTGAACAGCATATTCTGCCTAAACAGTTCAAGCAGTCGAAACCTTTGATTGAGCAGCTTGAGAATGATGATATCGATATGCTGATTATCTCTGCCAGCGTGACTTTCTTAGTGGAAGCGGTGGGTCGTAAGATTGGTATCGAGAACGCACTCGGTATTGATTTGATTGAAAACCAAGGCCGTTTTACTTCTCAAATCTCAGGTGTACCAAGCTACCGTGAAGGCAAAGTAACGCGTTTAAAAGCGTGGTTAGACAATCAAGAAACTAACTACTCAGACATTCACTTTTATACGGATTCAATCAACGACTTACCTTTGTGTGAACACGCTGACTTTGCCTATCTGGTGAACCCATGCCCGCGTTTGAAAGCGTTAGCCGATCAACCGAATTGGTCGATTCTCAACTGGGATTAACGCTTAACCCATATCTGAATCATGTTCGTCTTAGAACTCATCAAGCCGCTGACTACAGCGGCTTTTTTACATCATCAGTCTAATATTCGATTTATCGCCTTAGTTGATAAAATTACGCATGTAACAATTCAATAACATCTCTTGCTCTGCTGTAAATCAAACCACCATCTTTCAATCCCTTGATAGCACTCACTTTGTTGTTGTGAGGTTTTGTGTGTAACAAATATTTTACAATTTGACGGGTTTTTAGCGTTATTGCCCATTTCCTTCCATCCATTCCAATCTTTCCGCTTGTGGGCCAAATTTAATTAAGGACAAAAACACGTAATACAAAACCAATAGGTACAAGGAGAAAGTTCATGGTGGATACATACAACCCGCTTGGCACGGATGGATTCGAGTTTGTTGAATACACGGCCGTTGACCACAAGGGAATTGAGCAACTTAAAGCGCTGTTTGTGTCACTTGGTTTTGCTGAGATCGCCAAGCACCGTTCAAAAGAGGCTTGGCTGTATCGACAAGGTGACATCAACTTTATCGTTAATGAACAACCACACAGCCAAGCGGAAGCGTTCGCCAAGGTGCATGGGCCATCGGTGTGCGGCATGGCTTTTCGTGTCAACGAAGCAACCGCTGCAATGGAACAAGCGTTTAAGGGCGGTGGTGAAGAGTACAAAACAGAAATAGGGCCGATGGAGCTGAGCATTCCTGCCATTTACGGCATAGGTGAAAGCCTGCTCTATTTTGTGGATCGCTATGGCAAGCAGAGCATCTATGACGTCGATTTCCGATTCTATGACGATGCGGAACAGCGTATGGCCGAAGCTAATGTTGGCTTGTATGAAATCGACCATCTCACGCACAACGTGAAGCAAGGCAACATGGACGTGTGGTCTGGGTTTTATGAGCGCATCGGTAACTTCCGCGAGATTCGCTACTTCGATATTGAAGGTAAACTGACTGGCCTTGTGAGCCGCGCTATGACCTCACCATGTGGCAAGATCCGCATCCCTATCAATGAGTCTTCAGACGACAAATCACAAATCGAAGAGTTCATTCGCGAATACAACGGTGAAGGTATACAACACATCGCGCTCGCAACGGATGACATCTACAAAACGGTGAAAACCCTGCGTGATCGCGGCATGGACTTTATGCCAACTCCAGATACCTATTACGAGAAAGTCGACGAGCGTGTGAAGGGCCACGGTGAAGACACCGATCTGCTGCGCGACCTACGCGTTCTGATTGATGGCGCGCCGACCAAAGACGGCATCTTGCTGCAAATTTTCACACAGACGGTAATTGGTCCTGTGTTCTTTGAAATCATTCAGCGTAAAGGCAACGAAGGCTTTGGTGAAGGTAACTTCAAAGCGCTATTTGAATCGATTGAAGAGGACCAGATTCGTCGAGGAGTATTAGACGATGCATAAATGGATCTCGTTTCCTCATCGGGAGGGTGTGTGTTCGAAACAAGCGCATGCTGATTTCCCCGAAGAGGCCATCTATGAGCGAGAAGCGGGTCGAAGTGGATTTTTCGGCCCTGCCGCTCACTTTCATCACCAACATGCTCCAACTGGTTGGTCGGAGTGGGAGGGCGATTTACGTCCTCGCGCTTTTGATTTTACGCTGGTGGAAAAAGCCAGCCAGATAACCCCTTGGGCGGTGCCTCATCTTTTGCACAATGCGGACTGCAAAATTCGCGTATGGCGCATGGACGAGATGATGGATTTCTTGGTGCGTAACTCCGATGGCGATGAACTGCTGTTCATTCACCAAGGCAGCGCTGATCTCTATTGTGATTATGGCCATTTAGAAGTGAGTGAAGGGGATTATGTGATGATCCCGCGCTCGACCAACTGGCGCTTAGAGCCAAGTGAGCCGATGTTCATCTTGATGATTGAGAATACAGACGCGGCTTACTCACTGCCAGAGAAAGGCATGGTCGGCAATCACGCGGTGTTTGACCCGGCGGTTCTTGAAATTCCTTCGATCAATGACCAATTCCGCGCTCAGTACTCAGAAAATCAAACTCAGGTTCAGGTGAAGCGCCACGACAAAGTCAGTGTGATCACCTATCCGTTCAATCCATTGGATGCAATTGGCTGGCATGGCGACTTAGCCGTGGTGAAAGTGAATTGGCGCGATATCAGACCGCTGATGTCACATCGTTACCATTTGCCACCGTCCGCGCACACTACGTTTGTTGGTGCGGGATTTGTGGTGTGTACCTTTGTGCCACGCCCAATTGAGAGCGATCCAGGCGCATTGAAAGTGCCGTTCTATCACAACAATGATGATTATGACGAAGTGCTTTTCTATCACGCTGGTGACTTCTTTAGCCGCGACAATATTGAAGCGGGAATGGTGACTTTCCACCCGGCTGGCTTCACACATGGCCCTCACCCTAAAGCCTTTAAGGCTGGGCAAGCGCACAAGAAGAAGTTTACCGACGAAGTGGCGGTGATGATTGATACTCGCCATGCACTGCAGTTCTCTGACGAACTCGATAGCGTTGAGAACAAAGAATATGTCTACAGTTGGCAAGACTCTGGTTTGAAAGAAATGGCTGACGATAAGAAATAAGGGACAAGGATGAAATTAGCAACCAAGAAAAATGGTACTCGCGACGGCCTATTGATGGTCGTGAGTAAAGATCTCAAACAGTGTGTACCTACCACCGAAATCTTTCACGCGATGCATCTGGCCCCCACCATGCAGGTGGCTTTGGATAACTGGGACAGCGTTGTTTCTCAGTTAGAAGAGTTATACACCTCGTTAAACAACGGGCATGTGACAGGCAGTGAAGTGTTTGCGTCTCAGTATTGTGAATCGCCTCTGCCACGCGCTTATCAATGGGCTGATGGCAGCGCATATGTAAACCACGTTGAGCTGGTGCGTAAAGCGCGTGGTGCTGAAATGCCAGAAAGCTTCTGGGTCGATCCACTGATGTATCAAGGCGGTTCAGATGCGTTTATCGGCCCTCGTGACAACATCGAATTTGCCAGCGACGAATGGGGTATCGATTTCGAGGGTGAGGTTGCGGTTGTAACTGGTGACGTACCAATGGGTGTTAGCGCCAAGCAAGCGCATGATTCGATTCGCTTGTTGATGTTGGTGAACGATGTGTCGCTGCGTGGCTTGATTCCGGCTGAACTTGCTAAGGGTTTTGGTTTCTTCCAGTCGAAGCCTTCTTCGGCGTTCTCTCCTGTCGCTGTGACACCTGATGAGCTTGGTGAGCAATGGAAAGGCAGCAAGGTGTATTTACCGTTGATATCGACCTACAACGACCAGCCTTTTGGTTGCCCGAATACGGGCGTCGATATGACCTTCAACTTTGCAGAGTTGGTCGTCCATGCAGCAAAAACTCGCCCACTATCGGCAGGGGCTATTATCGGTTCAGGCACTGTATCGAATAAGCAAGGCACTGACCACGGCACCTCAATTGCAGAGGGCGGCGTGGGCTATTCATGCATTGCCGAGGTACGCATGATAGAGACGATTCGCGATGGCAAACCTTCGACTCAATTCATGTCGTTTGGCGATTCGATCAAGCTTGAGATGTTTGATGCGGCGGGTGACTCCATTTTTGGCGCAATTGACCAAAAAGTTAGCCAATATCGAGCGTTATAGCCCATATTATAAAGATTCAGCTCGAGCGAGATCATTGTATGAATCAGAACATGACACTTTACGGTTACTGGCGCTCTTCGGCCGCCTATCGAGTGCGTATTGGATTGAACCTAAAGCAACTCGACTATGAGTCTAAATCGGTGCATTTGGTGCGTAATGGCGGCGAGCAGCATGATCCACAATATCGCGAGCTCAATGCCAGTGAATTAGTGCCAGTGCTGGTGGATGGTGACGTTCAACTCAATCAGTCGCTGACTATTTTGCAATACTTGGACGAAAGCTATTTATGTGAGAGCAGCCCAGACTCCTTGTTGATTCCAGAGCAAACACCATTGCGCTATCAAGCGTTGGCAATGGCTCAGGATATTGCGATAGAAATTCACCCTCTCAATAACCTGCGTGTGCTGCAGTATTTGGAGCGAGAGTTGTCGTGTGAGCAAGAGGCTAAAATAGACTGGCTTCACTATTGGATGAGCCAAGGTTTTTCGGCGTTAGAAGAGAAGCTTTCTAAGCATCGTCCAACACACGGTGATTCGGTGTATAGCCTCACCGATTCACCATGCATTGTCGATATCTGCTTGGTGCCACAAGTCTATAACGCGCTGCGCTTTGGCGTTGATATGTCGCCTTATCCGTTGATTAACTCGATTGTCGAAGCGTGTAATCAGTTACCCGCTTTTATCGACGCGATGCCAGAGAATCAAGAGGATGCGAATGAGTCCATGTAGATTTACTGAGGCTTTGTTGCGTAATTCAATGGAACTAAATCAAGAACCTACGATCTGATCAGCTACCTCCACTCTATCTCGTAGTCCTATGCCTAAGCCTCGTTATAAAACAACCAACTGGAAGCAATACAACCGATCACTCATTAACCGTGGTTCTCTGACTTTTTGGATTGATGAAGAAGCAATAAGCGGATGGGCGCAAAGCAAACAGAATAAGCGCGGTAGGCCGCGTCGGTTCAGTGATTTAGCTATCACGACAGCACTCATGGTCAAACGAGTTTTTTCTATGCCATTGAGAGCGCTGCAAGGATTTATCGACTCGATATTTAGGTTAGCCCATGTACCGTTAAGTTGTCCGCATTACACCTGCATCAGTCGTAGAGCCAAGCAAGTTGAGGTTTCATTTAAGACTAAAACGAGAGGAGCGATACAGCACCTAGCCATTGATGCTACTGGCCTTAAGGTTTATGGCGAAGGTGAATGGAAAGTCAAAAAACATGGGACGGATGGCAAGCGTAGAGTCTGGCGAAAGCTGCATATTGCAGTCGATACCAACACTCATGAGATCATTGCCGCCGAGCTAAGTTTATCGACGGTTACAGATGGAGAAGTACTCCCGAACTTACTGAAACAAACACGCCGAAGTATCCTTGAGGTGTCTGGTGATGGCGCTTACGACACGAGAGCGTGTCACGCTGCTATTAAGATTAAGGGAGCTATTGCGCTTATTCCCCCAAGAGAAGGGGCTGCCTTCTGGGAGCGTGGTCACCCTCGAAATTTCGCCGTGGGTTGCCAGAAATTATACGACTCAAATAAGTATTGGAAAGAGCGGTATGGATACCACAAACGTTCACTCTCAGAAACAGCGATGTATCGAGTTAAACAGTTGCTAGGAGGGAAACTGAGCTTAAGAAATTACAATGCCCAGGTGGGTGAAACTTACGCGATGATAAAAGCGTTGAACAAGCTTACTGGGTTAGGTATGCCTGAAACTTGTCGTATTGACTAAGAAACAAGCGAAACGGGTTGGCTCTATCTCTAAATTTAATTACGCAACAAAGCCTACTTCAGTTTGCGTGACTAGCGTCGCTACGTCTAATTCAGGGTCAATGTTTCTTAGTTCTTGCTGTAACATGTAGCCCACCATGCCACAGGTTTGAGAGCCGAGTACATCCATTGGATACGGGGTCGTCTCTGGTGAATATTCGTTGTAAGCTGCGTTTTGTTCCATCAACAAACCTACTTGTGGGCCATTACCATGAACGATAACAATCTCATGCTCGCGAGCGATCGCGGCAATACTCGCCGCTGATTTGATTATATTTTCACGTTGGTTCTCAGCGGCTTTGTTGCGTAATTAAATTTAGAGATAGAGCCAACCCGTTTCGCTTGTTTCTTAGTCAATACGACAAGTTTCAGGCATACCTAACCCAGTAAGCTTGTTCAACGCTTTTATCATCGCGTAAGTTTCACCCACCTGGGCATTGTAATTTCTTAAGCTCAGTTTCCCTCCTAGCAACTGTTTAACTCGATACATCGCTGTTTCTGAGAGTGAACGTTTGTGGTATCCATACCGCTCTTTCCAATACTTATTTGAGTCGTATAATTTCTGGCAACCCACGGCGAAATTTCGAGGGTGACCACGCTCCCAGAAGGCAGCCCCTTCTCTTGGGGGAATAAGCGCAATAGCTCCCTTAATCTTAATAGCAGCGTGACACGCTCTCGTGTCGTAAGCGCCATCACCAGACACCTCAAGGATACTTCGGCGTGTTTGTTTCAGTAAGTTCGGGAGTACTTCTCCATCTGTAACCGTCGATAAACTTAGCTCGGCGGCAATGATCTCATGAGTGTTGGTATCGACTGCAATATGCAGCTTTCGCCAGACTCTACGCTTGCCATCCGTCCCATGTTTTTTGACTTTCCATTCACCTTCGCCATAAACCTTAAGGCCAGTAGCATCAATGGCTAGGTGCTGTATCGCTCCTCTCGTTTTAGTCTTAAATGAAACCTCAACTTGCTTGGCTCTACGACTGATGCAGGTGTAATGCGGACAACTTAACGGTACATGGGCTAACCTAAATATCGAGTCGATAAATCCTTGCAGCGCTCTCAATGGCATAGAAAAAACTCGTTTGACCATGAGTGCTGTCGTGATAGCTAAATCACTGAACCGACGCGGCCTACCGCGCTTATTCTGTTTGCTTTGCGCCCATCCGCTTATTGCTTCTTCATCAATCCAAAAAGTCAGAGAACCACGGTTAATGAGTGATCGGTTGTATTGCTTCCAGTTGGTTGTTTTATAACGAGGCTTAGGCATAGGACTACGAGATAGAGTGGAGGTAGCTGATCAGATCGTAGGTTCTTGATTTAGTTCCATTGAATTACGCAACAAAGCCAACTCGAAGTCATCATCGAATAAGAAAAATTTCAAAGAAAATATACAGTTATTAATCACTGCACTTGGTGGTGAAGACAATATCGTGAGTATCACGCACTGTATGACAAGGCTGAGATTCAAATTAGCTGACGAGTCACTGGTAGACGAAGAAGCGATCAAGCAGATCGCAGATGTGAAAGGTGTGGTACTTCAACAAGGCCAAACTCAAGTCATCATCGGTGTTGAGGTAGAAAAGTGGTTCAACGCACTATCAAACACTCAACAAGCTGACGCGACTCCGGCTGATGAGCTAGAGAAAGGCAAGCTGTTCCAAGGCGTGATGCGCATTGTCGCAGGCATCTTTGGTCCGGTTGTACCCGCAATCGCAGGCGCGGGTATGTTGATGGGCCTGTTGTCTGGCCTTATTGCAACCAATGTTATCTCTGAAACCTCAGACACAGTTTATTTCTTCCGCTCGATCTCTGTTGCTGTGTTCTTCTTCTTACCTATGCTGGTTTCTTTCTCTGCAGCTAAGGTATTCAAAGTAAACGAATACATTGCGCTTGCTGTCTCTTCAGCAATGCTAGCGCCTCTGCTTGTTGATAAAGCAACAATGCTTAAGAGCTTTGGAAAAGGTACGGGGCTATACTGAGGCGAGGATTCACAAGCTTAAATAGAAGTTTAGATTTGGTTTTCAATCGGCTGCCTTTACTCTAGGTGCTATCTGACAGCCAAATGAAAATCGGAGATAGTTAGCCACTTTCTAAGGCTCAACACTAAAGCGAAACAACACTCTTTATCTCTTCCAAAACCTCGGCGTTAGCGATAGCCCCAAGGTTTTCTACACTCTTGCCATTGATCACCTGTTTCACAGCCAACTCCACCAGTTTGCCTGAGCGTGTTTTTGGCACGTCGCTGATCGCAAATATCTGGCTTGGCACGTGCCTTGGCGAGCAGGATGATTTGAGTTTGCTTTTGATGGCTGTCAGTAACTTTTCATCTAAACTCACACCTTGCTGCAGCTGAACAAACAACCATATCTGCTCATTGCGGTCGATGTCTTTACCGACAGCTATCGAATCGATGATGCCTTCAATGGTGTTTACTTGCTGATAGATCTCGGCGGTACCAATTCTTACTCCTCCAGGGTTGAGTGTGGTGTCGCCTCGCCCGTAGAACAGGTAACCGCCATGTTCGCTCTGCGCGACTTCATCACCGTGATGCCACACATTATCGAACCTATCCCAATAGGTGCTGTGATAGCGCTCTCCGGTGTCATTCCAAAAGCCAGCGGGGAAGTTGGGAAGGGAATTTGTACAAACTAATTCGCCACGTTCGTGATCGACCTTTTGACCAGACGAATTGAACACCTTGATGTCGACGCCGAGCCCGGCCTGTTGGCACTCACCGCGATACACTGGCGAGATAGGGTTGCCCAAAACAAAGCAGCCACAAATATCCGTGCCGCCAGAAATCGACGCCAAATGCAGGTCTTGCTTTATGTGCTTGTAAACGTAATCGAACTGCTCTGGGTAGAGCACAGAACCGGTCGAGCACAGTGTTCTTAATTGAGGAAGAGAGTGGCTGTCGATCGGTGAGAGTTCGGCTTTCTCAATCGCCTCTAGATACTTGGCTGAGGTGCCAAATGTCGATACGTCAGCTCGCTGCGCTAAATCCCATAGAACGTTAGGTTGCGGGTAAACCGGGCTGCCATCAAAGATCACCAAACAAGCACCGCTGGCGAGCGCAGAGACGTGCCAGTTCCACATCATCCAACCACAAGTGGTGTAGTAGAACACGCGATCTCTCGGTTTAATATCGCAATGAAGTTGATGCTCTTTTAGGTGGTTGATGGTGGTGCCACCGACAGAATGCACAATGCATTTAGGCTTGCCCGTTGTGCCGGAAGAGTAGAGTACGAATAATGGTTCATTGAAGCCGATACGCACAAATCGAAGAGGTTTTGTCTGATAGTGATTAATGATGCTGTGCCAGCTTAGAATCGACACATCATGTTCAACTTTTTTCTTCTCTAAATCGCTCTTCTCTAAGTCATTACTCGGTTTCAAATAACCGATCTGACACACCTGTTTTAATTCGTTTAAGTGTTCGATGATTTCACGGTTCTTGTCCGTCATATCGAACGTCTTGCCATTGAAGGTGTAGCCATCACAGGTGAACAGCACCTTAGGTTTCACCTGTCCGAATCGCTCAATTACACTCTCGACGCCAAAATCAGGCGAGGTTGACGTCCAAATCGCCCCTAAGCTGGTGGTTGCCAACATCGCGACCACGGTTTGCGGCAGATAAGAAGTATAAGCGGCGACCACATCGCCTTGTTGCACGCCACATTCCACGAGCCATTGTTGAACGCTAGAGACTTCCTCACACAAGGTTTGCCATGTGTAGCTTTGCTGTTCGCCACGTTCGTTCTCAAACCAAATCGCAAGTTCGTTTGGCAACGCTTTTGCTGAATGCAGCAAGTTTTCGGCGTAGTTAACTTGAGCATTCGGAAACCACACCGCATCGCGATTCGATTTCGGCTGCTGCCAGCGGCTTTCACTTTGAGTTTTGATGTGCTCGCTTTCTACCCTGTTAATACAGTCTTGCGAACCCACCATGCCACAAAACTGCCACACGTTATGCCAAAACGACTCCGGCTGCTCCACAGACCATTGATGAAGCTCCGTGTAGTTTTTCAATTCCCGCTCGAATACGCCCTGCTGATCGAGGTTATCCATAAATCGGGTTACGTTGGCGTGTGCGATACGTTGGTCACTGGGTTGCCAAATTGGCTTATTGCTCTCGTGCATTCCTTTACCTTTAACAAAAACTTAACGATTTCAGTCTGGTATTTAGGTTTTACAAAGTCAAAAGATCAGCAAAATAAGGGGCTGTCGGAATTGTGTAAATAAAATGTTACACGATCGCCCGTTTCGAAAAATCGTGCAAATTGGCGGATATAAGGAGTGGAGATAGGCTTAAAGTGAGACATTCGAAAGGAGGTGTGTAATGACTCAATATCATTCTAAGCCCGTGAGCCAAGAGGGATGGGTTGAGTGGAGCCTCGAAGAAGACGCCATTTGGCACGACTTAGTGAAAAGGCAACTGGACGTCATTAATGACCGCGCATGCGATGCTTATTTGCACGGTTTGACCCTGCTGGATCTGCCATTAGACAGAGTTCCCCAGCTTCCAGAGATAAATAAAGTGCTAATGGAAACAACAGGTTGGCAAGTTCAGCCTGTGCCTGCATTGATTGATTTCGACCGATTCTTTGATTTGCTCGCCAATAAGAAATTCCCAGTTGCGACATTTCTGAGAACGCGAGACGAGTTCGATTACTTACAAGAACCTGATTTCTTTCATGAAATTTTTGGTCACTGTGCCATGCTCACTAATGCCGATTTCGCGGCTTTCACTGAGCATTATGGAAAACTAGGCCAAGCCGCCACATCCAAACAGCGCGCTTATCTTGCCCGTTTGTATTGGTTTACGGTCGAGTTCGGTTTAGTAAAAGAAGGCCAACAACTGAAAATTTATGGCGGTGGCATTCTCTCTTCTCCGGCGGAAACCATGTACGCATTGGGCGGTGATTTGGCGGTTCGTGAACGGTTCGATCTGCAAACGGTGTTAAGAACTCCTTACCGCATCGACATCATGCAACCGAAATATTACGTGATCGACGAGCTATCTGAGCTCTTCAAAATCAGTCAGGAAAACCTATTACAGCAAGCTGATCTCGCTATAGATGCGGGGTTACTACCACCACTTTTTGAACCCAAGGAACCAACACATGTTGAATGAACAAAAATGCGAAGCCTGCAGTATCGACGCGATTGCCTTAAGTAAAGATGAGCAACAATCTTTACTGTTGGAGTTGTCAGATTGGCAGATCATCAAAAGAGACGGCATCCCGCAGCTTGAGAAGGTGTTCAAGTTTAAGAACTACAAACTAGCGTGGGCATTCAGCAACAAAGTGTCAGAACTGGCAGAAGAAGAGTTCCATCATCCTTCGATTTTATTGGAGTGGGGCAAAGTCACTGTCACTTGGTGGAGCCATTCAATCAAAGGCCTGCACAAAAATGACTTCATCTGCGCCTCACGCTGCGATGTGTTCGCGGTGAGTGAGTAGTCTTTTGGGTTTCGAGGAGCTGTCCTTCTTATCTCTGTGATGCGATTATCTGATTATTCAGCTCATAATGTGAGTTGAATACTCGATACTTTCTCCTCAAGGGGTGCAACTTCTCTCAAACTAGCTTGACCTGCATCAGCGACTTGCTTGGTTTCTTGTCTCATAAACCCTTTCTGTTACTCATAGTATTGGTTTTATGAGGCTGCTCTATGATATATTTCTCGGCCAAGTGTATTACAGACGAAGGCTAATAATGTCTATCAACCTTTCACTCCTTCCACCCAGCGAGAAAAATAAAATCGAACTGGATAAGCAAGCATCGTTTCTTGTATGGAAACTGAAGCAAGCGAAATGTGGCCCTGAAGCCATTGTTGAAGAAGCAATGAAGCTAGGTGACCCAGAAGAAAAGGCTTGGTTTGATCAGTCTGTAGAAAAATACAAACGGGTAATGGGTGTCGCATAAACGCAGACAAACCTTGCCCAGCAGTGCTGTAGAATTGAAATGACACAGTAATTTGCTAGAATTTGCACCGTTAATTGAATCAGAGAGAAGATCCCGATGGGAAGAAGTTTTGAAGTGCGCAAGGCCTCAATGGCGAAAACTGCAGGCGCAAAAATTAAAGTTTATTCTAAATACGGTAAAGAGATTTACGTACTGGCTAAGAACGGCAGCTCTGACCCAGACATGAACCTACCTCTTAAGCACCTGATTGCTAAAGCGAAGAAAGACCAAGTACCAGCTCACGTTATCGACAAAGCGATCGATAAAGCGAACGGCGGCGGCGGTGAAGACTTCCAACCAGCTCGTTACGAAGGTTTTGGCCCTGGTGGCACAAGCGTAATCGTTGACTGTCTAACTGACAACGGCAACCGTACTTTCCAAGACGTTCGCCAATGTTTCGTTAAGACTGGTGCGAAAATCGGTGTTGAAGGTACTGTTTCTCACATGTTCGCTCACCAAGCTGTATTCCAGTTCAAAGGCGAAGACGACGAGATCATCCTAGAAACGCTAATGATGGAAGACGTAGACGTGACTGACGTTGAGCTAGAAGACGGTGTTATCACTGTATTCGCTCCAACGACTGAGTTCTTCAAAACGAAGACTGCACTAAACACTGCGTTCCCAGAGCTAACGCTAGACGTTGAGGAAATCACTTTCGTTCCTCAAACAACTACGCCAGTAGCTGAAGAAGATTCTGAGAAGTTCCAGAAGTTCTTAGACATGCTTGACGACTGTGATGACGTTCAGCAGGTTTACCACAACGCTGAGCTGTAATCTTTACAGTAACAACAGTTATTAAAAAACCGAGCCTAGTGCTCGGTTTTTTTATGTCTGTAATTCAGGCGTTTATCCATGAACATAGCTTTTTACCGCATCTCTTTTATCGCAGAACCTAGACTATAGCTCCTTAACACTAGCCCTTGATCATCGTTCCGTGATCTCAGGTTCGCAAAGCGTTCTTGGGCGACAAATCCATGCTGAGAGTTTTCTGATCAAAGGAAGCACAGTGAGGTTGAGTGCGATGGCACAAGGCCAAGCAATGAAAAAGCTTTGCATCCAGATTGGAGGCCACTCGGGGCTGAATCCCATTTTGTAGCCAGAAATTAACCCTGACATGATGGTCGCCATGGTCAGTGAAGATAAAATCGCGGTTACCCAAAATTGTTTGTTGTTCATACTGTGTTTCTCCCGTGATTTTCTGATGTTGATGAGATAAGGTTACATTTATCCATTAATGAGAAAAATAGGCACATGTAGAAGTATGAATTCCATATTTGGAAACATTGATGATCTGTTCTTATTCTGTGCCGTGGTTGAAGAGGGCTCTTTGCTATCGGCTTCGAAACGGCTGCAACTCCCTGTGTCGACTATGTCGCGTCGGCTAACCGCATTGGAAGATCGCCTCAATATCCGACTTTTAGAAAAGAAAGGTCGTGAGCTGGTGGCCACCAAAGACGGTGAGGCGGCTTTTTCTGCACTGAGCAGCGGCATGGAGTCGATTCATCACGGCTTTAATAGCTTGCTTGAAGAGCGTGACGCTATCCAAGGCAAGATAAAGCTCGCCGTGCCTCATAACTTCTACAGTGGCTTTCTACGGTCGACGGTAGAGCAATTCCTCACTCAATACCCGAACGTTCAGCTCGACCTTACCCTGAGCCAACAACAGCTTATTCCACAGACCGATCGTGACTTACTGATCACGTTTAAGATCTCGGACATGGAAGGCATGATTGCTCGACCGCTGTTTAAAGCCAAACACGGGTTTTATGCGAGCCCAGAATACTTAGATTCGCGTGCAGCAATAGAAAAGCCGGACGACCTGGAGCTGCAAGATTGGATTAACGTCGATGATGTGTTCGATATGCCGCTCTACAAATCCGACCGCTTAGAGCAAATGATCACGATTAAACCTAAGTTCATCGTCAACGATATTCATGCGGTGGCGGCCGCAGCGCAAAAAGGTTTGGGGCTCGCGTCATTGCCTTTTCGTCACGTATCCCCAGAGATGAATCTGATTCAAGTGCTCCCTGAGTATCATCGGGGTGATCGCCAAGCGTATTTAGTGTACAAAGAAAGAAAATATCAGCCAAAGGCTTTGACCCTGCTTATTGATGCATTGATTGAGAGTGTTCGATCTTTTCATAGCGATGGTTTGGTCAAATAAAAGGAGAAAGAAATGAAAGTAAGTTTTATCGGGCTAGGCGTTATGGGTTTCCCAATGGCAGGCCACCTAGTCAAAGCCGGTTTTGAGGTAACGGTATTTAACCGCACTCACAGCAAAGCGCTAGACTGGGCTGATAAACACCAAGGTAAAGCGGCAGAATCTGTGGCTGAGTGTGTAGCGGAAGCTGACGTGGTATTGGTTTGTGTGGGTAACGATGATGACGTACGCAGCATGACAACCAGCGAAACAGGCGCATTGGCAGCGATGAAGCCAAACGCGATTCTTGTCGATCACACTACAACGTCTGCAGTTCTGTCTGAAGAGCTTGAAGTGGCAGCGAAGCAAGCCGGTATTCGCTTTATGGATGCACCTGTATCTGGTGGTCAAGCGGGCGCAGAAAACGGCGTGCTAACCATCATGTGTGGCGGCGAACAAGCGCTTTTCAACGACCTTCAACCTGTGTTCGAAGCTTACGGTAAGTCGTCAGTTCTTATGGGTAAAGTCGGCCAAGGCCAACGCGCAAAGATGGTCAATCAGATCTGCATCGCAGGCGTATTGAATGGCCTTTCTGAAGGTTTGGTACTTGCTGAAAAATCAGGTTTGGATATCCAAACGCTAGTTGATTGCCTTAAAAACGGCGCAGCAGGTTCATGGCAGATGGAAAACCGCGCGACCACAATGGCGCAAGACAAGTTCGATTTTGGCTTCGCAATTGATTGGATGATCAAAGACTTAGGTTTCTGCCTAGATGAAGCTGAGCGCCAAGGCATCCAGCTTCCACTGACTGAAAAGACCAACAACGCCTACAAGGCACTGTCTGCCGAAGGACAAGGCCGCATGGATACATCAGTATTGATGAAAGCTGTGGTTGAAGAGACGAAGAAGTAAAAGTCATCAAGCTTTGTTCTGAACATTGAAAATAGCCGCTGATTAGCGGCTATTTTTTTTGGTTTGAGCTCTGCCGAGTGCGTTAATCCAAAATAAATCCCCTCCTAGCCTCCCCTTGATTCATATTTTTGATCCCTTGCTGCTCGAGGAAAGGGGAGGAATAGAACACCGATCGTTAAAAGTGTCGATGTATGTTCAGTGCTAAAGAAAGTTCTCCCCCTCTGCTACAGATCTAGAGATATTGATGAACCCAGATTGAGGGGGAGTTAGAGGGGGAGGTAACTATGGCTAATTATGCGAATAGTGTTCGTCTAGTTCCTATAAGGTTGAGACTCCACTCACGCCCCAGCTCAACCATTCACTCCTGGTAATTACCATTCGTCGCATTGATAAAACGGCATGACAAATTCTAGTTAACCTTTCAACGTCAACATTTGAAAGGGATTAGAAATCATGACTACTTCACACTCATTTAATTCAGGCTCTACTACCTCTCTGTTTAAGCGTTCATTGCTGATTGCGCTTGTTTCGTTTGCACCGTCGTTAGCTTTAGCGAACCCGAGTTCAGACGTGCTCGATATCTATAACCAAGCGGCGCAAGGCAATGAAGACTTGGTTGAGGTGGCTTACGAACGCCTTAATGACACGCTGCAACAAGACGGCGCAACACCACTGACTTTGGTTTACCTAGGTAGCACAGAAACCTTAATGGGACGTGATGCATTCCTGCCTTGGAACAAGATGAAGTATGTGGAGAAAGGGTTATCAACCATTGATAAATCACTGGTGCTGCTTAAAGACGATGACCAACCGATTCATGAGCAACCTCGTGTTCAAGGGCTGCCTGATTCTTACCTAACTCGCGCAATGGCCGCCGTTACTTACACCTCTCTGCCAGACATGTTTAACCATTTCGATCGTGGTTATGACTTGTTCCTCTCGTTACTCGCGGAAGATGATTTCCAACAACAGCATTTCGCTGCGACCTCGTGGATTTACCGTTACGCCATTACCGCATCGATTCGTGCTGAAGACTTCGAGCAAGCACAGGTGTGGCTTGAAAAAATGGAAAGTACTGATGCTGGCAACATCGAGACCATGACGGCGAAAGCCCTAATAACGAAAGCCAAATAACAGCTGAGAATGCTAAATAGCGGTTTACTAAAGCTCATTCATAACTGCGAACGCTTAAGAATGATGGGTCAGCGGAGGACAAAGGAATGATTGAATTTAAAAATATCGGTAAAGCGTATCTCACGGGCGGTCAACGTGTTGATGCCTTAAACGGGGTCGACGGACATATCCAGCGCGGCGAAATGGTAGCGTTGTGTGGCCCGTCCGGTTCTGGAAAAAGCACACTTTTGAATATTCTTGGTTTGTTGGATATGAGCTATCGAGGACAGATCAATATTGATGGCCAACCGTATCCGACAGAGCAAATCGCCGCTGCACGCTTTCGTCGTCAATCGTTGGGTTTTGTGTTTCAGCGCTTCAATCTGGTTCCTGTGATGACGGCACTTGAAAACGTCGCTTATCCATTGATGTTGAACCAATGTTCGAAACAAGAACAGCAGACCAGAGCACAAGACATGTTAGAGCGTGTTGGGCTGGGAGATTACATCCATCACCGACCAGACAATCTTTCAGGTGGCCAGCAACAACGTGTCGCGATAGCCAGAGCGCTAATCCACAATCCAAGCTTAGTGATTGCCGATGAGCCGACTGCCAGCCTAGATAGCCACACCGCCAACCTTGTGATCGACATTATGAAAGAGCTCGGCCACGAAATGGGCACAACTTTTATTGTCGCAACGCACGACCCAAGAATGGCGCAGCGTTGTGACCGAGTGATTGAACTTATCGACGGCCAACTGGCTCCACAAGCTGTAACTACGGAGGCGATCTCATGGGCAAGTTAACACAAAGAATGAGCACGTTTTTGCTTCCTACCTCGGTGCGTTTGGCGTGGCTTAATCTATTAAGAAATGGTCGACGAAGTCTGCTGTCGGTCTTGATTATCGCCATCGCGGTATTTGCACTCACCAGTGCCGGTGGCTATGGGCTTTACACTTATGAATCTCTGCGTGAATCGACCGCGCGCGATACTGGTCATCTTACTTTGAGCACGCCGGGGTATTTTGAACAAGATGAAGACATGCCGTTGAGCAATGGTCTGGACAATGTTCAAGCGCTAACCAAGAGCATTATTGGTGACAGTGATGTGCGTGGCGTTCAACCACGAGTCTACTTCAGCGGCTTGGTGTCTAACGGCAGTAAGTCGACCATCTTTATGGGAACGGGCGTCAATGAACGTGAGTTCGACATGAAAGGACCATTCCTTGATGTGCGCAGTGGTCAAACTCTCTCAGATGTGAAATCACCAAGATACGACAGCCAAGAGCCACAAGTGATGCTGGGAACCGACCTTGCTCGTAACCTCAAAGTTGCCGTTGGCGATTGGGTCACATTGCTCGCGACCACCAGTGATGGCGCTTTGAACGCTTTTGATTTTAAGGTGCAGGGCATCTACTCGACAGGGGTACCTGAGCTGGATAAGCGTCAGCTGTATGTTCACATCACCACCGCGCAAGAGCTTTTGGCCTCAGACAAAGTCAGCACGTTATCGGTATTCCTTTTCGAAACCAGCAAGACCTCGACCGTACAACAACGCATTCAAGCGACTTTAGATCGAAATAGCGCGAGCCAAAGCGATCAAGGCACAGAGATCGAGATCACCCCGTGGCAAGATCGCGCGTTTTTCTACACCAAGGTTAAAGATCTTTACGACCGGATCTTCGGCATCATGGGCGCAGTGATGGCACTGGTGGTGTTCGTATCGTTGTTCAACACCATGACCATGTCAGTCACAGAGCGCACTCGTGAAATTGGCACCTTGTCAGCACTCGGCAGTTACCCGTCTGAAATCGTGGCAGGATTCTTAAAAGAGGCGGGATTGCTGGCACTGATTGGCAGCGCGATTGGCGCGTTAGTGAGTGACTTAGTATCGGTGTTATTGCTAGTGGTTGATATCCAAATGCCACCACCTCCCGGCAGAACCGAGGGTTACCCACTCAACATCTACTTCTCATTGGAATTAGTTGGCTACGCCACTTTAGGCGTGCTGACAATCTGTTTGCTGGCTGCTTATTTCTCTGCTCGCAAAGGCGTGAATAAGCCAATCACGGAGGCGCTGGTTTATGTCTAAATTTACTCGTTTACTCACTGTTTTAGGTTCTGTATTGGTTTTGGTTCTAGCATCGACACCAAGCTGGGCAGTTGATTCACAACAAGTCACTGAGATGATCGCCAAGGCGGATAGCTACCGATTGAACAGTGCACAAGCCTCTAAGGTAGTGTCTCTGGTGGCGCTATATCAAGACGAGCAACTCGACAAAACCCGTGAATACAACGTCTATACAAGGCCAAACCGAGAGTCATTAGTGGTCTTTAAATCAGCCGTCGAGGCAGGTCAAAAGATGCTGATGATTGAAGATAACTATTGGTTATTGATGCCGAAATCACGCCGTCCCATTCGTATTACACCGATGCAAAAGCTATTGGGTGAAGCCTCGGTAGGGGACATCTCGACGCTCACTTGGAGCGAAGATTACCAAGGGGAGTGGGTTGCCGAGCAACAGGTTGAGATGCCGACTGGCGAGACACTAAATACCCATCACCTAAAGCTCGCTGCGAAAACCAAGGGTGCCAGCTATCAATCGATAGATCTGTGGTTAACGGCTGACCGAGCATTCCCAGTTAAAGCGGATATGTATCTGCGTTCGGGAAAACTGGCGAAGCAAGCGTGGTTTACCGAAGGCGTGAGAGATGGATTACCAACCGTTGTGTCGATGACTTTGCTCGATAAGATTCAACCAAGCAAGAAAACTGTGATTGAGTACCGCGAGGTGAGTGAACAAGCCTTGGCTGACAAATACTACAACCCTGCTTACTTATCGCGTAACAGCGTGTCTGGTCTGTAGGTGAGCGTCATGAAAGCTTCCAATCGCCGATTTCACATCAAGTCTTCAATCGCTACTTTGCTTGCCTTGTCTTGTGTGAGTCACACGATTCAAGCGGACGACCTGAGCTTAGCGTGGGATTGGCAACTGAGCGCTGAGTCGGTTGAATCGCGAGAGTCGCCATTTAGCCTTTTACCATCTGATCATCGTCAGTCTTTGAATGGCCTGTTGGATCTTGAGGTTGGATATGGCAATTGGCTTGGTCTGCTTGCGGTGAAAGCCAATGATATTCTGAGCAATAACCCTCAACAACAAGACGTGAGCTTTGAATCTGAATTTATTGTGCGTGAGTTGTTCTGGCAAGGTGGTGTCGAGCTGTCCAATTCACTCGTTGGTAATCACTATCTTGATGTCACTCTCGGCAAGGTTCGCCTCGATTGGGGCGTAGGCTATGGCTATCGACCTTTAGACATCATCAAGCCTTATCGACAAAATCCAGTGGGCATTGTCGCAGAAGAGGGCGCAGGTGTTGCCTCGGCGTCACTGTTCGATATGACGGGCGAGTGGACACTGCTTTACAGCGATTCGTCATGGACTTCCCAAGACGTAAATGAATTCGAAAAGCAGAATCAGCAACAAGGCTTTGGGATACGTCGTTACAATCTGATTGGCGACCACGAATATCAATGGGTCGCCTATTACGACGATGTGCGCCACGGTTTACTTGGGGCGAGTTTAGTGTCGGTGTTGAATCTCGCGTGGGAGTTTCATGGCTCGATGGTCTATCAACGACAAAGCCTTGGCTACAGTCAGCCGGACTCAATGCTTAAACCGGTTTATCTTGAAGAGCAGGGCGAGGCTTATCAAGCGTTAGCAGGACTCACCTGGGCCAATGACACGGGCCATAATGTGGTGTTGGAATATTGGTTTGATAGCCGCGCTTGGAGCAATTCTGAATGGCAAAGCGCGCTAGAAAGTGCAGAGTCTTTGTCGGTCAATGCGACGGCAGCATCACTGGCCGGTTCTTATGCGCAAGGCTATCAGCACGCTAATTTGGTTCAACACAACATCATGTTTCACTGGTCTCTGGATTCGACACATGGCTGGCTTGAAGATATCACGCCAACATTCGATGTCATGTTATCTCCACAAGATGGCGGTTTTATTGCGACTCAGTGGCTCAACTATCAGGCTTTAGATAATGGCAATTCATCGTTGGATTTGGAACTTGCTGCACGCTTTCTAGGCGGTAAAAGTGATTCTGCTTACGCCAACTTACCCGATAGTCATATGATTCTCTTAAATATCAAAGGACGATTTTAATGGACACTTCTTCAAACAGTCGATTTTCATGGATTAAGAGTTTCGCGTTCACCACGCTATTTTGTGTTCTTATTGCGATTACAACCCATACGATTTGGGGCGGCGGATTAACGGTTAACCTGGCAATCAGTTTTGGCTTTGGTTACAGCGCCGTAGGTTCTTCTTTCATCTTGGTGAAGTTGTTTAAGAGGACATCCCGAACGCTTGAAGTGGGTATCTCAATGGTGTTCGCGATGACTTTTGGTACCTTGAACGCCCACTATTGGTTGAACGGATATTTCGGGGCCAATATCTCGGACCTTAAATCCGTAGTCTTGCTCGGTGTGATCTTCTGTTCGGTTTGCTATTACTATTTCTACACACGAGAGCAGCAGTTACGTGCCGATAACGAATTGGAAGTGGCCAAGCGTCGTCAGGCCGACCAAGAAAAGGTGGTGGTGCTGAGTCAGCTTAAGCAACTGCAAAGCCAAATTGAACCGCACTTCTTGTTCAACACGCTTGCGACCATCAATGTATTGATTGAGAGTGACAGCGCGAAAGCCAAGTTGATGCTCGAAAAACTGACTGACTTGCTGCGTGTGACTTTGAAAAACAGCCGCACCGAGCAATCGACCATCGCACAAGAGGTCGACTTGTTAGACGCTTATCTTAATATCCAGAAGATACGTTTGGGTGAGCGCTTAACGTTTTCGATTGAAACACACGAGATTAGTGATTTGCAGGTGATTCCACCGTTCTTGATTCAACCCTTGGTCGAGAATGCACTCACGCATGGCATCGAGCCCAAAGCCGTTGGTGGCCAAGTGAATATTCGTATTACTCAACAAGCACTGCAGCTAAAAATTGAAGTGGCTGATAATGGCGCTGGGTTGAAAACGCCTTCTGCGAATACGGGGCACGGTGTTGGGTTGAGCAATATTCGTCAAAGAATCGAAACCCTGTATGGTGATAAGGCGAGCCTAACGATTACTGAACAAGCTAAAGGCGGTGTAGTCTCGACGATCTTGTTACCGCTGACTGACGCAGCTGCCTAGAATTACAGATCAGAAAACACAGAACAGTGACGCAAAACAGACGATTTACAGTGTGAATTTAAAGGAAAAATAATGATCAACTCAAGACTAAAGCCCAGCGTGACGGCAATTATTGCAGACGATGAAGCACTGTTAAGACATCACTTGGATAAGAGTCTTGCTGAGGTTTGGCCGGAACTCGAGATCGTCAGCAAGGCACAAAACGGTTTGGAGGCCATGCAAAGTATTCAGCAACTTAAGCCCGATGTGGCTTTTCTAGATATTCGTATGCCAGAGCTGGATGGTATCTCGCTGGCGAAACAACTCAACAAGTTAGATTCGCCGCCATTGATTGTGTTTATTACGGCTTATGACGAATACGCGGTCAAAGCTTTTGAGCATAATGCGATGGATTACCTGCTGAAGCCAATCAATGAAGAGCGTCTACTTGCTACTTGTCAGAAGGTGCAAGCGCGTTTGTCGAGCAACCAAACGCAAACAGGTAGTACTCCGGAACAGCCCGATATCACAGCGTTAATGGCTCAGCTTCAACAACTATCCCAATCGACGTCACAGCAAACGCAGCCTCCTTATCAACCGCAGCAAAAGCACCTCACATGGCTCAAAGCCAGTGTCGGAGAAGACATCCACCTTATCGCCGTCGATGATGTCGCTTACTTCAAAGCGGAAGACAAGTACGTGTCTATATTTAAGAAGGGCCAAGGCGGTTCGCTAGAGGAGTATATCCTTCGCGTATCATTAAAAGAGCTGATTGCGCAGCTTAACCCGGATGAGTTTTGGCAGATCCACCGCTCAGTGGTGGTGAAAGTCTCCGCCATTGATAAGGTGAAGAAAGGACTCTCCGGTCAGATGTCGGCGTATGTGTCAGGGGAAAAGCTACCGATCAGCCGTGCCTCGCAAGTGCTCTTTAAAGGGATGTAGCGAACAAATAAAAGGCGCTACATATCGGCTTTATAATTCATTTATGTAATTTATAAATTAAACACTTTCATACTTATATCGAGTGACTCTAAAATTTTAGTCGTTTGATTTAATGGCGAATTATTATACTTTTGCGATCGGATATATTGGAGGAAAGCCCTTCAAAGAGATCGTTATGAAAGCATACTATTTAGTCGTCGTATTGAGCTCCACATTGCTAGGTTGCAGTTCTACTCCTCATCAACAAACGTTATTGAAATCCGATCCATATTGGGTCACAGGTGAATTAGATAACGGTTTAACCTACCATGTTTACCCTGACCGAGAACAACCAGTATCGGTACGCTTACTTGTGCATGCCGGCTCTTTTCAAGAGAGCGATCAACAAAAAGGTTATGCCCATTTTGTTGAGCACATGGCGTTTAATGGCAGCAAAAATTTTTCAGGGAATGATGTAGTAGAGTTATTTGAGCAATCTGGTGCTAGCTTTGGCGCTGACTTAAATGCTTATACCTCTTATCAAGAAACCCTCTATAAGTTAGATCTACCCGACAACAAGAATCTAGATCAAGCGTTGGCATGGTTTAGAGATATTGGCGATGGTTTACTGCTGTCCGGAGCTGAGATCGAAAAAGAGAAAGGAGTGATATTAGGGGAATTTCGACACACACGAGTTGAAGATAAGCCTCTCTCATTTAAATTCTACGATCATATGGTTGAAGGCACGAATTACCAAACCAACGATCCCATTGGCAATAAAGAATCCGTTTCTAATGCGAATGTTCAAGAGTTAAATAACTATTACCAAACCTGGTATCAACCTCAGTTAACCGAGGTGATTGTCTCTGGTGATATCACTCTGGCAGAAGTGATCCCTTTGATTGAAGATACTTTCTCTGATTGGCAAAGAGGCACAACACCGGTTCCCGTGAAGAACACGTCAGCGGATTACAATACTCAAGATTTTGTGGCGTATGGAGCTGGGAGCGAGCCACCGAGCATCGGGATAGTGATTGAGCGTGGGCAAAGAGTGACAAAGAGCCATGAGCAACAACATCAGCTTTGGCTAGATGATATTGCTCAACAACTCATCCAGCAAAGGTTGAATTCAGATTTTGTTGACGCTGCATTGCCAGTGCAATGGGTTGCTTCGACTCCCTATTTCTTAGAGTACCAAAGGTATTCCATTACTACGGTTGGCTTTCCTATCGATAGTCGAGAGCAAAGCCAGCAGCAGTTTATCTCTACTCTCGCCTCATTGCGTGATCATGGTGTGAGCGAATATGAATTTACGAGTGTGATACAGCAATACCAAGCGAACCTTGATGACATTCAAGCTAACTGGGAGAGAATGGATGCAGTAGCTCATGCTGACGGCAAGTCGACGGCACTGGTGATTAACCAAACGGTTCAATCACAGCTTGATTATAAGTCGAGCTTGAAAGAGTTTCTTTCGAGCACGGATCTGGAAGCCGTAAATGATAATTTAGATGATTTACTTTCTAGCCCATATATTTTGGGATTAGGCTTATCGTCTAAAGAAGACTTGCAGGCAATGAATAACGAGCTAACAGGTGTCAGAAAAGCCTATAAAAAAACAGGCAACAGGCCATTGCTCGTTACTGCAAGCTCGGCGTTTAGTGTGCCAACGTCTCAAGGCGAAATTGTAAAACAAGTTCAGGTGAGTGACGATCCTAATTTGAAGCAGTGGACATTAAGCAACGGTATTGAAGTTTTGTATCTCCGTAACTCTGAGGCAGGTAATAGTGTCGGGGTTTACTATGCAAGTGAGGGGGGAAAAGCGGCGTTGGATCCTTCGCTGTTTCCTGCTGTAGAGATTGCCCTGCCAGCTTCGATTCGTAGTGGTGTTGGTAAATTTAGTGGTTCGGAGTTAACCGCTCACTTGAGACGCGAAGACATTGAAATCTATCCCTTCATCAACTTTACTCATCATGGCTTAGAAATAAGCGCCAAGAAAAAGACGCTTGCAGAGGGTTTAGCTGCGCTCCACACCATTGTAACCGAACCTAAAATAGACAGTGCCCAGCTTGAGGCTGTGAAGTCTGAATTTGCTCAAGATCGTACAGCATATTTAGAAACACCAGTTGGTCAGTTTATTCAGATGGTTAATCGCAATAGCTATCAAACAAGCAGCCGCCACATGATGCTTGAAAGTGACGATATCAAAGCTGTCACGTCGCAAGATATACTAGATGTACAGCATCAACTCTTTCAAAAATTAAGAGACAATACATTGGTTATTGTTGCTGATATTAACCCCGCTGAAATTAAGCCTCTTGTGCGTCAATATGTTGCATCATTGCCATTAGAAGCCGCTGTGTCTCCGGATTATCAGGTGGCATATAGTACTGATTCGAAAGAACGAATGGATATATCCGTCAATAATGAAGACAGCAGTCAGTATTTATTGCGTGTGATTTCCCAGCAAGCTCGGGATAAAACCGCAAAAGATGTGTTTATGGACGACATGCTTCAGCGTGTATTGTCGAGCCGTTTAACGGCTTATGTTCGTGAAGAGTTAGGTTTGGATTATGCGCCTTATGTGTACTCGGTCGCGCAAGACAGTGAGCCTAGTTATGACTGGCTAATCGGCTCTTTAACGGCTCCAGAAAACTCAGATAAAATTGAACAGGCGATTGATAAGGTCATCGCTGAAGCGGCAAAAGGGATCTCTGAAGATGAGACTCGCACAGCGGCTAAACAGCTAGTAGCAGACCTCACTCCACTAAAATATAAGCCCACTCAACAAGCTTGGTTTATTTCTCGTTATTTGATTCATGATTATGGTTTTGAGGCGTTGTTCGACCTACAGGGAACGGCTGACTCAATTTCTAGCAAAGACATGACAGAGTACGCTGAAGAAATTTTTGGTGATAACAGCTATCAATTGAAGAACTTGTTAAGACCACAAGGGTAAGTCTATTGAGGTAAGTGGTTTTTCATGAAAGCCGCTTCTACTCTCTATATGTGGATTCACTTAGAAGCCAAATGTTCAAGCATTTGGCTTTTTATTGCGCTGATAAGCAAGTCTAAAATCGATGTAATAGGCTCTTATCAAAACCCTGCTTTAAATGAGCACCGGTGATCTTACATAACGATTGGTGATTTATAAAATAAAGATCCAGATCACAAAGGTAATCATCCGGTTCAATATTAAATAATAATCGTTAGCTCAATCTGTATATTGTCGATGAATGACATTAAGAGGTTGTTATGAAAACATATTATTTAGCCACGGCTCTATGCCTCACCTTAGTTGGCTGTAGCTCAACATCAAAAACCATCGAAACGCCAATCCAGCCGGATCCGGCATGGACTTCAGGCCAACTCGAAAATGGCCTTACTTATCATGTTTATCCAGATCATGAAGAATCCGTATCTGTCCGTTTAGTCGTGCACGCCGGTTCGATTCAAGAGACTGACCAGCAAGAAGGCTACGCGCACTTTTTGGAACACATGGCATTCAATGGCAGTAAGAATTTCTCTCAAAATGATGTGATTCGTCTATTCGAAGACGCAGGCGCTAGCTTTGGTGCTGATATTAATGCCTACACCTCTTATGAAGAGACGGTCTACCAGTTAGATTTGCCAGATAACATCCAATTGCAGTCTGCTTTGACGTGGATGCGTGACATTGGTGATGGCCTGGATCTATCAAGTTCAGAAGTCGAAAAAGAAAAAGGCGTGGTTCTTGGTGAGTTCCGTATGGCTCGCCTCGATGATAAGTCATTCGGAGATATATATTATGATCACTTCATTGAAGGCGGCCCGTACGAATCGCAAGATGCACTAGGGACGAAATCGTCGATTGTGAATGCCACTCCTCAAGGCATCACCAACTTTTATCTGACTTGGTATCAACCTCAAATAGTTGAGCTGGTCGTTTCTGGTGATGTGGACATCAAAACCGTGATTCCACTCATTGAAGAAAAGTTTTCTAGCTGGGAGCGTGGTGATACGCCGAGACCAGAGAAACAGAAAACGACGTCATTTAATGAAGATGATTATGTTGAGTACGCAGGAAGAGAAGCACCAAGCATCACTCTGACGTTTAACCGAGGTTTAAATAGAGTTGAAAATCATGCTCAGCAGCATCAACGCTGGTTAGATGAAACCACTCAACAATTGATTCGACAACGATTAGAAGCGGTGTTCAATGATGCTGCGCTGCCGACTCAATGGATAGCGTCTGATGGCTATCAGATGGGCGCTCTGCACTATTCATCAATAAGTGTTGGGTTTCCGGCTGGAGACCGTGAAGTTATCCAACAAGATCTGCTTTCTACATTGGCGTCATTGCGTGATTTTGGTGTTTCGGAAGCGGACATTGTAGGCGAACAGCATTACTACCAAGACTTGCTGGATAATATCGAGCGTGACTGGGATAAAATGGACAGCGTTGAACACGCGAACTACAAAGCGAGTGCGTTAGTCACTGAGCGAATTGTCCAATCACAGAAAGACTATCAAGTCAGCTTGGAAGCTTTCATCGCTAACTTGAGCCTTGAAGTGATTAACGACAACATCAAGAATCTACTTTCTGATGATTACTTTATTGTTATTGGGATGGACGACTCTGAAGACAGAACAGCGGTCATCAACTCTCTCGATAATTTAAAAGCCACGTATAGCGAGACGGGAGTTCCGCCGCTTGCGCTTGGAACAGCCAGTGCTTTTGCTGTACCTAGCTCGCAAGGAGAGGTTGTACTTGCTGAACAAATGTCTGTCGACCCATACATCCAAAAATGGACGTTAAGCAATGGTATCGACATGTGGTACCTGCGTGATTATGTGGCTGGTGATGATGTTGGGGTGATGTACATGAGCCTCGGCGGAAAAGCCGCTTTGGATCCGAGCTTGTACCCGGCAGTTGAGGTTGCGTTACCTACCTTCGCTCGAAGCGGTGTCGGTGAGTTTACGGGCTCTGAGCTTTTAGCGTACTTTGATCGTGAAAATATTCGCGCCGATTCTTTCATTGGTAATACTCGTCATGGTATTGAATTTAATATCAATAAAGACGGACTTAAAGATACGTTTGCTGCGCTTTATACCTTCATAACTGCGCCTAAAATTGTTCCCGAGCAGTTAGAGGCAGTGAAACAGGAGTTTGTACAAGGTCAAGAATCTTTCTTGAGCAGCCCTGTTGGTCAGTTTGAACGAGCGGTAAACCATAATATTTATCGTCAGGAAAGTGGTCATTATCTTGTAGATAAAGAACGCGTTGAAGCGGTTTCTGTGGAAGATGTCGCTAATCTTCATCAGCAGCTGTTTGGTCAAATGAGAGATAACCAATTGGTGGTCGTGGGTGACATCGATCCAAGTGAATTAAAGC
The DNA here is from genome assembly GCF_024347375.1 of Vibrio coralliirubri. NCBI lineage: Bacteria > Pseudomonadati > Pseudomonadota > Gammaproteobacteria > Vibrionales > Vibrionaceae > Vibrio > Vibrio coralliirubri. Next base: position 1,679,368 of record NZ_AP025471.1, on the reverse strand, counting down.
CTTTGGTTGAGCAATACCTGGCTTCTATTCCATTAGACAAAGCCGAGGTTCCGGACTTTAAGGTGGCTTACAAGCAGCCATCTGAATCACGCGTTGATTTAGCGATCAACAATGTGAATAGTGCAGAGTACATCCTAAGAGTTATCTCTGAGCCTAGTATTGAAGTTAAAGTGTCGGCAAAAGATATCTTCACGGAAAACTTGCTAGAACGACTGCTGGCAACTCGCTTAGATGCTTATATTCGTGAAGAGTTGAGTTTAGATTACTCGCCATATACGTATTCAGCATCCGCAGATAGTGAGCTGAGTGGTGAGTGGGTTATCGGGGCGATGGTAGCGCCGGAGAACGTTGACCAAGTCGAAGTGGCGATCGATAAAGTGATTGCAGACCTTTTACAAGGCGTCTCTGAAAAGGAAATGCACGCAGTCGTGAAACAGTTTGAAGCGGACTTCACACCTCTCGAGATGAGCTCTATTGACCAAGCATGGTACCTGTCTCGTTATTTACTTCATGGTTATGATATCGAAGCTTTGTCTCAAGTTGAGCGAGTGGCGAGATCGATCACTGCGGAAGACATGAATCAACTTGTCCAACGCATCTTTGGTGAAAATAGCCGTAAGGTTAAGAACATCATGCGTCCTAAAGCTTAAAGCCTAAAGCCTAAAGCTTGAAACCAACAGAAAGAGACAACTCAAAGCCAAGCGAGCACCGCTTGGCTTTCTTGTTTTTCCACCATTCATAACGTCTATGCATCACCTGCTGTTAAGCCATTTTAGATCTATGTAAATCTAAATTTCGAGAACGCTTAATCGGTTGCATCGTATCATTTTCTAAAAAAATGTTTTAAATCAAGACAGCGTTTCATTTGTATTGTAGATTGACGATCTACGAGAATGTTGTTTGGATATTAGATTGCTTAAACTGGGTACCCGATTAGTCTTAATGTTGTTTTTACTGAGCTTTGGCTTAGTGAATTCTAACGGCTATTCGTTTCCTTCTAAGCCATTTCAAATATACTCGGCTCAAGAGCAATCTTCACAGAATGATCTTTGTAAACAAGCTGATACGGATAATCCGTCGAGCTACTTAGAGTGCGACAAGGCTCAGTTTGGCACCGTGCCTTCTGGTGACAGTTCCAACTATCACGACACCGAATCAAGCCTTCAAGCAGCAAACTTCAGACGTATGCTCAGTAACGAGCAAGAAAGCGTGGCCGATCTTGAGCCTGCTTATCATCTACTGATCGACTTCTCTCCCCCTTCATTACTGGCTTCTTTGCTTTTCAACACACCGCTGTTGGATTCCAAGCAGCACTGGACCAGCATTGTGAGTTCTCCGTCCTCCCGGCTTGCTGGGTGGAAAGAGGGCAACATCCAATACTCGCATTTCCGAGAACTTCTTAGCTAATCGTTTGACCCTAAATTGGTCGTATCGATGGTCACTTGTGCCCGTTGAACTCGCCAGTTAATCAAAACAAACATAGCGACATCAGCTTTAGCATCACTATCTTTCAATCAGCTTGTTCTGGTTGTGATTAGCCATTGCTCGTGTTCGCAAAATATTAGTTCAAAGAAGAGATCTTGACTGTGAAAAAACGCATTCAAAGAAAACAAATAAACCACTACTCAAAGTGGAAATACGTGGTGCTTATCGCCACTATCATCATCATGGTTCTGAGTGCTTTACCTTCTTGGTATGGCGAGAATGCATCGGTTCAAATTAACAATCGTTCTGAACAGACCATCGATGCGAGTCAAATTACCCAATATCTTGCGAGCGAAGGCATCCAAGCTAAATCGGCATTTCAAAAAGACCAACGTTTAGTCGTGATCTTGGAAGACGCAGAACAACAAGCGAAGGCAAAAGAGGTGCTGAATGAGCGCCTATTGGACAACGCGACGGTTGCACTAGCGATGGAGCCAGCAGCTCCGAAATGGTTGACTGACATGGGCTTCGCACCGATTCAGTTAGGCCTTGATTTACGTGGTGGTGTTCAGTTCCTACTAGAAGTAGACATGGAACCGGTTTACCACGCACAAGCGCAATCTGTGGTCGACGAGATCACCAGCCAAGTGCGTTATGCACGCGGTAAAGTGGTGAATAACCAAGTTGAATTTAACTTCCGTACTGATGCCGATTTCGAGAAAGCACAAAAGCTGATTCGTGAAGAGTTCCCACAATGGCAACGTGACCGTTCAGATAAATCGCTAACGTTAACTCAGTCTGAAGAAGAACAAAGAACGCTACGTAACCTAACGGTTCAACAAAACCTGCAAATCATGCGCAGCCGTATTGAAGAGCTAGGCATTACTGAGGCATCGATTCAACGCCAAGGTGAAAGCCGTATCCGTATCGAATTACCGGGTGTACAAGACCCTGCAGCTGCGAAAGACGTGATTGGTGCTACGGCTTCATTAGCGTTCTACTCTGTGTACGACAACGCAACGCGCAATACTCAAACTCTGAAAGATTCAGATGGCAATCGTATCGTGGTTGCTCGCAAAGCAGTGCTGAGCGGTGAACACATTATCGATGCACGCAGTGGCATTGGTGAAATGGGCAGTGCAGAAGTCAACATCACGTTGGATTCTTCTGGTGGTAAGAAAATGTCTGAGTTTTCTCGCCATAACATCGGTAAGCCAATGGCGACCGTTTACAGCGAATACAGCCGTGACAGAGCCGGTAACAGCGAAAAAACCAGTGAAGTGATCAGTGTTGCGAACATCCAATCTCAACTGGGTAGCCGTTTCAGAATCACAGGTGCAGGCAGCATGGCAGAAGCACAAGAGCTTGCTCTACTGCTACGTGCAGGTTCATTAACAGCGCCTGTTACCATCATTGAAGAGCGTACCATTGGCCCATCTCTGGGTGCTGAAAACGTAACGAATGGCTTTGCTGCTTTGGCTCTTGGCCTTGGTCTGACTCTCACGTTTATGGCGCTATGGTACCGCCGTCTTGGTTGGGTCGCGAACTGTGCATTGGTGGTTAACATGACCACGTTGTTTGGTTTGATTGCCTTGCTACCGGGTGCGGTGTTAACTCTGCCAGGTATTGCGGGCTTGGTACTGACCGTCGGTATGGCGGTAGACACTAACGTGCTTATCTTCGAGCGTATTCGAGACAAGATGAAAGAAGGGCGTAGCTTTGCTAGCTCTATCGATCGTGGTTTCGATAGCGCATTCTCGTCAATTTTCGATGCTAACGTCACCACCATGATCGTTGCTGTGGCTCTATACACAATCGGTAATGGACCGATTCAGGGCTTCGCTCTGACACTGGGCTTAGGTCTTCTAACCAGTATGTTCACGGGCATTTTTGCTTCACGAGCGATTATCAATTTGGTTTGGGGGCGTGACCAACGCCACGATGTAAGGATTTAAGCATGAGTACTTCAAAAATGACTATTTCAGACCGCTATTTTTCAAATGGTTATATTTCGGATAAGAATATGACTCGCCTTCGTAAGGTGATGTCTGCGATATCTATTGTGCTGTTCATGAGCTCTGTGATGCTGGTGGCGGTGAAAGGTTTTAACTGGGGCTTGGACTTCACAGGCGGTGTGGTTGCCGAGGTTCAACTCTCTGAACAAGTCACCAAAGATGCGTTAAAAACAAAACTTGATACGGCTTTCCAACAAGACGTGCAAGTGGTTGGTATGGCAGAACAGGATCGCTGGACAATCCGTTACAGCCAAATGACAGACGCGCCACAGCCAAACTTAGTGGATGCTTTGTCTTCTGTAAGTGACCAAGTAAAAGTGCTTAACAGCAGCGTGGTTGGCCCTCAAGTCGGTCAAGACATGGTTGACCAAGGTGGCTTGGCGGTATTGGTGTGTTTCTTAATGATCATGCTGTACCTGAGTGTTCGTTTTGAATGGCGTTTAGCACTCGGCGCCCTTGCCGCGATCATCTATGACGTGACGCTTATCTTAGGTCTGTTCGCTTTTACTCAATTCGAGTTCAACTTGACTGTGTTAGCGGCTGTGTTGGCGATTTTGGGTTACTCGTTGAATGACTCGATCATCATTGCCGACCGTGTGCGTGAAATGCTGCGTGGTAATCCAAACGGCGATACGGATAACCTGCTTAACGAATCGGTTAAAGCGACCTTCTCACGCACCATGGTGACTTCAGGCACAACGCTAATCACCGTATCAGCACTTTGGCTACTTGGCGGTGCTGCACTACAAGGATTCGCGATTGCACTGGTTGTAGGTATTGTCAGCGGTACGTGGTCTTCAGTGTCTGTCGGTATCACACTGCCTAAGTTACTTGGCCTACAGCCTTGTCACTACCAAGTGAAAGCGCCGGTAGAAGTTGAGGGCGAGTACCCTTAAGCTCTCTATTGGTTAACTGTACGACTTAGTCAGTAACGTCAACAAGCCCTTCGTTTATAACAAAACGAGGGGCTTTATTTTTTATAAGAGTCAGACAGTTACAGAAAAGAGAGCCTATTTCAAAAAACGATGGATTGAGCAGGCAAGCCCTCATGATATGAAGTATGTTTAGATGACGTTCGTAGAAATGAGGCAAGGGAATGGAATATCGACATCAATGTCATGTAGGCGACCATGGTGATGCGCTAAAGCATCCAGTATTGAGTGCACTTGTTCAGTCATTAATGCAGCAACATTCACGTCTCAATGTTATCGACACCCACTCTGGTACAGGCTGTTATGACCTGACCACCGCTCCAAGCAATCACGCGGGTGAGTTTGCTGAAGGGGTCGGGTACTTGTGGCGAAACAAGGCTTATCTTCCTCCGGCATTCAGCTCTTTTATGTCGGTGCTGGAATACTACAATCCGAACCAACTTATCTCTCTTTATCCGGGTTCTGCAGCCATCACCTACCAACAAGGCCGCAGCCAAGATAGCTTCTATTTTTCAGACATTCAGCAAGATGAAGCCGACCTATTACAAACCAACATTGAGAAGCTGCAACGCGATCTTGACGTCTCAAGTAAGCTCACCATTACCGCGGGCGATGGCTTGAAAGCACTGCCTGACGACATAGCAAAACACGACAACCATCACCTGATTGTTATAGATCCACCCTATGAAACCGATTCTGAATATCTCGCGGTGATCGATGCCTTGGTTAAGGCGTATCAACAGTCTGAGAAGGTATCAGCCCTCATTTGGTACCCGCTTTACACGGATGACAAGAGCTCACTGATTCTGAACCACTGCGTGACAGCGGTGAAAGATGGCTTGCTACCAAGTCCGATTAAGTCGGAGCTTCGTCTTCGAGATCCCAAGGGTGATGATCGCCTGATCGGCAGTGGTTTGTTGCTGTTCAATCCGCCACAAGGCACTGCGGGAATGGTCGCAGAGACGCTCGATTATTTACACAGCCAACTCGCGACTAATGGTGAAGGTTACTGGCAAATGAGAAGCTTATAGATCTGATTTTTATGGGTTTTATGATGGTTTTCTAGACATCAATCACTAAATCACTGTTATCTATGTGGTTTAAATTGACCAAACGCTAACTTTTATCGATTGATTAATTGCAGTGAATCATTTAAAAATAGAATATCAATGCGCACAAGTGCATAATGGCTCATAAGTTAAATAATTAAACTAGATTGTGGTTTACCCCCTAAACTGCATTAGGCTCGCACTAGTCATGCGAGCCTTTCTTTTGCCTGTCGTAAAACTCAAGGCATCACTATCACTTCAAGATCCACTACAACGCTGGATAATCGATGTAGCCTTTTTCGTTGCCGCCAAATAGAGTCGTGCCGTCGAGTTGTGATAGTTCGCTGCCGTTTTGTAGGCGTGAAACGAGATCCGGGTTTGCTACGAATGGGCGACCAAATGCGACGAGGTCGGCGTAGCCTTTGCTTAGTACTTCCTCAGCGCGTTGTGGTGTGTAACTGCCAGCAACGATGATGGTGTTAGAGAACAAGGCTCTTAGTTCTATACGGAAGCTTTCAGGGATAACTGGAGCATCATCCCAATCGGCTTCTGATAAGTGCAGATAAGCGATATTACGAGCTTGCAGTTCCTTTGACGCTTCTAAAATCGTTGGCACGATGTCTGGGCAGTTCATGTCTTTGAAGGTGATGAATGGGGCCAAACGTACGCCCACTTTGTCAGCACCAATCGCTTCAATTACCGCATCCACGACTTCAATTAGAAAGCGAAGTCTATTCTCACGACTACCGCCGTAGTTGTCGGTGCGCTTGTTTGAGTTGGTTCTTAGGAACTGGTCAATCAGATAACCATTGCCGCCGTGGATCTCGACGCCGTTAAACCCTGCTTCGACCGCTTTTTTCGCTGAGTTAGCAAAATCTTGAACAACACGGTTGATGTCTGTTTGGGTCATCTCTCTTGGTTGGGTGCAATCGACCATGTTGCCGTTACCATTTTCATCAGAGATCCAAACCTGAGTTTCGATTGGTGCTAGTGCTGAAGGTGCTATCGGTAACTCGCCTTTTTGAAAGGTAGGGTGTGATACTCGGCCTACGTGCCATAGTTGGCAGAATATCGCGGCACCTTGTGCTTTAGCTGCGGTTGTTACTGACTTCCAACCTTCGATTTGTGCATCGGTGTAGACGCCGGGTGTGAATGAGTAACCTTGAGAGTCATCTGAAATTTGTGTCGCTTCAGTGATGATAAGCCCAGCACTTGCGCGTTGTTGGTAATAAGTCGCCATCATGTCGTTTGGCACGTTTCCAGGTTGGCTAGTACGAGCGCGTGTCATGGGTGCCATAACCACGCGGTTTTGCAGTTCTAGGCCTTTCAGTTCTGATGTTTCGAATAGTTTGTTCATGGTTTCTACCTTGTTTTAATGCTGTGATCTTTCTTTTTGTATTGGGGCGATAAGTCGTGTTATTTGCTTTCTGCTGGGATGAAAATAGAGTTGCTCTGTGGCTTTTCAGCTCGGTTGGCTTTGGCTATTAGCAGCAAACCAATCACTGGGACAACAACGGCCGCGAATGGAATCATGCCTGCGCCTAGTTGGCTGTCGAGAACCATGCCGCCAAGAAATCCACCAAAGGCATTGGCCAAATTAAACGCTGAGATATTCGCGGTTGCTGCTAGTTCTTGGCCTTCGCCACCGTTGTTCATCACTCGAAGTTGCATGGCTGGAACGTTGGCAAATGATGCAATACCAAAGACAAATGCCGCTGCAACGAATAGGATTTTGTTGTCTACCACGAGGCCAACCACAACCAATGAAACGATCATTGCGACTGCCCAAAACATTGAAGCTTTGCCTAGGTTTTTATCTGAAGAACGTCCGCCCAAGGTGTTACCTATGATTAAGCCGACACCCACAATCACTAAGATCCAAGTGACAGACTCTTGACCGTAACCGGTGATGTGCATAGCGATTGGCGCAAGGTATCCATAAAGCGTCATGAAGCCAGACCAAGCAAAAGCGGTGATTGCCAAGCTGATCAGCAGCATTGGGTTTTTGAACGCTAACAGCTGAGTTTTGATGTCTTTTGCTTCACTGTGACCAGTCGATTTGATTGACGTTAGAATAGAAATCATCGCAATCGTGCCAAGTGCAGCAACAGTGAAGAAGGTGGTGTGCCAGCCGAATTGCAAGCTAACCCAAGTACCAGCCGGAACCCCAAGAACGTTAGCGAGCGTTAAGCCTGCGAACATCTGACCAACCGCACGGCCTGCCATTTTTTCAGACACTAAGTTGGTCGCTACAACCGCACCGATGCCATAGAAAGGGCCTTGCACTAAGCCTGCGATAACACGACTCGCCAGCAGTAATGGATAGCTTGGCGCTAAGGCGGATAAAATGTTGCCGATGATGAACAATGCCATTAAGCCAATCAGCACCATCTTCTTATTAAAGCGCGCCAGGTAGATGGTTAAGATCGGGCCGCCGATAACGATAGCCAACGCGTAAGCACTGATAAGGTAGCCAGCTTGGCCTTCTGTGATTGAAAGTGATGTGGCGATCTGTGGAAGAATACCTGCGATAACAAACTCAGCCGTGCCGATTGCAAATGCTGCGAGTGTCAGTATCCAAACTTGGAATGGAATCTTTTCTTTATGGATAGCTTCTTGTGTCATGGCTTTTGATTTCATGATGAGTTACCTATTTAAATTCTTGTTTGTTAGGACGTTGAGATAAACGCCCTAACGATGTTCTTTGTGTCTTTGCGGGGGTTTAGCCGAGTAGAGCGCCGCCATCGATGTCGATGATTGACCCTGTTACGTATGGGTTGTTAATCGCGAATAGGTAACCCATAGCCACCTCTGAAGGCTCGCCAACCTTACCTGCGGGTAGGTTGTTTTTGGCGTTGTCGTACATGCTTGCACGAGCGGAATCGTCCATGTTTTTGTAGGCTTCGGTCATGGTTAAGCCCGGGCTGACGGCATTGACGCGAATCGGTGATAGCTCTTTCGCCAGTATTTTGGTTACGCTTTCTAGCGCGGCGTTAATGGCGGTTTTTACGTAAGTGCCAGCCACTACTTTGCGAGACAACATACCCGTCGTGAGCGTGATAGAGCCGTTTGGCGTCATGTAGCGCGCTGCATGTTTGGCTACGTTTAAGCTGCCCCAAAACTTAGTGTCAAAAGCTGTCTTAGCGTCTGCGGTTGCGACGTCTGTTACTTTTCCTGCGGGAGCGGATGAGCCAGCCGTTACGATTAAGTGGTCAAACACGCCAATCGATTCAAAGTATTCACAAATTGATTTTTCATTGCTGATATCAAGGCCTGTATGTCGGCTAGCGATGTGCACTGTGTTGTTTTCATTTCTCAATTTCATCGCGAGAGCTTTACCGATACCTGATGTGCCACCAATGATGACGAAAGTGCGTTGCTCTTGTTTAGTCGATTCGTTAGTCATGCTCTGAATTCCTGCGTTGTTCTGTTGATGTTTGCCATTATATTTATTCGATTAAATTTGATAATTGGTTAAAATATAAATTCATTATTCGGTTAATCTGAATAGTGTCGCTGAGTATTCAGGTCGAGCATTAAGATCGAGAAGTAAGACGAAGAGGTGGAAGCGAGAATCGTATGGATAAGTTTTCAGATATGGCGATGTTCGTCAGTATTGTTAAGCATCACGGGTTAGCGGCGGCGGGGCGTGAACTGGGTTTATCGCCTGCGACCATGACAGCAAGGCTTCAGGCACTTGAAGAGCGCTATGGTGTGAAGTTGTTGAATCGAAGTACGCGCCATGTGTCTTTGACCGACTCTGGAGAGCTGTATCACAAGGCGTGTTTGGAGATATTAGATAATGTCAGTGAGGCCGAAAACTTGATCCAAAATGGCGTCAAAGAGGTCAAAGGTCCACTCAAAATCGCCGCACCGAAAGACATCGGAAAGCAGTACATTCTTCCTATTCTCTCTGAGTTCTGTCAGCAATATCCCGACGTGATCCCTTACCTCTACTTGAACGATAACCTCTCGAACATTGCTGAATCTGGCATGGATATCGTGGTCCGTTATGGTGAGTTGGTCGACAGCAGTTTGATATCCAGACGCTTGTCACCAAGCCGACGTGTGTTGTGTGCCTCGCCTGAATATCTTGCCAAGCATGGAACACCGTTAACACCACAAGATTTGGTTGAGCACGATTGTTTAGCCATGCTACGCAGCAATGAAGAGCTCAAGACATGGCACTTCCAAGATCATGATATGAAGAAGTCGATTACCGTTGTTCCAAAGCGATTTTCAGACGATGGCGAAGTGATTCGCTACTGGGCATTAAAAGGCGAGGGCATTGCCCTTAAATCGGTGCTGGATGTGCAAGACGACATCAATAACCAGCGCCTTGTGACGCTGCTTAATGGCTACATGAAGAACTTTAATACCGCGATGTCAGTGTCGAGTGCCGATTTGAATGTGGTGTACATCAGCAAGAAGTATCAGCCTAAGCGTATCCGGTTGTTTCTTGATTTTCTGTTTGAACGCTTTGGCGATTTGGTTGAAAAGTCTAGTTAGATTGGCTAATTGGCCGCGTATGACAGAACTCTCGAACTCAACATCCGGCTACGGACAGAGAACATTGAACTGGTTATGATATGAGCAACATAAGGACGTGATTGGAGAGAAAAATGAAAGTCGTCGGAGATACGGTCATCCAACCTTTTCACAAGGCAACCTGCCATTGCGGTGCGGTTGAACTAGAGCTCAGCTTACCTAACGGGATAGAAAAACCACGCCGCTGTGATTGCTCTATCTGTCGTCGCAGGGGAGCGATTGTGGGCTCTGTTGCGCTGGATGGCATCAAGATCCTCAAAGGTGCAGAGCATCTCAAGCTTTATCAATTCAATACCAACACCGCAAAGCATTACTTCTGCTCAAACTGCGGCATCTATACCCATCATCAACGCCGTTCTAGCCCAAACGAATATGGTTTTAACATCGGCTGTTTGGAAGGGGTAAACCCTTTTGATATTGGTGATGTGGTGACCAACGATGGTGTTAACCATCCAGCTGATCGTTAATTTATTGAGCATTAAAAAGGGAAGGAATTATGTCTGAATATGGAGCGGTCATTCGCTGGCAAAAAGCGCAAGATGAAGCCTTTAGCGACAATCAATACAGTCGCGGCCATACGTGGGAGTTCGATGGTGGTGTCACTGTGCCTGCTTCGTCCTCTCCACACGTTGTTCCACTGCCGTTTTCGGTGGAAGCGAATGTCGACCCAGAAGAAGCGTTTATCGCGGCACTTTCTAGCTGCCATATGCTGACGTTTTTGGGCATAGCTGCAAAGCAGAAGTACGTGATCGACTCTTATGTTGATGATGCCGTCGGTGTGCTAGAAGACGAATCAGGCCGTTCGTCTGTCACTAAGGTGACTCTGCGCCCTAAGATTGTGTTTCTAGGTACCAAAAAGCCCACCGCCAAACAACTCGACAAACTGCATCATTTGGCGCACAAAAACTGCTTTATTGCGAACTCGGTAAAAACAGAGATTGTGGTCGAGATGAGAGATTAATTTAAAACAATCACAAGATTTCTTTAAAAGCTTCGTCCTTTTTCTCTCGCCATCGTCTTAAGGGTATTGATGCAATTTCGTTGATTGCAAAAAGACCGAACACACTATTTGAGGAATCCTCCATGACAGCGTTTAACAGTGCATCGAATTACGGTGAAAATGCGTTTATCAAAAGCAAATCAGAGATGCTTGAGAGCATTTACAACACCACCGATGTATTTCCTTACTGGGTTGCCGACATGGACTTTAAGGTGGCGGAACCGATCACTCAAGAGCTTAACCGCTTGGTTAAGCGTGGAGTATACTCGTATGAGTTCAATGAACAGGCAGTGTTTGAGGCGCTATCACAATGGTATTCAAAGCGTCATGGGTTGAACTTATCTTCTGACAAGTTCGTTCAGGTTCCGGGAGTCTTACCAGGCATAGCGTTGTTACTGCGTCAGTTTACCAATGAGGGTGATGGTGTACTTATTCATACGCCGGCTTACCATCAGTTTGCTAATTTGGTGAATAAGGCAGGCCGTCAGGTCGTGAATAGCCCGTTGATTAATGACGGACAGCGTTATCAGATTGATTTCGATGGTATGGAGCAACAGATCATCGAACAACAAGTGAAGACGATGATTTTCTGTAATCCGCATAACCCGACTGGGCGAGTGTGGACACCTCAAGAGATTGAACAAGTCATCGAGATCGCTAAACGTCACGATGTGCTGATCATCAGCGACGAAGTTCATTCCGACATTATTTTTGAAGGTCACGCTTTTACGAGCTTAACCAGCTTTGATTACCACAAGGTTATTGCCTTGATCGGTTCTCCGGCGAAAACTTTCGGCATGCATAGCATCTCAAACGGCTATGTGTACATCAACAGCAATGAGTTATTTGAAGCGTTCAAAACCAATGTGGTGGCGATGTATCTTGATCATGGTAATGCGTTCAGCACATTTGCAACCGTGGCGGCCTTTGAGAAAGGTGGAGAGTGGCTAGATGGCATGTTGGTGTATCTGCAAGGCACGGTGAAATGGATCACTGAGTTTGCGGAGCAACGTATTCCTCAGTTAAAAGTCTTCCAGCCACAGGGCACTTACCAAGTGTGGTTTGATTTCTCAGGCTTGGATTTTTCGGAAGAAGAGCTAAAAAATGTGGTGTTTGAACAAGCTAAAATGGGCTTGACCCCAGGTGGTTGGTTTGGTGCTGAAAGTCCTAACTTTATGCGAATGAACATCGCAACGTCACGTGACAATATCGAGCAATCATTTAGGGCTTTAGCAGACGCGATTGATGGCTTTGAGCGAGGAAGTCTGATTTCTTCAACTTGTTGCGATGGCGGCGCTTCAAAAAGCTGCTGCTGATATCGAGCGTTAGGCTCTAAAGAATGAAAACCGCGAGGCTGCTAAGTGCATCACTGGCGGTTTTTTTGTGTCTGTGTAATCCTACGTACGGTTTTAATTGAGTGACAGTTAGAAAGTTCTGAGAGATAGGTAGAGAGCTTTTGAATGGTAGGAATAGATTGATTAGCAGAGAGTTATGTTTAGCGTCCCATTGAATAGTTTTGTACATCGTGTGAGTGATAAAAGCCAAGTGATGGCGAATGCTGCGGAATGTGGATGTCAGTTGAAACGAGTTCGTCGTTCACGTAATTGGCTTTTGGTCGCTCAAGAGCGTCAACTCACTGAATTTAAAACGATGCTAACCCATGAAAAAGACGGTTGGATAGCAATTGCAATCGACAAAGTGCTGCCTAAACCAGTAGTGTGTTTGGCATCTCTGTTGGCCGCTACACCTTCAATGACTGTGGCTCAGCTGGTGATGGAATCTGGATGTTCAATGGCCGAAGCAAGACGTGCTATTGATGAACATGAAGGTCTGTAGGCGTATTCAAATCGTGTGAAAAGAGAATTGCGAGCAGCAAAAAGCCCGTAACGATATTGCGCTGGAAAACGTCATATCGTTACGGGCTTTATCATCTGTGCTGCTGTTAAGCTAAGCCATGCGGCTTATGAAGCATTGACTCGATTAAGAGTTCGCTACTTTTACACGAATCGTGTTTTTGCCAAGCTTTGACAAGTTCAGCTTGTTTAGTGCTGCTTTAGCTTCTTCTTGCTCTGGCATTTCAACAAAAGCAAAGCCTTTTGAGTCGCCAGTTTCTTGGTCTAAAACTAGGCTGCACTCTTTTACTGAGCCAAACTCAGAAAATAGCACACGGATGTCTTGCTCAGATGTAGAGCGCGATAGGTTACGAACTAGAAGTTTCATAATAAACCTTGAATATGAATTTACGCCGAGCATTGTCGCACACTTTCATGCTCACCCTCACAAATAATTACTCTAATCATTTCTTTGGTAACGCGTCGCTCTATTTACCGATTAAGCGAGCTGTTTACCTGCTAGCCGCGGTTTATCGTAATATCTGATACGAATCCATGCTCTGTGCTGGTCAATGCCTGTTGCAGCATCTGAGAGGCTTCTTGTGCGGTCATAAAGCTTGAGGTATCCATGTCTTTACCGCTTGTATTCCAAAACTCGGTCGCCATTCCTCCAGGATAAACCGCGACGATTTTCATCGGGTGACCTTTTAGCTCCAACCTTACCGATTCGATAAAGCCTTTCACGGCCCATTTTGCCGCGCAGTAGGTGGACTCTTCCGCTTTAGCACCTTGTGCCGCCGTCGACATCACCACAGCAATGGTGACTGATTGATCTTTGTAGCGCTGCACAAGCTCGCGAATCAAAAAGATCGAAGACTCGATATTGTTCTTCAGCATGTCGCTGATGATGGTTGGATCTTGCTGTTCTATCTTACCGAAGTAGCCACTGCCAGCACTGTGGATCACCAGCTTCGGCATTTCAGGTAACGCATCCAATAACTCGCTCACTGAGTGCGGGTCACAGAGATCACACGCTTGGCTAATGGTATTCGCAGGTAGGCCTTGCGCCACTTCTGCTAAACGTTGTGCATTGCGACCTGTGATGGCTACGCGCTGGGCGTCTGTTGCGGCGTTAGCATATTGTTTCGCGAGAGCTGCGCCTAAACCGCTGCTTGATCCGGTAATTAAAATCATACTGTCTTAAATTTGTAGAGTTGATTCGAGATAGTAAGGGGCTGGGCTAAGATTTTCTGAGATCTATGGCTAAAGTTGATCGATAGCCTGGTTGATAGGTTGAGCTGTGGGGGGAATAAGAGTGTGTGGAAAGTCGTTAAGAATCGACGGGGTTGGTCAGAAGTAACACCGCTAAAAAGCAATAGAACTAACAAGTAAAAGCGCCGGCATAAGAGCCAGCGCTTTTGAGTAATCATAAGTGATTATTTTTCGTCGTCGAACTGTTTGATCGTGAACGCGTCTTCGATTCGGTTAAGCTCTTCTTGTTCTTTCACTCGCTTCTCTTCTTGCAGAGTGGCTCTCGTTTCGTTGAAACGTTTTTTCTCTGACTTAGTCAGGAATTTTACAGCTTTTTTGTTGGTCAGTGCGTAAGCAACTACGTCTTCACCTTTTTCTCTGCGGTCGTTTACGCGTTGTGAGAAACGTTCATTGTCGCGAGCTTTACGCTCCGCTGAGGTCAACTTGCTCATGCTTTAAAGCCTTTTCAATTATTCATGGTAGGGAATCTACGCTTAGCGAAACAAATGGGGACTGCTTAGTGTCAGTTTAGTCCATTTGTATGCTGGTGGCGCATCTTAGCACAGTGGCTTGAGCATGCAGGTATGCTATTCGAGGGATCAAACAAAACAACCCACAATTTTCGTTGTGGGCTGTTTCGCTACGTACTGTAGATGTAGTCATCGATTTAAAACTAAGAATCAGAAACCGCAGCTAAATCAAATCTTCTCGATGTATAAGATGACTTCTCCGACTTTAAAGCCAAACTTGGACATCTCAGTCTTGTTGAACAATCGCTTGTCGTCCATCAAGAACATCCAATCGTCGAGCACGACTTCATAGGTGCTGCCGTCTACTTCAATTTCTAGATCATATTTCCAATACAGCGCAGAACCTTGGGTCTCACCATAAGCGGTTCCAACGACATCGTTGGCGGTCCCAGAATAGGTGTTTTCGCCCGTTTTGATCAGATTCCAAACGCGAGTTGAGCGCTCGCCATCAGCAAAAGAGAACCACTCTTTTATTTCTCCATTGTCACCGTCCCAATTTGCGATAAGCTTGGCATCAAAGCGGCGCAGTAGGTTGCCAGAGCGGTCGAGCACCATGCCGTAGGCCATTAGCTCGCCATTAAAAAAGGTTTCAAGCTTGAGCTCTGGCGTAGTGTCGACATGGTCTTCTAAACTTGCAGAGCCACAGCCCACTAGCCAAGTGAGTGAAAAAAATACCAGAGCGAATTTTATTATTGTTGTTTTTGGATTCATTTGTTCAAACCTAAAAGTTGTTTACGAAGACCGGGTTCAGAGGTGTTTTCAGATAACCAAATCGCTAGAAACGCTTCACCAAATTGCTTGTCTTGGATAGTGCCGATCGGTTGTTCATCGAAATAAAAACGACTTACGTTATCTTCAGCGACACGAATCGTGAGTGTGCTTCCTTCTTCCACGTTCGGCCACATCGCGTACAAGGGTTTCAACCAACGTTGAATGTTGCTGTTAGAGTAGCCAAGCTTGTTCCACTGATCTTCGGTCGCGTCTACGAGGTCTTTGCTGTCGATTGAGCGGTAATACTCAAGCTTTAAGGCTCGTTCAGAGTTGGTTGGAGTCGCGTAGAATTCTGCCGAGTAGAGAGTCCAAAATAGGTAGCTCATTTCACCCTGACCACGTTTGTTTAGATCGTCGACAGCAGAGGCTTTAACGCTTCCAGCAAATAACAGCGAAGCAAAGATTAACGAGAGAGTAATAAAGCTTAGAAGTGTGTTTTTTGCTTGCTGATGAGGGCGAACAATACCTCGCTCAGGTTTGAACGTTTGTGTCGGGTTGCGTGAATAAGCCATAAGTCACCTCGTTATTGCCATTTTAGGTTGTATTAAGTTGGAGTAGGCGGCCACCAGTAAGGGCAACAAAATCCCCCAACTTATTGCAAGGGCAGCAACTACCGATGCATCTGGCCAAGTAGTAAGAAGAGCACCAGCTTTGATGCCTCCCCAATAACTACTAGTACCTGCTACGAACCCTATGACAAACAAGATCACTTTCGAGCATTTTAATAGCCAATTTAGGCTGTGGTTAAAACTGATTAAGAACATGATCCACAGGCAGACAAGCCACACTGGGAACCAAGATTGATTAGCAATTTCAGAGTCGACGGAAAACACGCCGAAGTGAAGTAAGAGGCTATCAAGCAATAGCCCCAATGGTAATAAAATGAGTATCTTCAGATCGCTACTGCGAGTCGGTGATAGAAGGAAGTGAACCACTACAATCAGTGGTGTGACGAACGGGGCTTGCGCGGTAAAAAAGGCACTGCAAACCCAGGTCGCTTGAAACAGTACGAGATTAATAATCCAAAACCGCTTCATCTTTTGCTCCAAAGTAACGAGGTTTTCTTGCGACTACATGATGAGTGCTGATCACGCGCTCTTTGAATGCGCCTTCACAGTAGCAGAAGTAGAAGATCCACAAGCGCTTAAACTCTTCTGAATAGCCGAGGGACTCTAACTCTTCCCAACTATTTTCAAAGGCGATGTTCCAATCATTCAGTGTTCGAGCGTAGTGTAGGCCAATGTCATCAATTTCTTGAACCACAAGGTCGGTGCTGGTCGCAAGGTGTTGGGTCATTACTGAAACTGAAGGTAAACAACCGCCGGGGAAGATGTACTTCTGAATAAAGTCGACACCTTTGCGGTATTTGTCGTAACGGCTGTCAGCGATAGTAATCGCTTGAATCAGCATCTTGCCTGAGGGCTTAAGTAACGAAGAGCACTTCTCAAAGAAAGTTTGTAGATATTCATGGCCGACCGCTTCTATCATCTCGATCGAAACCAACTTGTCGTACTCACCAGTGAGATTGCGATAATCCTCTTTAAGCAGGGTGATTTTATCGGTTAAACCAAGCGCTTTGACTCTCTGTTCAGCAAGCGCATGTTGGGCATCTGAAATCGTGGTAGTAGTGACATGGCAACCGTAGTGTTGTGCCATGAAGATGGCTAAGCCGCCCCAACCTGTGCCTATCTCGACCACGCTATCTTTCTCCGACAGTTCTAATCGCTCACAGATGGTTTTCATTTTGTTTTGTTGAGCCTTCGACAAGGTTTCTGCGTCTTCGCTGTAGATAGCGGAAGAGTACTGCATCGAGCTATCTAAGAAGCGCTCATACAGCTCGTTGCCAATATCGTAGTGCGCGAGAATATTTCGTTTAGAGCCTTGCTCCGTGTTGGCATTTTTACGACGCAGCAATAGGTTTTTGATGCGAGAAATCCACTGTGTCTTGTCATCAAGCTCATCCAATTGGGCTTGGTTGCGAGCCATGATTTGAATCACACGCGTGAGATTTGGACTGGTCCATTTACCATCGATGTACGCTTCAGATGCGCCAATACTACCGTTGATGACGACATCTCTAAAAAAGGTCGCATCATGAATCACGATTCGACCTTTCAAGTCTGCTTCTCGATCACCGAACACCGAATGCTGGTCGCGCTCAATGATCTCAAGCGTCGCGAATTGTAGGCTTTCTAAAACCTTGAAGATTAAAGCTCGATATTTACAGTTGCTTGAAACAGCAACGGCTTTAGCTTGTTGTTCAATATTGTTGTTTTGTTTGGCAAGCTGTTCCATGTAAACCTCGCTGATAACTCATTCTAATATTTTGTGCCAACTAAGTTGAGTTCTGCTCCTTGGTTGGAGCGAACCCAAGCTAGAATCGATTTCTGTTTTAAGCGCTTAAGATGTTGAGTCTGGATGCGCCACAAACGGTACTTTTTTCAGGAATAATTTGAGAGCCTGATAATAAATTCCCATCACGACTTTTATCGTCATCGCCGGAATCTTGAATACCGTTCGTCTAATGTTTGTCTTGGTTACTGACTGTTTCGTCAGAGCCAGTGTCGCATCGAAAAGCTTATCGTCTCGGCGGCTTTCGATGTGAACTAACGTGCGTTTCGCTGGTGGCTTAATTTTCCAAAAATAAGTCATGTTCAAATCCATGAACGGTGAAACGTGAAACTCTTTTTTTACCTTCAATTCTTGGTGCATGTCGATGAGATAGTAGTGTCTTTCTCGCCAAGGCGTGTTGCTCACCTCAGCCAACATGTACTTGCAATCCCCAGTTTCGTCGTAACAGAAGAAACAGTTGATTGGGCTGAAATAGATGCCTAAACAGCGGCACTGAGCCAGCATCGTCACACGGTTTGAATCAGACCAAAACCCACCAAGTTGTTGCACTTTGGAAGCTATACGTTGCTTAAGTGATTTTGGTTCATCCGTGGTGACATTTTCTTTTTTTTCAGCGAGATAATCCGATTCGACAAAGCGAATTGGGTTGTACCATCGAGTTCCGAACAGCGCACTGCGCGCTGTGGTTTGGGGCAGCTCATCAAGATCTAACCCCATCATATACAGCTGATAGCTAAACTCATGGGTGATGTCGCCAAAGCGGCGATGTCTGACGTTACCCCAATAGATACCGCTGAGCTCTTCACTCTTTTCGGATGCGATCCCCATCTCGGGTGTCAGGGTTTGACTGTTCATAGTGCTGAACTCGTGCTCAAATCTAAACCGAAGCGTTTGGTCACATCGAGTGCACTGTGGACACCGTCTTCGTGGAAGCCGTTGTACCAATAAGCACCAGCAAAGTGCGTCTGGTTTTTGCCACAGATTTGCTCACGCTTGTGCTGAGCTTCGACCGTGTTCGAATTAAGTACCGGGTGATGATAAACAAAGCTGCGAATGATTTTTTCTGGGTCGATGGCTTCGCTTTGATTCAAGGTGACACAGAAGGTGTCTTGGCTTTCGATGCCTTGCAGAATGTTCATGTTGTAAGTGACACAGGCAGGTCGTTTACTGTCGCCATCCAACATATAGTTCCAGCTTGCCCAAGCCAGCTTTCTGTCTGGTAACAAGCGAGTATCGGTGTGCAGAACGACTTCATTACGGCTGTATGGGATCTCGCCCAGTACCTGTTGCTCTTGTTCTGTCGCATCGCCAAGCAGACGTAAGGCTTGGTCTGAGTGGCAAGCAAAGATTACTTCGTCGAAGTCTTGTGTGCTGCCATCTTCAAATTCAATCGTGATGCCCGTTTCTTGGCGAGTCACTTGTTTAATCGATGTATTGAGTGCAACAGGCTTACTTAGGCGTGAAAGGATGATTTCAACATAAGAACGCGATCCTTTTGGAATCACATACCACTGAGGACGGTTCGCGATATCGAGCAATCCATGGTTGTAGAAAAACTGGATGAAGAACTTCAGCTCAAACTCTTCCATCTCTTCCAAGCTTGTCGACCAAATCGCCGCGCCCATCGGTAGGATATAGTGCTGGCTGAAAAAATCGGAAAATTGATTATCTCGTAGGAAGCTGCCAAGGGTAACGTCTGGTGTGAATTTATTGCTTTCAAACTGAGCCTTACACAGTTTGTTGAACTTGAGAATGTCAGACACTAAAGACCAGAACTGAGGTTTGAAGATGTTACTCCTCTGAGCGAATAACGAATTAATGCTGTGGCCGTTGTACTCAAACTTAGTGGTGGTGTTGTGGACGCTGAAGCTCATCTCGGTAGGTTGTCTTTCGACACCGAGTTGTTCTAGAAGCTGATTGAAATTTGGGTAGGTTCGATCGTTGAATACGATGAAACCTGTATCTATCGAAAACGCCGAGCCTTGATGTTCAATATCAACGGTTGCGGTGTGCCCCCCAACGTAATCATTTTTTTCGAATACCGTTACGTCGTGGTGCTTATCTAATATATGCGCGCAAGTGAGTCCAGATATACCTGAACCAATAATGGCGATTTTCTTCATTGTTATACCATCCTTGAAGCGAGTTTTTGCCAAACTGGAGTTGGAAGCATTCTTAGTAGCTTCATCAACATGATGAATCGTCTTGGGAAATCGATTTCACTCTTTCCTTGAGCGATACCATTAACGATTCGCTGAGTTGCGGCCTCACTACTAATAATCATAGGCATAGAGAACGTATTTCGCTCGGTTAATGGCGTTTCAACAAAGCCTGGGTGCACAATTGAGACATGAATGTTGTGCGTTGCCAGATCAACCGAAAGTGTTCTGCCTAAGTAGGTGAGGGCGGCCTTTGAAGCGCCATAAGCCTCGGCTCTTGGCAAAGGTAAAAAGCTAGCGCTGGAGCTGACTAAAACCAAACGGCCGCCGGGCTTGATGTTTTTTAACCAGGCTTTAAGGGCGTAGCCAATTGAAATTAGGTTTATGTTGATGACGCGCTCGAAAAGCTCGGCATCAAAATTCACTGGGTCGTCGATGTACTCACAATCACCAGCATTTAAAATCAGCAGATCGAGCGACTTGTCTTGGTCGAGTTCTGGGAAGTTGTGGTAATCAGTCAGGTCGAAACAGAGCGGCGTAATGGATGAATGCGCGACGTCTGTATCGTGAGAGTCAACTAAGGCTTGCAGCTTGTCTGGGTTGCGGCCACAAGCAATCACCTGATGCCCTTGCTGAGCGTAATCTTTAGTTAGGGATTGGCCTATACCTGAGGTCGCGCCTGTAATCATAATACGCATTATCGGCTCGCCCTCTTTTTGATGGATTTGATCGCGCAGCCCAGTACTGGAATGTGTTCGTACAACATAGAGCCGACGTCGAGATAGTCTCTGTGGTAGACCACTTGACCGTCGAGCATCTTGAGGTGGCTGTGTCCTTGTACTTCGATTGGCTTTTGCCCATTTAATTGCTTGTGAGCAAACTGCATCGTCCAGTAAACCGAAGCCTCGTCGTTCGCTTCGAAAGTGTGTTCGATATGAAAGTAACAGCTCGTTACCTGTGTGTAGAGGTTCTCGAAGTAGTGCGTAAGCGCCGAAATACCGCTGACATGATGCAGCGGATCTTGGAATTCAATATCAGGGTGATAAACCGTCTTAAGCACGTCGAAATTGTCGGTTCCGAGTTCTCGATACATGTTGAGAAAGTTATCAAGCCATAGAGAGTTATCCATAATATTCACTCTAATTATTTGAAGAAGGCTAAGGCTCTCAATCGTGCTTCTTTATGCTCAACGATGGGTTGCCAGTATTCGCTGTCTATTCCGTTTTTAGCGATAAATTCATGTGGGAAATGCACATACTTATCTGGGATATTTTGCAGCTCTGGTATGTACTTACGAATAAAAATTCCTTTTGGATCAAACTTTTCACTCTGGGTGATTGGATTGAAAATTCGGAAGTAAGGTTGAGCATCACAGCCAGTACTTGAAGCCCACTGCCAGCCACCATTGTTGGCACTAAAGTCACCATCGATAAGGTGTGACATAAAGAAACGTTCGCCCCAACGCCAGTCAATAAGCAGGTGCTTGGTTAGGAAGCTTGCCACCACCATTCTTAGCCTGTTGTGCATCCAGCCCGTTTCAACCAGTTGACGCATTGCTGCATCAACCAATGGATATCCTGTTTTTCCTTCGCACCAAGCTTTGAAGCTAGGATGATCGTGATACCAATCTAAACCATTGTATTTTTGCTGAAAGTTAGCACCTTTAACCAGTTTAGGATGGTGGAACATCAAATGCTTATAAAAATCTCGCCAAATCAATTCATTGAGCCAACAAAAGGCCGGTAATTGCGTATCAAATAACAGATCGGGTTTCTGCTGAATCAATTGAATCGCTAACCAACGTGGGCTCACGGCGCCAATCGCTAGATAAGGTGATAGCCCCGATGTCCCTTTAACTGAGGGAATGTCTCTCAGACGTGCGTAGTCGTTGACTTTATTGCCTAAGAAATTGGGGATCACATTGCCCAATACATCTTGGCTTAATGGCCAGCGACTCGAATCCACACGAGGAAAGTCGAAATCATAGTTAGCGGAGAGGGTTAAGGCTTGTAAGTTGTCAGGAAGCTGTGTTTGTGAACGTTCAGCTGACTCGACAGGAGCTGGACTGCAGATGATGCCTTTCACCTGAACTTCTTTTAGCCAAGCGTTCTTAAAGGGCGTAAAGACTTTGAACATCTCGCCTTGTTTGTTGAGAACGCTACCGAGTGGCAACATAACGTCACAATCGCTCATCTTGAGGTTTAAGCCGCTTGAAATTAGCTTTTTATCGCGAGCCTGTTCATCGACCTCAGGCTCAGAGTTTGCGTAGACGCACTTGGCATCAAGCTGCTGGCATAAGTCGATGAGCTGTTTGGATTGGTCGTCAAAGTCGGTCGCTTTCAGGTGAAGCAAAGTCATCCCGAATTCAGCGAGCTGGGATTTGAGTTGTTTTAGATGACGATAGATGAAATCAGCTTTGATTGGTGCAAGGTGGTGTTGCTGCCATTGCTGTGGGGTTGAAATAAAAACGGCGATAGATACGCCGTTTTCAATTGCTGCGACGAGCGCTGGGTTATCGTGAACCCTCAGGTCTCGTCGTATCCATAAAATGTCGCTCAATATCCGTATCTCAGCTTAAGTTCTTGTGGGTGAGGGTTTAGGTAAACCTGTGATTCCAAGTACTCGTTTGGGTATTCCATTAGGTAGTGATTGATCAGTGTCAGCGGCACTAACAGTGGAATCACGCCCTCTCTGAAAGAATCTATCTGGTTGGTGAGTTCTTGTTTGTGAGCGCTACTCAGTTGTTTTTTAAAGTAACCCTGCAAGTGATGCAGCGTATTGGCGTGACTGCCTCGATTAGCATGATGCGATAACGCCTTCATCAAACCTTCGATGTATTGAGCTGCCAATTCGTCGATGTCTAACTCATTACCCGCTAACAGTTTGCCTAAACTTTTGTATCCCTCAACGTGGTGACACATGACTAAGTACTTGTGGGCGCTGTGGAACTGGATAAGCTTGTGTTTAGTCACACCTTCATCCACAAGATCGAGCCATTTTTGGTAAGTGAACACTCGAGTCATGAAGTTTTCACGCAAAATGGGGTCGTTAAGGCGGCCGTTTTCTTCAACGGGAAGTAACGGGTTGCCGTCCATAATTTGTTGCGTGAACATGCCTACGCCAGTCGATTCAGAGCCTCGACCATGGTGGTGGTACACTTTCACGCGTTCCATGCCGCAGGTTGGACTTTTTTGACACACAATAAAGCCAGCAATGTGTTGGTTGTTCTTTGAGTAGTTTTGACCGAACTCGATCAGTTCGTTGGTCACATCACCTGAACCATCTGGGCGAGAAACGTGAATGATGTCATCTAACATTCTTGTTTGACGAATGGTTGGACGAGGAGTTGGAAGACCGACGCCCATTTCAGGACAAACTGGTTCTAACTCTACATAATCTGCAAGATCGTCTGTGCAGAAGCGAGAACGTTTGTGTCCTGTATCGAACCGAACTTTATGACCGGCGACACATGCACTGATGCCTATTTTTATTTTTTTATCCATTGGTCAATTCCTTACGATCATTGCTCATCGTTATTCTTATATTATGTGGTTTGTTGCTTATTCCACATTGCTTTAGTTCGGTTTTTACTTTTCTACCTAGCCAACTGTGCGAGTCTTGTGACGAGCCCAGTAAATACTTCAATCTAATAAATGTATTTACCTAGTGGGTTGAACAGTTGACTCACGCCTTTGGTGAAGTACAAGGCATCACTTGAAACGGTTAAACAGACACAACCTTCTTTTGTTGCAGGTTGATGAGTGTGATTGCCATCCAACCAGATGAAGTCACCTTTGTTGTAGACGCCCATTTCGTCTTCGAAACTGCCTTCTAGAAGAAGCGTGATCTCGAAGCCTTTGTGGGTGTGGCAAGGCACTTGTCCATCTTTGTCGATGTGCAACAAGCTGGTGTGGTGTGCTTCGTCAGCAAAATCGAGTCTTGCTCGTGAAATTTTGCCTAGGTTCATCCAGTCCTTTCTCGCGACTGAGTTGAGGGCGCGAGGAATTGTGAATGTTGTGTCGGCGACGGTTATTTTCTGAACCTCTGGAGTCACTTCAACTGACTGTGAAGCATCGGCTGTGATTTGCTCTATCGCATCAAAATCAAAGTCCATGTCGTCCATTAAGAAGCTGTCTAGATCTTCATTTGAGAATACTGGCTCTGCGTCAAATGCACTATTCGCCGCTTCAGCGGTAAGCTGCTTAACTTGTTGTTGGCAGTGTTTACACAGTTCTACATGGCTAGAAACAATCAAAGAAACTGAATCAGCCAACGTGCCATCGACGAAGTCTTTCAAGATTGCCGCGTTTGGGTGATGTTTAATCATGGTCTTGTTCCCCCATGTGAACTTTTAATTTGGCTAAAGCGAGTCTCAGACGTGATTTCACCGTTCCAAGTGGGACGCCAAGTTGCTGAGCGAGTTGCTCTTGAGAGAGCTCTTGAAAATAGACGCCTTTGACGATGGTTTTCTGAGCAAGAGGCAACTTCTCTATCTGAGTCATTACGTGTCGGCTCATCAAATGATCACCGAATGGCAATTCTTCATTTTGAGATTCGGCTACCATCGCATCTATCGGCCAGATATCGTCGGCTATCGTTTGTTCGGCTTTCGCTTTCACTTTACGCAAAATGTCGAACGCTGCATTACGCATTACCGTGTAGACCCAAGTGGTCGCAGCGCCTTTATCTACATTGTAGAGATGTGCTTTCTTCCAAACATTAGTCATCGTGTCTTGAACTAGCTCGTTGGCAGCAGCTTCGCCGCCTAACTTACTAATGCCAAAACGCTTAATCTTAGGAGCGAAGAACTTAAACAAACAGGTGAATGCCTGCTTGTCTCGGTCTGTACCAACCAACACCAACCAGCTCGAGAGCTCTGTCGGTACTTTGTTGTCTGTAGGTACTTTGTTATCGGGAATAATGACATGCTCCTTGCCGTTCCCTGAACTTCTGCTTTCCACTTGCATAGTAACTAACCATCATGCGAATTTGATAGGCACTACGTGAAAGGAGAAAGTCGGGATCACTTTAATTAGATTAATTTCCACTATACAAAATTATAGTGAAGAAAAATGCTTATTGCCCCGTAATGATTTGATTCAAAAAAGGAACTAGAGAAGGAAAACTAGCAGGCTCAGTAAATTCTGTTTTCTTTTCCAATGGGATAGGCATCATTTCGAGCAATCGTGCACAGATCCATTGTGGGCTCTCGAAATCTGGAGTGGGATAGAGTGTTCTTATCGAATCGTGGTCGCGAAACAACTGAACCAAAAAAGCGGTAAACACGTTAGGCACTTTATATTCATGGGCTGGCCAGTGTGGCAACGAGCTGAACTTACTTTTAATCAGGTCATCATCGTCTCGAAACGACCCATGCAATTGCACCAGCTTTTCGCCTTCGACATCAATCTCTAAGATTTGGTCATCCGACATATTGAAGTCGACGATGGTCACCTTTGTTCCCCAAGAACTGAGATGATCAGCGTTAGAGTTGTCTTGAGTGGCAATAATGAAACCACCGCCCTGCGCTGCGTGAGCGACCATCGCGAGATACTTTGGCTCAAAAATGCGCAGTCTTTGTCTGCCTCCTGGTAGAAGGAAGATGGGGAGAGGAAACACTGCGAGCTCTAGAGAAGACTCTACGGGTGTTTCTGGTTCGGCGTCTGTCCGCGTGGTCTTCCTAGGTGAATTCGGCACATAGTACTCCTTAGTTCAGATGTGATTTGAGAAGATATACGCGGGGAGGGTGGTGTTCGATCAATTCGCTTCGGCTTATGTTTGCAAAGGGATAGGTATTTTGTTGCACCTGTTCATAAATTCATTGTTTTTACCTTTTCTCATACGCGTCATTAGGTAATATATGAACAAATAGTAAGCGAATGGGTAGTTGCCAGACGATGCTTCTATCTGACGTTCTTCTATACCTAACATCGCATCAAAGGAATGGTCATGATTGTTATTTATGGTATCAAAGAGTGCTTAAATCCAATTAAGTTGCAGCTCTCCAATGTGTTGCAGCAGTGCTTGAACAGTGAAATGGGTTTACCCGATGACAAGCGAGCACATCGGTTTGTGCCATTGGAACGAGATGACTTCTTTTACCCGGAAGGAAGAACAGAAGCCTATACCGTCATTGAGATAAATATGATGGAAGGTCGAGCGGTAAACACCAAAAAGCGCTTAATTAAGAAGATATTTTCTGAAATAGAAAAGCAGTTAGCTATCTCTCCTATTGATATTGAAATCACCATTAAGGAACAGCCATCGCACTGCTGGGGATTTCGAGGCATGACCGGCGATGAAGCTCAAGATCTGAAGTATAAAGTGAAGGTCTAGGGTTTAAGCTCTTAACTCTTAACACGTAAGCACACTTATCGACTTACGGCTTTGGAATTTGATGCCAAAGCCGTTTTGTCTCGTTCTCGACACTAACCTTTCAGCATCTAAGTATCATCACTCTCTTTTAAATACTGATGCCAATTTTCATTGATCACGTCAAAGTGCTCAACGCAGAACTCTTTTCTGTCTTTCAAATAGTCGTTTTCCACTTCATCGAGCAAGTTCTTATAGGCATCAGGATCGCTGCCATACACTAAGCATAACGTGGAGAAGTAACGCTGCAGGTCGAAACTGTGCTCGTCGATGTATTCCCCTAGGTCGTAATACTCTGGGCGGTCTTCTGACTCGAAAGCGAACATGTCTGCAGCGCTGATAGCGGCGTCGGCCCCATGCTCTACGTAGTTAAGCAGTAGCACGGTTGCTAGGTTATCAACTGCATCTTCTTCTTTACCCAATATGGCAATGTTCTGATCTTCGATATACGCATGCCCAGTTTCGTGTAGTAGGGTGTGCAGCAAGGTATCAATAGCGCCAGTTTGCGCAGATTTTCCATACTCTTTTTCGTATTGGTTCTTCTCAAAGTAATTGAGTGACTCAGCGTAAAAGCTATAAGGGATCAGCACTTGATGGGTTTGCGGATCGTAGAGCGGTCCTTCTTCCCCGCCATATTGAATGGTTAATGGCTTCTCAAACATGAACAGTTGGTTTGATAGGTCAGCCACAGTGTCATTAACGCCACTGCTTTGAATCTCGCGTTTGAGCTGCTCTTCTTCGGCATTTTGAGGTGAAGAGTACTCAACGAGCAGGTTACTTCGGGTTGTTTGTTCACTAGATGCATAAGTTGTGGCAAACATTGCACTCAGGACTAGGCTGCAGGTCAATGTTCGTTTCAATAATGTCATCGGCTATCCTTGTGATTACGTTGCAAATCAGAGTCGTTGTTGGGGTAACAACTCCAAGCTGTGTACTCTGATTTAGTTATTGCGTTAGAGTATAAGTTTAGACGGAATTTTGATGCATCGAGAACTGCAATTTTTGAAGTAGACGCTATCCTATCAAGGAATAATCCGCTTAGAGTTTCGCCGCAAAGAATAGGCAAGCTGAATGAGCGGTGTCGATGTGATTCGTTTCTGTTGGTAATTAACAGATAAATTTCGGTTCAACAGAACCCTTGTGCTATACTCCGCGCCCCAATCCGAATTGGCTTGTTTAATCTTAGGAAATTATTATGAGTGTTAAAAACGAACTTCAACAAATTAACAACCGTCTAGACAAGTGTCGCCACAAGTTAGATGCTGCTAAAACTCGTAATGATCGTCCTGTTGTTCGTCAGTTCGAGGAAGAGATTAAGAAGCTAACTAAGAAAATTGCCCAGCTTAAACACAAAGAAAGCTACGATGTGAACCAAGAGCGTAAGTCTCTGGTTGATATGCCATTTAGCCGTGAAATCACTAAGGCTGAGCAAGCGGATATGGGTAAACTTAAAAAGTCTGTTAAAGGACTCGTAATTGTTCACCCAATGACGAAGATCGGTAAAGAACTTCGCATTGAGGTTATGACTGGTTACGCACCGAAAAAATTCTAATTACCAGCGATGGTGATGAAAGAGGAGCTAGAAATAGCTCCTTTTTGCTTTTTTAGGTATTAAGAAAGCAGAGTCAGCGGCATAGATACTCACGCCGTTTTCAACTTTTAGGAGGTGATTGTTGTCACAAATCCTTTTATCTCCTATAAAAGTTAACGTGCTACTAACATGGCACTAAGCGATCGCAGTAATGTGTTCGCTTTTCGAATCCACACTTTCTCTCCAGTTTGTATAAATATAGGTAGAGCAGCACAAATAATTACAGATAAAACTAGACTCATTAGGGAAGATGAGAACGTAAAAAAATAGAGGTTATATGAATCAATTAATTTCAATTGGACCATTAGAATCCTTCCTAATCGCGATTAGTGTTTTGTTTCTAGGTCATTTCGTCAATGCAAAGCTTCCGATTCTCAAAAAGTACAACATTCCAGAGCCCATTGTCGGCGGCTTGATTGTCGCTTTTGCTATTACAGCCCTGCACTTTAACGGCCTTGATCTTGAGTTTTCTTTGCCCCTGCAGAACACGTTTATGTTGATGTTCTTTGCAACGGTTGGCCTTGCGGCGAACTACACGCAGCTGATAAAAGGTGGTGCCAAGGTATTCCTATTCTTAGGGGTAGCGTCGGTTTACATCATTATCCAAAACGGTGTAGGCGTAACCTTAGCAACGGCACTAGGCCTTGAACCCTTGATGGGTTTGATTGCTGGCTCTATCACGCTTTCGGGTGGTCACGGTACAGGCGCGGCTTGGTCTCAAACCTTTGCAGACACGTTTGGTATTGCAAATACGCTAGAAATCGCAATGGCTTCAGCGACCTTTGGTTTGATCATCGGTGGTATTATCGGTAGCCCAGTGGCGCAAAAGTTGATTGACAAAAACCAGCTTGAATCTGAGTACGGTACTGGCACGCAAACGCACGAACGCTTCCCTGAACTTGTTACTTACAACGAGTATGAAGAAGACAAAGTGACGGCGAAGAAGGTGATTGAAGTGTTGTTCATCCTTCTTATCTGTATCACGGGTGCGAAGTACCTAGAGCAGTGGGTGGCGACTTTTGAAATTTCTTGGTTGATGATTCCTGACTTCGTTTACGCGTTGTTTATTGGTGTGTTCATCACTAACGTGTTTGAAGTCACTAAGCTGCATAAGACTGACAGCGAAACGGTCGATATTCTTGGTACGGTGTCATTGTCACTGTTCCTAGCAATGGCGCTAATGAGCCTTAAGCTTTGGAACATCTTTGACCTTGCGATTCCGTTCTTGGCTATCCTTGCGGTTCAGGCGGTGGTGTTAGGTATCTTCTCTTACTTTGTGACGTTCAAAGTAATGGGTTCTAATTACGACGCAGCGGTTATGGCAGGTGGTCACTGTGGTTTCGGCCTAGGTGCAACACCAACAGCGGTAATGAACATGGGTTCTTTGGTGAATCGATACGGTCCATCGCCACAAGCCTTCATGGTTGTGCCAATTGTTGGTGCCTTCTTTATCGATATCGTTAACCTGATTATCCTTCAAGGTTACATCTCGTTTATCGGTTAATGTTCGCCTTTGCTTAAACGCAATGAGCTTATCGCACTAAGATGAATACAAGAAAGCCAGTCCGTTGACTGGCTTTTTTATTGCTTGCTTATACTCGAGTTGCTCTAGTATAAGCATCAAATTTTCCCTAATTTGATGTGCATTTTTGTGTTGAATACAGCCGAACTATGTAATGAGTCGACTGCTTTTACACCTCTGTACTTATGATGGTGAACTGATTTGCAACTCCTTTAGTAAAGGAAATGCAGCCTTGATGTGCTCTCCTGTGACAATGAATCCAACCAACTGGTTATCTTCATTGAAGCCTTTGGTGACAATGCCTTTAGGATCGAATCGAGTTTCCCAGCTCTGAGCTGTGTGAATATCGCGCCCTGCCAGCTGAATCGGGTAACTCGGTGTTTTCACCTTGGTGATCATATGAGGCAAGCTGAGCTTTGCTTCACCCACTTTGACCTCTCGTGTATCCATAGTCAGCTGCTTCGCCAACACGTTTGCCGACAAGATTGCTGGCTGCAGATAAGCCATCACACGACCTTCAATTTCAGCGCAATCACCAATCGCATACACATTGTTGGCACTGGTTTTCAGGGTGTCATCGACCACAATGCCTCTGTTGACCTCTATTCCCGCTTGCGTGGCTAAAGCCGTATTTGGCCTTAATCCTGCTGCGGCAATCACGATATCTGCTCGTATTAATCGAGAGGCGGTAGTTTGTAGCCTGACTCCATCGTGGAGGTAAGTCGCTCGACAAATCGCAGAGTCGGTTTTGACGGTAACCCCTGCTTTTGCCAGCTCCCTTTCCAACTCAAGTGAAACGAAAGGCGGCACAAGGCTGTTCAATAGATAACTTGCGGGTTCGATAATCGTGACATCTTTGCCCGCAGTTTGAAGGTCGAATGCAAGCTCGACCCCAATCAAGCCTCCACCAATCACAGTGATGCGTTGTGCGTTATCAACCTGAGCCTTGTGTTTCTCGAACTCTTCCAAGCTATTTAGCGTAATGGTCGCGCTGCGTTTTAACCCTTCCGCTGGTGGTATGAAGGGCGTTGCGCCCGTCGCTAATACCAACTTCGAATAGTGGATGATTTGCCCGTCAACATGAACACACTGCTGCTTGGTATCGATTTCACTGACTAAAGCCTTGGTTTTGATGACCACGTTGTACTGCTCAGCCAATTGCTGAGCGTTATTAACGGCTAACGACTGTGGTGTTTGAGCCTGGCTGAATGCGTGTGAAAGATTCGGTTTACTGTACTCAACCCCTGCATCTGCCGTGATCATGGTAATCGCGACATCTTGGTCAATTTTACGTACCATCTTTATGGTTTGTAGGGCAGCGAAACCACCGCCCACAATCACAATGTTCGACATGTTACTTCTCCACAAACACTTCTTTACCTAAATGGCATTCAGGGCAAAGGAAATCATCTGGCACTTGTGCCCAAGGTGTTCCCGGTTCAACGCCTTGGTAGGGTTCACCCAGTTGTGGGTCATACACCCATTCACACACCGTGCAGCGCCAGCAAGTGCAGTCTGCGCTATGTACAGGCTTATCTTGCGCTTCTTCTGGCTTCTGTTCTGCCGTGTCTTTTTGCTCTGTTGGGGTGCTTGTCGGTGCTGATTCAATACGTTGAACGTTGCGCTCAACTTGTTTAGGCTCACTAACCTCGTTCGCATCAGTGCGCCAAACCTCGGCCAGTGTCATGCCGTAATCAATACATTGACGAAGTGCGTCTGTATCTGGTTTCCAGTGGATGTGCTGAGGTGCGCTAACCTCGAAGTTGGCTTCACGTAAGCGAGCATCGATGCGTTTTACTGCGCCGCCAGTCCAACCTGAAGATCCAAATGCAGCGGCTCTTTTTTCTGCAAATCGCAGGCCGTGTATTTCTTCAAGTAGCGCGGCGATTTGCGGCATCATCACGTTGTTCATGGTCGATGACCCAACAAGCACACCCTTTGAGCGGAAGACATTGGCAAGGATGTCATTCTTGTCGTGCTTAGAAATATTAAAGACCTTGATTGCCGTTTCTGGGCTGCCTTTACGGATACCCTTAGCGATCGCGTCAGCCATCATGCGAGTGTTGTTGGACATGGTGTCGTAGACAATCGTGATACGATCTTCTTTGTAGGCTTTCGACCACTCGTAATATTGCTCAACGATTTGAGTCGCATTGTCACGCCAAATACAGCCGTGAGAAGTAGCAATGACATCGATCGGCACGCCTAAGCTCAGTACTTCTTCAATCTTTGCTTTAACCAGCGGCGCAAACGGTGTCAGGATGTTCGAGAAGTAACGCAGACACTGTTCATGCAGTTCAACTTGGTCTAGCTGGTCATTGAATAGGTTTTCGTCGCAGTAGTGTTGGCCGAAAGCGTCGTTACTAAACAGGACTTCATCACCGGTTAAGTAAGTCGCCATTGAGTCTGGCCAGTGCAGCATTTTCATCTCAACGAAGATAAGTTGCTTGCCGTTACCCACATCGAGCGTATCGCCAGTTTTGACGGTTCTGAAATTCCAGTCTGGTTGGTGGTGATGGCCAACAATGGAGGTCACTCCAGCTTCAGTACAGTAGACGGGTGTGTTTGGAATTTTAGCCAGTAGTGCAGAGAGGGCGCCTGAGTGATCTTCTTCTGCATGCTGACAAATGATGTAGTCGATCTCGTTGATATCGATTTCCATCTCTAGGTTTGCAAGGAATTGTTCAGTAAAGCGATGATCGACAGTATCGACAAGCACTGTCTTCTCTTCACGGATCAGGTACGAGTTATAGCTGGTACCTTTGTTCATGTGGTATTCCTTACCGTGGAAGTGCTCGGTTTCCCAATCGTGGACGCCGACCCAATGAACATTTGATTTAACGTGAATAGTCATAATGATAATACCTTATTTAAATATCTAAGGCTCTCATTGCACTAGTCGTGCCATGTTTTTAAGTTATTGTTTTAGTTGTGTTTGTTTGCTTTTTGAACTCTTCTTTGTGTCTTTATGACTTATTTGTTTTTGTAATCATATTGAATTTAATGTGTCTTAATGACTTTGTGTTGGGTAGTGGCTTGGATAAATAACAGATACAAAAAAGGCCAGACGAGCGTCTGGCCAAATAAAGCAGTGCGATTTGTTTGTGTCAGCTATTACAGATCAGTGTCTGTTATAGCGTAGTAACGACTTCATCAAGAGCTAGGCGCGCTTTTGGTTTGCCGTAGTTGTAGTCTTCGCCGTCTTTGTGGTAGCCGATAGCCAGTGCTACATCAACAATGTGACCTTCTAGTTCGTCAGCAAACTCTTCGCTGATCATAGCTGCGTCTACACCTTCCATAGGCGTTGAAGCGATACCTAGACGAGCGAGTGTGTGCAGCGTGTTACCTAGTGCGATGTAAACTTGAGACTTAGTCCAGTTACCGTTGAAACCTGTTTCGTCTGTGTTCATTTCTGCGAATGCGTAAGCACCTAAGAACTGCTCGTACATTTCAGCTGGTAGGTGACCAGAGCTTACTTCTGTATCAGCACGCTTCGCGAATTTCTCTTTGGTGTATTTAGGATCGTGAGCAAACAGGATCGTGTGTGATGCTTCTTTCGCATGTGGTTGGTTAAACTGGAACATGTTTTCGAAAGTATTGTGGAAGCGTTGTTTTGCTGCGTCGCTCTCAATGATGATGAATTTCCAAGGCTGAGAGTTGATAGAAGAAGCTGACAAGCGAAGTGCTTCTTTGATTACTTCCATGTCTTCCGCAGAGATGCGTTTTTCTGCATCGTATTTTTTAGCTGTGTAACGAGTGTTTAGATCAGTAATGATTGGATGAGTCATGTTGAATCCTAATATCTATCAATAATAAATGTTGTAGGGTTTTATGTTCAGTCACGTCAACAATAAACGGATAACCAATTTAAACGAATCTCAATAGATTGAATGTCTAAATAGTTATCGAACATGCCCCAATAAATCGAGTATCTGCGGTAGCTCAAGTCGATGGGTGTAAGATAATAGAAGAATGACTCGGGAAAAATAGCGAACATATCAAATCACTATGGTTAATAATGTCCATAATGATTCGATAAATGTGATCTTAATGGAAGTGGAATCTCTAGATTCAATAGCTTAGTACGCCTTGATACCATATTGGCGCAATAATGGCGGAAGTACGCTGTCTAGGTTGGGGATATCTTCTGGCGTGATTTCGATTAAACCGAAACCATGCTCTTCATAGATTTTTCTCGTCGTTTCACGTTTATCTTCGGCGATTGGCGCAGAATCGGTTCCCCAGAACTGGATGTACACTTTGCCACTTGGTAGATAAAAATCGCTGATCACTTCTTTTGATATTGGCAGCGGACGCTCGTACGCATGAACCACTCCTGCCATATAAAGCCAGTTATCAATGATCAGCTCTCCCTTTGATCGAACATAATGCCCATCTAAGCTTCGGTGCTTCGCCTCAAATTTCTGACGAAAACTGGAGAATGACACATCGGTCGAGTGGCTTTCAGCATCATGCCCTAGGAATTCAATAACAGACTGCTTCAAACGTTTATTGCGAACCAGTGAGTCGTGCCATACCACGAATAAGTTTTGAGTCGCTTTGTCTTCTCTCTGTTCACCTCCGGCTTTTAAGCCTGTAGAGGTGACATGCCAACCGTCTTCTTCTTTTGTTATCCAACCAAGCTCGTTAAGCAGTAAGTTGATTTTCTTTGCGCTGAGTTGAAAGGCACTACCAAGCTGGGTGGCGGTAAGTGTTTTTCCTGAGAATGAGTCCAAATCGATAAGCAGTTTCTCTGGCCAGACAATAAAGACACCAAACTTCTTGTGTTCGACATATTCCCCACCAAAGCTTTCTCCCCGTTCTGTGAGAATCCAACGCTCTTGTGAACGCACTATATAGCCGGCTGTTTTTAGATCGCTAAATAAAGCTTTAGCTTCTATGCCTTTTTGTTTAGCGAGTGCGGATGTGGAAATTTTGTCTGACATAGTCTTTTCTCAAATAGCGGAGTGATCAGCTGATGGGTGTTGGAGATATATATGATGCGATAGCGTTGGTAAATACCATATCACATCTATCAATGCTAACTGCAGTTCAGTGGTCTATGTTTTTAGTAGAGCGTTAGGTCTCGTTTTGTATGTTTAGCAAAATGTAGCTCAATCTGTAATTAAATTACAGCTATAGCGATTTTGCTCATCTAGGTGCATATTTTATATACGTGACACGATGTTCTTTTATACGGTTTATATAGATCTTAGATGCTATATTTTATTAAGTGTGATTTTGGTCACTATTTATTTTTAAGTATTACAAAATAAAATGTGATCTTGATCGCGTGTTAATGATATCTATTCTCATTAATTTGGCTTTGTAATTTAAATTCATGGTGTTTTTGTGATCTAAGGTGTGCTTGTTAACCCGAAAGTGTTTTTCGTGTGTGATGGCTATCACGAAAGTTGGGCTAAGGTGCATTTTGGAAATGTTGTGATACATTTTAATCGACTTTTGAGTACACACTTTCGGTCATTTGACCAACCAATACATTACGGGGTTCTACCTATGTTATCACCAGAAGCAAAGATTAAGGTTCAAAACTTTGGTCGTTTCTTATCCAATATGGTAATGCCAAACATCGGCGCATTTATTGCGTGGGGTTTCATTACTGCACTATTCATCCCAACGGGTTGGTGGCCTAACGAAACGTTAGCATCAATGGTTGGTCCTATGATTACATACCTACTGCCACTATTGATTGGTTACACCGGTGGTAAAATGGTTGGTGGTGACCGCGGTGCGGTAGTGGGCGCTATCACAACAATGGGTGTTATCGTTGGTACTGATATCCCAATGTTCATGGGTGCAATGATTGTAGGTCCACTAGGTGGTATCGCAATTAAGAAATTCGATGAAGCTGTTCACGGTAAAGTGAAGAGTGGTTTCGAAATGCTAGTGAACAACTTCTCTGCGGGTATCATCGGCATGATCTGTGCGATCATCGCGTTCATCGTGATTGGTCCTGCGGTTAAGATTCTGTCTGGCGGACTTGCGGCTGGTGTAAACGCAATGGTAGAAGCGGGTGCACTACCTCTAGCATCTATCTTTGTTGAACCTGCGAAAATCCTATTCCTAAATAACGCAATCAACCACGGTATCTTCTCTCCACTAGGTATTCAGCAATCTGAAGAGATGGGTCGCTCTATCTTCTTCCTAATCGAAGCAAACCCAGGTCCTGGTTTTGGTCTTCTACTTGCTTACATGGTGTTTGGTAAAGGTAGCGCGAAGCAATCTGCTGCTGGTGCATCTATCATCCACTTCCTAGGTGGTATCCACGAAATTTACTTCCCTTACGTTCTAATGAACCCACGTCTAATTCTTGCGGTAATCGCAGGTGGCATGGCGGGTGTATTTACTAACGTAATGTTCGATTCTGGCCTTATCTCTCCAGCATCTCCAGGTTCTATCTTCGCAGTCTTACTGATGACGCCAAAAGGCTCTTACATCGGCGTGATTCTATCGGTTATCGCAGCAACAGCAGTATCGTTTGTTGTAGCGTCAATCCTTCTTAAAACATCAGCGCAAGATGATGAGGAAGATTCACTAGAAAAAGCTTCTGCACAAATGAAAGACATGAAAGCGTCTTCTAAAGGTGCAGCATCAGAAGCAAACGTAAACCTAGCGGATGTAAAAGCAGTTTATGTAGCGTGTGATGCGGGTATGGGTTCAAGTGCAATGGGTGCAGGTCTACTACGTAAGAAAGTAGCAACAGCTGGCCTAGACATTGAAGTAACCAACTACGCAATCAACAACCTACCGGCTGATTCGCAAATCGTTATTACGCATAAAGACCTAACAGACCGTGCTCGTAGCACTGTGCCAGGTGCGATGCATATGTCTCTAAGCAACTTCCTAGACGGCGGCGTATACGACCAACTAGTTGCAGAACTTGTCGATGCTCAAAGTGGTGAAGCGAAAGTAGAAGCTCCGGCGCCTGCAGCAGCTCCAACACAAGAAGGCAACAAGCTTGCACTCACTGACGACAGCATCTTCCTTGGCCTTAAAGCGACTCAAAAAGAAGACGCAATCAAGTTTGCTGGCGAACAATTAGTAAAACTTGGAAACGTATCACCAGAATATGTAGATGGCATGTTTGCTCGTGAAGAGCTTGTGTCTACTTACCTAGGTGAGTCTATCGCAGTACCACACGGCACAATCGAAGCGAAACAGTACGTACAAAAAACCGGCATCGTTTTCTGTCAGTACCCTGAAGGTATTCAATGGGGCGAAGATGAAGATGATATCGCGAAGATGGTTATCGGTATTGCCGCACAAGGCGATGAGCACAACATGGTGCTGATGGCTATTACCAATTCACTCGATGATGAAGAAGCTGTGGAATGCCTACAGAACACAACAAACCCTGCTGATGTTCTACGTATTCTCAACGGAAACTAAAAAGCTCTAGTCAAGCTCCTGAGTGAAGGAGGCCGGTATCCCCCTACTGGCCTCATTTTCGGTCTTAATCTTTCTAACAAGATTCAGTCTGAATAGCTTACTGCTTAATGCCTAGGGCACATCGTCAAGGCATGTTGTTGAGCAGTTAGCTATCTAGATTCAAATATTTATAAGGTCAAAATTATGAAAGCGTTACATTTTGGTGCAGGTAATATCGGTCGTGGTTTCATTGGTAAGCTTCTTTCTGATGCTGGTATGAAGGTTACGTTTGCTGACGTAAATGAAACGGTTGTAAATGCGTTAATTGAACGCCAAGAATACCCAGTTAAGATTGTTGGCGAAGAGTGTGTTGTCGAAGTTGTTAAGAACGTGACAGCAGTAAACTCAGCGACAAGCGCAGTAGTAGATTGCATTGCTGAGTCTGATCTTGTGACGACTGCAGTGGGCCCTACGGTTCTTAAAATCATCTCTAAGTCTATCGCTCAAGGCATTGAAAAGCGTGCAGCAGCAAACAACACTGCACCAATGAACATCATCGCGGCAGAGAACATGGTTCGCGGTACTAGCCAATTAAAAGCAGCCGTGTTAGAGCACCTTTCTGATGAAATGAAAGCGTTCACTGAAGAGCACATTGGCTTTGTTGATTCTGCGGTTGACCGTATTGTTCCACCGGCAGAAGCGGGCGAAACAGACCCACTAGCGGTAACAGTTGAAACGTTCAGCGAGTGGATCGTAGACCAAACACAATTCAAAGGTGAGATTCCAAACATCCCAGGTATGGAATGCACTGACAACCTAATGGCTTTCGTTGAGCGTAAACTGTTCACGCTAAACACGGGTCACTTGGTAACGGCATACCTTGGTGTGCTTGCAGGTCATGAGACTATTAAAGACTCTATCGAAGATGACGTAATCCGCGCTGAAGTAACAGCGACGATGGAAGAGAGTGGTGCGGTTCTGATTAAGCGTTACGGCTTTGATCCAGAAGCGCACGCTGCCTACATCCAAAAGATTCTAGGTCGTTTTGCTAACCCGTTCCTACGTGATGAAGTAGACCGCGTTGGTCGTCAGCCAATTCGCAAACTGAGCCCGCAAGACCGCCTAGTTAAGCCTCTAAACGGTACATTAGAGTACGGCCTACCGAATGCTCACCTAGTAAAAGCAATCGCTGCTGCGTTCCATTACAAGAACGAAGACGACCCACAAGCGGTTGAACTTCAAGCAATGTTCGCAGAAAAAGGCTTTGCTGAGACATTAGCGCATTATTCTGAGCTGAATAGTGACTCAGAAGTTGTTAAACTAGCGGAAGAAGCTTATCTAGCATTGAAATGATAAACCATCAAAGTGCCACACCAGTGGCACTTTCTTATTGTCGAGCCGTTATGCCAATACAAACAAGCCATGAAACTGAATTACTCGAAGCCCTTTCGGAAGCTGAGAGTGCTGGCGCCTGCCTAATGGCTGCTTACGATGCATTGGACGACACGGTAGATGCCGTATTAAAAAACATCTTTAAGAAAGACGACACTGCAATTAAGTTCGTTGTAGAACCACTTCTCAACAGTGGCGGGCCGTTAGGCGAGATCATGATTCGTGCTAAGTTGCTACTCGGGCTTGGCGTGATCAGTAAAGAACTCTACGACGATCTCGAGGTTTTCGTTACCTTGAAAGAGTGGGCGAAAATACAGGGTGAAGACACCAGCTTCACAGAAGTTGATGTGATATTTGAGCTCAACAAGGTGCACGCGATTCAGCGTATTATGCCTATCGAATATGACGCGGAGATGGTGGAAACCATGTCTGGCCCAATGCTTGAAATGTTCTTGGGGCGACATAATCAAAAGGTGAAGTCGACGATCGTATTGGCTATCACTGACATTATCACTACCTTATGCCGAGATAACGCGCTGAGCTCTTAGCTCTAGTTTGTAGCTCTGCTTATCTTGTTTCACATCCTACATAACTTGTAGCTGTTCGTTCGTTTCAATACAAAGATTAAAATGATGGCGGTTTCTCTCGTTGGAGGAATCGCTTTGTTGTTTTTGTTCCTCTAAACATATCCGATACCTCTCCCCATTAAATACAAAATCAACAGGCACAAAAAAAGCCACATTCAGTGGCTTTTTCTATTCAAGACGCTCTGTTTATTTAGAGAGCCTTTTTATTCAAGACAATCGATTATAGGTCTTGGATGTTCTCAGCTTCTAGCTCTTGGAAGTAGCGTAGAGTCTTAACTTTTAGCTCTTGTTGAGCTGGTTCATCAGCAACGATGATAGCTTTACGGTGCATCTGTAGAGCGGTAACAGTCCACATGTGGTTTACAGAACCTTCGATAGCCATTTGAAGCGCTTGAGCTTTGTTGTGGCCTAGAGAAAGGATCATCACTTCTTCAGCATCTAGAAGAGTAGCAACACCGATAGTTAGTGCGTATTTAGGAACTTGGTTGATGTCGCCATCGAAGAAACGAGAGTTCGCGATACGAGTGTCTTCAGTCAACGTTTTGATACGAGTGCGTGAAGATAGAGAAGAACCTGGTTCGTTGAATGCGATGTGACCGTCGATGCCTACGCCGCCCATGAACAGGTTGATTTTGCCGTATGAACGGATTTTCTCTTCGTATGCTGCACAGTGAGCATCGATGTCTTCAGCTTTGCCGTCTAGCAGGTTGATGTTTTCTGCTTGGATATCAACGTGGTTGAAGAAGTTCTCGTGCATGAATGTACGGTAAGATTCTGGGTGGTTTGGTTCGATACCAACGTACTCATCCATGTTGAATGTTACAACGTGCTTGAAGCTTACTTCGCCAGCTTTGTAAAGTTCAATTAGCTCAGCGTAAGTAGTTAGAGGTGTGCTACCAGTAGGAAGACCTAGTACAAATGGACGCTCAGCAGTTGGAGCGAATTTGTTGATCGAATCTGCGATATGACGAGCAGCCCATTTACCTACTTTTGCTTTGTTGCTTAATGGAATAAGTCTCATTGATTTTGCCCCTAGAAATAAAATTTTATAGTGTTCTGAAACATTAATTCGCATTATAAAATAAGTTATCCGGTTCCGCTATTGTTTTAGGTCAAGTTTTTGCTTTTTTCGCCGTATCTGTGACTGGAACTCTCAAAATTGCACAATTATTGTATGGATATTTGGTGGCGTTAAACAAGATTAATACGTTTGTCATATACAGCAATATCGATCTAATTCAGCACCTGAAAGGGTTGGTGTGTTTCTATGTTTTGATACGCTTTTTCCTTAATGGCGCCGCTCGAGCCATTGACGAACTTTGGTGTATTAACGTGTTGCGGCGTATAGACAAGCGTTGGATGTAAAGTTGAAGCTAGAAAAATAATGATGGCAATGGAGCGCTATCATGATAAAAGACAGGGGCAGGATGAAGAACGATGAATCTCAGTGGGATGAATACCCATAAGATTGAACGAGAGCTGTGTTTTAGTCACGCTATCGCTATGAATTGTATATAAATATTGGTAAAAATGGACAGGTTGGCTAAACTTACCAATTACAAAGAAGATGTGTGTTTGAAGGCAAAAAAAAGCCCAAAGTGATGAGGTATCACTTTGAGCGATTTTACTAATCTTCTAACACTAACTCACTTTCGTATTCTTCCCTAGGCACTTCGCCGCGTTTGCAGCCGTTTAGGGTGTGAAAGCGACGGCGTCCACGAGCCAGTTGAATGTACTTCAACCAAACACGCTCTAACTTGGACTTTGCCTTATGAGGGTGAGACAACACTTTAATGAAGTGTTTTTCTTCTGCATTGATTGGTGCTAGTTCACCAGTTTCAAGTGCAAGCATAGTGTCACCAAACAAGGTTAGGATTTCCTCTTCTGAAAGAGTAAAATCACCCGACTTAGCGAACCCTCTCGGGAATTTAATGGTGTCATAAAAACGTTTTTTTCCGTGTCGGAATTCGGTCTCAGACATATCAGCCTCAGTAATGTGGTTAGATAGAAATTAGTGTTTATTGCTCACGCGAAAATATTGTTAAAAGGCTAAAATAGGAAACAAAACGTTTTTGCCTTTACGATAAACAATCCTAGATCGGCTAGTTAGCAGATTTATTACAGAGATGTATTTGATGGATGTGAAAGTATTTAGAACCTTTCTTGAGGTTGCAAGGGTGCGCCATTTTGGGCGTGCAGCTGAAAACTTGTATTTAACACAAGCGGCGGTGAGTGCGCGGATCAAACAGCTTGAAGGCTATTTTGATACTCAGCTCTTCATTCGTGACCGCAATAACATCAAACTCACATCTTCCGGTGAACGTTTGATTGGTTATGCCGAAGTGATGGTGTCCACCCTACAACAAGCCAAATTTGAGCTGTCGTTAGAGAGTGGTAAAGCCTTGCAGTTAACGCTGGGCGGCACGCCGAATATTTGGGATGCGTATCTGCAGAACTGTTTAAGTGTGGTAACCGACTCTTTTGGTGGTTACGGCTTTATGGCAGAGGTGATGGGGCGCGAGCAACTGAACCGTAATTTGTTAGAACGAACCTTAGATATGGCTTTCGCGTTCGATCAGATCAAAGCAGAAGAGCTGAACTGTAAAAAAGTCGCTGACTTGGTTTTGGTGTTGGTATCAACGCAGCAAGATGATCTGGAATCTGTATTTCAACATAAGTATGTGTATGTGGATTGGGGAACGCGCTTTGGTTCTG
Source organism: Vibrio coralliirubri (assembly GCF_024347375.1). Classification (NCBI taxonomy): domain Bacteria; kingdom Pseudomonadati; phylum Pseudomonadota; class Gammaproteobacteria; order Vibrionales; family Vibrionaceae; genus Vibrio; species Vibrio coralliirubri. The sequence goes on along the minus strand of NZ_AP025471.1, from coordinate 1,637,936 downwards.
AACACGCAGAACGTCACCCTAAAGTGCCAGCACCGTACCTACGTACCTCTACAGCCCGTATCGCCCTCGATTTCATTTTAGAGAAAGGCGGCAGTGCGTATCTTCCGGTGTCTCTAGTCGAACCTTTTATCGATTCGGGTCAGCTGCACAAGGTGAAAGGGGTTGAAGACTGGTATCGCCCAATTTATCTGAGCTACCGTAAAAGCAGTACCTCAGTTGATGCGATTATGCAGGTTGAGAAGTTGGTTAACGAGATTGACCCATCGACTGCTTACACATTACAGCAAGCCGCTGAACAAGCGCCTGAGTAACGGCATTCGCGGTAAGCAATGGCTTTGTTGATTAGATTCAATAAAAAATGGCTCCTAACTAGCTGTATAGTTGGGAGCCATTTTTGTTTTTAAACCAGAAATGTATTTCTTTTCGGAACTAGAGATTGTTTCTAATTCCATAAATATCGTTTAAGCCTGGTATGTGTAGCCTTTTTTAAAAGCCCTATAGGTTCATTAGATTCTCAATAGACTCTTCAAGAGAGTGTGACATGTACGAATGGATTTGATTGCCATCCGTTGCGTCAATCTCGATCATAGAAATCCCGTTGTCCGCTTTGTCTTCAAGAAAGCTTAGAGACTGCTCGACTGATTGACTGGTGAGAACCTGTTGATTTGATAAAACAATACGACATGTGTGTAGAACCATAGCCTTTTCCTTTTTATATTCGATAGGTCTCTGCATCTTGGCGTGCTAAGTACCGATCGTTGACGTTGTGAGAAGAATGCCTTCTCTAGGTTAAATTTAGTCGAATTGAATAAAATTAAAACCCTTTTTTGTGATTTATCTGACCTTCGCTTCCGAAAGTGGCTAGCGACAATAGTGGTTCACGGTAAACTTTTAGGTATCGGATCAAACGCTATGGTAAGTGGGAAGAGTACGGCATGTCGAAAAAGATCAATCACAACAGCAGCTTAACCAGTGAGCAGTGCCATTTGGCTCGATATGCACGAGATGCTCGCTTTGATGGGATGTTTTTTACAGCGGTGAAAACGACAGGGATTTTTTGTCGCCCGATTTGCCCAGCCACACCACCCAAAGAAGAAAACGTCGAATATTTTTCCCATCAAGCTCAAGCATTGAAAGCGGGATATCGTCCTTGTTTGCGTTGTCGACCAGACAGCGCACCTTTTTCGCCGGCTTGGAAGGGCGTCGAAACCACTTTCTTACGTGCGATGCAGTTGATTGATAATGGCGCTCTGAATTCAGGATCTATCGTAGACCTTGCAACGCGGTTAGGTATTTCAGATCGTTATTTACGAACCTTATTCGACAATTACATCGGCGTGTCACCCAAGCAATATAGCCTGTACAGTCAATTGATGTTTGCCAAGCAGTTGTTGCACACCAGTAGCATGAGTATTACGGATGTCGGCTTTGCTAGTGGCTTCAATAGCACGCGCCGTTTTAATGATGCCTTTCAAAAAGAACTGCAGCTTTCGCCAACCCAAATTAGGCGAGCGAAGCCAAGTGACACTCTGAGTAATCATATTCAGCTTGGTTTTCATGGACCCTTAGATTGGAACCACTTGCTGGGTTTCTATCGACGAAGAATGATTGAGGGCTTAGAAGACGTTGGCGAAGATTATTATCAGCGCACGGTAAATGTGAACGGATCAAAGGGTTGGTTTAAGGCGACTTTAGCCAAAGAAAACCGCTTGGATATTGAATTTGAGTTGGATGATATAAGCCAATTAAGAAGCTTGATTGCGAATATACGCCGCATGTTTGATCTTGATGTCGATATTGCCAAGGTCGAGACGTTCTTTACGACTATCGATCCTAATTTGGTGGCTAAGAGTGGTATCCGTATTCCTGGCGTGTGGAGTGCTTGGGAGGCAGGCGTGAGAGCGATTCTAGGGCAGCAAGTCTCGGTAACGGCGGCGATTGGCCAACTTAACTTATTGGTGAAAGAGCTTTCTGATGAACATGAGAAGGTCTGCTTTCCAACGCCTAAACAGATAGCGGAGGCTGATGTTAGCTTCTTGAGAATGCCGGGAAGCCGCAAAGAGACCCTAAAGCGTTTTTCCGAATACATGGTCGACAATGAAGCTCAGCATCCTTCTAAATGGATTGAGCTAAAAGGCATTGGACCTTGGACGATTCAATATGCACTGCTTCGTGGGTTAAGCGAACCTAATCATCTGTTGGTTGGTGACTTGGTGGTGAAGAAGTTCATTGAGCATCGCCCCGCCATCAATACAGAGAGTGTTTCGCCTTGGGGGAGTTACGCCACGTTTCACTGTTGGAATCAGTCTTAATCGGAATACTAAGCTAGGAGATATCATGGACAACCGTTTTACTTACTATGAGAGCCCATTGGGAACCGTGACGTTACAGGCGAACGATGAAGGCTTGCTCGGCCTTTGGTTCGAGACACATACCACCAAGCCGGAACAGTTGGGTGTTCAAGATGATAGCTTTCCGATCTTTGCATTGGCTATCGAGCAGCTTAATCGCTATTTCTCAGGCGAAGCTATTCAGTTTTCTGTGCCGATCGCAGCCAAGGGCACGCCATTTCAGCAGTCGGTTTGGCAGGCGCTGACGACCATTCCTTATGGAGAGACTTGGAGTTATGCACAACTGGCTGATGCGATAGGCAACCCGAAAGCCGTTCGTGCTGTGGGTTTGGCGAATGGCAAAAATCCGGTTTCAGTGATTGTGCCGTGTCACCGTGTGATTGGTAAAAATGGCAAGCTGACGGGTTATGCAGGTGGCGTAGAACGCAAACAGCGCTTATTGGTGATAGAGGGAAGAGAGCAAGACTAGCAAGCGATTTGGCAATGAGCCTGTCGAGATGTTGACCGAGGATAACGTAATACTCATGGTGAAGACGAGTGGTTCTTAAAATGTGACTTTGCATTAAAATCAACGCTTTCTGGAAAATATCGATTTGGTTGCATATTCTTTGACTATGTTCTCTAGGCAAGGATGCCCAAATGAATAGATTACCCTCACTAATATTTGGCTGCAGCTCTGCATTATTGCTGACAGGTTGTTTAACTGATACCAGCCGACCTTTCGAGGTTCCACAGCTTGCTCTGTTCAAAGGTATGTATGAGAACGCAGATAATGACAGTTATCTACTTTTTGAATCTGGGCAAGTGACTTATCAAACAACGGACAATTCCGTGACTCGAACCTATCGTGTCGATGATGACTTGATCACCATTGAGTTCAATTCTGGAAGCAGCCGAACTGACTCTAGACTGGTTATGCGCATTCAACATCAGGGCGAGATGTTAACTTGCAACCAATGCCCAGCGATACAATTGAGTAACGTCTGGACACTTGTTGAGAAGCCTTTGAAAAACAGTTCGAATTAGAAAAGATCTCCGAATTAGAAAAGCCCACCATTAAGCCATAGGTGAGCCGCGATACTGACGGCATAGCCAATCATGATCACTGGCATCCATTTCAAGTGGCCAAAGAAGGTGTATTTGCCATGCGCCGCGCCCATTAACGCCACACCTGCCGCACTACCAATAGATAACAAGCTGCCGCCAACGCCTGCGGTTAAGGTGATCAGTAGCCAGTTACCCATCGACATTTGAGGCTCCATCGATAACACGGCAAACATCACCGGGATGTTATCGACAATCGCAGATAAGATCCCCACCATGATGTTGGCCCAAATTGGATCCCACTGGCTGTACATCACGCCAGAGGCAAGCTCCAAGTATCCCAGTAGACTCAAGCCACCGACACACATCACCACGCCGTAGAAGAACAACAGCGTGTCCCATTCGGCATGCGACACTCTTCGAAATACATCAAAGGGCACGACTGAACCGAGCCTTTTCAATGCCCCCTCATCATTGTTGGCAATCGCGACCGCTTTTTTCTTCGCCAGAGAATTTGGCAAGGTCTTACGCAAGAAATAGCCAAAGAACTGTAGATACGCCAGCCCCATCATCATGCCCATTACTGGAGGGAAGTGGAGTACGGCATGGAAAGCAACCGCAGTGCCGATGGTCATGATGAACAACAACACGATGCGTCTTGCACCGCGTTTTAATTCAACGTGCTGATGCACCGTGTCGGGTTGGGTTGTGGGAACAAAGTAAGACATGATCATTGCAGGGACGAGGTAATTCATCACTGAAGGAATAAACAAGGGAATGAACTCACTGAAGCTTACATAGCCAGCCTGCCACACCATCAACGTTGTGATGTCACCGAATGGGCTGAATGCGCCGCCAGCGTTAGCGGCTATCACGATGTTCACACAGGCTAGGTTAACGAATTTAGGGTTAGATCCTGCGACTTTCAGAACCACGGCGCACATCAATAGAGCTGTGGTGAGGTTGTCGGCGATAGGTGAGATAAAGAAGGCCAGAATACCGGTTAGCCAGAACAGAGAGCGGAAATTAAAGCCTTTGCCCACCATCCACGCTTGCAGCGCATCAAATAGTCTTCTCTCTTCCATGGCGCTGATGTAGGTCATGGCGACGAGTAGGAAAAGTAACAGCTCAGCGTATTCCAGTAAGTTGTGTTCGAGTGCTTGCTTAGCGACTTCAACAAGGTTGTGTTCTTGGTAGATAAAACCAATGATTATCCAGATCAAGCCTGCCGCAAGTAACACAGGCTTAGATTTTCGGAGCTTTAGGTACTCTTCCATCATCACCACGATGTAGGCGATAACGAAAATGGTCAGGGATAGGTAGCCAGCGAATGAGTTGGTGAGCTTGAGTGGTTCTCCCAACTGAGAAGTGGCAGCACCTGCTACCGAAGAAAAGAGTAACAAAGAGAGAACAGCAGAAAGCTGGATACCTAACATGGATTACGCTCCGAAGTTAATAAGTTATTAACACGGGTAAAAGCGTAGACCTAAATAACCATGTGCAGTGTGATAGATATCTTAATAATTCAATAGATTATAGTGAAAGCAATAGACTGTGATACGAACGAAATACGGTCTTGTATACTCAAAATTACAGTCTTGCACACTTAAAGACTAAAGAAAAAGCCCTACCGGACTCAGTGCCGATAGAGCTTATTCGAAATTGCCAACATTATGCAGCATTGAGATCAAACGTCAGTGTTTGTTCTGCTGCACATACTTCAACAGGCCAGCCATAGGATTGGTATTCAAGCGCAAGTTTGTCCGCTACTACGCGAGATACTGTTGCAGTGATCCACATGCCTTTGCCCATTACTTGATATTTAAGCGTTCTCATTTCCATAGTCATCACCGTTCTCCTTCTATATTGGCTGCGCGAAGTCTATAGCACCTCTGAGGGCTGAAATTTCGAATTAAGCTCAAATTCTTTATAAAATGGCTCACTGTTTGAGCTTGGCTCAAAACTCAATCAACTAAGGGAAAACGGTTGCGTTCTGGAAGCGAAATCACTCTTTAAGTATCTGTATTATAATCGAATTAAAATTGACCAGAAAAACAATGTAAGAGATCTCTTACAACATTATCAGAGATCGGACTAGGTAAAAATCTCTCACTAGAAACCAGACTTGTGTGGCGATTGTGTGCGTTTTTGGTTGCGCTGTTGAAGCAACATTTGTTTAGTTTTGTATGTGAAATATTCTAATTTATTTAGCGTATGGTCCTGCTTTTAAATCCAAATCACAGTTTTATATGTTGCTGTGCTTCTTTTATTTAAACCGATACGCTATTTGATTTTGGTCATTAACCTTTCGCTCATTAGTTTGCACTATCTATACGTGTTCTGTTCCACATAAACGAGATGTATAGAGGTCCTTATGACTAATCCAACCAAAACCGATCGTAAAGTCACGATTGGCAGCTATATCGCACTCGCGTTCGCGATTGTGTTCTTTTCAGGTTTAATGCAGTCCAATGAATGGTATGGGGTGTTCGATTTTACAACGCTCAACGGTTCATTCGGTAAGGTCGCTTACGATGTGAGTGAAACGGCCGATGGTATTCAAGCGGCAACGACGTCACTGCGTGGTAAAGGCGGTAGTGGTGCTCGCGACGGTTTCATTTTTGCTTTGACACTTATTCCGACCGTGATGTTTGCACTGGGTATGATCAACGTACTTGAGCACTACGGTGCTCTGGATGCGGCTCGTAAACTGCTGACACCTCTGCTTCGCCCTCTGATGGGGATTCCGGGTAACTCAGGCTTGGCACTGATCGCTTCTTTGCAAAGTACCGATGCTGGCGCAGCGATGACACGTCAGCTGAAAGATGAAGGGCATCTCACTAAGCGTGAAACCGATGTGTTCACCATGTTCCAGTTTACGGCGGGTGCGGCGATCGTTAACTTTTTCTCTTCAGGTGCGGTGCTGTTCACTCTAACCGCAATGGATGGCTCTTTAGCGGTGACATCGTCAATTGGTTTGGCTGTCGCTGTGATGTTTATCTTTAAGTTTGTTGGCGCGAATCTGTTCCGTATTTACCTCAACATTACTGAAGGCAAAGAAGACAAACCAAAATCAGACAAAGAACAAAAACTGGAAGAGGAAGTAGCATAATGAGCGAAGTTAAAGTAAAGAAACCAATGGTTACTGATATTTTCGTTGAAGGTGCTAAGAAAGGCTGGGTTATTGCGACTACCTCTACGGTACCGAATGTTCTGATGGCGTTTGTGATCATCAAGGCATTGCAGATAACGGGTGCGCTGGATTTGATGGGCAGTGTATTTGCTCCAATTATGGCGGTATTTGGTTTACCTGGCGAAGCGGCAGCAGTATTGATTGGTGCGTGGATGTCGATGGGTGGCGCTGTGGGCGTGGTTATCACGCTGTTTGACCAAGGCATTCTGAACGGCAACCATATCGCTATCTTGGCGCCTGCTATCTACTTGATGGGCTCTCAAGTGCAGTACATGGGCCGTATTATGGGACCAATCGGTACTGAAGGTCGCTACATCCCGGTGATGATTGCGATATCGGTATTGAATGCCTTTGGTGCAATGTTCTTGATGAACATTATTTTGTAACGTGACCTTTAACGGTTAGCTGCGAACAGCTTTCAGACGTTACAAAAAGGAAACCCCGTTTGGCTTTCACCAAACGGGGTCTATTCTTTTCGTAGCCATCCTGCTACTGCGCGTTACTTATCTTTCAATAGGCAACTGGTGCTCCCTGCATCGTTCCTTGACGTGGCTAAATCCTTTAACCTATCCAATTCATCGCCGTCCTAGCGGTGTCCTTGCAAACTCATCATCCTGATAAGCGACCCTATCCTAGAGCATAACTTCCTTGCTGATAACTCATCCTAAGCCATCAAATCTTCATCCTGAAGATACCTCATCCGTTAGGCTTTTTCCTGTTCCTGCCAACTCCCTGTCGACATGTGTATTAAACACTGCAGAGGCTTTACTCACAATCCACCTCAAGAAATAAATGTACCCACTGTTCGAAAGAAATATGCGTGGATTCATACAAAACAAGGGCTTGGGTTTGTATTTTAGGAATTTTCTGCGAAGCTTGATTGTGATCTCTTACGTTCGGTGTGAGAGATCTCTTACAAGTGCTCGGGCGCGATTTTCATTTTATCTCGACGGGTGTTGTCGAACAGATAAGAAAGAACACTGAGTAAACACAAAATAATAGGGAAATATGATGGTTACAGCACTCTACGCAGCCTTGCTGACGGTCGTAATGATTTGGTTAGCAATAGAGGTGATCAAGCAAAGGCGAATCAATCTTGTTGCTCATGCTGATGGCGGTGTTGAGTCGTTACAGATAGCACGTTCGGCACAAAGTAACGCGATGGATTACATCCCAATCACCGTGATTTTGATGGGATTGTTAGAGATGAATGGTGCCGGTGTGTGGCTGATTCATGTCATTGGTGTGACGTTTATTGTAGGGCGAGTGATTCATGCGAAAGGGATTTTAGCGAAGAACTTCAAAGGTCGAAAAGTGGGGATGGTGTTAACGCTTATCTGCATGATCTCTTTGATTGTCCTAAACTTAGCTTACCTACCTTTTGATAAAATGTTCTAGGGAGCATTATGGCGTTGCGTCTTCCTCCTGCTTGGGCGATTGTCCTTGCAGGCTTGATACTCAACATCATGGCGATTGTCATGTCGAGCTTGGTGCTCGATAAAATTGAAGCTGAGAAAGCGGAATACAACGATCGAAAATACGGCAATGTGTACTCAATACAGCTTGCTTGGAATACGATTGAAACCCTAGAGCGCAAGCGTGAAGCGATTTTGATTCACCTTGATAAACCAGAAACGGTGCAGCCAACCACAGTTCTCGATGAAGCACTGCGTGGGCAACTTAGGCGTTGGGTGAGTAGCGAAGTGCCAAGTATCTCTTTGGCTCACTTACCGAAACTGATGATGCTGATAAATAGCGCACAAGAAGCGCAACGAACTCGAATCGATGACTACTATTTGGATAACCTGACTTTGGTTGAGTTAATCCAAAGGCTTGATGAGAAAATGGCTTTCTATAAGAACATCGCCCTGTTTCTTCAAGTATTTGGCTTGGCGCTTATCTTAGCTCGCGACCTCGCTAGAAGACCTTAATCTTTAACCTTAATTCCTCCATGTACTTATCGACTTGTATCGTTAGCGAGACTCACTTGGCAGGTTAGGATGCTGGTGGCCTTGGTACTTTGGTAACTGTTCTTTTAGTCCCTTAAACGTGCTCAGTGCACTGCCTATCGATAACTTGTTCATCAACCAATTCGGTAGGATGCCACCTGCGTTCGCATACGCGGTGTAGGTGATGTAGGTATTGCCATTAGTCAGCGGTTGCAGTGTCCAAAGTGCGTCCACATCGTAAATTCGAATATACCCCGACTCTTTCGCCAAATAGTTCGACGCATCCTTTATCGACAAAACAAACTGCCCATCCTCGATGCTGTATTTTGAGTAGGTCACCATGTCTCGATCTCTGGCAGGCCACGGTGCTTTGAATTGGGTATAGACGATGTTTTCCGCCTCAGATATCTGCATCAACACACGACTTTGCGACACATTATCTATCCAGTTTGGCACGTTCTCGCTGTCTTCCAGCAATAGTAAAAAACCGGAATAAGTGGTGGGCGTTTGCATTTGCGCTCGTATCTCGACCAAGCCTTCGCTGTGTGGCCTTTTGTCAATCATGATGCCATCTTCACTTTTGACGAACTGCCATGGGTTGGCATAAGTCAGTGTCGATAGGGCGCAGAGGCCGAGTACCAAAATCCTAGGTAATGTCATTATTCTTCCATAAAAAGAAAAGCTTATCTGCTAGGAGTATAGAATAGAAATGGACTTTGTAGGTGTTGCTAATCGCTTTGGGTTGACCTCCTTGGGGAGATCCCAATGAAAACGGAAGCGTTCGGTCGCTTCCGTTTTATTCGTGGGCAATGGACAAACGTTGAAGGCTAAGCTAAAACCTAGAGCTTATAGGCTTCTACGGTTTTGATGGTTGTCCAGTTGCTGTTGGCGTCTTGGATGAACTCTTGTGTATTCTCCAGCCAGCGTTTTTGAACCGATTTGTCTAAGTTCAGATACAACTTCCCATCTTCCACTTTCCAAGCGAGAGGGTCGGTTTCAAACTTCTTGCCCATGGCTACTCCAAACGCGCAGTAACCGCCATACTGAGGGGCATAGGCTTCTGGATTGGCTCGAAATTTATCTCTGTTTTCACTGCTCGCAAAGTTATAGATCGCATTCTTATAGGTTGCTGTGAACTCCGATGTGCCTTTTACTGGGCCTTCATTGGCAAAGTAAGCGACAGGATCATAGCCTTTGATCGCGAGATCATTGCTGTCGACACTCATATCAAGGTCTGCTGCCATTAACGAAAAGCTGGTGCCTAGTAACGCGGCCAATAGAGTGATTTTTTGACTAGTCGATTTCATGTGTGACATATCAAGTTCCTTGTCAGTGTTGGTTATCTTGTTTGAAATAATTTAGCCCACTCGTCCGGTCTATAGAGGGACAAAAGAACTAAAAACTAAGCGAATCGTTCGGAGGATGAATGGATCTGCTTTCACAACTCATGGAACACTTCTCGATACGCACCGGCGTTTTCTATTCTGGAAACCTGTGTGGAGTATCGTCATTTAACGCGCAACAAGGTAAAGAGGGGCACCTTCATGTATTGAGCGCGGGGAAGTTGAGCTTGTCTAGCGCTCATACGGAACACAGGCATTTGTCGCAGCCTTGCATTGTTTATTTGCCGAATAGCACGCCACATGCGATTGAAGGCGTGGGAGACGGTGCGGAAGTGGTGTGCGCGAACGTGGAGTATCGTTCTGGGCAGATGAATCCTTTGTTGTCGGCTCTGCCTGACGTGATAGTGATTCCCCTTGAGGAGGCACCTAACTTAATGCCAGTGATCGAGGTGTTATCTAATGAGTCGAGCCAGGAATCGTCGGGGCAGCAGTACTTAATGGACAAATTGAGCGATGCCTTGATGGCTTTGATTTTCCGCCATCTCATCGAACAACAGAAAATTGATAGCGGCGTTTTCTCGGCGCTTGCTCACCCTCGATTGGCTTCTGTGGTCACGGCTATTCATCGATTACCTGCTCGTCATTATTCGATTGCCGAAATGGCGTTACTGGCCGCGATGTCTCGCACTCAGTTTATTGAAGCGTTCAAACGAGAAGTGGGTGAAACGCCGGGAGATTATGTGCAAAAGTGGCGAGTCTCTGTGGCTCAATCTCTGTTATTGCAAAATAAGCCGATCAATTGGGTCGCTGATGAAGTGGGTTACAATAGCTATTCAGGATTCTCACGTGCTTTTCAACATGTTGCCGGAGTGTCGCCGCGCCGTTGGCTAAAGCAAAATGTGTCGTGAGACGCCGGGCAATCCCCACTCGGTTTATGGCTATTCGCATCAGGCTGGTCTATGTTTTAGCGGAAATTGTATGTAGTTTGTTCTTTTATCGGAAGAGGGTGTAAAAAGGTGGACTTTATAAGCGCGTTGTAACATCCTGCCCGTCCTATTTTATCTAGACACCAATGAGACGAAGTGCCTGCTGAACATTATTCAGCCTCCCGTATCTCATTAAAGTATTAAGGAGTTCAACTTGAACCTATTTGTAAGAGACCTTACCGTTATCGATTCTTCATACATCTGTGAACACAGAGGGGTCGTAGGAGATAGTTGGATTTTAGATGTCACCATGTCTGGTGAACTTAATGAAATGAGCATGGTGCTGGATTTTAGCAAGGTCAAAAAACAGATCAAACAGCTCGTCGATGAGCACGTTGATCACCGCTTACTGTTGCCGATGCAAAATGCTGCAATTGTTCTTCAAGCGAGCAAAGCGGGCTACTCTAAGGTTGATGTGTTGCGTGGTGACAAGAGCCTTCACCTACATTGCCCAGATGAAGCATATTGCCTCATTGATGCAGAAGCGATCACCATCGAGAGTGTGACCGCACACGTTTACAATATTCTTCGCGATAACCTACCAAGTAACGTCACAGGGTTAGAGATCACCCTTCGTCATGAGAACATTAATGGCGCGTTCTACCACTACACCCATGGCTTGAAAAAGCATGATGGCAACTGCCAACGCATCGCCCATGGTCACCGTTCTCCAGTAGAAATTGTGGTTGATGGTCAGCGTGACGAGCAACGCGAACAAGCATTTGCTCAGCGTTGGGAAGACATTTACTTAGGTTCTAAAGAAGACCAAGTTTCTGTTTCATCACTTAACCTGAGTGAACACGCGAACAGTGTTAATGATGAAAGTCACTATGGCTTCCGCTACACAGCGCCACAAGGCGAATTTGAGCTGGCGATTGCTAAGAGTGAGACGGAAATTTTACCGACCGATACCACGGTGGAATTACTTGCGGGTTATATTGCGGATCAAGTTGAACCGAGCCTAGCAGAGAACCAATCACTACAAATCGTCGCTTATGAAGGTGTTGGCAAGGGTGCAATGGCGTTCCGATAACACTTCAACGAGTGACAGACTCTCGTTACTGACATGATGAAATAAAGGCAAGATAACTCGTTATCTTGCCTTTATTTTTTGTGGCTCTTTAAACCTGATTTAGCGAAGTAGCACGCGTCGCAGTGGTGTTTTCTCGATTCCAACAACCAACCCGAAGCTCAACAATACGGTGCCAAAAAATACCGTAACGTCTTTTGCCAATTCCGTAATGCCTAAAACTCCACAGACATTGAACAACACGATAATGATCAACAGATGGCTGACGTAGATACCCAGCATGCGATTTGAAATGGCACGAACCCAAGCGTAGTTACCCATATTTGGATTAGCCAAAAGCCACATGAACACGCCCATCCCCCATAGCGCTGTGCCAAACAAGAAATCATTCATGTTGAATCCGACGTCGAACGTGGTGAGCCATGCCGCCTCAGCAAAGTGAATCAACATGCCTAATGCTAATAGCCCCAACGCTTTAGTTGATGACACCTTCCATTGATTCTGACGAATAAGGAAACCTAAGGTCACCATTAACGTGCTAAAGAACGGGCCATTACGCGTGAAGAAGGGTGCTTCTAACCCGGTTAGCGTTGCGTAGCTGCCCGCTAAAACACCATAAACGTAAAGTACAATAGCCACTGGTAATAGCAGTTTGTCGAGTTTCATTTCGACTATCAAAGCAATGATCAAAACTGCACATACGAGAGCGGGAATAAACCATAAATGAACCAATCCACCCTCTAAGAAAGAGTTAAGCGGAGTGTTCATTAAGAAACCCCAATAGCCTTGGCGCTCACCTAGGTAACCAAACTCTTCTACCTTCGCGAGGTTGAATGGCATCACTAAGCAAATGATACTCCATGCCAACCAAACCTTAAGCAGTGGTTTAGAGTAGTTAATGACGGTCTGCCAGGGGGCTGCAGTCAACTTGGGCTGAATAAGATAACCGGAAATTAGGAAAAACAGAGGTACCGCAAAACGAGCGGTTTGGTTGAGTATATAACCGATCCAAGGCACTTCATCTATTTGCCAATAAGTGAGTGCCATTTGACCGTGTAAACCAATGATCGCCAAGATAGCAATCACTCGGCCTAACTCGATACTGGCGATGTGTTGTGAAGGCGTATGTTGAACGGAAGACATATCAGATCTCTTAGTAAAATTTTTTACGAAATCTAGCAGTCTTTATGCCCAACCAGTTAGTCCTAAATCAAGGCTTATGACCTTTGTTTCAAGGCTTGTGTCGGTTTTTTGAAGCCTGTCGCAGCTATATTAAATCCATTGCAGTAAGTACAAAAATACCGAGAGTACAAGTGATAAGAGAAACAACAGTAGTAAGCGCGATGATGTTAGCCGCCAGTGTTGAGTTTCCTCCCATCGCACGAGCCATAACGTAGCTTGCCGCTGCCGTTGGTGCCGCGCTCATCAAGAAGATAAGCCCGAGATCGAGCCCTTCAAATCCTAAGTACCCAGCCGCCAGTGTAATCAGTAACGGTGAGGCAATTAACTTGTAGCTAGAGGCGAACCACGTCGACAATTTTTCTTGTTTGAGTGAGCTGATGTCTAGCGACCCACCGGTACAAAGCAGTGCTAAAGGCAACGTCATGTTGGCAAAGTATTGACCAGCGTCAGTGACCATTTTGGGGATAGGAATAGAAAGCGCATAGAAGACGACCGCTAAGAAAATAGCGATGATCAATGGGTTTTTGGTAATCGACTTGGCGATTACTTTAATCGCTTTCGCGCCAGTGTCTTCGCCTTTGGGTGTCAGTGCAATTACGGCTTGAATGTTATACAGCACGGTTAGGGATGCGACATAGATAGCCGCCAATGCCACGCCTTGGTTGCCATAGATATTAGCCACATAGGCGAGGCCGATGATCGCGGTATTGGCGCGAAATCCACCTTGGACAATCACACCTTGATCTTTCGAACCTTTAAATACTAACTTGGTCGAGAAAATCGTGAACAAGAAAAAGATAAAGTTAGCGATGACGCCAAAGGCAACTAACGCGCTACTGGCTGAAAAGTTGTGATTCGATTGAACAATACTCAGAAATAGCATTGCGGGCAGGGTGACTTGAAAGACGACCTTAGATGCGACATCAATGAAATTGTCATTGATTAAGCCGATTCGCTTGAGCATCACACCAAGAAACAGCATTAAACAGATAGGGCCTGTTACCGACGCCGAAAACGCAAACTGTTCCCAAAGTGTGTTCATTGTTTTTCCTTTGTTAGTCGATTTCAATTTCCTTTGAATACTGTCGCATTTTTCCACAATTCTTTGATAAGACAAAATGAATACCTAGGGTTAAGTAAAAAATCTTGAAAAAAAGAACGAACGTGCTAAAAATAATGTATCAGATTTATTATTGGTGAATAATGAGTAAGGGAAAGATAACCAAAGAGTATATTTTGAGCCATGCATTCGCGCTTGCAAGTGAGAATGGGCTTGAGAGTTTGACGATTGGCGAGTTAGCCAAGCAATGTGGCATGTCTAAGAGTGGCTTGTTTGCACACTTCAACTCTAAAGAAAACCTGCAACTCTCTGTACTCGAGTATTCCAACGCCATATTCACCGAAAGAGTCATCATTCCCGCAAGAGAGCTGGGAGATGGTGATATTGAAGCGAAATTGAAACAGCTGCTCGACAATTGGCTGGGCTGGAACCATTCATTCCAAGGCAGTTGCATGTTTATTGATGCATGGAAAGATGCGGGCAGTGAAACGTCTGTGATTCAAAAAGCACTGCAGAAAACGATTTCAGTGTGGATTGATTACTTGACGATTCAGGTAGCAAAAGCGGTGGAGAGCAAACAGTTCAGAGCCGATTTAGATCCTAAACAGGCAACCTTTGAGTTATACGGTCTCTATTTGAGTGCGAACTTGTTCTACTCGTTACGAGGCCAACAAGCGAGCCATACCCATTTTTGGAGTGGTGTAGAGCGCTTAATCGCTAGCTGGAAAGTGGTTTAACTCGCCAAGCCACTTGGTTCGGGAAACCATAGAGTTCGCAAACCAGTTAGTTTGCAAGCTTCTTAGCCCGCAAACTATTGAACTCGTAAAGCATGTGACTTTGCGTAACTACGGTTTGCAAAAGATTTTAAGAGAAGTGGCGGCAAGCAGTCATAAAAAGCGCTATCGCCATTTTTTATACCAACAAATAGCACGGTCGTTCGATTTTTTAGGGCCGAGCTCGATCCGCCAATGATGATGGCGATACAAGGAACGGTCATGAGTGACAAAATCTACTTTAATACATCGAACAAATTCAGCTTCAAGCGCAGCTTAATTGGCGCTACAACCAATCTGCATTACATCTTAGCGCCGAGCCATGCGAAGAAAACGGCACGTAAGCAGCTGCTCACTCCAATGCGTACCGAGCAAAAAAATGCTGATCCCCAAGGGCTTATCAAGAGTGAAATTGAAGGTCGTGATGGCGTTTTAAAAACCTATTCTTTAGGTACGGGGCCTGTTTGGGTGCTGACTCATGGTTGGTCTGGCACCGCGAGTCAGTTCTTCCCTCTGATGGAACACATCGCCGCCAAAGGTTTTACGGCTCTGGCTTACGATCATCCTGCTCATGGTGGCAGCGATGGTGTACATGGTCATATTCCTGCGTTTGTGAACGGTCTTGAAGCCATTCTCGATTCGGTGGGTGAGGTAGCGGGTTTGGTCGGTCACAGCATGGGTACCGCTTCTGCGTTGGAATGCAAGCACGTTAAATTGGAAAACAAGCCATTATTGCTGATTGCACCTGTACTGGATTATCTAGAAAACCTATTTGGCAGCGTCGCGCGTTCAGGTTACTCAATGAAACTGTTTGAAGCGGTAGTCGGAGAAGTCGAAGAGCAGTTTAACTACCCAATTCAGTCTGTTGATCCCTATGGAAAGCTAGCGCTTCGTGAGTCTCAGACGATCATCGTTCATGATGAGCAAGACAAGTTTACTAAGTTTGATGTGTCTCAGCGTGCGGCTAATGAAATGTGTCGCGTTACTTTAATTGCGACTCAAGGGCAGGGCCACGGTCGAGTAATGAAGTGCCCACAAGTATTCGAGAGCTTTGATAACTTAATTGGCTAAGCACAACGAGCGCGAGTCAGTAGAACGCCAGCTAAGAAAACAAATAATAAAAAGGCCAACCAGATATTATCTGGTTGGCCTTTGTTTTAGGGATTTAGTTGATGCTTAGTTCGCGTTTAGCTAAACCCTATTTTTAGTTAGCAGCTTGCAGAACCGATCTCTTTCCACACGCCCCATTGGCCTGTTGTTGTTGGATCTTCACCGGTTGTCCACCATTTCGCTTCCCAAACTTTACCGCCTTGAGTTACTTGGTCGCCACCCGTGTAAACCGCGCCTGAATCCCAAGCGTTAGTACACGTACCGCCGCCTGTGGTTTTCTTAAGAACTGTCACTGAAGTAGCCGCTACTGATGTCTCTGTGCCATCGCTGACCGTTACAGAGAAGTTCAGCGTTGTATCTTGCGTGTATTCCGCCGCGACAAAGCTCACTGAAGAACCTTGAACCGTTGCATCAATACCAGCAGGTACATCCCATGTGAAGGTCAATGTGTCTTGGTCTGCATCGCTTGAAGCCGAAGCATCAACCACGACTACATCACCCGCATTAACTTCAGCCGGAGCCGTAACCACAGCAACTGGTGCTGTATTGACTGGGCCTGTGTTCTTAGGGGTTACGGTTACAACAACGGTGTCAGTAGAAGTAGCGCCTTCGTTATCAGTTACCGTCAGGCTGAACGTGAGTACTTCTTGTTGAGCGACTTCAACCACATCGAAGCTTGCAACAGCGGCATTAGCATTCGCCAGCGTTACTGCCGAACCACTTACTTGTAACCAAGCATAGCTCGCAATCGTACCGTCGTTGTCTTTTGAAGCGCTGCCATCTAGAGAAACAGAAGCTGGGCCTTCAACCGATTGGTCTGCGCCAGCAGCTGCCGTCGGTTTGCGGTTTACAGGATCTGTCGTACCGCCAGCAAGGCCTTCATGCATCGCATTCAGAATGTCGCCGTTGTCTGCATCAATTTCCCAAGAGAATAGACCCGCAAGACCAAGGCTACGAACGTACGCGCCTTTTGCTTTAACTGAGCGGTCATCATCAAATGTGATTAGCTGGCCTGAAGTGCGGTTCCAAACGTAAGGCGCTTCTGCCATTTCGTCGTAGCCATATTCGAAGCCGTTGATGCCTTGGCTATTCGCGCCAAGCATGTTTGCTTTAATGCCTTTGTAATCAATAACGCCATCTTCCCATACGCCTTGCGCAGAGCTACCTTTCAGCTTGCCGTTACCCACGCCTGTCATTGGGTCGCTAGGATCGGTGAGTGATGATGGCAATACGCCTTCCCAACCACGACCGTACATTGCTGTACCAACCACAAGCTTGTTAGCTGGAACACCTTGTTCAAGCAGCAATTGGATGCCGTTGTCTGTGGTGTAAGCTGGGCCTGTGTATTGTTCGCCATTTTCATCAAGGCCTGTGCCATCACATTGACCAGGACGCATGAAGTTACCGCAGTTGAGTGCTGTTTGGTGACCTAACACGTTGTTCCAACCGCCGTAGAAGTCGTAAGTCATTGCGAAGATGTAATCCATGTATTGGATAGCATCGCCGTAGTTCACGTCTTCAATCTTATCGTGACCAACACCGATCGCAGAAGTGAGCTCGTAAGTACGACCGTTTTCCGCTTCTAGCTCATCCAGCATCACGCGAAGTTCTGCCATTAATGCAATGTAAGCTGGGCCGTCATTTACAGGATCACCAAGGTCTGGCGCAGCACCGCCTCCACCAGGGAATTCCCAATCGATATCCACACCGTCGTAGAATTTCCATGTGTTAAGGAATTTCTTAACAGACGCTACAAAGGTGTCACGGTTGGCTTTGGTTGTGAAATCAAAGAACGGGTCAGACAGCGTCCAGCCGCCAATCGATGGGATGATCTTCAAATCAGGATTACGCTGTTTTAGCGCCATCATCATTGCGTAGTTACCCTTGATCGGTGAGCTGTATTCGTGTCCTGCTTGAGGGAAGCTTTTCTGGAAAGCTGCCCAAGGATCATGAATTACCACTTCGTAATCGTTAACACCCTGACAAGCTGTCATGAGTGCGTTGTAGCTGTTACCGCCTACTGATTTAACTGATTCGTTCGGACCACAAATTGGGATGAAGCCATAAAGGATATGGGTCAAGTTGTCAGCGGGTAGGTTATCAACGGTGTAATCACGACCGTAAATACCCCACTCAACAAAGTAAGTACCGACTACCGTGTTTGGATCTGTGTTGTATGACTTGTTGTTCGGATCCACATTCATCGCAAGTGGCGCTAAGTGTGAGCCATCGGTATCAGCGATGGTGATTTGAGCCGGTGCGCTCTTGCTACAACCTGTTTCGTCACACGCTTCGATTTCCATCTCAAATAAGCCGCCTTGGCCGTATTCGAAAGAAGCTGTAGTTTGGCTGCCAGTGATTGGGCCGGTGGCCACTTTAACGCCATCAAAGTAGATGTTGTACGTGTTTCCTGACGTTCCGCTCCATTGGTTGAACTTAACGTCGACCTTCGCTTGGTCGTGATATTTCACCATCTGGTTATAGCCAGATGTGGTTTCCATCGCGAGTTCAATTTTAGAAAATTGCAGGTTGTTGGAACCGTACATGTCGATGCTAGGTGCTGTTGGAGCAGCTAATGCTGTACCAGATAGCGCTAGAGCAATGCTTGCAGCACAGGTATTTATACGAATCATACTATTTCTCTCATTCCTTGAAGATTACGAGAACCAATTGGCCCCATAAACGGCTCCAATCAGTTTTGAAGGAGCTTCCCAGTCAGTATTCGAGAGAGTTTTAATTTCATAACTGAAAATAAATCCGTTTTCGATGGACAACTAAAAAATTGTATCTTGTTACAATTCTGTTGCTTAATGAATGAGAGGCTGAGTCCATGTTTTATAAAATAAAACATCCTTCAGTAGGAAAATCTCACAAGTGAAAATTCACGACATGAAGTTATGAAAAGGTGCGACAAACTATAAGAAAATACTGTGGATTGAAGCAGAATCACAAAGTGAAGTATGTTGAGCTAGCGTGTTCGATCGACGAGTAAACTTGAAGGCGAATGCAGTTTGGAGTAGGGAGAAGCGAGGTTTATCTTTTGAATTGCTCTGCTAGGGAAGCACGTCGTTGTTGCATGACACTATGGGTATCACCAGTCGCAGTATCTTCGTAGCCTTCTTTAATAAATTGCTGAGATGGCACGCTTGGCTCTAATCGCTTCAAGCGAGGCGAATCGTAAGTACCACTGATGGTGTAAACGGTGGTTCCAGAGCCAGTGTTGATCGTGACGATCTTACCGTCAAAATCGAATGAGGTAGTGATAAGACGATGATTCATCATCACACCGTTTTCTGAAAGTGTCAGGATATCGGTGTTGTAAGGTGGCGCCGCAATCTCTATCCATGTGCCATAGACGTTGCTTGGGCTGACAGATTGCTGGTGGGCTTGGTAAGCAAAATAGCCGGCGGTGAGGGCAACCATAAAGCCAGCTAATAGGAAGCCGTAGAGTAACGAGTTGGCAAATAGATCTCTGCTTTTAGTCGGCTTTTTTGCCATTATCTCTTCATTTTTCGACTGATATTGTTTTAGATTCTATTAACTAAAACCTTAGTTTGCAAAAATTGTTCTAAGAGTTAGAAGCAGGATCGAATGTTCTAATAAATGTGGTTGCGTTAGTGGTTTTTAGCCTTGCTCCCCAGTATTTACGTTATCAATGAAAGCGAATTCCAGAAATGCTTAAGCTATGCGTATTTATTTCTTGTAGGAAAGTCTCGAATTGGTTAAAACAATTATCACCTAAATTTACGCATAGGCTTACTCGGTGAGCTCAATAATTGCAATTTGAAGATAACAAGGAAGTACAATGATTAAAGAAAACACATACTTTGAAGGTGGCGTTAAGTCGTTAGCGTTTAACCAGTCTGGTGCTGATGTGAGTGTTGGTGTAATGGCAGCTGGTGAGTACACGTTTGGTACTGCGGCTCCAGAAAAGATGACCGTTGTTAAAGGTGCTTTGATTGTAAAGCGTGTTGGCGATGATGACTGGACGACATACCAATCTGGTGAGTCTTTTGACGTTGCGGGTGACTCTTCATTCGACCTACAGGTAAGAGAAGCGACGGCTTACCTATGTGAGTACTTGTAATCAGATCTAAATTTGTTCAATCAGGGCATCGTTTGTCTCTGATTGAATAGAAAAAAACCACGCTCTAGGAGCGTGGTTAAATAAGTGATAGTAACCGGCAGTGGATAGTGTCACTTGTTTTTGTAGTCATCAAATGGATGACCAAATCGTTGTTCGTTGCAAAATCTCTTCAATCTTCAAAGCTCAAAGCTCAAAGCCAAGACATCAGTAAGTCTCAAACACACCGTTGTTATAGTCTTGAATTGTCTGTTCAATCTCTTCCATCGAGTTCATGACAAACGGACCATAGTGCACAACAGGTTCATTAATCGGTTCACCAGAAAAAATCAGTACCCCTGAATCTTCCAAGCTACTCAAAGACAGCAAGTCAGCTTTGGTGAGCAGGGCAAGTTGACCTTGGTTGAGCACTTTGTCGCCGATTTTAATACTACCCTTGTACACGTAAGTCATGGCATTGTGATTAACATTAGTCCCTAACGTGACTTTTTGCCCAGAATGAGAGCGCCAATCCGCAACGCTTAATGGCACACCTGTTTTCTGTAATGGACCCTGCGCTCGTAAAGCCTCTGAATCATCGTCAGTTTGGTTGTGCAATTCAAACTCTCCAGCAATCACTCTTAACAAACCACTTTGTTCATTTTGATGTTCCGCGATGCTTTCACTTTGATAATCGTGATACTGCGCCGGTTGCATTTTGTGTGTCGCAGGTTGGTTTATCCAAATCTGAAAACCATGCAGCGCACCTTCTTCCATCATTGGCATTTCGCTGTGAATGACACCACGGCCTGCGGCCATCCATTGAGCGCCACCGCTGCGTAGCTCTCCAACATTCCCCATATGGTCTTTGTGTTGGAAGTGACCTTGGAGCATGTAAGTGAGCGTTTCTATCCCACGGTGAGGATGTGGAGGAAAGCCGCCAACATAGTCTTTGCTTTCATCCGATTTAAGTTCATCAATCATTAAGAATGGAGAGAAACGTGCGTTATTAAAACCTGCGAGTCGTTGGATTTTGACGCCATCACCATCTGAGGTGGCATGTGCTGCAATCACATGATCTACTGCTCTTACATTCGTCATTTTGAAACCCTCGTAAACTTGAATAGCTGTAGTTTATGTAATTTGATTTAAAAAGAAGATGGCACAACGTTGAGTGACTTATTCGAAAATCTTGAACAGGTCACAATATGAAAATATGTCTATACTTGAATAGAGAGTAGACCGCCAAGGAGGCCGCTATGGCAGTTCAGCAAAAACATGGCGAAAGGCATGGTCGGATGGGTTTTGATAACGACTTTACAACGGAGCAAAGTCAGCGTTTTACAGAGGTTGCAAACAGTGCCGTTAAACGCCGCGTGAAAAAACGTGAGATAGAAGCGCCGTTTATTCAGTCAGCTAAGCAAGCCGCTTTTAAAACCGTGGTGAGGCGACCTAAAGGGAGTAACCCAAACCGAACACGTCAAGTCATATGGATTATTATGATCGGGTTAGTGAGCCTTTGGCTTATGTACTTTGCAGGTTAGCAGCGCCGCTCAGTTATAGGCATGGCTAGCGTTGGCGCGTTTTTAATAGCGTCACATTGCTCCCTTCGATCTTCGCTTCAAAGCAATCTTCAAGCTCAGATGAATCCGGTGCTGAGCTAACAAGACTCGTTGGTAGTTCTTCTATCAAAGTCGATACTGGGTTGTCGTGATAATAAGCGTAACGGTTTTTTCCTGAATGCTTGGCAACATACATCGCTTTATCAGCACATCTCGTCAGCTCATGTAATTCTTGGGCATCTTGCGGATACAAAGCAACCCCAACACTTAACGTCAATTCCTTGATTCTCTCGTTTGTTTGGCAGCCGCTTTCGAACAGTCCGCAGATCCTATCTAGAATGCCGTCTAGATCTTTACGAGTTGGTACATCGTAGAGCATCAGAACAAACTCGTCTCCAGCAAAGCGCGCGATGGAATAATCGTATTCATGGCTTTTTCTGTCTCTGGTTCGAATGTTGTTGCTCAAGCGATTGGCAAAATGCTGTAAGACACTGTCTCCCACATCGTGCCCGTAGCTGTCGTTAATGCCTTTAAAGTCATCAATATCTAAAAAGACCAATGCCGTAAGTGACCGCTCACTATCGACTGTGGCTAGTTTTTCTGTCGCCCAGCGTTCAAAGCTCCAACGGTTTGCCAAGCCGGTTAGCTGATCTCTGTAGGCGAGATCTTCAATGCCTTCTTTATACAGGCGTTGAATATAACTGACGGCTTTTGTGTAGTAATAGGCGGATGTGTGGCACACCAAACTCATGGTAAATAAGCTAAGGACAAATCTGTGTGTGCTGTTAAATGGTAAAGAAAAGTTGCTAGGCATTGCTGTGATCAAGGTGCTGATGAACAGGCAAAACGAGGTGCTGAAGATAATGCCAATTCGGAAATCATTAATGAAAATGACCGCGGCCAGAATTGGGTAGAGCCAAAGTATGCGATCGGGGATGGCGTGACTGTACAAGAATAGGATGACGCCCTGAACTAGAAGAACACCACTCAGAATCAATTCGGAATACTCAGGATTGATGACTTTTCTTACATATAAAGCGTTAGAGATGGCAATGATGGCGAAGCACAATTCGAACATTGACAACGTGTAATGCTCGCCTTGGAAGTAAGCCCAAGTATAGAAAATGAATAACGCAGCGGCAGTCAGTGAAAAGGAATGGACAATTTTTTGCTTGCGGGTGGATCGTATGTCCGCCATTTCTTCTAGGTGTCTGCCGACGAGCCTTTTCATGTGATTTGTGCCAAAGTTTTTGATAATGGTGTTAATAGTAGATTAAATAATAGTCATTGCGGAGTGTTAGTCGTCTTTTTAGTGTGACTACTATCAAGGTTTCATATTAAATCGATGTGACTCATAATAATTGTTGATGTGTGTCACTGAAGGTGCAGAGTTTTCTGATGACGAGCGAGGTACTTGGAGCGATTTGAATATTATCTACTTGCTTTCCAGTGAGTTACTCCACATAGTTTGTAAACGACCAAAATTAAGAAAGGCTCATTATGTTAATTACCTTTAGTTGTAAAGCTCATGCTAGCGTCACGATGTTTGGTGAAGTTGGCCTTCAGTTCATCAAGATGCTTGGGCATAGCGGCTCCATCCCAGGTGCTATGGATGCTTCAGAGGTTCCTCAAGCTCTGGATAATCTACGTGCTGCGATTGCAGCAGAGCAGAGCAAGCCCGTAGAGCAAGAAAATACTGATGACGACAATGAAGAAGAGGTGGTTGAAGCACCTGTTAATATTGGTAGCCGAGCGTTCCCACTGGTTGAATTATTAAAGGCCGCCATCAAGGATGAGTGCGAAGTGATGTGGGAAGACGGTAGCGGTAAACGACTGTAGTACAATGCACGCGAAACGTAACAAGCCTATTGAATCTATTTTAATAAGAATGAATGTGAACCAGTATCGGACACACCATGGAGTTTGATGGTGATGAACCGATACTGGTGTTTTATTTGATCTGCGATTTAGAAGTTAATAACTAATAATTAATAACGAACCGCTCATAACGAAAAGCTAGCTGGCTTTGTTAAATCGAATCGATTGTATTTTCTTTTCACTACCATCTAGGTAAGCGTAGCTTTCTAAGATCCAAAGCTGGCTATTGAGCATTCCCAATTCAATGCGAACATCAGCACTATTTACACCCTCATAGATGACATCTTGGATGTTAGTTGGATAAAAATTGTAACGATTATTTTGAGATTGAGGCTCGCCAGCAAAGTTGACATTCACCTGGGTAGCTTGGTTAGTGACATCCATTTGGTAGCCTTGAGCTTCATCGTAAGAGAACTGAGCCGTTAGGTTGACTCCTTGTGAATTAGCTACGCTCACCTCTGCTTGACTAATGCTGTTCAGTTTTCCTGTCGACTCTAAGTCCGAGATAGTATCCAGAGTGTTAACGTGATTGTGGATAGTGACATCCCATTCGCCAATGAAATTATTGAGCTCTTCCCAATTTTGTTGCTTCGTCTCTGTGGGTGCTGCTGTTGCTGCTGCGGCGTTCACGTTGGTATGCGCAATGGCTTCGTTACGGCTATCGTGACGGATGTTGTCTCGATTACTTCTAATGTCGTTACCTGCACCTGCGACCCCGCCGGCTACTCCGCCGACAACGGCACTTTTCATTGCTAGCTCAGCATCACCAGTTAATGCACCTATCGTGAGCCCTAACAGTGCGCCACCGACTGCGCCCTGCTTGGTGATCGCATTGGGATCATCTTCACCAGGTGTCACACATCC
Organism: Vibrio coralliirubri; assembly: GCF_024347375.1. Classification (NCBI taxonomy): domain Bacteria; kingdom Pseudomonadati; phylum Pseudomonadota; class Gammaproteobacteria; order Vibrionales; family Vibrionaceae; genus Vibrio; species Vibrio coralliirubri. Next base: position 1,613,548 of record NZ_AP025471.1, on the reverse strand, counting down.
AGCAAGTAGTGGAAGGCTAATAGCAATCGCAAGTGATGATTTGACCATTGAATTCATAGTTGGAACCTAAAAATGTGTTTATAAAAGGATCCAAACTTTATCAATGCAATGTCAGGCAACCATTATGAATAATGCTTTGTTTGTTGCGAAGTGTTTCACTTGTTTCTGTTTATTTACAAGGTTCGTCAGCCTTGAAATGAGTGACTTTTGTTATCGTAATATCAATCCATAACAGACCGTAAACAAAGTGATGCTGTTCACGCTTTCTTGACTCCCGATTCTGAACTAAGAATTTTTCCTAGTTATTCTAAGACCCTCTCTCATGCGGTCGATTTTTAGACTCCTTATTATTTCCCTGTCAAATAACAAACAATGCATGGTCGCAATTATGCCGTGCAGACCTCATAAATAATAAGAGAGTTCACAATGTTAAAGTTCCTAGATCAGGTTCGAAAACCGACGCTGGATCTTCCGGTCGAAACTAGAAGAAAAATGTGGTTTAAGCCATTCCTACAATCTTACCTCGTCGTGTTCATTGGTTATCTAACCATGTATTTGGTCCGTAAGAACTTCAATGTCGCACAAAACGACATGATTTCTACTTATGGGTTATCGATGACGGATCTAGGTCTTATCGGTCTGGGTTTCTCTATCACTTACGGTATCGGTAAAACTGTTGTTTCCTATTATGCCGATGGTAAAAACACTAAGCAGTTCCTACCATTCATGCTTGTCCTTTCTGGTATTGCCATGTTGGGCTTTAGCTTCAGTATGGGCGGCGGCAGCGCTAGCTTATTCTTGATGGTTGCCTTCTATGCGTTGAGTGGTTTCTTCCAAAGTACCGGCGGTCCTTCAAGCTACTCGACCATCACTAAATGGACGCCTCGTAACAAGCGTGGTTCTTATTTAGGCCTTTGGAATATGTCGCACAACGTGGGTGGCGCAGGTGCGGCTGGTGTTGCTCTGTTCGGCGCTAACTATCTATTTGATGGCAACGTGATCGGTATGTTCGTGTTCCCATCAATCATCGCGATTGTCGTGGGCTTTATTGGTATGCGCTTTGGTAATGACTCTCCAGAAGCCTACGGTCTAGGTACGGTTGAAGAGTTGTTTGATGAAGAAGTCAGCGAAGAAGATACGGCTGCTGAAGAGAATCAAATGACCAAAAAAGAGATCTTTGTTGAGTACATTCTTAAAAACAAAGTGATCTGGTTGCTCTGCTTCGCGAATATCTTCTTATACATTGTTCGTATCGGTATCGATCAATGGTCTACCGTTTATGCGTATCAAGAGCTAGGTCTATCAAAAGAAACGGCGATTTCAGGCTTCACGCTGTTTGAGGTTGGTGCACTGGTCGGTACGTTAATGTGGGGTTATCTGTCAGACCTTGCGAACGGACGCCGTGCTTTGGTTGCTTGTGTGTCGCTTGGCCTTATCATCGTTTCTCTAGAGTTCTATCAACATGCAACTAGTGAGTTCATGTACTTAGCATCACTGTTCGTACTTGGCTTCCTAGTGTTTGGTCCTCAGTTGCTGATTGGTGTTGCTGCAGTAGGTTTCGTGCCTAAGAAAGCAATCAGTGTTGCAGATGGTGTGAAAGGCACATTTGCTTACTTAATTGGTGACAGCTTTGCCAAACTTGGCCTAGGTATGATTGCAGACGGCACACCTATTTTTGGCTTAACGGGTTGGAAAGGCACGTTCGCAGCGCTTGATACGTCAGCTGCCATTTGTATCGTGTTACTGCTCTTCGTTGCGGTTGCGGAAGAGAAGAAGATTCGCCACGCTAAGAAAATGCACTTAGCGTCTCAAAACGCGTAGCGAGTCTCACGTGCTTTATCTGATTAAAGCACGTGAGATCATACCAATCGTTAGTTCGATTCAGTATCATCTCTATCAATAAACTTAATTTTAGATAGCTCCTGTTGGGGCTATTTTTCTTTCTTACTCTTAATTTTGGTTAATATCATGATTAATGTTGCGCTTGTTGATGACCACGTCATTGTTCGATCTGGCTTTGCTCAATTACTCAGTCTTGAAGCTGATATTACGGTCGTGGGTGAATTCAACTCTGCGGCAGAAGCGCGCCTAGGACTGCCAAGCTGTCACCCTGATGTCGTGATCTTGGATATCTCAATGCAGGACGAAAGTGGCCTGAGCTTATTGGAAGAGATTCCATCTGGAATTGCCAGCATCATGTTGAGCGTTCATGACTCTCCGGCGATGGTTGAGAAGTCATTAGAGTTAGGAGCCAAAGGTTATCTCAGCAAGCGCTGTAGCCCTGATGAGTTAATCCAAGCCGTACACACGAGCGCAAATGGTGGCTGTTATCTCACGCCTGATATCGCCATAAAGCTTGCGACACCCATGAAGAATAAAGCCTCTTTAAATCAGCTCACCCGCAGAGAAAGCGAAGTGTGTCAGTTATTGGCAACAGGGCTCGATGTAAAATCTATCGCTGTTGAGCTAGGGGTTAGCCATAAAACGGTGCATGTACACCGTGCCAATGCGATGGACAAACTCAATGTTAAGAACAACGTCGAGTTAGCGAAACTGTTTACACAAGACCAGTTCTAATGCGTTCTTACCTAGCCACCTCCCTGTGTGGGGTTTTTATGGCTGGCTGTGCATGGTTCTGTTTATGGGTTATTGCCTTCTATTTCATTAATGACCCTGAGTTAGCCATTCTGCTTTTCCCGTTTTCACTTCGACTGGGAATGACGTTGCACACTCGCATTCACTATTGGCCTGCTATCTATATTGCAGAGTGGGGGCTTGCGATCGCTTTAGCTCTGCTGCTTGATGAACCTCAATGGCTGACGATACTCATCGCCAGTGGATTGAGTATTCCTGCCACGCTAATTGCCAAGCGTTATTATTCTGGTGACCAAAATCGTCACTTGTTAGTGATGGCGAGCTTAATCATGGTCACAGCATTCATTAACGTTGCCGTGGTGGGTTCTCATGTTCCGGCTGTTTACATGGTGTGGTTGGTGAGTATCACTGGCGGATTGATGCTGGTGCCGATGTGTTATCTGGTCTGGAACTATCTATTCCAAAATAAGTGGGCGCCACTGAGCTCTTACTTAATCCATAATGTTGTAGAGTTCAAAATTCGTCACATCGCTTTATACAGTGTGTTGCTGGTGGCCAGTATTTTGATACAAACCAGTTTGCCTGATGAACTAAGGCGTTTCGCCCCATTCTGTATGGCGATCCCTATTATCTTGCTCGCCGTTCGTTACGGATGGCAAGGCGCTCTGCTTGCAACAATGCTAAATAGTGTCGCGTTGATTGCTGCTCACAGCGGCACATCCAAACTCGAAATTACCGACTTGCTCTTGTCTCTATCTGCTCAAACCATCACAGGTATACTGCTTGGCCTTGCAGTTCAAAAGCAGAAAGATCTCAACTCCAAATTGCGAAGCGAGCTTTCCAGAAATCAAAATCTTTCACGTCAGTTAGTTACCGCTGAAGAATCGGTTCGTCGTGACATTGCTCGTGAACTGCATGATGAAATCGGCCAAAACATCACGGCAATTCGTACACAGGCAAGCATTATTAAACGCGTTGATGCCGCTGAGATGAGCGTTCGCTGTGCGGGGACGATTGAGTCATTGTCTTTGAATGTTTATGACACCACCAAACGTCTACTTACAAAACTAAGACCTAAGATGTTGGACGATCTTGACCTAAAAGATTCCGTGGAACAGCTTATTCGAGAGATGGAGTTTTCGGATCACGGCGTTGATATCCAGTTAAATTGGCAAGGTGATTACTCGTGTTTGAGTGACACGCTCAAGGTCACAATCTTCAGGCTGTGCCAAGAATCTCTAAACAACGCCTCTAAATACGCCAACGCGAGCGAAATCAGAATTGAACTGATTCTAGATGCTCAGGCTTATCTTCGGATCACAGATAATGGCGTTGGTTTTACAGCGCAAGATCTTCTCAAGGGAATGGGTGTTCGTGGTATGCAAGAGCGTGTTCAGGCGCTCGGCGGCAAGATGACAATCAACGCTAATGGCTCATTTTCGGGTACTAATATCAGCGTTACATTACCTAAAGTGTGAGAACGAATATGTTTGGATTTCTGCGCTCAACAACGTCAAAGAGTGATGCTCTAACTGATGATGAGGTCAATCAGAGTTATCGCTACTGGCGTCTTCACATCATGATAGGAATGTATGTCGGCTATGCGGGTTTTTACTTCACTCGTAAAACCTTTAATTACGCTGCGCCTGCAATGATCACCGATCTTGGTTTGGACAAAGGTGATATCGGCTTAATTGGCACGCTCTTTTATCTTTCTTATGGCTTATCAAAATTTATCTCAGGCACGATATCGGATCGGTCGAACCCTCGTTACTTCATGGGGCTTGGCCTAATCGCGACTGGTCTGATAAATATCGCGTTTGGCTTTTCGAGTTCGTTAGCGGCTTTTATCTCGTTATGGGTACTGAATGCATGGTTCCAAGGTTGGGGCTGGCCATCGTGTTCCAAGTTATTGACGACTTGGTATTCTCGCTCCGAAAGAGGCTTTCGCTGGGCAATCTGGAATACAGCACACAACGTTGGCGGGGCGCTTATACCTATTCTTGTGGGTTATCTAACGCTGCAGTTCAGTTGGCGAGCTGGGTTTATCTGGCCGGGTGTGATTGGTGTTTTTATCGGTCTTATTGTCTGCTGGCGCTTACGTGACAAGCCCACCACCATGGGACTTCCGACGGTAGGGAAGTGGCGTAATGATCACCTGGAATTAGCGCAAGAGAGCCATGGGCAAGGGTTAAGCTATCGAGAGATCCTGAAAACCTATGTGTTCAGCAATAAGTACATTTGGTTGCTCGCCTTTAGCTATGTGTTGGTTTACATCGTAAGAACGGCAGTTAACGACTGGGGTAATTTATATCTCACCGAAGAACACGATTACAGTTTGATCAACGCCAACGCTGCTTTATCTCTGTTTGAGATTGGCGGTTTTATTGGTTCACTTGTTGCTGGCTGGGGATCGGATAGATTGTTTGGTGGCAACCGAGGCCCGATGAATATCCTGTTCGCGATTGGTATCTTCCTTTCGGTATCGGCTTTATGGCTTATGCCTTTAACCAACTTTGTGTTTCAAGCGGCTGGGCTGTTTTGTGTAGGCTTTTTTGTTTTTGGTCCTCAAATGCTTATTGGCATGGCGGCGGCGGAATGTTCACATAAAGATTCTGCCGGGGCGGCGACAGGTTTTGTTGGCTTGTTTGCTTATATGGGAGCAGCACTTTCTGGTTACCCATTAGCGCTCGTTCTAGAAACTTACGGTTGGAGTGGGTTCTTCATTACCATCTCGACTTGTGCGGCCGTTATTGGCTTGCTGTTACTGCCTTTCCTACAAGCTCAATCACCTCAGAAAAGTGCAGAGGTTCGCTCTGGCTTTTAAGGGGCTTCTTCGTCAATAAGATAGCTGCTAATGGTCCTCTGGTTATTGTGCAGCTATCCTATCTTCAGCGTTTTTTATACGTAGCATTCAAATGTGACTCTTTTCACGCTTTTCATCGATCTCACCTGTTTCTAAGAATTTTTCCTATTGCGTCTAAGACCTCATCTCATGTGGGTTCTAGCTGCTCTCTGTAGTCTTTCTAATTATTTACGTTATTAGAATCAGCTCTCTGAATTGTGTTCAAAGGGCTCACTACGGAAAACGCCATGTCACTCAGCCACTTCTCTGAACACTCATTTTTCCCAATGGAAAACACCATCCAAAATTATGCATGGGGGAGCATTTCTTCGATACGTGAACTGTTTGGCTTTAAGAATGAGTCACAAGAGCCGCAAGCGGAAGTTTGGATGGGAGCGCATCCGAAAGGTTGCTCAATGGTTAAGCTTGACCAACATTTGGTGCCTCTATCTGAGCTGATTAACAAGAATAAACCCGCTTATCTATCAAGCGATATTGCGCAGGAGTTCGGTGAGCTACCTTTCTTGTTTAAGATCTTGGCAGCAGAAAAAGCGCTATCTGTTCAAGTTCACCCAAACAAGCAGCAAGCAGAGGTTGGCTTTGCAAGAGAAGAGCAAGCAAGAATCCCTCTAACAGCAGGGCATCGTAATTACAAAGACTCTAACCACAAACCTGAATTGGTTTACGCGATCACTGAATATCAAGCAATGAATGGCTTTCGAGAATTCGATGAAATATTAGGTTTGTTCAGAAAGTTGGATTCGAGCGAGTTGGCTGGTTTGGTTGAAAAGTTTGGCAACCACCTTGATTCTCTAGGTTTAGAGGCGTTTTTCCGGGATCTGCTAACGTTGAATGACCAATGTAAACAACGTGCATTAGAGCAACTTTTGACTTACGCAGCATCTCATCAAGACCAAGCTGAGTTTGCTTTGGTTACTGAGCTTAGCCATCAGTACCCGAACGATATCGGACTATTTTGTGTTCTGCTGCTTAACTTGATCACACTAAAGCCAGGTGAAGCGATGTATTTGAATGCGAACACTCCGCATGCTTACATCAAGGGAACCGGGCTCGAGATTATGGCGAATTCAGACAACGTGTTGCGCGCTGGTTTAACGCCAAAACACATTGATGTCCCTGAGTTAGTCGCGTGTACAAAGTTTACGCCAATCCCGTTCGAATGCTTACTATTAGCACCCTCAAAATTAGGTCAATGTGATCGCTATGATATCCCGGTCAGTGACTTTGATTTCAATATTTTTCATAGCCCAAAGCAAGAAGAAGTCATCACAAGTGGTGCTGAAATCTTAATGGCAATCGATGATGATTTAACGTTAATGAGTCAGAAAGGTGAACACCTAACACTCACCAAAGGGCAATCGGTATTTATCCCTGCCTATATTGGTCATTACGAATTGAGCAGTAATGGGCGAGTGGCTAGGGCGTTTAATTAGGGGCGTGGTCTGCTGGAAATGCTATCAAGTTTGGTAAATTAATAGGTTGGCTTAAAGATCTAATAAGAAAAAGAACAAGCCAATAAGATACTGGCTTGTTCATACCATCTATCAATTATTTAATAGAAGGTAAGCTAGCTGCTTCCATATTAATCGACATGCCCCAAGAAGATTCTTCACGGGTGGACTTAACTGAACCTCGGTTGGTCACCCAGGTGGTTTGAGTATCAATAGGTCCGTAGTCTGCGAACTGTGTCTCACTTGTTACTTTACATGCTGCAAAAGTACCTGCAGGTACAGTGATTTCCTCTTTACCTAGGTAGGTTTCTTGGTAGTCGAAGGTAGATAGAAAGTCAGTTTGCGCATCGATAATGTCGTCTAGTGAGGTCTCTACAGAAACGGTTCTTAATCCAGGGTACTCAGTTACGAACTCTTCACCGCTGTCTTCGTCCCACCAATAATCAAAATGAGAGGCGAGTGGTGCGTTAGTTGACGTTCCAAAGTCTACCGTTTGATTGATGATTTTTTGGTTATCAGCAATTACAGGAGGCAATACAACTTTAGCCGCGCCCCATCCCAATGAGTCATCAGAGCTAAAGCCCTCTTGGCCTAGATAGTGATCTTCAGAGCTATATGAATACTCATATCCCATTAAAACACCTTCCGAATCTTTGATATCGATACGTGTTTTTTCTAGGCTACCCGCTAGGTCAGAAATCCAACTTGGAAGTCCGGTGACTAACGTAACGTCATTCAGCCAAGAGAAAGTATTCCCAAGGTAGGTAAACTCATAAGTTAGGTTCTGTGATACTGGCTCAGGATCCCATATAGGTGTGCGTTGCACATCGTAAACCGTGACGTCATTAGCTTTAGCAATGAACTCAGCATCCGGTAGCGAGTCAAGACAAGCCTGTAGGCTAAGAGGGTGTAAAGGTTGTGGTGTTAATGCGTTATCCAAAATGAACTGCTTAGTCGCTTCATCAAAAACATAAGCCTCACTGCCTGCATCTTCAACTTCCTTGTAGGTAATACGTACAAAGCCATCGAAAACAGACAAGTAAGCGGAATTATCTTCTTTTTGGTAGTTAGACCATGTAGCTCGCGAGTGGATAGATTCAGGAATCGTAACTTGACGTAATACCTCGCCATTTACTGATATATCTTTCCATGAACCAAGATCTGCTAACCTCGAGAACTGAGTGTTTCCTTCCCACGCTCTTGAATAATAAACAACGGTACCATTAGACAGAAGCTGTGCAAATATTTCAGCGTTTTCTAGGCCTGCCATTGGGATTAAATCATCATGATTGTTAGACGCTGTTTCATGACGATCTGATTCATCGTCAGCAATGGTTGATGCTAAAGTTGCAAGCCATGTATCTGTAACGTCGCCATTTTTAAAGGCGCTGATTCCGTTACATGAGTTATTGAGCGCTTGGTAACGATCTGGATCGTACTCTGCACACCAATCACCCGTGTAAAAGGTAAAAATATTGTCGTAGATATCCGCTACAGACAACTTGTATGCCGTTGTGTTATCTGGGAATTTTAATCCTACTGGCATAATGTGAGACCAAACGTTCTCATCATCCGTTTGATCCATGATAGAACGAACATTGAGCCCACTGATATCTAATTGCTTAGCGCTAGCAACTTCATTAAAAATCGGGCTTCTAGATTCTAGAGTTAAGCTGCCGTCTTTGTTCGGCTTAATGCTGGTTAAGGTATCATCGCTCGCTTCCCAACCGTTTTGACCCAACACCATGCTATTTGTGTCAGGGGTATATTCAAACTCAATAAATTGCTCAGCAAAGTAATCATAAATATAACTGATTTCGGTGACTGAGTTGTCTGTATCCGCTTTTAATGTTCCATAAGCGACCACTAAGTCTGTACCTGTCTCATTCGCACCGCCAAACCAATTGATGCCATCCGTTTTAATGAGTTTCGCAAGGTCGGCTTGCTTAGAGCCTTTATTTGCCTCGTTTTCTTTAATTTTATCTTCAAGATTAGAGTCATCAATGGCGATGTGATCGCGATTAATGCTGCTAGCGATGTCGCTTGGGTTGAAGTTTTCTCCAGCGGCTTCAATATTTTTTACAACTTCGTCGAGGACTCGAGTGACTTCTTCATTAATCAATGCGGTGAGTGCTTCTACAGAAATACCGGCGCCCGCTGCCGTTTCTGATAACGCATCCGTGTTCTCTGCCATGACTGAAGCGGTAACTTGAGCTACGCGGTGTAGGCTTTCAAAAGCCGCTTTTTGTGAATCGGCTAAGTCATTATTGTTTTTGGCTTCGATATAATCTTGCGTTAAGTCGAGTGTTGTTCCCAACTTTTCTTGAATAGCTGTTTTGGCTTCTTCTAACGAAGAACCACTCTCGATTTCATTTTGAATGAGAGTCGTTAATGGACTAATAAATGCCGATTTTGGTGGGGCAGTTAGGCGATAGCTCTTGCTTAGAACGACACCTGGATTATCGGTATCGATGGTTTGTCCGGCAACCACTTCGATCAACAAAGTACCTTGTTCAAGTTGTTCTTGAGTTAGATTATCAATCGTAAACGAACCATCGTCACCCGTTACGGCACTTGGCTCATCCTTATCACAAACTTTATTGCTGTTTAGATCCAAACACGCATTGGCTCCTACCAAATAGCCATCAGCGGCCTTTGCTGTTAAAGACGCTGAAGTCGCTGTTGAACCGCCAGTATCAGTTGTGGAGCTATCCGAACTGTCGCTACCACATCCTGCTATCCCTAGGGCTATTGCCACTGCTAACAGTGAACGTTGACCATTCATGTTAGTTCTCCTATTAAGTTATTGATAAAAATTCACTACTCTGGAATCAATTGGGAGAATGTCATTGATAAATATGACTATTTATAAATTGAACACCATTGGAGAGGAATGTATCAAAACGGCGTGTAGTGGAAATAGCAGGAAAACTTATTCTAGAGACATATCTAATTGGCTGAGTTATATATGCGAGTGATATCTATGGTGAATGTTTAGTGTCTGTAATTTACATGATTATCAATTGGTTTTGTTATATATCTTACTGTATTTTATAAACTTTTAATTTCAACGAGGTAAAGTGAACATCACTATCATCAGCAACGTGATAGCCCAGTGATTGATAAAAGTTAATAGCACGAGCATTACTTTTAAAACTCGATAGAGTGACTTGGCTTCGTTGCTCTTCCATGGCTCTCTTATGTATGAGAGTCATGACTTGCTTGCCAAGCGAACGGCCTTGGTATTTAGGGAAAATGATCAGCAGATGAATATGGTATGCGTTGTCATAAGGCTTAAAGCAGACGAGTCCTACTGTCTCATCTTCGCGATATATCCAATGAAACCAAGAGAGATGGTAATCGTTTAAAAGTCGTTTGCGTTGGAAGTCGTCATCCCAGCCGAAAACGCTATCTACATGTATGAATATACCTTGTTTAACACACGCAAACAGTTCATCGAATTCAGAATTTGAAACAAGTTGGAACTGTATATTTTCTTCTGTTATTGCCACTTTACTCGCTTCCTTATCAAACGCCTTTGAATAAGCAAACAGTAACATAATTGAAGAGGTAGGCTGCACTTTAGGTGTGGGTTGTTTTGATGCAAAAAAGCCACGCGTAGTGCATGGCTTCTATACTTAATATCAAGAATGTTCTATGCGTTAGTCGTTGTCTTCTGCTTCGATCTCGATTGCAATGTACTGACTGTTGACCTTGTAGGCTTCAACCTCAATAAGGTCGCCAATAGCAAGGTTCTCAAAAGTTAGGCCATCTTCAAATTGAGTGTTTTTATTTACATGAATAGTTTGATTACCATGCAATGATGTCATTTCAAAGCTGCTTCCTTCTAGGTAGATGCTTTGCACTGTGCCCTCTAAATCAACGTCGCGTTCAAATTCGATTTTAGTCGCAACATTTCTTCCGTTGACTTTTTTCGTGGTTACCTCAACTTCCGTATCCACTGTTAATTTTGACTTGCTGCCATCTTCGTAACGAGTATTTTCATCTACAAGAAAGTGACCTTTGAAGCTTAATTGAAATGACGATTTATCGTTTGCCACTGAAGTAATTGTACCTTCGATTTCTGTATCATTATCGATTTCGTCAAAATCTTCGACCTCCACTTCATCTGCTTTCAATACAGAGCCTACCATTGAGCCTGTTACTTCAACCCAAAGCCCATCAGCTAACTCTGATTCATTAGAGTCATTGTCAATACTATCGACTGTATACTCGACATTGAGAGCCCCACCTAAATTGAATGTTAGTGTGTTTAGGTTCAGGTTAGTAATCAACCCCTCGACCTCAACCGTTTCGTATTCATCTGATGGTTCAAATTTAACTACAGATAACACTTTGTAACCTGCATTCGCTGTTGGTAAAGAAGAGACCATAACCCAATCGCTATTTTCAATTTCACGTGATAGATCTGTAAAGGTCAATGCGATGCCATTGACTTTAAATGTGCCATTATTATGGTTGGCGTCTGAAATAAGACCAACGATGGTTGGTTCAAGACTAACTTGAGCTCTGCTAGTGTGAGCTGAAGCGCTACGAGCATTAGATGAAATAGAAACCATCATGTTCTTTTCTAGGTCTGCAATTGCCACATCTTCGCCTGCATAGTTCGCACTGTCTACTTGATAGCTATAACCATTCACAACGATGGTGTTGCCAGAAACAGAGTCAATGGTACCTTGAATTGCTGATGGAACTTGCGTGTTGTTATCGTTGCTTCCATTGCTATTGCTGTCACTACCGCCACAGCCAGTTAGAATTAAACCGACAACTGAAATCAGCGCTAACTTTTTCATCTATATACTCTTTATTTAGTTTATTGAGGGTGTATCTTATAAACTCAAACGTGAAGCACTCGTGAAGAAAGGTGAAATAAATCGATGAAAGTTTTGATCGTTGATGACAGCCATAATGTTGCAGAAACCATTGCCGATTATCTAGAGTTAGAAGGGATGGTGATCGATTGTGCTTATCATGGTGAAGCGGCATTGAAGTTAGCGTCTGAGAATTATTATGACGTGATTATTATGGACATCATGATGCCTAAATTAGACGGCATCTCAGCTGTTAGAAAGTTAAGAGAAGAGGTGCAGTGCTCTATGCCAATTCTATTTTTAACCGCTAAAGATAGGTTGGAAGATAAAATCGCTGCCTTTCAAGCGGGTGGAGATGATTATTTGGTTAAGCCTTTCGCCATGCAAGAGCTCAGTTTAAGGCTCAACGCATTGGCAAGCCGAGGGCCACGGCAAGGTATTGGAAAGCAGGTTTTTGCCGATATTACTCTCAACTCGCAGACAGACGAGGTATGCCGAGAAGGTAGGCTTATTAAGTTGAGTCGTATTCAGCTTAAGATATTAAAAGTCCTTATGCGCCATGCACCAGCAATTGTTTCAAGAACTGAAGTGATTGATTCCGTTTGGGGTGATGAATCGCCAAGCAGTGATGCACTGCGAAGTCATATTTATGGCCTCCGCAACGCGCTCGATAAAGGGTTTGAACACTCACGATTAGAGACTATTCATGGACAAGGTTACCGACTCAAAGCATAACGCCTCAAGACACGGCGATTACCCGAGCATCTACCGAAAAATCCGTCGCAGCTTTGGTTTGATGACCTTGGTCATGTTTGGCCTTTTCTGGACAGTTATTTATATCGCTGAAAACCAGATGGAAGTGATCAGCCTGCACCACTGGCTAGACACTGAAGCTAATCGTTATACGTCTGAATATCAGTTGCTTGGCGAAGATGCGTTGTTGCCGAATAAAAATGAGTTTTCAACCTATTGGAGTGAAAGAGAACTGCCCAATTGGTTAGCTCGATACAAAGAGCCCGGTTTCTATGAACATCTGTTAGGTACGGAAGATAAACATTTTTACGTATTCGAACACCCGTCAGGTAAAGGGCTGATGTATATCTTGTTTCAAGATGACGCCGACGACTACCTCGACGAGTATGAATGGAGCCTCCACAACTACACCCTCATACTCGGTGGCTTAACCTCAATCTTCATGGTTTTGTATGGGATCTATGTTGTACGCTCGCTGTCGAGGCCACTTAATCAGATAGAAAAGAAAATAGGGCAAATGCACCCTGAGCAGCCAAGTTTTGAAGTCGAGACGTCTTACGCTGAAACGCGACATATTGAGCAAACACTTTTAGATTCAAAGAATCACATTTCAGGATTTTTTCAGCGGGAAGAGGAGTTCAATCGATTTGCATCTCACGAGCTACGGACTCCGATTATGGTGATTAAAGGGTCGGCTGATCTGCTAACTAAAGTACCCAATCAACCTCCTGTCGCGTTAAAAGCGATTAACCGCTTGCAAGAAGCGAGTGAACAGATGCGAGTGCTGACTGAAATGTTTTTGCTGCTTGGTAAAGAGAGTATCGATGAGCACCATTTCGGTCACTATGACCTGGAAGTCGAAGTTCAGAATCAGCTGCTTGAAATGGCGCCTTTGTTTGCCAAGCAGGATGCGAGTTATAACCTAGACGTAAAAGGGACTGTCACTGTGTATGCGCCAGAGAGCTTTATTACTATTGTGTTGAATAACTTAATTAAAAATGCGTTTAGCTACAGTGTTGGCGATGTTGGAATTGTGGTGACAGGTTCTCAATTAGTGATCACTAACCGTCATGATGGCAATGAGACTTACAATGCTGGCTATGGTTGTGGCCTAGTGATTGTGCAACGAATTTGTGAGCGAATGGGTTGGAGTTTTGAAACTCAAGATGATGGGCTTCAATTTAGTACTTACTTAGACTTTTCAGCGAATAATCAAGTTGGGTAGCAGGTAGTTTAGATTTCAAAGAAAGAACTCTTTGAGAAGTAGAGTAGTGTGGCTAAGTTAGCCACACTAGCATAATGAGTTGTTATACGATCTTAAGCGCGTGATGGCGCGTGAGCTGTTTGTGTAGCGAGTCTTTTAGCTCCATGCGTTCTACTTTGAGGTTGTGCATGCTGTCGTCATCGATAGGGCTGCCAGAGATTTCTAGCTGACGGATGTCGTAGTCGAGTTGGTGGTACTTCTGCATATCTGCTTTGAATTTTTCGTCGTCGTGGTTGAGCTGAACAATGTCTAATTTAAGATCTGGGAAATCTAAGATAAAGGCATGGTTTTCATTGAGCATTGGCACTTCCTCTCTAGTCAAATTTTTAGGGCGTGTTGATCTTTCGAGCTTGTTTTTGCGGCGAATTGCTGGGTATTTCTACAAGGCAGAGGCTTTGATGTGTAGCTAGCCTACATGAGAGGCCGATAACGTAGTAGAAATAACCAGCAAACGCTGCCTGAAGGGTTCGGCTAAAAGCGTTTTACTCTTTGTTGAGGGAGATTTGCTTAGAATGACTAGGCTACTTCTCCCTCGCCGCGATTAAAACGCTTTTATCTCGAACAAAATCTAACCGCGGAAGGTCAACACGCCCTGACAGTATAGAAGTAATTTTTCGAAAGAAATGTGGTTCAAAACACAAAGCCGTAAAGCGATCAAAAAAGGGCGCAAACTCGTAGGATTATCCTCGAACTTGCGCCCTTTTGTATGTATATAGCTAACTATTTATAGTTATATGTTTAGAACTATAAGAGTTTAAAGCAGAAAGTTTACTTTGCTTTCTTGCCAGAGCGTTGCTGCTCTTTGTGTGCAAGCTTCTCTTTTTTGCGTTGCTCGATAAGGTGAGCAGCTTCGCCGCCTACGTGGGTTTCGCCACGAGCATTCGACAGTTGAACTTGCTTTTCACGTTCACGGAAACGGGCTTTCTGCTCTTCGCTGTGCTTATCAATACACTTAGGGCAGCTTACGCCTTTCTCGAAGTGTTCAGAGGCTTTGTCTTCGTCTGTGATTGGCAGGCGACATGCGTTACACACATCGTAAACGCTCTTTTCTAGCTGGTGGTTTACTGCAACACGACCATCAAATACGTAGCAGTCGCCTTCCCACATGCTCTCTTCTTCAGGTACTTCTTCTAAGTACTTAAGAATGCCGCCTTCAAGGTGGTAAACCTCATCAAAGCCTTGTTCTTTCATGTAGGCTGTTGATTTTTCACAACGAATACCGCCAGTACAGAACATCGCGACTTTCTTGTGTTTCTTAGGATCAAGGTTGTCTTCAACGTACTGAGGGAATTCACGGAAGGTTTCTGTGTTTGGGTTTACGGCATTTTTGAATGTGCCGATGTCCACTTCGTAGTCGTTACGAGTATCAACCAGAATCACATCTGGATCAGAAATCAGTGCATTCCATTCGTTTGGTTTCACGTAAGTGCCGACAACATGGCGTGGGTCGATGCCCTCAACACCCATGGTTACGATCTCTTTCTTAAGCTTAACCTTGGTGCGGTTGAATGGTTGTTCTTCGTTGAACGACTCTTTGTAAACAACATCAGCCAAACGAGAATCTTGTTTGAACCATTGAAGAAGGGCGTCGATAGATTCGCGCTTACCTGCAACGGTACCGTTGATGCCTTCACTCGCAAGTAACAAAGTACCGCGGATTTGGTTGGCTTCTAACACGTCGGTTAGTGGCTGGCGAATTTCTTGATAATCATCAAGTGCTACGAATTTATACAGAGCACATACAACATATTGAGACATGGTTTTTCCTTTCTGCGAGCTGGAACGTAAATCCAGAGCGGTTGCCTGTTTTGATCAGAACTGAGTATTTCAACTTAGTTCTGTCTTGTTGGCTTATTAAAATCAGGCGCAGTATAACCAAGGCGGTGCGGGACAAAAACCAACCAAACGTAGGGCTATATAACATCATTTTTGGTGTGGCTTTAGGTGTGGTGAAAAGGCCGTTATTTGATAAGGAATATTAGCTCAAATAAGCAGTGGTGTTTTGTTGTCTTTTGAATACTTGGCTAAGCACTTATGTAGTATCTCATCTCAATGAGTTGATGTTCTCCGACGATTTCCACTTCACGAATGAACTCAAAGCCGAACTTTTCATAGTAACCCTTTAGGTATTGATGGGCGTGGATTTCAATGACTTTGACACCATGTTCAGAAGCGTGATTTAGAAGTGCGCTAACAATTTTAGACGCGATACCAGATCCTCGATAAGGCTGCAGAACCGCAACACGTGCCATGGTTGAGTGTCCTGATTCATCAATGTGCAAGCGTGCCGTCGCGACTAAATTATCTTCATCGGTGATCAGTGCATGATGTGATACTGGGTCTAACCCATCAAGATCTAATACCTGTGGGATACCTTGTTCAACAACGAATACTTGATGACGAATGGACTGTGCTTTCGTTATCAATTCTGGGTTGTTACCAATCACCAATTCCATTTCATTGCTCCATGCTGTTAACGAATGTTTTTATAATCCCCTATTTGTGAGGGGATGTACGCTTGTGATTTGCCTTTAAACTAAGGCTTTTGAATAGCTGCTTGTCTCTATATCGATGATCTCTACGGTCAGCGAAGCATTGGATAGAGTGAGAGCAAGTAATTGATCCAATATGGACTTGGAGAGCATCGCTTTAACGCTTTCGTTACGCCCAGACAAAATACGCACAGAGACATGCACGAAGTCTTCTTTTACTTCGCCGGTTTGGTAATGCTGATAGGCAAGGCTGCGTACTTTGATGTCTTCTCCTGTTGGTGAGAACAACTGAGACTCCATCGCGCCGAGAAACACTTTTTGGTTGAGTTGCTGACTATCAATAGTGGATGAGTGTTCGATAATACAATGCGGCAAACTGACGTCCTTTCTGTGTTTTATAGAGACCTAAAATTAAGGCCAATGTGACTCTCTTGTTGAGAATGACATTGGCCTTTAATGCTGACTGGTGACAGCTTTCTCGGTAATAAGCCGATCAGGCAATTACCAAAGCGGTCAGTATTGTCAGCGATTACGCTTGGTTAAGTACTTCTGCTAAGCGTTTTACCGCTTCCATCAATTCTTCCGGGTTGGCGTTGGTGAAGTTTAAGCGCAGTGCGGCTTTCGCTTCATCGGCCTTTGGATAGAATACTGGGCTTGGTACTACTGCCACGCCATTCGATAGCAAGGTTTTCGCCAGTTCGAAGGTGTCGCACTCTGGGATCTCAACCCAAATAAACATTCCGCCATCTACGGATTTTAACACGCAATCTGCAGGCAGTTGTTTCTCTAGCTCTGAGAACAGCACCTCATAACGAGACTTGTACAGGGTGCGAATGTTTTCCATATGCACGCCAAAGTCTTCATGTTTTAGAAGACCAACAAGCAGCGCTTGCATTGGTACACTTGAGTGTAAATCCGCGCCTTGCTTCACTTTGATCAGTGGCTCAAGGTAGCTGCGTTTGCCTGTTACCGCGCCAATACGTAGACCTGGCGATGCAATCTTAGAGAATGAACGAAGAACGATAGAGTTATCAGGGCAGAACGAAGAAACCAACGGCAGTTCTGTACCTGTGAAACGTAGCTCACGGTATGGCGCATCTTCAATGAATGCCACGTTGTATTTGATACACAGCTCAGCCACTTTTTGACGAGTTTCTGTTGCCCAACACACGCCGGTTGGGTTGTGGAAATCAGGCACGGCATAGAACATCTTCGGTGATTGCTGTGCAAAGCATGTTTCCAGTTCATCTAGGTTCGGGCCAAATTCAGTTTGAGACACGGTCGCAATGTTTGCTTGAACTAGGCCAAACACCTGCATCGCACCTAAGTAGCTTGGCGCTTCCATCACAACCACATCACCCGGGTCTACATACGCACGTGCAATCAAATCCAAACCTTGCTGAGAGCCAGTACAAATCATTGCCGTGTGTGACTCTGGCAATTGGTAGCTTTGTGTTAAGTGGTCAAGCAACGGGCCGTAACCGGCAGTAGAACCGTATTGGAAAACTTCAGGCATGTTCGCTAGGTTTTCTAGCGTTGGCTTCATTAAATCGATTGGGAATGTTTTCTCGTCCGGTAAACCACCGGCCAATGAGATGACATTTGGATCACTTGCGGCTGCGAGGATCTCTCGAATGTATGAAGATTGAATCTGTTGTAATGACTGTGCGATTTCCATGTGTTGTGTCTCGTCGTTTATCGTTTTTATTCTATCGCTTGATATTACACGGCAATTGTAAAAATAAGCGTGTCCGTTTATGCTCTTAAACATGTCCATTTATGCTATTTAAACGATGTCACGTCAACACATATCGAGAATCAATGATGTCTTGTTCCATATTCACCAAGACATCAGTCAGCCTTTGTCTGCCAAAGAGTTATCTGAGATAGCGGCCTATTCAGAACAGCACTTTCATCGCACCTTTAAAAGCGTGGTCGGGGAGTCGTTGCATCAATATATCCGACGCACTCGAATGGAGTATGCAGCCAACCAATTGATGTTTGATACCAGTTCGTCTGTGGTTGAGATCGCGCATAAATGTGGCTTTAGTTCTGTGTCTTCGTTTAGTCGAGCATTTAAAGCGACCTTTAATATGTCGCCCGGAGAATGGCGTAAGCATGATTTACAAGTAGCAGAAAAACCCTATTTGAAAGATCCCGAAGTGGCGGCGGGCTATTTGAATGTGGCGCAGCGAGTATTGCCCGAACCCAAGATCGTTGAAGTGCCTGAGCGCATGGCAGCCTACGTTCGACATACGGGCTATAACCGATCCATTCGTAATGCGTGGTTGATATTGAAAGCTTGGGCGAATTCCGAACAGCGTAATTTTTCGAGTCAATTTGGTTTGCATCACTCAAACCCTGCTTGGGTTGAAATGGATCAGTGCCGCTATGTGGCGTGTATCGCGATTGATGAGCCGATTAAGTATCGCAGTGTCGTGAACCAGATGGTGATTCCAGGTGGCTTACATGCTGTGTTTCGACTGAATGGCCGCTACGGCGAGCTGCTACCACAGATAAGCATGGTCTTAGAAAAGTGGCTACCCACGTCTGGCTTTAAACAGCGATCTACTCCTGCGTATGTGCATTATCATCAGAATCACTTTCTTAATAGTGATGAAATATTCGAGCTCGATTTCTACCTTCCCGTGAGTTTTTACTGAGCCTTTACTAGGTTAACCATTGAGTTGGTCCGGTAATTGGTTTTGTTGTGTTTTGTCGAGCGTGATTTTACTCATTTGTTGTGGCTAATTTGCTAGCTCAATGACAGAAAGGCGTCTTATGTTGATGGTGCGATGGGAGAGAAGCTTGTTGATAAACGACTCTAAGTAAATGATGACAACGTACGGATTAAACGATAGCATCCCGCTCTAATTGCAAATAGTTCTTAATATCACTCGCTAGAATATATGACCATTACCCACAAAGATTATCTGAAAATTGCCTTCCCTTTCATCATCTCAACGGTGACACAACCTCTGCTAGGGGCGGTGGATACCGCTGTTATTGGCCAACTTGGTATTGCTGAACTGATTGGTGGTGTGGCGATCGGCACCATCATTATGAACACCATGTATTGGTTGTTTGGCTTTTTCCGTGTCAGTACCACGGGGCAAAGTGCGATGGCACTGGGCAAGGGAAATCGCTCTGATTTGGCGGGTAGTTTGATGCGTCCGTTCGTGCTGTCTGGTTTGGTGGGTTTGATCTTTATCTTGATACAGCCACTCATCTGGCAAGGTGCAATGTGGGTGATAGAGCCTGAAGCCAATGTGGCCGAGCACGCGCATATCTACTTCAGTATTTTGATTTATGGCGCGCCTTTCGTGTTGCTCAACTACACCATTATTGGTTGGCTAATGGGGCAGGCGAAAGCCAAAGAAGTTCTTTATACACAAGTGTTTGGTAACGTGTTGAACATTGTTTTAGATGCGGTGTTTGTACTCTATTTCGATCTGGGTGTCGCAGGTGTGGCTTACGCAAGTTTGATTGCACAAGTTACCACCTTTGCGATTGGTGTGACCTTGGTGATGAAGACCAGCAATATTTCGATCTCTGAGTTCTTGCAAGGCTCGAAGATGACCAAGAAAGACCTATCGACAATCATCTCTTCGAATACTGATCTATTGCTTCGCACCATTTGTATCTTGGTGTTCTTCAACATGATGGCGCGTACAGGCTCTAAACTGGGTACCGATGTTCTAGCGGCTAACGCGATCTTGATGCAGGTGACCTTCATAGTCAGTTATATGTTTGACGGTATTGCAAACGCATCGAGTGTGTTTGCAGGTAAGGCGGTAGGTCAGAAGAATCCTTCAATGTTGGATCGAGTATTAAGGCTTAACTTCCAATGGACGGCCGGTTTCATTGCTGCGCTGACGCTTTTAACCTTGATTTTTAAAGATATGATTGTTTTCTTGTTTACCGATATTCCAGCGCTGGTCACGCTGTACCAAGAGATGGCTCCGTGGTTAATTGTGTTCCCGCTAGTGGCTGGCTTTGGCTTAACGGTTTATGGCATTTTTACCGGAACGGGAACCACACGTCCGGTTAGAGACTCAAGCATCGCGACTTTGTTGGTATTTTTAGCGGTACAGGCATTTACCATCGATATTTGGGGTAATCATGGTCTGTGGTTGGCGTTTACCTTGTTTTATCTTGGACGTATTGCATTCTTGTATCCGTTCATCGCACAAGTTAAGCAGAAGTGTTACCCAGTCGAAGATGCCGTTCAGGGTGCCATTAACTAAGTAACCTAATCACCACCTGTAATACTTTATGCAAGCGCTTTACTATTTTTATACGATAAATTTGGTGAGCGCTTTTTTGTATGTAATGACTCACTATAACTGGTCAATAAAATTGTAAGTAAAATGCGATACAGTTCAATGTTCTCTTTTCATCATGTCGGCTAAATGATAGAGTTGTTATGTTATAACATCTATATATGAGTATCTGCGTGAACGCCCCACTTTTGTCTGTTGACCATCTAACGATCAAAACCTCTTCGAGAATCCTTTTCCAAGATATCCACTTCGATGTTTATCGAGGTGAGCTGTTGGCGATCATGGGTCCTTCAGGTATTGGTAAGTCGATGCTTTCTCGCGCTATTGCGGGGTTTCTGCCAGAGACGGTTGAAGTTGAAGGTCATATTTCTCTATCTGGTGAAGCGGTGTGTGGTTTACCGATGTTGCAAAGAACTGCAGCACAGCGCCCCGCAGTTATCTTCCAAGATGCGCTTCAAGCGTTAAACCCTCTGGTTTCAATAGAAGGCCAACTCTGCCTTGCCTTGACGGGAACTCGCACCAAGCTTAAATCAAAAGACAAAATCAAAATTACCGAGTTGCTGATTCAACTTGGTTTTCCTAATCCAGAAACCATCTTGCCGTTGTACCCGAGCCAAATTTCGGGTGGGCAACGCCAACGTGTGTGTATTGCGATTGGCTTGCTGAGTAACTCCGATATTATCATCGCCGATGAACCAACCAGTGCGTTAGATCCGGTGACAGAGCAAGAGATACTTAAGCTGATTCGACACAATGTTAAACAACGTCAAATTGGTGGTTTACTCATCACCCATGACCTGCATAGCGCGTTGGCGTGTGACAAGTTGTTGGTCATCGATGATGGTGGGGTGGTGGCTTATGGTGCTCCGAAACATGCACTTGAATCGAGCTCTCACGCTTTCTGCTGTTCATTGAGAGACTTAATCGAATGAGCTCGACCTTACCACTAAACTCAGAAGCCTCGCCATTCATGCCAGTGACTGATTCAGAAACACAAACATCGACAGAGATTAAGTTCGAAAATGTGAGTGTTCACTACTACTCCGTACCAAGTTGGTTGGGTGGTAAAGCGTTCAAAGCGCTACAGAACATAGACCTTAATGTTGAAGACAAAAGCTTAGCTATTGTTGGGCGTTCTGGTGCGGGGAAATCAACGTTAATTGAACTGCTATTTGGCCTTAAAGCGCCAACCGTTGGTCAAATAAACTTGTTCGGTTATTCGCTCCCAATTCGCGATAGCAAAGCGCAAGCAACGGTGTGTCGGCTGATTCAATTGGTGCCACAAGAGCCCCACACTAGCCTCAACCCTTACTATACCGTTCGACAGATCTTAGCCGAACCGTTAAGTAACTTAGATGTTTCGGGTAATCATGAAGCCATCATTGAAGAAGCGCTGTCAGACGTTGGATTGCCTGCCAGTTTGCTCTTGCTGAAACCTAATCAGCTTTCTACAGGTCAAGCTCAACGTGTGGCTATTGCTAGGGCTCTTGTCGTTAGACCCGCAGTGCTGGTGGCCGATGAACCTACTGCCAGCCTTGACCCGGTGAATCGCCAAAGGTTGTTGGACTTGATTAATTCATTGAAAAAGAAGCGTGATATGCGCCTTATTTTGGTTACGCATGATCTCGGTGCGGCAAAAGCCCTTTGTGAAGAAATACTGGTACTCGACCATGGTGAAATGGTTGAGCACGGACTGACCAATCAAGTGATGAATAAACCTGATCATCCTGCGACTCAGATGCTGATCGAGTCTCAGCCTCTTTCGAAATCTACTTGTTAAACACAACCCTATTTATTAAAAAATACAGCTACAGAGAAAAATAATTATGCGTTTTAATTCAATCAAACTGGCTTGCGCGCTTGCGTTGGCTCTGCCTTTGACTGGCTGTTTTGACTCTCAATCAGGGTCTAGCGATGCCGCAGTAAAATCTGAAATTCGAGTTGCGATGATGCAACCGCCAAGAACGGGTTTATCGCCACTTTCTGATGACGCTTTTAAGTTATCTCGTTGGAGCACAGCAGAAACTCTGGTTAACCTGAGCCCAACCTCGGAAGCACAACCTATGTTGGCAACGGATTGGAAACATCTTGATCCTCTGACTTGGCAGTTCACGATTCGCCAAGGCGTTAAATTCCATGATGGTTCGACCTTATCGGCAAACTCTGTAGTGAACTCTCTGCAAAAAGCGCTTGAAGCAGCACCTAAGCCGCGCATCTTAGATGGCGTCGAGCTAGAAGTGAAAGCGATGGACAACTACCGTATAGAGATCAAAACCAGCTTTGATGACCCTCTTCTACCAAGCCGTTTATCAAGCCCTCAATTAGCGATCCTAGCAGCAAGCGCGTACCAAGAAGATGGTCGTGTTAGCCCAATTGGTGCAGGTACTGGCCCGTTTGAGCTGACTGAAATCAACGGTACAACCAGCGCGAAACTGAAACGTTTTGACGGCTACTGGGGCGAAAAAGCGCAAGTAGAATCTGTAATCGCAGAATACGTTCCTAATGGTTTTGCTCGCGCTGCAGCACTGAGAACCGGCACGGCTGACGTCGTTGAAGCGGTACCCGTTTCACAAATCGCGACCATTGATCCGAACCTACTTTACGAAGTGGCAATGCCTCGTACCAATACGCTTTACCTGAACAACAAGTCAGGCGTGTTCAGTGATATCAATTTGCGTAAGGTTGCGGCAGCTGCAGTAGACCGTGAGCAGATCGTGAACACTGTTTATGAAAACCACGCGGATATCGCGCAAGGTCTATTAGGTCCAGCACTTGCTTGGGCTGAGCCGATTCGACCTGAAGGTCAGGTAGTCGATAAATCACTAAAAGCAAACGGTGAAAGCATTGTTATCGGTACCTTTACCGACCGTGCAGAGCTTCCAGAAGTGGCAGCGCTACTGAAGCAACAACTTGAAGTGGCTGGTTTCAAGGTTGAGCTGGATATTCGTGAATACGCTCAGATCGAGAACGATGCGCTATCTGGTAAGTTCGACGCGTTTATCCTTTCTCGTGCAACGGTTCTAGATTCAGGTGACCCAGTGGCTTACATGATGAGCGACTTTGGTTGTAAGGGTTCATTTAACCTTGGCCAGTTCTGTTCTCAAGAGGTAGATAAAGCACTGAATCACGCTGACCTACAACCGCTAGGTGCGCTGCGTCACCAAGCGATCATCGAAGCTGAACAAAAAATCCTTAACGATTTCGCGGCTATCCCGCTGCTTCACGAACGTGTGATTCAAGGTGAAAGTGAGCGTGTAAGCAATGTCGTTCGTGACCCAAGTGAACGTCGCTTGGTTGACCAAACTACACAGGTCAAAAAAGCGACACAAGTTAACCCGGCAACACAGGCTAACTAAATAAATGTTATCTGCTGAGACTCTGCGTCGAACTCTATTTTTCTTGACGCCTTGGCTATCAAGAATCGCTTCACTGATTGTGGTGGTGATTCTTGTTGGTTTGATGCCTGACATTGCAGGCATCGATCCAAGCCAATCTATTCTGCGGGCTAGGGCGGGGCAACAACACCTGCTTACGCCTGAAGCTTTAGCTGCGGTACGCGCTGATCTTCAGCTTGACCGTTCAGCTATTGAGCGCCTGCTCGACTGGGTAGGAAGTGCTTTTTCAGGTGATCTAGGTGAATCATGGATTGATGGTTCCTCGGTTGCATTAAGCATTCAAAAAACAGCATCTACGTCTCTGTTCTTGATGTCTAGTGCACTTGTGATGACTTTCGTACTGTGTGGTGCAGGCTTACTTGCTACCTTACGCAGTTGGAAGAAGGGCAAACTAGGGCAGAGTTACAGCAGTTTAAGCACCGTATTAATATCGTTGCCAGAGTATGTGGTGGCCTCGGTATTAATACTGGTGTTCTCAATCTGGTTAGGTTGGCTACCACCGTATGGTTGGCAAGGCTGGCAAGATATCTGGCTACCGAGTTTAGCGCTCGCACTGCCTGCAAGTGGCTTGTTTAGTCGTCTACTCAGAGACAGTTTACAACGCGTTCTCAATGAACCTTGGGTGATCACTTGGCTCAGTGCCAACGTTCATTCCAATCAAATTATTCGCTTTGCGCTGAAAAGAGCACTGAGCAGCCTGATCCCACAAATCGCGATGATCGTGATTGGCTTAACTGGTGGCGCAGTCGCGGTTGAGCTTATCTTCTCGATCCCTGGTATCGGGCGCATGATTCTTGGTGCAGCCAAGGCGCAAGACTTACCAACGCTGCAAGGCGGCTTATTGGTGTTGCTGCTATTTTCAATTGCCGTGAGCAGCATGAGTTTGTTTGTTCAGCAATTGATTCTTGGCCACAGCCTGAAAAGCGGCAAGCTCATCAGTAGTCACTCTTCGTTTCGTTTTACCCAGAACCGCGCAAAGCGTGTCACTGCTTTTGCGATCTTCTCTTTCCTAATTGCTATCGTTGTATGGGCTGCATTCCGAGACCCATACACTAGCCAGTTTGCACGTTTGGCATCGCCGAGTTGGCAGGCACCTTTGGGCGCAGATGGCATTGGCAGAGACCTACTGGCGAGAATTGGTTCTGGTATGGTTGCGACCTTCCAAGCCGGTATTTTAGCAACGTTCTTGAGTTTGGTGACAGGCATCATCATGGGTTTCAACACCCGCTTTAGCCAAGGCCTTATCGAGATCACTAAGGGTACCCCATACATCATCGCAGGCTTGCTTGTTGCAGGTTTAACGGGGATGAATCCGAACAGCGCCTTAATCGCGATTGTATTGGTATCGTGGGCGCCTCTAGCTGCACACTGCTCAAGCTTGATCGTAGAAGCCAAGGCGCAACCTTATACGCACCTCGCGCCACTATGGGGCACCAGTAAGCTTAGAATCTTCCGTTTCTACTTACTTCCGTATGTATTGCCACCGTTGTTAAGACACGCGATGTTGAGGTTACCGGTCATCACTCTAAGCCTGACCTCGCTGAGCTTCATCGGATTAGGGGCTAAGCCACCGACACCTGAATGGGGTTTGATGATCGCAGAGAACCTGCCCTACATTGAGCGCGCACCATTAGCAGTCATGGGGCCAATTGTTGGGCTGATCTTGTTGGGTGCAGCCATTAACATGATGTTTGATGACTAACGAAAAGAGCCGGTCGCTGAGGTTTCTAAATTGACGATTCGATTGGGTATTCGATTTAGTATTTATGATGTAACCTTAGCCCTGCTTTTAGAGACGCTTTTTGAACGGCTCAAAAGTTAAACAGACCCTAGTTAAGTGTTAAGTGTTAAGTGTTAAGTGTTAAGGATTCAACATGTATCTCGTTTTGTATTGCCACAATATTGGTATGACCGATTTTTCTTTCTTTGAAACGGAAGATTTCGATAAAGAAGATGGCTATATCGTGCGAGGTAAATGGCCGAACGAGAAAGCGTTCCGTGATTACTTAACCAAAGAGTTTGGTGACATGAACGAGTTCCAAGTGATCGACTTAATCGCCAAAGGTGCAGAGGCTGAACACTACTCGCCAGAAGAGTTGGTGCGCTTAGCTCAGTAGCCGCTAGCTCAGCAATATCTAGCTCGGTAATACGTTTTAAATCGAATAAACAAATGGCAGCCTGATTGGGCTGCCATTTTTCGTTTTAAGCTAGAGTACGTCGCTCACAATATGAATGGGACTATTGCGCCACTTCGTCCACCAAGTACAAGATTGATTGATACGGAATGCCACTGTGGTGCGATAAACCGATCTCACAAGTTCGGCTGTTACTGAAGCCACGAGTGCAGTTGCTCGGCACTTGTTCCTTGAGTGGGTGTACCGCCGCCTCATTCAGCTCTGGTGTAGTGAAGCCTTTATCACCTGCCCAACCACAACATTGAATATGCTCTGGAACAATCACCTCTTCGGTGCAGGCTTTAGCAAGGTTTAACATCGCACCTTCTAAACCCATTCGACGAGAGCTACAGGTGACATGCAGCATTACGGTTTCTTGCAGCGGCTCAAGTGTCAGGTGCTCTAGCAGGTATTGGTTCACAAACCCTGTCGGTTCTAGCACTTCTAATGGTTTAGTGAACTGCTCAATACTGCGCTTGGCACAAGGGCTGGTGTCCATTAGTACAGGGTATTCACCCTGACAACTGGCTTGCCATAACACTTCTTCCAGTTGTTGTGCTTTAGATTGGGCTAAATTGGTCATCCCTTTGCTGTCGTAAGGCATGCCACAACATTGGTCGTCTAGCTTCTTCGGCAGAATCACCTCAAATCCGGCTTTGTTAAGCAAAGACATGGTCACTTCCGTTAGAGGACGTTGATCGCCCGCATCGCTTTGTTGCCCCATGGTTCGACTGGCACAGGAAGGGAGGTAAACCACCTTTTTATGATTGCTTGTGGATTCTGCCGTCACTGGTGATGAGGTTAGCGAGTGACTATTGGATTGCGGCATCTCTGGCATCCAAACCGGTGTCGCGCCTTTAGTGATTGAGCGCAAGCCATTGGTTAGCTTGCCGACTGTATTTGCACCTAGAACCTTACTCGCCAATTGATTGGTTTTTAGCCCGGTCTTGGTCAGCTTGGTGGTGGTCGAGAAGTGCTCCGCTGTCCACTTAGCAATTGGTGTGAACTTCTCATATTTGGCGATACGAAGCTTCTTCACTAAATCGCCAGTGTTGATGCCCACTGGGCAACGCTCCGCACATAGGCCTGTCGCAGCGCAGGTATCAATGCCTTGGTATTCAAACGTCTTCTCTAGCTCGCTGGCTTCTATCTCTTCGCCTGCCGCACGGCGGCGTTGCAGCTCACGATATAAAACAATACGTTGGCGAGGTGATAAAGTCAGCGTGCGAGAAGGACAAACAGGCTCACAGAAGCCACATTCGATACAGCGGTCGACAAGGTCATCAGCTGCAGGCATCGGCTTTAAGTCTGTGATGTGGGAGTTTGGATTGTCATTGATGATAACGCCGGGGTTAAGCAGTCTTTCTGGATCGAACAGTGCTTTGATCTGTTGCATTAAGGCGTAGCCGTCTTTGCCCCATTCCAATTCCACATAAGGTGCCATGTTACGGCCCGTGCCGTGTTCCGCTTTCAAAGAGCCTTGGTATTTCACCGCGACTAGCTCGGCAACGTCGTCCATGAAACCGCCGTAACGGTCGATCTCTTCTTGGCTATCGAAGCCTTGGGTAAACACAAAGTGAAGGTTGCCCTCGAGTGCATGGCCGAAAATGATCGCTTCGCTGTAGTCGTATTTGTCGAACAGCTCTTGCAGCTCTCGAATACCGTTAGCGAGGTTTTCAACAGGGAAAGCCACGTCTTCGATGATAACCGTCGTGCCGACTTCACGCACTGCGCCAACTGCTGGGAACATGCCTTTTCGAATGCCCCATAGGGTTGCGACAGTCTTGGGATCGGACGTGAAAGGGACTGATTCAACAATCGTGTATTCAGTCAATGCGTCTAAAATTGATTTACATTGTAAATCTAAGTCCTGCTGGGAGCTGGCGTGTGATTCAACCAAAATAGCTGCGGCTTCCAAGTCCAAGTTCGGCATGAATGCAGGCATACCCGGTTTATCCGCCACTGAACGTAGCGCTCTGCCGTCCATTAATTCCACGGCTGCAACCGGCGTTTTAGATAGCGTAGTCACGGCTTTACTTGCTTGTTCGATGTCGGCAAACACCAACAGAGCAGAGGCTTTGTTCGGATGTTCGATAACCGTGTTATAGGTAATCTCAGCGATGAAGCCTAGCGTGCCTTCTGAACCAATCATCAGATGTTTGATGATCTCAATTGGGTCGTGGTAATCGACCAATGCATTCAGAGCATAGCCGGTGGTGTTTTTAAGACGGTACTTGTGGCGGATTCTGTCTGACAGTTCTTGATTCGAGCTGGTTTGTCTGTGTAAATCAACAATGCCTTCAAACAGCGCTTTGTGCGATTGCTTGAAAGCCTCAACGCTGGCATTATCTGCGGTATCAAGCAGGGAACCATCACTCAATACGATTTTCATGCTCTCGACGGTGCGATAAGAGTTTTGCGCAGTACCACAACACATGCCGCTGGCATTATTCGCCGCGATACCACCGATTTTACAAGTATTGATTGAAGCTGGATCTGGGCCGATTTTACGTTGGAAAGGGGCAAGATATTTATTAGCATCGGCACCAATCACACCGGGTTGCAGGATGATTTGATTGCCGTTATCGACGATTTCATGGCCGCGCCAGTCGTCGGTTAGAGTGATGAGTACCGAGTCTGAAACGGCTTGCCCTGACAGGCTGGTGCCAGCAGCGCGAAAGGTAAAATGAATACCCAGTTCGCGACAGCTTTGAATGGTGAATATCACTTCGTCTAAGTTTTTCAGCCTTAGAACCATTTTCGGCACCAAGCGATAGAAACTCGCATCGGTGCCGTAAGCCAAGCGCTTTGCCTCTTGCGTGACAATGCGTTCTGTTTTTATTTTTTGAGCCAGTATCGATTCAAGCTGCTGATAAGCTTGTGCGCCTATTACTCGCTCATGGGATGTGTTTGTCTCCATCTTTGCTTCCTTGTGCTTCTTATTTGGCACTGGTTAGGGCGTGTTGACCTTTCGTGGTTAAATTTTGTTCGCATGGGGACGCCTAGTCAAAAGCGTTTTAATCGCGGCGAGGGAGAAGTAGCCTAGTAACTCTAAGCAAATCCACCTCAACAAAGAGTAAAACGCTTTTTGCGGGGGCGCCCAGCTCGAACCCTTCGGGCAGCGTTTGCTGGCCATTTCTACTACGTTATCGGCTTCTCATGTAGGCTAGCTACACATCGACGCCTCTGCCTTGTATAAATACCCAGCAACTCGCTGCAAAAATCAGCTCGAAAGATCAACACGCCCTCGTTTTTTATATTATTTTCCAGTGCTTAAACGGTGTCACAACGGCAGTGGAATTGCTGTGACACCGATTGAACTTCAGTCTAAGTAGACCAAAGCATTACAGTGAATCAACGGACTTAATCTAATCCCACCAAAGATTCACGAGTTAAGTCTTTGATTGTCTTAGCGCCAGTTAGAGTCATCGCAACGCGCATCTCTTTGTCGTAAAGGTCGAGTAGGTTTTCAACCCCTGCTTGTCCTTGTGCCGCTAACGCATAGACGAAAGAACGGCCAAGTAAGGTGCAATCTGCGCCCATCGCCATCATGCGCACTACATCTAAGCCAGTACGAATACCAGAGTCGACCAGAATCTTAGTGTCGCCTTTTACTGCGTCTGCAATTGCAGGCAGTGCTTTGGCACTTGATAGAACACCATCAAGCTGACGACCGCCGTGGTTTGAAACTACGATACCGTCTGCGCCAAATCTCACGGCGTCTTTTGCATCTTGTTCATCAAGAATGCCTTTAATGACCATAGGGCCGTCCCAGAAATCACGGATCCACTCTAGATCTTTCCATGAAATCGACGGGTCGAAGTTGTCACCCAACCAACCGATGTAGTCTTCCAGTTTGGTTGGAGAGCCGCGGTAAGTAGAGATATTGCCCAGATCGTGAGGCTTGCCGAGTAAACCAACATTAACTGCCCAGCTAGGATGACGCATTGATTGAAATACACGACGCATTGCTGCGTTCGGACCACTCATTCCTGAGTGCATGTCACGGTAGCGAGCGCCGGGTACTGGCATATCCACGGTGAAGACCAGCGTTGTTACGCCAGCGGCTTTTGCGCGTTCAAGAACGTTCTTCATGAAGCCGCGATCTTTTAATACGTAAAGCTGAAACCACATTGGGCGTTCAATCTTAGGTGCGACTTCTTCAATCGGGCATACCGATACCGTCGACATGGTAAAAGGAATGCCTTTGTTGTCGGCGGCTTTGGCTGCTTGTACTTCACCACGTCGTGCGTACATACCTGTTAAACCAACAGGAGCCAGTGCGATTGGCATTGCGAGCTTTTCGCCAAACAACTCGGTTTCCAAATTTAGGTCCGACATGTCATTAAGCACACGTTGCTTGAGCGCGATCTCTGCCAGATCAGCCGTGTTGCGGCGTAGGGTATGTTCTTCGTAAGAACCGCCATCAATGTAGTGGAAAAGAAACGGTGGCAATTTCGATTTTGCTGCGGCGCGGTAATCAGTCGATGCGGATATGATCATAATTTCAGTCCTAAATTCTTGGGATGTTGCCCTTCTATGAGAGCTTGGTTTGGCTGCTTTAATTCTTGAAAGTAAGTGTTCGGTCTTGCTTAAGCTTTGAAGCTGTAAACGATAAAACGATAAAACGATAAAACGATAAAACGGGAAAATGGCGTTAATACCCGAGGGTGTTGATGTGTTTCAGTATCCATTCCGAAACTCATCAACTGTCTTATTAGACGGTGTTGCAGTCGGGGAATTGAGTATTAACGCCAAGTGCTTGTGTAACGACTTATGGTTTACATAAGTGCGTCTGTCATTTTGAAACCGTAGATAACCACTAGGCCGATGATTCCTGTCATCACCAAGTAGTAGAACGTTGGGATGATTGTTTTACGTAGCGTTGCACCTTCACGTCCTAGTAAACCTACCGTTGCCGATGCCGCTACTACGTTGTGAATCGCAATCATGTTACCTGCTGCTGCACCAACCGCTTGCAGAGCGACAACCACCGCACTAGAGATAGTCAGAGTTTGTGCTACTTCGAACTGGAATTGGCTGAACATCATGTTTGAAACTGTGTTCGAACCTGCAATGAAGGCACCTAACGCGCCAACCGTTGCACTCAGTGCTGGGAATGCGCCGCCAACTAGGTCAGCTGCAAAGTTCGCAGTGGTCACTGGCATACTGGCTAAATCGGCGCCGTTCACGCCAGAGTTAATGAAGATACGTACCATTGGGATGGTGAACACCAACACAAAGCCGGCGCCAATCAGTGTTTTACTTGACTCACCAAAAGCTTTAGCCAGTGGTGCTGCGCTGCGAGATTGCATTAGAACCGCAACCAGCGCGACGAAGACCAAGATACCGCCAGGTAGATACAGAGGTTGAATCGCAGTGCTTACGCCAGTCTCGCCCAGGATGTTGCTGAACGATAAGCTCACGCTCTTAAGTAGGCCTTTGAACTCAGGGCTAACACGGCTAGCAACTAGAGTGACAGCAAGCAGCACGTAAGGTGCCCATGCCATTGCCATGCTCATTTTCTTGTGACCTTGCTTAGTGTCATCAAGATCGATTTTCAGAGAACCTAGCCATTCTGCTGGCCACTTGTCTTCGCTCTCGAAATCCCATTTTGATTTTGGTACGAGGAAGCCACGTTTTGCTGCAGTAACCACAATTGCTAGGCCAACCAGACCACCAATCAGTGATGGGAATTCTGCGCCTAGGAAAACGCCCGTTAATGCGTAAGGAATCGTGAAAGCAGCACCTGCGAACAGTGCGAACGGCAGGATATCAAGACCTTCAGTCCAGCTTTTGTTCTTACCGAAGAAGCGAGTCAGCATCATCGCCATCAATACAGGCATCATCACACCAACAGAAGCATGAATCAGCGCAACGCTTGACGTGATTTGTTGTAGGTAAGCATCCCATGTTGAGCCATGAGCAATCAGGCTTTCACCGATGTTGTGCGTATCCAAACCTTTGTTCACACCAACGATAATTGGAGTGCCAACCGCGCCAAATGATACTGGCGTAGATTGGATCATCATGCCCATCAGCACCGCAGCAAGCGCAGGGAAGCCGATAGCAACCAGAAGTGGTGCAGCGATGGCAGCCGGTGTGCCGAAGCCAGATGCGCCCTCAATGAATGAACCGAAACACCAAGCAATGATGATTGCTTGAACACGACGGTCAGCGGATATATCAGTGAATCCGTTGCGGATAGTGGTGATGGCTCCGGTGTGTTTCAAAGTGTTTAATAAGAAGATGGCGCCGAACACAATCCAGAGAACCGACACGGTAATGCCGAAGCCTTGGAATACAGAAGCCAGCACGCGAGTGCCTGACATGTCCCAAGTAAGTAGGGCGATAGCAACCGTTAAGGCAAATGCCACAGGCATCGCTTTTTTTGCAGGCCAGTTAAGGCCAACCAGCAGAATCGCTGCAACAACTATTGGTGAAAATGCCAATAGGGCTAGTAGAGTTTCACTCATGGGTACTTCCTCGTACTGTTTTCAAACGTTCATGTTTGAAGTAAAGATCACGTTATGGTTTGTCATTATTTGAATCGCTTTGGCCTCTAAACGGGAACCTTCTTTAGGCGAATCTTGTAATTGGAATGACTGTTTTTGTAATTGTTTTGTTAATTTGGCGTGAATTTACCCCTTTATTTTTTATTGATATAGGGAAATAATGAAAATAATTAATTCCAAAATTGGCATAATCAGATGCGAGCAGACGATTTGATCCTGTTTTCACAGGTGGTAGAACTGGGCAGTTTTAGTAAGGTGGCAGAGCAAAATAACCTTACAAATTCGGTAGTTAGTAAAAGAATTGCGCGTTTAGAGGAAGAGATTGGCGTGCAATTATTATATCGAACCACGCGTAAATTGACCCTGACTGAGGCGGGCAAGGCAATGTTACACGGAGCCAAAAATGTGAAGCAGGCAGCTCAAGAGGCTATGGATGCAGTTTCAGGCTTTGGTGAAAATGTCAGTGGTCATATCAAAATGTCAGTGCCTACTATCTCCGGAGATTTGATTCTCGCAGACGCGGTGGCTGAGTTTTGTAATATGCATCCAGGTTTAACGGTCGATATGTCTCTGAACAATCGCTTTGTCGATTTGGTTGAGGATGGTCTCGACTTGGTGATTCGTACTGGTTACCTAGAAGATTCAAGCCTCATTGCCCGTCATATATTGGATTCTCAATGGGTGGTGTGCGCATCGCCGTCTTATATTGCTAAGAACGGTAAGCCGATGCAGCCCAAAGACTTAGTGGAGCACAACTGCTTGCAATACGCCTATCAAACCACAGGGGCGAGTGAGTGGCAGTTTCTGCATAGCAAAGACGGTTGTACAGACAACGACAAATATATCGTGCGTGTTTCGGGCTCTTTCTCGACAGACAACGCGACTGCATTAAGAAAAGCTGCGCTGGGTGGGCATGGTGTTGCGTACGTGCCGCGTTGTCTGGTTTATCACGATATTCGTAACGGTCAGCTGGTGGATATCTTCCCTGACTTAGTGGGTAAGAAGCTCGGTATTTATGCGGTGTACCCTTTTACGCGCCAGCCGCCCAACAAGATTAAGTTATTGATTGAACACATCAGAACTCGTTATCTGACGATTTCACACTATTTTTAATAAGGATCACGATGAGCTATTTAAAAGAGTATCAATATCCAATCACCAACAAACAGATCGTCAACGATGACTATTTTGGTCAGATAATCGAAGACCCATATCGCTGGTTAGAAGATGATAGAAGTGACCAAACTGCAGAGTGGGTAGCGAGCCAGAATGCAGTCACGTTTGATTACCTTGCTCAAATTCCGTATCGCGCTGAACTGCGAGAAAGACTGGCGAAAGCGCAAGACTACAAAAAGAGCTCGCAGCCGTTTGTTCGAGGTGAGTACACCTACTTCTATAAGAACGATGGTCTGCAGAACCACAGCATTCTCTATCGTCAGAAAGAGGGGCAGGAGGTTGAAGTCTTCCTAGATCCGAATACCTTCTCGGAAGACGGCACCACATCTCTAGGCTCGGTGTCGTTTTCTAAAGACTACAGCTTAGTGGCGTACAGCATCTCTGAAGGTGGTAGCGATTGGCGTAAGATCTTCGTGATTGATACCGAGACTAAGCAGCAGCTTGAAGTCGAAATCACTGACGCTAAATTTACCGGTATTTCTTGGTTAGGTAATCGCGGCTTTTATTACTCTAGTTACGACAAGCCAGACGGCAGCCAGCTTTCTGCACGTACCGAGCAACACAAGCTTTACTTCCATGAGTTGGGAACAGAGCAAGCTAGCGACAAGGTAATCTTTGGTGAGAGCAACGCTGAACAACACCGTTATGTGTCGGGCTACACCACGGAAGACGATCGTTACTTAATTATTCTTGGGAAAGAGTCGACATCAGGTAACAGACTGTTCTATATCGATTTAGGTTCAGCGACGCAATCGTTGAACACGCTGATTGATCATGTGGATAGCGATACGTACCTCATCGATAACCAAGACCAAGTCTTCATCTTATACACCAACTTAGATGCGCCAAACGGCAAGGTCGTGAGCTTTGATACCTGTGCTGGGAAGTGGCTTGATATCATCCCTGAGAAGCCACAGCCATTGGACATCAGCACTGGTGGTGGTTACTTGTTTGCTCATTACATGGTCGATGTGGTGTCTAAAATCGATCAGCTTGATTACCAAGGTAACTTAGTTCGAGAACTTCACATGCCTGGGATGGGAACGGCCAGTGGCTTAGGTGGTAAAAAAGAGCAAACCCAGCTTTATTACACCTTTACCAATTATGTCACGCCGCCAACGATTTTCTCATTCGATGTCGAAACTGGCAGTTCAGAAATCTATCAGCGATCTGAGTCACCGTTTGAATCGGATAAATTTGAGTCTAAACAGGTCTTCTATACCTCAAAAGATGGAACTCAGGTTCCGATGCTTATCTCTTACAAAAAGGGATTAAAACTAGACGGTAGTAACCCAACCATGTTGTACGCCTATGGCGGCTTTAATGTCAGTCTGACGCCTTCTTTCTCAGGTACGGTCGGCAGTTGGCTAGAACTGGGTGGCGTATATGCGGTGCCAAACCTGCGTGGCGGCGGTGAATACGGTAAGGCATGGCACAAAGCGGGGACTCAACAACAAAAGCAAAACGTATTTGACGACTTCATTGCTGCTGCGGAATTCTTAATCGAAGAAAACTACACCAGCAGTGATACGTTAGCGATCCGCGGTGGGTCTAATGGTGGTTTGCTAGTAGGCGCTTGCATGACACAAAGGCCTGAGCTGTTCCAAGTGGCTCTGCCTGCGGTTGGTGTGTTGGACATGTTGCGTTACCACACCTTCACGTCTGGCGAAGGCTGGGCGTACGACTACGGCACATCAGCACAAAACAAAGAGATGTTCGAATACTTGCTTGGCTATTCTCCCGTTCACAATGTGGTGCGTGGCGTTGATTATCCGGCGACTCTTGTTACTACGGCTGATCACGATGACCGCGTGGTGCCTGCTCACTCTTATAAGTTCATTGCAGAGCTGCAAGACAAGCATGAAGGTGGCGCACCCGTGATGATTCGTATTGATGTTAATGCGGGCCATGGCGCCGGAATGCCGCTCAGCAAAGCGATCGATCTCACCGCCGATATCTACGCATTTACTCTGTTCAATATGGGGATTGCGTCTCTAGATTCACTTTAGCGAATGCTTGATTCTAGATAACTGGGTATTTTACTCAGACCAAAAAGCCTCAAAATCTGCCTTAGATTTTGAGGCTTTTCATATATATGAAAACCTATCAAAACTGCGTCATATTCCCTTCACTTTCACACACTGTTTTCCGTGATAGCCGCCACCATTACTGATGAAATGAAAGCGATTTCAAGCTGGTATCTCACGCAACATCAATCCTAACCTGTTGATCTTAAATCAGTAGTTTTCGTCATGGATATTCTAAAAGTTTCATGGCATTTAGGCTGATTTATCAGTGTGAACAGCGACCAACTTTTCAACGCTTTCATTGCTTAATATTTCCCTGTTCGATGAAAACTCAAAAAAATAATAGGGAATTACAATGCAAAAATTTAAGCTTTTGCCAATAACAGTCGCAGTGGCGGCCTCGCTTGCTTCACTCTCTTCTTTTGCTGCTGATACTGATATCGAAGCATTAGAAAAACGAATTCAAGAGTTAGAATCTAAGGTTGTGGATATTGATTATGTTAACGATCAACAGCCCGCTGTCCTAACTGCAGAAACTAAGGTGCCGGAAGGCATCGTCTTCTCTGGTTATGCTCGTTACGGCGCTCACTACAAGAGCGGTGATGAGCGTTACGTAGACATCGGTACAACAGGTCGTTCTGTCGGTCGTTTGGGTAACGAAGCCAATGGTGGTGAGGTTCAGTTAGCTAAGCTTTTCCAAGCTGACAACGGTGCGATTTGGGACATCGTATTCATGGCTGACCACTGGGAAGCTGACGCTTGGGCTGACGACGGCGGCTTGAGCATGAAAAAAATGTACGCTGGTGTAACCAATGTATTTGAAAGCCAACCTGAGCTTTACATGTGGGCTGGTCGCGACTTCCATCAACGTCCGCAACAAGGTTTGAACGATTACTTCTGGATGTCTCACGATGGTCAAGGTGCTGGTTTTAACAACCTAGATTTCGGTGGTGCCAAGCTAGACATGGGCTTTGTTGGCCAAGTGAAAGGCGGCCTCGTAAATGACAACGGTCGATACGCTGTGACCGCGAAACTACACAGCATTGACGCTGGTATTGGTAACCTAGATTTCTACGCGAACTACGGTTTTGCATCGAGCGAAGCGGATACGTCGACGACAACTGAATACGTATACGACCCAGTGACAGACAAGATGGAGCCAGTGGTAACGCAGGGAGAAAAAGTCAGTGACGAAACGGCTTACTTGGTAGGTGCGACGTTAGGCTTAGGCGATTCTAACCGATTAATAGTGAAATACGGTGACGGTGCGGATTCATCAGTATTCGACCTAAAAGGTGACTACCAAACTTTGTACGCAAGTGTGGAAGGTAGCTACGCAGCGACAGACAACTTCATCATCGATTACCTAGTGTCGTACAAAGACAACTCTGGCTCAGACTTAGATCGCGAGAACACGGAATACGCGGGTATCGTTCGTCCACAATACCAATGGGATGATGTTCACTCTACATGGTTAGAAGCTGGCTACGGCATGGTTGATTACGATGACGACGGTGAAGAGAACGCGTGGAAAGTAACGCTGTCTCAAAACGTTTCTCTAGGTGGCTTACCTTGGAGTCGTCCAATGCTTCGCTTCTACACAACTGTGGGTGATGTAGAAACGAAAGGCAACACAGTGAAGACAACCAACGTTGATACATTGTCGTTCGGCGCAATGTTTGAAGCTTGGTGGTAATCACAAGCTAGCAACAGCAGCTCTTTGAATTCGCATATTTTCAAAGAGCCTGTGTTTGAAAGTAGTAAAGACTGTCCATTTAGCCCTAAAGGCAGATTAATTAGGGCACGTTTCAATTAACTCCATTCTTGGGCACATTCTTTGTGCCTTTTTTTTCGTCTTGAATATCTGTTCTATCATTTTGGATTGCCTCTCCCTCTGCTCTCCATGACATCTTCAATACCTCGTTTCATATTATTTTAATGTATCTCGCGTACCCTGCTTTATCCCTAGTAATTGTAATGGCTAACTACGCGTCGTAGCCCTTGCATATCAATAGCCTAGTTAGCGGGGAATACTCGATATTCATCGTATTTGATACACCAATAGGTGTGTTGAAACCCCTTCACGGAACTAAGGCTTTTAACAAATCTGACTCACTATGGATTCATGATTCCATGAAACAGTTTCATGACATGAAGTGAATCTGTAAGCGCTTTCATGATTTCCACAACTGGCCTTTTTACCTCCAACTTTAGTGTGATGACACTCACTTCAACTAAAACGTAATTTCTTAATAATCGTTTTGTAAGCGGTTACAAGCTAATGAAGTATCGAGGTTCGAGTGGCGACAATTAAACACGTATCAGAACATGCAGGTGTGTCTCAGGCGACAGTGTCTAGGGTTATTAATGGCACTAGCAGAGTGAG
Organism: Vibrio coralliirubri; assembly: GCF_024347375.1. Classification (NCBI taxonomy): domain Bacteria; kingdom Pseudomonadati; phylum Pseudomonadota; class Gammaproteobacteria; order Vibrionales; family Vibrionaceae; genus Vibrio; species Vibrio coralliirubri. The sequence goes on along the minus strand of NZ_AP025471.1, from coordinate 1,575,339 downwards.
TCATGACAAGAAGTTAAAGGTTGAAAAAGCGATCAAAGAATTGGGTTATCGCCCAAACTCTATCGCTCAAGCTTTGGCTTCAAGTCGTACCGGAAGTGTTGGTGTGGTTGTTCCAGAACTGGGCGGTTCTTTCTATTCAGGCATCTTGCATTGCATAGAAGAAAACCTACGCCGCTTTGGTTACCACGCTGTTGTTACAGCGGGTTCGAACACCGAACAAGGGCAGCGAGAGTCTGTGGAGTTTCTGTTGGGGCGTCGTGTTGATGCTTTGATTCTTCACACTCAACTGCTCAGTGATGACTATTTAATTGAATTGGAAGAACAGGGGACCCCTGTGGTTTTAATTAACCGCTTCATCCCAGAAATGGCGATGAGTTGCATTGATATTGATAACGAAGTCGGGGGGCTACTCGCTACTCAATATCTTTTGCAAAAGGGACATACAGATATCGCGTGTATTACCGGGCCTTTAGACAAAGCAGATGCTAGGGGGCGTTTGCAGGGGTATCGAAAGGCCTTGGAACAAGCGGGTGTGCCATACGATGAAGCCTTAGTTTCGGAAGCGGGCTTTACTGAAGAGACGGGCATCAGCGCTATGAAGAAGTTGATGAATCGTAAGTGTCATTTCACAGCAGTATTTGCTTCGAATGATCACATGGCATTTGGTGCCTTTGAGGTGCTGCATCAAGAGGGACTGTCAGTTCCGAAAGATGTATCACTGGTGGGCTTCGATAACACCATCTTCGCGCGTTATCTGACCCCTAGTTTGACCACCATTAATTTCCCTATTGAAGAGATGAGCGTTGAAGCAGTACAGCTCACTCTACAGAAGCTAAAAAAAATCAAACATGACGTGAACTTTAAATTGCTGCCGACGTTGGTCACTAGAAACTCGGTATCGGATTTACCAGTTACCCTATAAAAATATTAAGGATAGAACATGAAATTTAAGACCTTGGCGCTTTCATGCGCGGTTGCTTTAGGATTAGGTACAACAGCTGTGAATGCGGCTGATAAAGAGATTCGTTTCGACGGCTTCCCTGATTTCGATAGCAGCTTGAAGGTGTTACTGCCTGATTTCGAGAAGAAGACAGGGATTAAAGTTGATTACCTTATGAATAACCACGGTGACCACCACACGAAACTAACGACTAACCTAGCTACGGGTTCTGGTGCAGGTGATGTGATTGTTGTCGACGTTGAGAAAATTGGTCCATTCGTTGGCTCTGGCGGCCTAGTTAACCTGTCTGAAAACTACGGTGCAGATAAATACGAAGAACGATTCGCACCTTACGCATGGGCACAAGGCAAAGGCGCTGACGGCGACATGTACGGCATTCCTGTCGACCTAGGTCCAGGTGTTATGTACTACCGCACCGACGTATTCGAAAAAGCGGGCATTGATGTAGAAGAAGCAATCAAAGATTGGGATTCATACATTGCTGCTGGTGAAAAACTAAAAGAGCAAAACGTACAACTTATTGCTTCAGCAGCCGATGTGGCACAAGCGATCATCTTCACGACTGTTCCTGAAGGTGAAGGCCTTTACTTTGATAAAGATGGTAACCCTGTTGTGACATCAGAGCGTTTTGTTCACGCTTTTGAAGTAGCAAAAGAGATTCGCGACAAAGGCTTAGACGGCCGCATCCTAGCTTGGTCTAACGAATGGTACGAGGGCTTCCGCAACGGCACATTTGCAACTCAACTTTCTGGTGCTTGGCTTCTTGGTCACCTAAACAACTGGATTGCACCTGAAACTAAAGGCAAATGGGCAGTAGAAAACCTACCTGATGGTATCTACGGTAGCTGGGGTGGTTCATTCCTTTCAATTCCAACTCAATCAGATAACCCAGATGAAGCTTGGGCGCTTATTGAATACATGACGACTGACCGTGAAGTACAGCTTAAGCACTTCGAAACGATTGCTGCTTTCCCTGCGAATACAACAACGTATGACGATGAGCTGTTCCAAGAAGAGATGGAATTCCTAGGCGGACAGAAAGCACGTCTTCTTTTTGCTGAAGTTGCACAAAACATCAAGCCAGTGTCTCCAGCACAAGGCGACCACGTTGCACGTTCTATCATCTTAGAGAACGCATTGATGGAAGTACTTGATGAAGGTAAAGACATCGAGACAGCGCTTAAAGAGGCAGAGCGTCTAATCAAGCGTCGCACGCGTAATCTTTAATTTGTTATTACTTTGAGTAAGTGAGGAGGCGCGGATAGCGCGCTTCCTTTTTTAAGAGGTCGTTACTATGAATCATACAGCGAGCACAACGATAGAACCTTCGGAGCAAAGCTTTTTTTCTCGTCTGAATTTGAAAGCGCTTACACCGTATGGATTTCTTCTGCCGTTTCTGATCATTTTTTCTGTATTTGGGATCTTCCCGCTGTTGTTCTCTGTTTATCTTTCGTTCCATGAATGGAACCCTGTGAAGGGCATGGATGCGATGGAGTTTGTGGGTTTTGAGAACTATCACATTGCTTTAACTGACCCATGGTTATGGCGCTCATTAAAGAACACATTGTGGCTAGCAATTACGTCAGGTGTGGCTCAGCATTTAGTTGCTATTCCAGTGGCTTACATGTTGGTTTCAATGGGTGACCGTATGCGTCACTGGCTAACATCGGCGTACTTTCTACCGTTCATCACATCAACGGTCGCAGCGTCACTGATTTTCTTCAACATGTACTCTCCTAACTCAGGGATTATTAACCAAACGCTGATGGCTCTGGCCGATAGCACGCTGTTTGGTTGGGCATTTGCTTGGGTTAACGACTTTCAACCAATCCGCTGGCTAGATGACGCAACTATGGTGAAGCCGTCTATCGCCATCATGGTTTTCTGGAAATACACCGGTTTTAACATCGTCCTTTACACCACAGGTTTAATGACGATTCCTAAAGACATTTTAGAAGCTGCTCGTATGGATGGTGCCAATGCCTTCCGCCGCTTCTGGAACATCTCACTACCAATGATTCGTCCATTCATCTTCTTTGCAATCACCATGACCATCATCGGTAACCTGCAAATGTTTGAAGAACCGTTCGTCTTAACGCGTGGCACCGGTGGTACAGGTCAATCTGGTTTAACTATCTCTATGTACCTCTACAAAGTGGGTTGGGAATGGCTAGAAATGGGCACAGCATCAGCGATTTCATGGCTTCTGTTTGCACTCATTGCAACGTGTACCTTGGTTCAATTTTTATTCTTCGGTAAGAAAGGCTTAGGGGAACATTAAGATGTCGACATCAATTAAGACAAATACCTCACCACTAAGTGGCCTAATGCCAAGCGAACGCACCATGTACATCATGACTAAGATCTTGATGGTCATGCTCGGCATATTACTGGTTGTTTCTGCAATCATTACGGTGTTCCCGTTTGTGTGGTCAGCTCTGCTTTCAACACGTGACCGTTCGGAAATCTTTGGTTCGGGCATTAGCTTTGCTATTGGCGATAGCTTGGCAATCAACTACGCAAAACTGCTGGAAATCATGCCGTTTTGGAAAGCGATGTTTAACTCGATTTACGTGGCGTTCTTAGGCACCACCATCTCTCTGCTGTTCTGTAGCATGGGTGGTTACGCATTTGCTGTGTTTAAGTTCCGCGGTAAGAACGTGTTGTTCGGCATGCTGGTTGGCTCGATGGCTATTCCGCCTGTGCTTAGCTTGATCCCTTACTTCATGATCGTGAAATTCTTAGGCTTGCTGGATAACCACATGGCGGTATGGCTACCGTTCACCACCACACCATTTGGTATCTTTTTGATGCGTCAGCACGTGATTGCATCGATTCCTAAAGAGCTATTAGAAGCGGCGAAGCTAGATGGTGCAGGCGAGTTCAGAACGTACTGGAGCGTGGTACTGCCACTGATGAAACCAGCATTAGCAACGCTTGCGATTGTTCAGTTCGTCTTCTTCTGGAACATGTTTATGCAGCCTCTTGTAGTGCTCAACAACCCAGATAATTACGTGATTACGCAGGCACTACGAAGCGTTCAAGGTATTCCGAATACGCCATGGGGCGCGGTAATGCTAGGTACCACAATTTCAATTTTACCACTCGTTATTACTTACCTGTTCGCATCGAAACAGATGATCAGTGGTTTAACGTCCGGCGCAGTTAAAGGTTAGGTTTAAGGGTTATAACAATGAATAAATTTCAACTTCCAAGTGATTCAAAGTTACGCAGTAAGGAATTTGTATTCGGTGTCGCGACATCTTCATACCAAATTGAAGGCGGCGTTGAAGAGGGCGGTCGCACACCGTCTATCTGGGACACTTTCTGTAAGAAGCCGGGCAAGGTCGACAATGGGGACAATGGTGATGTGGCGTGTGATCACTACCACCTATGGAAACAAGATATCGAGATGATTCAAGGCTTAGGCGTGGATGCTTACCGTCTCTCTATTGCATGGCCGCGTATCTTGCCGCAAGACGGTGTGGTGAATCAGCAAGGCCTTGAGTTCTACGGTCAGATCATCGATGAGTGCCATGCTCGTGGTATGAAAGTGTATGTGACTTTGTACCACTGGGATCTACCACAATACCTTGAAGACAAGGGCGGCTGGTTAAACCGAGAAACGTCTTACAAATTCGCAGAATATGCAGAAGTGGTGAGCAAATACTTTGGCGATACCATCGACGTATATACCACACTCAATGAACCGTTTGTGTGTGCGTTCCTAGGTTACCGCTGGGGCGAACATGCGCCGGGTATCAAGGGTGAGAAAGAGGGCTACTTAGCATCTCACCACCTAATGTTGGCTCACGGTTTGGCAATGCCAATCCTTCGCAAGAATGCACCTCACGCTAAGCATGGCGTGGTATTCAACGCGACGCCGGCTTACCCGCTGACGCCACAAGATCAAGGTGCGGCAGATTACTGCGAAGCGGAAAACTACCACTGGTTCATCGACCCAGTATTAAAAGGTGAGTACCCACAGCCGGTGGTTGAACGTCAAGCGATGAACATGCCAATGATCCTTGAAGGTGATTTAGACATTATCAGCGCACCGGTCGATTACATCGGTATCAACTACTACACACGTAATGTTGCTCGCTTTAACGAGAATGGCGACATTGAATCAGTCAAGCAAACCGATGCTGAACACACTTACATTGGCTGGGAAATCAACCCACAAGGTCTAACCGATTTATTGGTCAGACTGGATGCTCGCTACGAAAATATGCCGCCTATCTACATCACAGAGAACGGTGCTGCAGGTAACGACGAGCGTGTTAACGGACAAGTGATGGATGACCAACGAGTTCGCTACTTCCAAGGCCACATCGAAGCGGTTCACAACGCAGTTGAAGCGGGCGTGAAAGTCGATGGTTACTTCGCTTGGAGCCTGATGGATAACTTTGAGTGGGCATTCGGCTACTGCCAGCGTTTTGGCATCGTCCACGTTGATTACACCACCCAAGAAAGAACATTGAAACAGAGCGCAATTGCGTACAGAAATATGCTTCTAGAGCGCGCTGAGGAGAACAGATAATGGCTAAAGTAGAATTTAAGAACATCAAAAAATCATTCGGTGATGTTGAAGTTGTAAAAGAGTTTGATTTTACGGTTGAAGACGGTGAGTTCGTGGTTTTTCTTGGCCCATCTGGCTGTGGTAAATCGACTACGCTACGTATGCTTGCTGGCCTTGAAAGCATCAGCTCTGGCGACATTGTGGTTGGCGGTAAATTGATGAATAAAGTCGATGCGAAAGACCGTGACTTGGCGATGGTATTCCAAAGCTACGCTCTGTACCCACACATGACCGTTTACGAGAACATCGCGTTTGCCTTGAAACTGAAAGGCATGCCGAAAGCTGAAATCGATGTAGAAGTTTTAAAAGCGGCGAAAATGCTAGAGCTTGATCCACTACTTAGTCGTAAGCCGAAAGAGCTTTCTGGTGGTCAGCGTCAGCGTGTAGCAATGGGCCGTGCGATGGTTCGTACACCTAAAGTGTTCTTGTTTGATGAGCCGCTATCTAACCTCGATGCCAAACTGCGTGGCGTGATGCGTGAAGAGATCAAACACCTACACCGCGAGCTTAAAACCACCACGATCTACGTAACTCACGATCAAATCGAAGCGATGACACTAGCGGATCGTATTGTGATCTTGAAAGACGGCTATGTGGCTCAAGTGGGTACACCAACCGAAGTGTTCCAACGCCCTGCTAACAAGTTCGTCGCGCAATTCATTGGTAACCCATCAATGAACATGTTGGAAGCGAAGCTGATTGAAAAAGAAGGCGAATACTTCGTTGAACTTGGCGATGTTCATATCCCACTGCCAGATCGCTTTAAGTCTTTGGCGTCTAAAAACCTAGCGCTTCACTTTGGTGTTCGCCCAACAGATATCCACCTACGTGCCGAGCAAGTTGACCATGATCGCGTGTTGCCATTCCCTGTGAAAATCAAAGACAAGGAACTACTTGGCGCGAGCATTCTTCTGAAAACAGAAATTGGTGGTCAACCGCTGATGGTTGAAACCCAAGCCGCTGAAGTGGATGTGAAAGAGCTGACACTTTACTTGGATTTGGATGCCTTCCACCTATTCGATGCATTGAGTGAGAACTCGCTAGCGAGCTAGCCAGTCAATTTAAATCAGTCATTGAGCTGACACCAACCAACTTACGACAAATTGTTTTGGCTCCTCCTGAATTAGGAGGGGCTAGGGATAGTGATGATGAAATTCGGATATTTTGACGATAAAAACAAAGAATACGTAGCAACCACACCGTGCACACCGATCAAATGGTGTAATTATGTCGGCACATTAGATTTCGGCGGTATTGTCGATAGCAACGGTGGCGTACTGTTGTGTAAGGGCGATCCTGCACTCAACCGTATCACTAAGTACATTGCACAACTGCCAAACTCAGACTTTAAAGGTTCGACCCTTTATCTAAAAGTACGTGATGAAGCGGGCAACGTAGAAGTGTTCTCACCGTTTTACACACCAACCTTGAAGCCGCTGGATAAGTTTGAAAACCACACCGGTTTGTCTTACACCACCATCATTGCAGAAGCATTTGGCGTGCGTTGTGAAGCGACCTTCTTCGTGCCAAAAGCTGACCAAGTACTGCTACAAGACATCAAAGTCACCAACATTTCAGACAAAGCGCTGCACGTTGATGTGGTGCCTGTATACGAATTTACACACTTCGATGCGCTTAAGCAGTTACTGAATGCTGACTGGGTGCCACAAACCATGACACTTAAAGCGCATCAGCAAGAATCGGGTCATACCGTGCTTGAGCAGTATGCTTTCATGAAGCGTGACTACGCGGTAAACCTAATGACAGCGGATCGCCCTGCGACGTCTTTTGATGGTGATCGCCAATCATTCCTTGGTCAGTTTGGTTACGGCACATGGGCAGCCCCACAAGCGTTAGAAAACGACGAGCTTGGAAACACCGAGTGTTTGCGTGGCGACAACATTGGTGCACTGAATCTGCGCTTAGGTTGGTTATCTCCAGAGCAGACAGAACGTACAGTGGTACAAATCGCACAAGAACAGAGTCTAGAAGTAGCATTGCCTCTATTGGCTAAATACCGTGACCATCAAGTGGTCGATTCGGCTTTCGCTGAACTGGCTGAGCATTGGGACTCTTACCTACAAGCAGTTCAGGTTGAAACGCCAGATCCGGCAATGAACTCAATGCTTAACGTACACAACCCACGTCAATGCCACACAACCAAAAACTGGTCTCGTTACCTGTCTCTGTATCAGCTTGGTTATGGAGCACGCGGTATCGGTTTCCGTGACTCTTCGCAAGATACATTGGGCGTTATTACACATATGCCTGAGGAAGCGCGCGAATTTATCGAGCGTCTGCTTTCAGTTCAGAACACTAACGGTTCAGCGATGCACCAGTTCTTCCCATCAACGATGGAAGCGAACGCCGGTGATTCTCGTGAAGAAGAAGATCGCCCTGATTACTACGGTGATGATCACCTGTGGATCATCTACGCGGTCACTCAATACGTGAAAGAAACGGGCAATGCAGACTTCTTGAATAAAGCGATCCCGTTCTATCCAAAAGACAAAGCAGGTAACCCAGTCGAAACGGGAACGGTTTGGGAGCACCTGTGTCGCGCGATTGAATTTACGTACACCAATACCGGCGAGCACGGCCTACCACTGCTAGGTTTTGCTGACTGGAATGACACTGTGAACCTGCCAACGGGTGCTGAGTCGATGATGGTGGCGAACATGTATGGCAAAGCATTGCTCGACATGTTGGACTTGTGTGAGCTACGTGGCGAAGCGCAACTGACGGCTAAGTTTAAAGATCAGTACCAACAGATGCAGAGCACGGTGAATGAGTGTGGTTGGGATGGCGAATGGTTTGTTCGTTATTTTGATGAGCAAGGCTTACCAATAGGTTCTCATAAAAATGAGCAAGGTCAGATCTACACCAACGGTCAAAGCTGGCCTGTGATCTCTGGTTTCGCGACTCAAGAGCGTGCTACTCAGGCGCTAGACTCGGTTTACAACAAACTGAACACTACCAATGGCATTAAGCTTTCAACACCGGGCTACAATGGTTTTGATCCACAGCTAGGTGGCGTATCAACATACCCACCGGGTGCTAAAGAGAACGGCGGCATCTTCCTGCATTCAAACCCGTGGGTGATGATCGCCGAAGCTAAAATGGGCAACGGTGAACGTGCTTACGAGTACTACCGTCAAATTAACCCGGCTTCTAAGAACGACGACATCGATACCTTTGAGTCTGAGCCATACTGCTACCCACAAAATATCTTGGGTGACGAACATAAACAGTTCGGCTTAGGTCGTAATGCATGGCTTTCTGGTACTTCATCTTGGACATATGTAGCGGGTACGCAATGGATTCTGGGTGTTAGACCTGAAGTGGATGGTTTGCTGGTGGACCCATGTATTCCGGCGGAGTGGCCTGAATTTAAAGTCCGTCGTCAGTTCCGTGGTGCGACATACCATATTCATGTCACTAACCCGAATAACGTGTGTAAGGGCGTGATTGAGATGAAGGTCAATGGTGACCTGATTTCAGGCAACAAAGCACCGGTATTTACCTCTGGTGAGCACATCATCGAGGTGGTTTTAGGTTAACAAAGAGAAGGGCGCGTTATGCGCCCTTTATTGCTTCTTTAGTTTGGTTCTTTCGTTGCAATTGTTTCGTTGTAATTGTTTCGTTAGCAATGCGTTCTCTGGGGGCTGATTTCGCATTCAGCGGCTGCCTTGATTTGGTTTAGTTATTTGGGTTGATAGGTTGCTTGGCATTGCCAAATAAAGGTTTGAGATTGGTTCGGGGCAAGCGTTAATAAGCCAATCTGGTTATTGAATGCATCAGCAGGGCAAGTCATTGGTTCTATTGCAATACTTTGCTCACTCGTGGGCGTGTATAGCTGAACGAATGGGTAGCTCGCATCTTGTTGATAGTGAATAGCGGCAGACAAATCTGAGCGTGTAAACGTAAGTTGATTGGCTGTCTTGGAATCAAATTCGAAGCAGTGATTCAAGCTTTGAATGGTGAGTGAATCACTCAAAGATAAACGGTCAAAAGCGCGCTTTTCCCCATTGGGTAGGTCGTTTTCGTGTATGACCTCAGAGCAAGGCGACATAGCGAGTTCGCATTGTGCCAGTTCCGTACCGAGTGAAAAGTAAGGGTGCCAAGCATCACCGAATGGGAAGGCTGAATCACCAAGGTTAGAGACGGTTGTTGAAGAGGTAAGCTTGCCCGTAACGTCGATCGCGAAGGTGACATCAAGGCTGAAAGCAAACGGGAAAGCAGGGTGCAAAGACGATGTTTGATACTGCAACGTCACACTCGCGGATTCTTCAGTGACTAGGCTGTTTGTGATTGAAAACGGTTGGTTGTAGAGCAAGCCATGTACGGCGTGATCAGACCAAGGAAAGTTAGCTGGGAGTTGATGGTTTTGGTCATCGAAACTGTAACGACCTAAGTTTAAACGGTTTGGAAAAGGGAATAATTTAGCACTGCGGGAAAAGAACGGATGTTGGTTGATCAGTTCATCATAATTCTGATAACCACAAATAAAAGAGAATGGACTGTTGTTGACAATATATTTATTTATAACAGCGCCAAATCCATTGAGTATTTGAAGTTCCATACCATGTTGGTGGTTTATTAATGTGACTGAGTCAATATTTCCAAATTTTTCATTTATAATTTTAAACATGTTGATGTCTCCATTTTAAAAAGATATTAACAAGAAGAAAAAAATATTCAATGGCGGTTTTAAAATGAATAATAAAATTCCATATACAAGCTATTCAGGAAATTCAGAACATCTTTGTAAAAAAGGTGATGCAGTTGAATTTATTCAACCTTGGTACACGCCAATTTCCACTACGCCAGAAAACACTGGCATGGCAGTAGGCGGAATTGGTAACACATTTACACTGACGCCAAATGGTAACACGCCGAACTTCAGCTTTATTCCAGGTATATTTGTTGATTGTTCAGAGCAAGTGGTTAATTTTAATGATTTTTATGCCTCGGTGATGGGTGTGCCAACCATCGACACGCTACAAGTCAGTGATGAACAAGAGCTGAGTGTTCACCTAAACTTCTATCCTGCTTTGTTTGATGGTAAGAAGATTGAAAGCTCGGAAATGTCGAATGCGATTAACCACATTCGCGCGGCATTGAAAAATGGTCACTTCTACCAAGATAATAAATCTAACTTTATAAAGTGGAACGTTGAGTTTTCAAATAAGACTCAATTATTGATTGAAGAAGATTCATCTTCGATTATTTGTCAATTATATGTCGCCTTGGACTTCTTTAATGGTTTATTAATTGATGATACAACGAGATTATTATCACTTACTGCGGGTGAAAATAATGATACAGGTAGTGTTAATGGTAGAGATATAGAATATCAAGCTTTATATCCACTGGCTGAATATAAATACAGTAGTTTCGATGATATTAAAATAAAGCGTAAGGTAGTCTCTCCGATCGTTAAGGAGGACAAACGACTGTGTTCTTTGCCGATGCACTGGAATCACTTTGAATTAACCAATGATTCATCGCAAACACGTGTGATTACGCTTGCTCAGCCGCTACAAAACTTGATTGGCTCAACCTATCAAAAAGGTCGCGATGGTATTCAAGATTCGGCATGTACCTTGTCTCAAAATCCTATCGCTCAGCAGCATGAAGTGGTTAACTTAAAGGGCGAAAAACACAGCTTTACGGGTGTTCAGCTGACCAGCCAATCGCCTTATCAAAGCGATATTGAAGGTGAAGTGGTGTTTGGTGTTCAAGCGGATAATCAACTTACAGAATCTGGCAAGGTTTCGATTTCTGTCAAGCCAACGCTTTATACCTCTAAGACAGCGGAACAAACAGAGTTCGCACTGAAAACAGGCCGTACCAACGCTGAATTCCAAACAGGAATTTACACAGGGCGTGAAGCATTGAGCGCATTGGTTGTGGTTCAGGTTGAGTTAGAACCTGGAGAGTCTGTTGATCTACGTTTTGCTCAGGTGATGGCTCACAGCAAAGTCATGCTTAATGGCTGGCATTCAGACAAGGCCTACACGCAATTCTACCCGCAACCGCAACCTGCTCTGCCGATGTTAGAAGACATGTTGCCAAAACTCGAAACCATTGAGCAACAGATCGTCGAGCAACAAACGGCCTTCCTAGATCAAGCTCAAAGCAAGATCTCGCAGCCTGATTCAGCACTTCGCTATGCGACGATGGCGATGAATTCATTGTCCTTCCTAGCTGAATCAACGGTATGGGATAAAGAAGATAAGTTCTTGGTGAAAGAGTGTGTCGACTACCCATTCTTTAACTCTCTGGATGTGTACTTCTACGGTTCGTTCTCTCTGCTTTATTTGCTGCCTGAGCTTGATGGCTGCGTGATGAAAGAGTTCTCGAAAGCCATTTTGGCGGAAGACTTTACCGAGCGCCGATACTGGGAATACGAAGCGACGCCTAATGCAGAGTTGATTGATGACAAGTACCAAGGCGTACGTGCCATTCGAGGCGCGGTAATCCACGACTTGGGCAGCCCGTTCGACATTCAGCCTGATGCGTATAGCTGGCACAACGTGAAAGAGTGGAAGGACTTGGCGCCGAAATACATTCTTATGGTGTACCGCCACTATCAAAAGACACAAGATATCTCTGTGGTTGAAGAGTGCTGGCAGGCTGTCACTGAGAGCATCGACTTCTTATCGAACTTGATTGCTGAAGGCGATGATTTACCGCTCACCCGAGGCACAGACGATACCTTTGATAACCTCGCGTCTCACGGCATCTCTATTTACTGTGCGAGCCTGTGGGTAGCTGGCCTACAAGCCGCGAGTGAGCTTGCACAATTGATGGGCGAAAGTGATCTAGCTAGTGGTTACTTAACGCGTTCGAAAAAGGCGTTAGCAACAGTTGAGCAAAGCTTGTGGGATGACAAAGAGGGTTACTACCACTTCTTCGTCACGCCTGTTCAGGCTAAGCATTTAACAGGTCTGGGCTACAAAGACTTGGAAGCATTAGGGCTTTCACTGACTGGCGATGCGATTGCCGATAAGAACATTCTCAATGAGTATCTCAATGAAACAGATACTTCAATCAGCATCAGCAAGGTGTCTCAAAGAGTCTCTAAGAAGCGATTATTGAGCGAGACCGCGCCACAAGCCTTTACACAAGACTACTTAGATTTAGTACCTGATTCAAACAACAGCTTTGGCGATGCTTTATTGGCAGACAGCTACTTAAAGTTAATCGCACTAGAAGGTATTTTCCCACAAGAGAATATCCAACGCGCCCTAGATTATGTTTATAAGCACAACTTTGAGATCAATAGTCCTAAGCTTGGTGTCGCGAACATGACGCGGGCTGATGGTTCACCGCATGAAGCGTTCCAAGCGCAAGATGTGTGGATTGGCGTGCAATTTAGTGTCGCGACAGCGTTGAGTCTGGCGGGTAAATCTCAGCAAGCGGAAATATTGATGGATACCGTGTATACCGCGCTGTATGACTATTCAAAAATTCCATTTGCAGCGCCAGAAGGGTTCAACTGCTCAGTCTCATTTGATGAGGAAGATCTTTCAGAATCTTTTAAATTGTCACAAAATGATGCGAAAAAGTGGCTTACTGTCCTTAAATTACAAAAGTGTGTGCTATCTGACGGTCGAGTGAGTCCTAGCCTGACTAAAGACAGTGATAAATTTGTTAGTATGCTGCAAGGCGAAATCTCAGCGGAGCAAGCCATCGTTCTTCACAAATGGCTATTGAGCACTGGGTTGAAATATACCGCAGGTCGTTATTTCAGACCGGGGATGATTTTCGCCTACATGTATTAACTAAACGACACGAGTTTCAACAAAAGCAGTGGTATGCAGGTTGAAATAGGTGGGGAGCTTTCGGGCTCCCCAAATGTCACTGGATTAGGGTATCGAGATGCGCACTAAAACTAAAAAAACCACCGTATACGATGTAGCGAGACTTGCTGGTGTTTCCCCAAGCACGGTTTCTCGTTTTCTTAATCGAACCACTTATGTGTCGGATGATAAAAGTCAGAACATCGAGCAAGCAATCAAAGACACTGGCTACAAGCCCAATTTTCAAATGCAGGAGAACAACAACCGCCGTTCATTGACGATTGGTGTATTGGTGCAACACCCTGACAGCCCTTATACCAGTCGCATCCTCAACGACATGGAGAAAACTCTGATTGCCCAAGGCTACTCATTGGTCATCGCGACGGGGCACTGGCAAAAAAAGCTCGAGATACATGCGCTGGAGTACTTAGCTAAAAGTAACGTAGATGGCATGATCATCGTGACGGGCAGTATTACCAAAGACGACATCGCCAAGTACGCACAAGACATTCCGATTGTCGCGGTGGGTTACGACATCGTTGAGGATAACGTTCGCTCGATCAATATCGATAATGTGCTGGGTGGCTACATGGCGACTCTGCACTTGCTGCAACAGGGACATGTGAACATCGCTCATATCAAGGGGCTTTCAAGCCAACCGGATGCGGGGAGTCGCTTTGAAGGCTACAAGAAAGCCCTTCAAGAGGCGGGGATTAAAGTGATGCCAAAACTCGTCAAACAGGGCGATTTCAGCAGTGAGTCTGGTTATGAGAAAACTGTTGAATTAATAGAGTCGAAGGTTCATTTCTCCGCTTTGTTCGCAGCCAACGACCAAACCGCTTACGGGGCGATTAAGGCGCTACACGATCACGGTTATAAAGTGCCAGAAGATGTGTCAGTTATTGGGTTTGATGACTTACCAACGTCGAAGTATTTCACACCCGCGTTAACAACATTAAGGCAACCAATTGAAGAGATTGGCGAAGTGTGTGCTCAGTCGATCTTGAACTTGTTATCTGGCGAGCGGCATGAAGCACGATTGCCACCGATTGATTTGATCGTCAGAGAGTCGACTAAGTCTTTGTATCGATAGTGTGTAATGAAGTGATTTGATGACAGGGAATGACATTTCAAGATGAATTATTTCCCTTCAGAAACGAAAAATGTCGCATCCATGCGTAATGCCGATCAGTTAAGTAAAAAAGACTGGTTGAACGATCCTCCAAGGATGTCAAAATCCGAGTGTTTCTTTAACACTCGGATTTTTTATGTTTCTTAGACAAGCCCTTAATCAAGTCCATAACTTCTCTCCAGAACAGCTCTCAGGGTTATCAGACCTGCTGTCCCCGGAACTCGTCGAACAGTGCCTCCAAGAATCTGGGGTTGCGACTATTCGAAAGCGCAGGTTACCAATGGAAATGATGGTTTGGAGTGTTTTAGGGATGTCCCTTTACCGTCATTTATCGATGGATAAAGTAGTCTCGCAACTTGATATTCTCCTACCGGGTAAGAAGCCATTCGTCGCACCTAGCGCTGTCATACAGGCACGTCACCGACTTGGTTCCGACGTTATGGAAGCCGTGTTCAATCACACTCAACGACTTTGGCACCGCAAGACTCCTCATCCCGATTGGCATGGGTTAACACTTCATGCTGTAGATGGTGTTGTGTGGAGAACACCAGACACTAAAAGTAATGATGAGCATTTTAGTAGAACAGGCAATAAAACAACGATATCTGACTACCCTCAAGTGAGAATGGTCTGCCATATGGAGCTGACCAGTCATTTACTCAACAGCGCTTCATTCGACTCAGTATCTAAAAGTGAAGTCGACCTTACGATCCCGCTTATTGAACAATCTCCCTCAAACAGCTTAACTATTTTTGACCGCGGATTTTACGCCTTGGGCTTACTGCATAAATGGCAAACCAGTGGCGATGAAAAACATTGGCTGCTCCCATTAAGAAAAGGGGCTCAATACACTGTGTTATCGAAGGTAGGCCGAGGACAAGAGCTCGTTGAGCTCAAGCTATCACCTCAAGCTCAAAAGAAGTGGGTTGATGCCCCCAAAACTCTCCAAGCTCGTTTAATCACAAAGACGATTAAAGGAAAAGAAGTCCGACTATTAACGTCAATGATAGACACGATGAAATATCCTGGTGCTGATATCGCCGAACTATATAGCCATCGTTGGGAAATAGAGTTGGGGTATCGTGAGATGAAGCAATACATGCTTCAGAACCAACTTACGTTAAGAAGCAAAAAGCCAGAGTTAGTGAATCAAGAGCTTTGGGGAATGCTGGTTGCTTACAATCTACTGCGGTTCATGATGTGTCAAATGGCCTATCATCAGAAGTCAGTGATGCCTTATCAAATCGGCTTTAAACAGGCTTCATTATTCCTTGTTGGACAGCTTCAATTATTACCAGCGGTCGCACCGGGACGAATCCCAGAAGTAATAAACTACATACTGGATATGTCAGAAAGCTTTGTTTTACCTGAGAGGCGAGAACGAAGTTACCCAAGAGCAGTAAAAAAGAGGCCTTGTCGCTATGCGACAAGGCCTCCAAGAAGACGCTAAACGATGCTTAACTTACAAGCATTACGCATCCATGCGACATTTTTCTTTTGGCGGCCAAACCAGTTTTGCTATATCCATTCTAGAGTGCAATCCATTAGGAGATTATTCAGAATGTACTTATAAGACGCTGTTAATGTTGATTAGTTCCCTCTACGCGGCATTTTTTTTCGATTTATTTTCTAAGTCGAATGACGCTGCGATCAGTTTCTTGGTGTAGTCGTTTTTCGGCGCATTGAAAATCTCTTCTGCAGACCCTTCTTCCATCACTTCGCCCTTCTGCATCACTAATACACGATCCGACAGTGCTTTTACTACCGAGAGATCGTGACTGATGAACAAGAAGCCGATATTGTGCTTGGCTTGAATGTCTTTGAGTAGGTCAATCACGGTCAGTTGTACTGAGCGATCGAGTGCCGAAGTTGGTTCATCCAGCAAAATGAAGGAGGGTTCAAGAATCAACGCGCGAGCAATCGCGATACGTTGTCTTTGTCCGCCGGAAAACTCATGCGGGTAGCGGTTAATTGAGTTTGGCTCTAAACGAACCTCAATCAACGCTTTGCGCGCTCTTTCTAATCTCTCTTTCTTGGATAGATGAGGTTGATGCACAGTTAAGCCTTCGGTGATGATTTCCCCAACCGTCATACGTGGTGATAAAGAACCATAAGGATCTTGGAACACCATCTGCACATCTTTCTTGAGCTTGTGACGCTCTTTGTCGTTCAATAAGCTAATGTCTTGGCCTTTGTAAACAATGCGTCCGCTGCTTGGCAGCAAGCCGATTAATGCACGTCCAAGAGTTGATTTACCTGATCCGGATTCACCAACAATACCCAAGGTTTCGCCTTGTTTAAGATTCAACGAAATGCCTTTTACGGCTTCGAAGTACTGACTTTTACTCTTGATGAAGTGTGATTTCACCAAGAACTGAACTCGGATGTTGTCAGCACACAATAGCTCTGGGGCTGTCGCCTCAACAGGAACCTTAGCGCCTTTCGGAATAGAGTTAATCAGCATCCGTGTGTAATCGTGCTTAGGGTTATCGAACAGTTCTTGTGTTTGCCCTTCTTCAACCAATTCCCCTTTACACATGACGAGTACACGGTCGGCAAAGTGTTTCACGACGCCTAGGTCATGGGTGATGAACAAAATCGCCATCCCCATTTTGCCTTGAATCTCTTTGATAAGAGAAAGTACTTCCGCCTGAACGGTCACATCCAATGCGGTGGTGGGTTCATCGGCAATCAGAATATCCGGTTCATTGATCAGTGCCATTGCGATCATGATGCGCTGTAACTGACCACCCGAAAATTCATGCGGGTACTTGGTGTAAGCCTGTTCTGGCATTGGTAAATGAACCAGATTGAAGAGCTCTAGTACGCGCTGTTTTGCTTTTGATTTCGATACATTGCGATGACACATAATGGCTTCCGCCACTTGAATGCCAACACGAAGGTAAGGATTGAGAGAGGTCATCGGCTCCTGAAAGATCATGCCGATTCTATCGCCACGAATTGACTGCATCTCTCGCTCAGTTTTTCCAAGAATCGATTGTCCCTCAAACTCGATGTCTGATTGTTTATCAATAATCGCGTTATCCGGAAGCAAACGCATAAGCGCGTTGGAAGAGACGGATTTACCTGAACCTGATTCACCAACAATGGCCAAGGTTTCGCTTGAGTTAAGGGTAAAGTTAACCTTTTTGACCGCATCAATGATTCCATCATTGGTTGTGAAGCTAACGGAGAGGTTATTGACTTTAAGTATGGCCCGGTCCGACATGATATATCCTTATCAATTTAAGACATTAGGTGAAGATTGAACTTCTGGCGTTGTTTTAAGTTGCCCAAAATGGTGATGAGCACGTTGAATTTGTTCTAGTTCGAGCATCCAATGCGAACTACGCTGAGCGCTGCAAAAAGCGATCAGGTGATTGAGTAAATCTTCGCTCTGCTTTTCCAATAACCCAAAGGTACGTTGAATCAGCTCAGTGTTCTCAAGAGAGATAAATTGCATCAGAGCGTAAGATTGATTCAAGGTATCGAAGGCTTGTTGATGCTGACCTAAACGGTTGAGTATCTCTGATTGAGCGACACTCGCATCTCTCAACCCGGCAAGCAGGCAGGCAAACTGGCAAGGCTTAATATCGCTTTGGTATGCTGCATCTTGGATGTGATGAGGAAGTGAGGTTAGAACATCACCATACAGGCGCTGTGCTTCAGGCCAGTGACCTTGTTCCATTAACTGTTCAGCTTTTAGGTAGTGCATCCAGCATCGTTCAATTTCCATATCCACATCCTCAATTTATAATATATGAAAATGTTAATGATATTTATTATCAATTGCAAATTAAAATCATTCACACGTTAAGTTGGTGAATTAAATGACGAGCTATTCCTAAAAATGGCTTAAATTGTGTGTTATTTGTTCAGTTGAACAGCTGTGTAGCGTAAGTCACTAAATTTGTAGGAAATTACATCTACACTGATTTTATCTACACCCAAGTAATGAAGGACTAAGGAGGCGGCGATGGCGATGCAAAGACTCAATACAGAACAGCTGTATCAGGTAGCGGATTTAGACAAGCTACCATGTAAGTCGACCAAAGAACTGGCTCCAATTGACGAAATCGTCGGGCAGGAACGGGCACAAAAAGCCGTTGAGTTCGCGATGTCAATCAAGGAAAAGGGTTACAACATTTATGCGATAGGGCGAAATGGTCTGGGTAAACGCACCATGATCTTGCGCTATCTTAACCGTCACCCTCAAGAAGTGCAGGAGCTTTTTGATTGGTGTTATATCGCGAACTTTGAAGATATTCGTACACCTAAGGTACTGAAATTGCCGCGTGGCGTTGGCAGCAGCTTAAAGCAAGATATTGAAAAATTGATGCGTAAACTGCTGAAAGGTATGCCTTTAGCGTTTGATAATGAGATGTACTTTAGCCGTGCTGACAGGCTTAAAAACCAATTAGCAGCTAAGCAGCAAGCCGCGTTAGAAAGCATTAGCCAAGAAGCGAAAGACAAGGGCATTAACCTGACGATCACCACTCAGGGTGATTACCAATTTGTGGCCATGAATGGCGATGATCTTCATACCGAAGAGAGCTTTGATCTGCTTTCGCCGGAAGAGCAAGATCAATTCGATAAAACCATTGATGGATTGGAAGTCGGCCTACGAACCATCTCTCGTGAGTTGACGGAGCTTGAAGAGACGTACACTGAGAAAATTCAAAAGCTTAATGATGATACGGCGCGAGATGTGATCACTCACTTCATCAAGCAATTGAAGAAGGATTACAGCCAATATCCAGACATCAAAAAGTACCTAACGGCACTGCGTAAAGACATTGTCGACAACGCTGACATCTTCTTAGAAGAGAGCACGGAGCAAGCCGAAGTTGCAACGGCCTCTTTGGATAAGAAAATGCCGCGTCGCTACAAGGTTAACGTGATTGTGAGCCAAAAGGAGGAGACTCTGCCGATCGTGGTGGAAGAGAATCCAAATTATCACTCTCTGTTTGGCTATGTAGAAACGGCAACGTTCAAGGGCACCGTATTTACTGACTTCTCATTGATTCGCGCAGGTAGCTTACACAGAGCGAATGGCGGTGTATTGCTAATGGATGCGGTGAAGGTACTTGAGCAGCCGTACGTTTGGGAAGGCTTGAAACGAGCACTGCGTTCACGTCAATTGAGCTTCACTTCATTAGAAAAAGAGGTGACCTTAACGGGCGCGGTATCGCTTGACCCAGAACCGATTCCATTGGACGTTAAGATCATCCTGTTCGGCGATTACCGAACTTACCAACTGCTGCAACACTACGATGCAGAGTTTGGTGAACTGTTCCGTGTGACGGCCGATTTTGAAGATGAGATGAAGCGTACTCCCGATTCTGAAATGCACTACGCGCGCTTTATTTCGAGCATCGTGCACGACAACAACATGCTGCATTGTGACCGCAAAGCGATTGCTCGCATTATTGAGCACAGCTCTCGCCAGGCGGGTGACCAAGGTAAATTGTCTCTGCACTCTGCTCACATTGCGAATCTGCTTCGTGAATCAAACTACGTGGCGAGAGGCTCAAAATCGAACCTGATTCGTGCAACGCACGTCGACCAAGCGTTATCTAACCAACAGATGCGTGTCGGACGACTGCAAGACAGTGTGATGGAAACCTTCACTAACGGCACAACGCTAATCCATGTTGATGGTCAGGCGGTTGGGCAAGTGAATGCACTTTCTGTACTCAGCACGACGGATCATATGTTTGGTGCGCCGAACCGAATCACGGCAACCACCGCTTACGGTGATGGTGAAGTGATTGATATTGAAAGAAACGTAGACCTAGGTGGCAGTATTCACTCGAAAGGGGTGATGATCTTGTCGGCTTACCTTTCTTCCGTATTTGGTAAGACAGCCAAAGTCCCGCTTACCACTAACATCACCTTCGAGCAATCGTATGGTGGCGTCGATGGTGACAGTGCGAGTATGGCCGAGTTCTGTGCGGTGGTGTCAGCGTTTTCTAAGCAGCCAAACCGTCAAGACATCGCGATTACTGGCTCGATGAATCAGTTTGGTGAGTCTCAGCCAATTGGTGGGGTGAACGAGAAAATTGAAGGTTTCTTTGATGTGTGTGAAATCAAAGGGCGTTCAAACGAACAAGGGGTGATCATCCCGCGTTCAAATGTTCACAACCTGATGCTGCGTAGCGATATTGTGAAAGCGGTTGAAAAGGGTGAGTTTAATATCTGGGCGATTGACCATGTAACAGAAGCGATTGAGCTGTTCACAGGCAAAGCCGCAGGTGAAGCAAGTGATGAGGGTAGCTATCCAATTGATACTATCTTTGGTATCGCCCAAGCTAAACTGAACGCACTGCGCAAATAGCTGGAATATATAGATACATAGTTTGATAGCTAATTAGATAGCTAAACAAACAGATAAACAGCCAAAACGCAAAAGCCATCGATTATAGAGTCGATGGCTTTTTTATTGGTTACGATTTGGTTTGCCAGTGAGCTATTTGTATCTGGTCAGCTTGCTGTATTCGGTGAAAGTCGCGTCTTGAAGGCGTTACCCGCTTCGCAAGCAGAGCTTGGTGCCATCGAACTTCAATTTGGCCAATAAGTGTTTGGCGTTAGCTCGGCCAATATCATCAAATTCAACACCGTATCGAGCGTAGTGCGTCGATTTCTGTAGATTACAGACGATGCCTCGCAATGGCGGAATCAGTGGTCCGTTGTAGTTCTCAGGGGTTATCTCAATAGACACTCGATCGGCAATCTGAATCGCACGAGAGGTCGGTGAGGTCACGAAACGACAACCACTTTTCGATAAGTCTCTTATCTCACAGTTTGCTCGCTGGTCGTTGAAGATGATTCTTGAAGCCAGATTCACTTCATAGCGTGTTTCTTTACGCAGCTGAGTTACTTGCATCGTGCTTGGTGTCGAAAGCACAAGAATAGGGAAGGGTTCACCAATCTTATGATGAATTTGGCTTCTAAAGTGGATAAGCGCGCCTTCACCTCGTAGAGAATACGCACGAGCGGTCATCCAAAAGCCTTCTTGAAAGAAAAAGTTCAGATCTTCATTGGATACCTCGGGAACCTCAACCACAATACAGTTATCACTGTGCGTACCGATAAACTTAGTAGTGGCGAGAAACTTCGTGCCAACGGGAGTCGAGACATTTAATGTCAGCTCACTGCCGTGTTCAATCATGGCCAGCGCATCAGTGCTATTGATGGTGGAAACGGTGCGATTACGAGGGTCTTGAAGTGCCTGATTATGCTCCAAAGGCTTCTTCAGGGGTGCGTTCATTATATGTTCTCCATGCGCCAACATGCGTCTGTTAGTTATATTGGTAACTTGCTAACAAGGGGTTATTACGTGCTAGATTTAGTGGACGTACTCACATAGATTTATAGAGTGCCTGTTATCATTGCTGATTTTATATTAAGCCGATTGCACTGAATTATTTGCTGTCTTTGTAAGTACTTAGTTTTATTTATATGCACTTGCGTTAGTCTATTACAAGGAACTCATACTTCAAACTTTTATTGTTTGTCGTATCAATTATTTGCAGGAGTTGAGAATGCAGGCAGTAAAATGGGATCAAGAAGTGAACCAGATCACGGTAGAGTTAGAACCCAACCAGTTCGCGGTCGTTAAGTATCAAAAGGACGGAGATGTATTACATATCACGTCGACGCGCATTCCTGATGAACTGCAAGGCAAGGGCTTTGGTAAGGTGATGATGGAGTCGGTATTGCCTGAAGTTGAACAAGCGGGCTTCAAAATTGTGCCGGTTTGTAGCTATGTGGTTCACTACATGAATAGGCAGCCACAGTGGTCACATCTTCTATCTGATAAAGCATAACAACGAGTAATATGTCTCAATCAATATCGTCGAATAATCGAGCTCAACCTGAAGCGAGTTCAAGTCAAAATCAGCCAGAGCTTTATCAACAAGAGTTTTATCAAAATGAGCTTTATCAAAAAATTGCGACCTCGTTGGGGTGTCATCAAGGATTTGATGTCCAAGTGATTCAACGTCTGTGGGGTGGATATGGCGAGTTAGTTCGCTTGGTCTTTTCTCAAGCAAGCCGTGCTGAACTAAAGAGTGTGATTGTTAAACATGTCGCGTTGCCAGATAAAGCCGAACACCCCAGAGGCTGGAACACCAAACTCTCTCACCAACGAAAGGTACACTCTTACCAAGTGGAAACGGCTTGGTATCAGTCGTTCACCCAACAATGGGATGAGCGCTGCCCTGTACCTGTTGGGCTGCAATGTGAATTAGAAGAGAATGAGTGGCTAATTGTGATGCAAGACTTAGCGGATATAGGTTTTCCGTTAACCTCTCAGTTTGATGTGCTTGCTGCTTCTGACTATCAGGCACCTATTTACACACGAGAAGAGCAAAAACAACGCGATGCTTGCCTTAAATGGCTTGCTAACTTTCATGCAAAGCACATCAATATCAATCAACAACAGTCGTCATCATTGTGGCACGTCGGTACTTATTGGCATCTAGATACACGTCCTGATGAGCTCAATGCCTTGGCTGATTTACCATTGAAGAACCAAGCCAAGCACATTGACCGTTTATTAAAAGAATGTCCATATCAGACCTTGGTCCATGGCGATGCCAAGCTCGCTAATTTTTGTTTTGATTCTGAAAGCGAGCGCGCGGCTGCGGTCGATTTCCAATATGTGGGTCACGGCTGTGCGATGAAAGACGTGGCCTTGTTCATGAGCAGTGCGGTGAGGCCGCAAGATTGCGCAGAGCTTGAATCAGAAGTACTAGATGCTTACTTCCAGCACTTGAAAGAAGCATTAGCGCACTATCAACCACAGCTTTCATTTGATGAAGTCGAAGCCGCATGGCGACCAATGTTTTGCGTGGCATGGGCCGATTTCCAACGCTTCGTAAAAGGCTGGAGCCCAGAGCATTGGAAGATTAATCCTTATACTGAGCAGTTGACCTTACGAGTGCTCACTCAATTAGACGAACAGGAGTCCGTCAATGTTCGATAGAACCGCGAGCTGGAAAACGCCGCAAAACTTTTTATTACTGATTTCGATTGTTGTACCGATCGCGTTTTCGAGCTGGATGGCTTTGCTTAATAACTTCGTGATTGAGAAAGCGAACTTTGATGGTGCGGATATTGGCTTGCTGCAAAGTGTGCGTGAGATCCCGGGTTTCTTAGCGTTTACCGTGGTGTTTGTGTTGGCATTCATTCGTGAGCAACGCTTCATGTTGATATCGCTGGCGATGCTGACCGTGGGCACTGCGATTACCGGTTTATTCCCTTCACTGACAGGTCTTTTGCTTACCACTATTCTGATGTCGACGGGTTTCCACTATTTTGAAACGCTGAAGGGCTTTGTTGCGTAATTAAATTTAGAGATAGAGCCAACCCGTTTCGCTTGTTTCTTAGTCAATACGACAAGTTTCAGGCATACCTAACCCAGTAAGCTTGTTCAACGCTTTTATCATCGCGTAAGTTTCACCCACCTGGGCATTGTAATTTCTTAAGCTCAGTTTCCCTCCTAGCAACTGTTTAACTCGATACATCGCTGTTTCTGAGAGTGAACGTTTGTGGTATCCATACCGCTCTTTCCAATACTTATTTGAGTCGTATAATTTCTGGCAACCCACGGCGAGATTTCGAGGGTGACCACGCTCCCAGAAGGCAGCCCCTTCTCTTGGGGGAATAAGCGCAATAGCTCCCTTAATCTTAATAGCAGCGTGACACGCTCTCGTGTCGTAAGCGCCATCACCAGACACCTCAAGGATACTTCGGCGTGTTTGTTTCAGTAAGTTCGGGAGTACTTCTCCATCTGTAACCGTCGATAAACTTAGCTCGGCGGCAATGATCTCATGAGTGTTGGTATCGACTGCAATATGCAGCTTTCGCCAGACTCTACGCTTGCCATCCGTCCCATGTTTTTTGACTTTCCATTCACCTTCGCCATAAACCTTAAGGCCAGTAGCATCAATGGCTAGGTGCTGTATCGCTCCTCTCGTTTTAGTCTTAAATGAAACCTCAACTTGCTTGGCTCTACGACTGATGCAGGTGTAATGCGGACAACTTAACGGTACATGGGCTAACCTAAATATCGAGTCGATAAATCCTTGCAGCGCTCTCAATGGCATAGAAAAAACTCGTTTGACCATGAGTGCTGTCGTGATAGCTAAATCACTGAACCGACGCGGCCTACCGCGCTTATTCTGTTTGCTTTGCGCCCATCCGCTTATTGCTTCTTCATCAATCCAAAAAGTCAGAGAACCACGGTTAATGAGTGATCGGTTGTATTGCTTCCAGTTGGTTGTTTTATAACGAGGCTTAGGCATAGGACTACGAGATAGAGTGGAGGTAGCTGATCAGATCGTAGGTTCTTGATTTAGTTCCATTGAATTACGCAACAAAGCCACGCTGAAGCAGTCTTTGTCACTGCAATGGCTGAGTAAAGAAGAAGCGCCAGAGATGCTAGGTAAGATGATCTCAGTCGGCGCACTAGCATCCTTAATCACTTACGGATCTATCTGGGTGATGTTAGAACAGCTCAAACTCGATTTTGCTTGGGTGTACGGCATTACTGGCGGTATTGGTTTTATTTTGGTTTTGGTGATGACCTTCGGCTTCCCTGAGTTTCAAACCAAGACGCCACAGAATAAGAAGTTGGTGCTGCGAAAGCGTTACTGGCTCTACTACGCGCTAACCTTTATGAGCGGCGCGAGAAGACAAATCTTCACCGTGTTTGCAGGCTTCTTGATGGTAGAGAAGTTTGGTTACTCGGCTGCCGACGTCACGTTGTTGTTCTTGGTTAATTACCTATTTAACTTCTTGTTTGCGAAGCGCATTGGTCGATTTATCGGTGTGGTTGGTGAGCGTAAAGCGTTGATCTTCGAGTATGTTGGCTTGATTGGTGTATTTGTCGGTTATGGTTTGGTGCAAAGCGCGGAATGGGCGGCGGCACTTTATGTGATCGATCACCTGTTCTTTGCATTGGCGCTGGCGATCAAAACTTACTTCCAGAAAATCGCAGACCCGGCAGACATGGCATCAACTGCTGGTGTCTCTTTCACCATCAACCATATTGCAGCAGTCGTTATTCCGGTCGTGTTTGGTGTGATTTGGTTATCGTCTCCTGCAACGGTTTTCTACATCGGTGCTGCGATGGCGGCGGTTTCTTTGGCGTTGTCTTTAAACATTCCTAAGACACCTGAAGAAGGTAATGAAGTGCGAATGTTTAGCTGGCGTTAACGCTAGGTAGAGACAAATAAAAAGCTCCAATATCGCTATTGGAGCTTTTTTGTATGTGGCGTTTGATGATCAAGAAGCAATATCTTTATGCGGATTGCTTCCTATGCCACCTGTTTTTCTAACGAGCCTGTAAAGCGTTTCCTGTAACTGCGTAACATGCTGAGGCTGACTATTGCGGTTAGGGCCTCGGCGAACAGAATACTTGCCCAAATTCCTTGTTCTGGGAATAGCTTAGGTAAGATGACGATGCCTAATGCGACGAAGACAAAACCACGACCAAGAGAGATTAGTGTCGCTTGCTTAGGCTTCGCCGTTGCTTGAAACAGGTTGGCGATCACCAAGTTGACTCCCATTAGTGGTACAGCAAAGAAAAAGAACGTTAAGGCGGTTGCAGCTAGCCCAATCAAATCACTCGAATCACCTAAATATAGGGCTGCGATTTGAGGCGCACACAGGTACACAATAATCATAAACACCAAGCCACTACCTATTGCACTTTTTAAACCTAAACGAAAAATTGCTTCGATGCGGTTTGGCTGGTTAGCACCATGATTAAAGCTGATGATTGGCTGGCAGGCTTGAGCGATTCCGACCATCACAAACAACGCAAATACCCCGATGTTTGCGGTTAAGCCATAGGCGATAATGTGATTCTCACCAAACTGATGCAGCAACACGTAGTTGAACAATAAAATTGTCATCGCTGCGGTCACTTCAATGAAGAAAGTTGGCGTGCCTATTTTTAGAATGCTTGGCAGTTTGTTAAAACCAATCCCTTTTAAGCTCAGTTCCAAGGTGCCTTGTTTACGTACAAAGTGGCTTAATAAAATACAAGCGATGACACCTTGTGCAATGGCTGTACCGTAGGCTGCCCCTTTCATTCCCCAGCCCCATTTCAAGACGAAGAAGTAGTCCAACACTAGGTTGACCACGGCACCTATCGACATTGCGTAAGTCGCCAGTTTTGGGTTGGTATCGTTACGAACAAAGCACGACATGACCCAAGCTAATGAGTACAACACAAAGAATGGCAGCATCACAGACAGGTAATCGTGAGTCAGTTCAGCCATGTATCCAGAAGCGCCCATTAGCGCAATAATGTCGTCCAGAAAATACAGAGCGATGCTGACTGAAATGGTGCTAAGTACGGCGGTACTCAGCATCGATTGGCTAAAGAGAGTTTGGCCCGACGCCGAATTTCCTTTGCCGACTTCAATAGACATAAGAGCCGCGCCGCCAATACCCACCATCATCGCGATAGCGGTAAATATAGAGAAAGCAGGAATGGTTAGCGCGATAGCACCAAGCCCATCTGGGCCAACACCGCGTCCGACGAACCATGCATCTCCCATGATGAAAAGAGACTTGATCACCATGCCGGTTAGCGCTGGCCAAAGGTATTGATAAAAGGATTTAGATATTGGATCGGTTTTTAGGTTGATGGCCACTGGAGTTAGCTCCCAACAAATTGGATTTAACCAAATTGGATGAAATAAAGAGGGAGCATTATCCGAACTTAACTGGATTCTAAAAAGGGATAATCTGCTTATTATGTTGCACTATCTGCACATCGAGTTCGAAATTCTGCAGGTGACTCTTTCATCTGGCCACGGTAAAAACGGCTGAAATAAGCTGGGTCTTCGAAGCCGAGTTCAAAGGCGATGGTTTTAATTGTCTTGGTCGAAAAGATCAATTCTCGATTCGCTTCCAAGATGATTCGATCGTGGATTAACTGAGTCACGGTTTTGCCTTTCTCAGATTTGACGATTTCGTTGATACGCTTGTTGGTTATCGACAGCGCTTGCGCATAAAAATCGCAGTGTTTGTGGGTGGTGTAATGTTGCTCAATCAAATCGACCACTTGGTTTACTCGGCTGTCACGCACTTCGCCTTTCAATGATGATTGGGTTGCGAAGCGTAATATGTAGCGCAAAAAACTATTCATGAGGGATTCTACCAAATCCCAGTCGCTCTCTTCTCGTGCACATTCCTCTTTAATCATAGTGAAAATAGGCAGTAGGTAGCGGTTGCCTTCTTCACTGCAATCTAAGTAGGGAGGGCGACTTTGATGCATGGCAAAAACGGTGTCGACCAGCTGTGTGTTTCGATGGTTGGTTTTGACAAAGCCTGGGGTAAACACCAGCAAGCGAGCGCTTTCTCCCACTAGTTCAGAGCGGTGAACCTGGCCCGGAGCAATGGTAAAAATACGTCCAACCTTGTTGTCATAGTCTACGAAATCAATGCTCTGACTACCTAAGCTATCCACGCACCACACCAACTCCCAGTATTCATGTCTGTGCGGTTCTAAGAACGCGTCGTCGCTGTTAGTCAGTTCCTCAACCCTACAAGGCTGACCTTTGATGAGGCGCATGTGTTTGATGGGAGTTCTCATGACATTCCTTGGTTGAAGGTAGGCTGTGCAGTTAAAACTAGAGTTGGTTGTTCTCAGCGTTTCTAATGTAGTCGATAGTGACTTTTAAGTCATTCGATTGCTGTGTTATTGGCTATTTGATATGAGCAGTGAACCAGTGGCGCGTTGGAACTGGTTGAAGTATATGAGGTGGACGTGAGAGGGGAGTTCAAGTCGGAGTCGTAACTAAATAAAACCCTAGAGGCTCATTGCGAACTCTAGGGTTATATCGACAGATTATTAGCTTAGCTTAACTTAGTTGCTACTTACTGTTTTCAAAGAAGAACGTAGCTTGAAGATTCCCTTTGGTGCCTTGGTCAGTAAGATGCCGCAAAGTAGAGGAATCATCATTACAAGTGACTGTTCAGATAGAACCTCACCATTGATGTAGCAAGAGATCAGCAGCGCAACCACTGGGAAAATTAGGAAGCAGATAGATGCTTGGAAAGGGGTCGAAACCTGACCTAATTTAAAGTAAGCCACAATGCCGCCCACACTCGCTACAAAGCCTAGGTAAACCACAGCTGAGATTGAATCCCAAGTGAAAGATTCAACATTTACGTTTTCGCCCATAGCTGATACGGCAAATAAGAATAGAGCTGCAATTAGGCTCGGTACGGCGTTGTAGGTCAGTACTTCAATGCCTTTGCAGTGCTTTTGAACCAGCACATACATCACTGCGTGAATCGCAACAGCAAGGCCTAAGCAAACCGTGCCAATTAGGTAGTCATCGCCACCCATCTGCATTTCATTACCAAGGATTAAACATAGGCTCACAACAGCAGCGATCAAACCGAATATCTGGTGCTTCGCCAGTCGTAGACCTAAGAATAAGCCAGACATCAGCATCACTGCGACAGGCATGTTGGCGAAGATGATCGACGCTAAACCTGAAGAGATGTATTGCTCGCCATAGATCATCAACGTAAACGGAATCGCGAAATACATCAGCGCAACAATAAGCAGCCATTGGCGCTTACCTTTAGGGAACAGCAGTGGTTGGTTGAAGACTTTCGCCAATACCGCAAGCAGAGGTGCTGCAAGTAAAAAGCGCAACGCAGTAGCAAAAATAGGTGGGATAGAATGCAATGCTACTTCCATAGCGAACCAAGTGGTTCCCCAAATTAAGCAAACAGAGACAAAAAGCAAGATAGTTAGCGACTTCGAATTCATGGTGACTACTCATTAATAATTATTTTAAATCATAGGCTTGTAGCGCCTTAATGACGTGGCACAGTATAGAAAGGTAGTCGGAGAAAAGTTTTGTCTTTTTATCTCTAATTTGAGTTTTATTTAGAAATTAAATCTATAATATAATTATTTCATAGAAAATAAATCCACCTTAGATAGTTAAAGTAAAGTCATTGTTCTTTGTGAGGTTTAATTTGGTTCAAGAAGTAATCAACTCGCGAGTATGGCTGTTAGGTTATTGCTTTCAGCGTAGCAACAAAAACGCGCCCACAATGAGGCGCGTTTTTTATCAATACGTTTAAGAGGCAGCGTCTATTGCGTAACAGGCTTAACTTGTTTGGTTTGTCTTACTGCAAGGATGAGCTGCGGTAGTAGTGACATCACGATCATGCCTGTCATTAGCGAGTATTGTACTGGAGTAAAGGATTCACCCATCAACACCATGCCCGTCACGATGCCAGCCACAGGGTTTGCAATGCCACCGAAGGTGAAATCAACCACCGACATACGTTGCAGTAACCATACGTACATGCCGTAACCCAGTGCTGTGTTTAGACCAATAACCCAAACTAAGCCCATCGCATTGCGAGTATCGAAATGAGTGACAGCATTAACATAAGGCTGCGGGTCGATGAATGCATGAACGCCAGACGCGACAGACAAAATCGTACCACCCAAAATCAGTTGCCACGTGAGTACCTTCCACCAGTGCATGCGGTTACCCAGTGACTTGGTAATGCTGCTGCCGATAACGATACACATGATCGCGGCGAACATTGCACCTAAACCTATTGGGTTCAGAGCAATTTGGCTTGGGTTAAAGAGTACCCACGCTAAGGTGATCAAGCCAATACCAGACAGCGCTTGAATCAAATGTGGGCGTTGCTTTTTCACTACCCAGTGGAAGATCATCGCGAACACAGGCACGGAGATCATGCCTACACCAGAGATGGCCGAAGGCAGCGTTAACGCCATTACGAAGATCAAGCCAAAGAAGGTCGCAATATTGATAAGACCCAATGTGAAAATGATCTGCCACTCGCCTTTTTTAGGCAGCGTTGGTTTTACCGCTAGCAATAACAAACCAGCAGGTAACGCACGCAAAGCACCCAATAATAATGGTGGCCACTCCTGTAGCGTAAATTGCGTCACTGCATAGGTTGTTCCCCAAAAGAACGCGGGGATCATTGCTAATAATATGTTCATCTGAAATATCTTTACGTTAAGATAACTATTGTGTGAACTGTATACTGAGAACTAGTGGTTGTAAAGTATCTTTATGTTAAACTAGTTTGAAGTAATCAGACTAATAACGGAGCGAGATTGCAAATGGATGCTATCGACCGCGTAGTAGAGCAATGGGCAAAGGAAAAGCCTGAGCTAGAAACTGAGCCTATGGCAATGATGGGCCGGATTATGCGTATTGCCAAGTATATGGAGACGCAAGTTGCCGAGCTTCATAAAAAATACGACATGAAGCTGGGTGAGTTTGATGTGCTGGCGACGTTGCGACGTTCTGGAAAGCCTTACCGACTGACTCCGTCAGAACTGATCGGGTCGATGATGCTGACATCAGGCGCGATGACCAATCGCCTTGATAAGCTAGAAGCCAAAGGGCTGATCAGTCGTGAACACAGCAAAGAAGACAGACGTAGCGTGAGTGTCCAGTTAACCAAAGATGGTCTTATTCTGATTGACCAAATGATGACTGAACATGTCGAAATGCAGAAAAAACTGGTTAAATCATTGTCTGCGAGTCAGAAGAAGAACACCAACCAACTTCTGAAAACATGGTTGAGTGCGTACGAGTAGTTTTGCTGATCTTCCTTTAGATTCAATAAAAAACCGAAGCCTAATCGCTTCGGTTTTTTTGTTCTTGTTTAAGAACTTCAAGTACAGCGAATTGGCGAGTTAAGCTTGGAGCATCTCGTCACTGAACAGTTCTGCACAACCAATACCATTAATGGCGCAGCTTTCATCAATGTCTGAAATGTCACCGCTGACACCAATCGCGCCAAGTACCGTTTTGTCCTTATCTCGAATCAGTAGACCCCCTGGCACTGGCACCATGTTTCCGTGTGCGAGTACGTTTACGGCGGAGATAAATGCTGGTCGATTGTCAGCATCTTGGGCGAGTTTTCTTGAGGAACAGCCCAGTGCGAGTGCTCCCCATGCTTTAGCGATCGCGATGTCTGGTCGCATCATGCTAGAGCCGTCTTGACGTTGCAGAGAAATCAGCTTGCCACCGCTGTCTAAGACGGCGACCGTCAAAGGTTCTGTGTGGATCTTGTTTCCTGCTTTTAAGGTGCCATCAATGATGGTTAACGCTTGTTGTAGAGTCAAACTTCCCATGTTATCTCCTAGTTTTTCAAGGGGCCATGTACCAAACTAAGTCAGCCGAACATTACTCTTGTTGTGAATATCATCGACTGATTCAGCTCGGTACAAGAGTCCTAACTGGACTCTTGTAATAGCCCATAGCTGGGTAAAGTTAGGAAGGCAGCGAACTCGTCGGCTGTAGAAAGTTGATAGAAAAGATCGGCTGTCTCTTCAAATCGACCTGCTGCATAGCGCGAGTCTCCGACTTCATGTTTTATGGTGTCCAGCTCTTGGTAAAGCCAAGAGTGGAATAGTGATTTGGTAAAGGTTTGGCCATCATCGAGCGTTACCCCGTGATGGATCCATTGCCAGATATTGGCTCTCGAGATCTCAGCGGTGGCGGCATCTTCCATAAGGCCGTAGATAGGTACACAGCCGTAGCCTTGAATCCAAGCTTCGATGTAATACAGCGCGATGCGGATATTCTTACGCACACCCGCTTCGTCGCGGCTGCCTTCACAAGGTTTTAGCAGAGAGTCTGCATTGATCACATGGTCTGGGCTTTGGAAGTCCATTTGGTTTACTTTGCCATCAAGGTGCTTATCGAAGATCGACATCGCTAAATCAACCAGTGCAGGGTGCGCGACCCAAGTGCCATCGTGCCCGTTTTGAGATTCTCTCTGTTTGTCTTCAATGACTTTGGCCGTCACTCGCGCCATCTCTTGCGGGTCTTTCGCTGGAATAAAGGCTGACATACCACCCATCGCAAGTGCGCCACGAGCGTGGCAAGTACGCACCAACAGTTGGCTATAGGCGTTGAGGAATTCTTGGTCCATGCCGATGCCGTGACGATCTGGCAGGATGCGGTCTTTATGGTTCTTCAGCGTTTTGATGTAGCTGAAAATGTAATCCCAACGACCGCAGTTCATTGCCACGATGTGATCACGCATTGCATACAAGATCTCTTCCATCTGGAACACGGCTGGTAGCGTTTCGATCAATACTGTCGCGCGAATGGTGCCTTTTGGTACATGGAAATAGTTTTCGGTGAAGCTGAAAATATCGTCCCACCATTGTGCTTCTTCCATGCTTTCAAGTTTTGGAATGTAGTAGTAAACCCCTAAACCTTGTTGTGCACGTGATTGATAGTTATGGAAAAAGTACAAGGCGAAGTCCATCAAGCAACCGCCGATAGGCTGATTGTTGAATTGAATGGACTGCTCAGGTAAATGAATACCACGTGGGCGGGCAATCAGCAGTGCAGGATCGTCGTTTAACTGGTAACTCTTCTGTTTCTTCTCATCGAAGTAACTAATGGTGCCAAGGTTGGCATCTCTTAGGTTGATTTGCCCTTCGACCATATTGGCCCAAGTCGGGGAAGACGCATCCTCAAAGCAACACATGAAGACTTTCGCGCCTGAGTTTAGCGCGTTGATCACCATCTTTCTTTCGATAGGGCCGGTGATCTCTACGCGGCGATCAAGTAGCTCTGGTGGTGGTGTTGCCACTTTCCACTCTTTATTCTGACGAATGGAAATGGTGTCTTTTCTGAAATTGGGTAACTCACCCTCGTCATATTGAGCTTGTTTTACGTCGCGGTCACTTAGCAGGGCATGACGGCGATCTCCAAACTTATTGACGAGAGCTTCTAAGAATTTTAATGCATCTTTAGACAAGATCTCTTTGTACTCGGAGTTGTCCATCTTCCCGAGTACCTGCATACACTGTACTTCTTCTCTCTCTTTTACGTCATTCATCATTGTTGTCTCCTTTGAACAATACGATGTCACTTTGTATACAAAATGCTCTTTTTAAGGATATTTATATTGCATAAATTGTAAACAAGCAAAGGGTATTTAACATTTATTTATCATTTGGTCTTTTTGTGATTTATTTTTACGTAAAGATATTTTATGTAAAGCAATGAATTGTAAGCTTTTCAGGGTGGGTGCTTACTCAAAATAGCAGTGTGATGTAACGAAATTGTTTCATTTTGGGGTTGATAAATAGCGAGGATGGTTCATAGTACACAAAAGTTAGTTTAATTGTATACAATCTGAACTGGAGGTTCGAATGGCAATTATGAAAGCGATTGAAGCAGCGGTAGAGGTGCTTAAACGTGAAGGTGTAGACATCGCATTTGGTGTTCCCGGCGCAGCAATTAACCCTATGTATGCGGCTATGAAAAAGCTCGGAGGAATCGACCACGTCTTAGCTCGTCATGTAGAGGGTGCATCTCATATGGCTGAAGGGTACACGCGCACTAATCAAGGCAATATAGGTGTGTGTATTGGTACTTCTGGTCCTGCGGGAACGGACATGATCACGGGGCTTTATTCGGCGTCTGCAGATTCGATCCCAATTCTATGCATCACAGGCCAAGCGCCACGTGCTCGTCTTCACAAAGAAGATTTCCAAGCGGTCGACATTGAATCTATCGCTAAGCCTGTGACTAAGTGGGCAACCACGGTACTGGAACCTGCACAAGTGCCACGCGCATTTCAAAAAGCCTTTCATTTAATGCGTTCGGGTCGTCCTGGTCCAATCCTGATTGATCTACCGATTGATGTTCAGCTGGCTGAGATTGAATTTGATATCGATACCTATGAACCGCTAGAACCTTATAAGCCGCAAGCAACCCGCGCGCAGGTTGAGAAAGCATTAACCATGATGTCTCAATCGGAAAAACCGCTGATTGTATCCGGTGGTGGCGTGATTAATGCTGGCGCGTCCGAATTGTTGCAGCAGTTTGCCGAGATCACTGGTGTTCCTGTGATTCCAACCTTAATGGGCTGGGGATCGATCCCGGATGATCATGACTTAATGGCGGGCATGGTGGGGCTACAAACGTCCCACCGTTACGGTAACGAAACCATGCTCAACTCTGACTTTGTGTTTGGTGTGGGTAACCGTTGGGCAAACCGTCATACCGGTTCTGTGGATGTTTACACCGAAGGCCGCAAGTTCGTACACGTCGACATTGAACCAACCCAAATCGGCCGTGTGTTCTGTCCTGATTTAGGCATTGTCTCTGATGCGAAAGCTGCACTAGAGCTAATGGTTGAAGTGGCGCAAGAGTGGCGTGACGCTGGCAAACTGCCGAATCGAAATGCTTGGGCAAGTGAGTGTCAGGAACGCAAGTCGACCATGCTGCGTAAAACCAATTTCGATGAAGCGCCAATGAAACCGATGCGTGTTTATGAAGAGATGAATAAGGCATTTGGTCGTGATACTTGTTATGTGAGCACCATTGGTTTGTCGCAAATCGCCGCCGCTCAGTTCCTGCATGTTTATAAGCCTCGTAACTGGATCAACTGTGGCCAAGCAGGTCCACTAGGTTGGACTACACCCGCTGCATTAGGCGTACGAGCCGCCGATCGAAATCGCGATATCGTTGCTATCTCTGGTGACTACGATTTCCAATTCATGATCGAAGAACTGGCGGTCGGCGCGCAATTCAACCTGCCATACATTCATGTGTTGGTGAACAACTCATACCTAGGTTTGATTCGCCAAGCACAGCGCCAATTTGATATCGATTATTGTGTACAACTGGCGTTTGATAACCAGAATGCACCAGAGCTTGAAGGCTACGGCGTTGACCATGTTGCGGTTGTTGAAGGTTTAGGTTGTAAGGCGATTCGAGTTCGTGAACCAGAGCAAATTGCCGCTGCGTTTGAGCAAGCAAAAGAGCTGATGAACAAGCACAAGGTGCCAGTGGTCGTTGAACTGATTCTTGAGCGAGTAACCAACATTGCGATGGGCGTAGAGATCAATGCTATTAACGAGTTTGAACCGCTTGCCGAAAGCCGCGGCGATGCCCCAACGGCGCTGGCGTACAAGTAATCATTAAGTCATGTGTATCCGTAGAGCTGAGGCTTAGCTCTACGGAAAAGCCTCCAATAGAGCGAGGCTTCACTCAACAGTCATAGTTTCACCAAATAAAGAATAAGGACAGAGTCATGGCAAAATTTGCAGCAAACTTGTCAATGTTATTCACGGAAGTTGATTTTATGGATCGCTTTGAAGCTGCCGCAGAAGCGGGCTTTCAAGGTGTGGAGTATCTTTTCCCTTACGCCTTTGATGCTCAGGCAATCAAAGCAAAGCTTGATGCTAATAACCTAGAGCAAGTGCTATTTAACTTGCCTGCGGGTGATTGGGACGCTGGCGACCGTGGTATCGCGGTCGACCCAGCACGAGTTGAAGAGTTTCAAGCGGGTGTACCTCAAGCCATCGCTTACGCAAAAGCGCTCGGTTGTACTCAAGTGAATTGCTTGGCCGGGATTGTTCCGCAAGGTGTGACCCAACAAGATGCGCAATCGGCGTTTGTGATTAACCTGCATTACGCGGCGAACGCGCTAGCAGCAGAAGGCATTAGCTTAGTGATAGAGGCGATCAATACCCGTGATATTCCGGGCTTCTTCTTAAACACGACTGAGCAAGCCAAAGCGATCATCAAAGAGGTAGGGAGCGATAACCTTTCTATCCAATACGATATTTATCACATGCAAATTATGGAAGGCGATCTTACGCCGACCATACAACAAAACATTGGCCAAATCGCACACGTGCAACTGGCTGACAATCCAGGTCGACACGAACCGGGGACGGGAGAAATCAATTACCCATTCGTGCTCAATTATCTTGATGAACTTGGCTATCAAGGCTGGGTTGGCTGCGAATACAAGCCGAAAACAACAACGACAGAAGGCCTTGGTTGGCTACACCAGTACCGTTAATTGCGTCTGGTAACCCTCAAACGTTAAGGAGAACAACATGTCTAAAATTGCATTTATCGGAACTGGCATCATGGGGAAACCTATGGCGAGTAACCTTCAAAAAGCAGGTCACGATTTGATTCTGTCGGATCACTTTAATGCAGCACCTGCCGATCTTGTGGCAGCAGGCGCAACGGTCTGCCATTCACCTGCGGAAGCGGCAGAGGCGGCGGATGTCATTATCCTAATGGTGCCAAATACACCTCAAGTTGAAGATGTCCTGTTTGGTGACAACGGCGTCGAGCAAGGCCTCACCGCCGGTGGCGCTGCTGGAAAACTGGTTATCGATATGAGTTCTATCTCGCCAATCGCAACCAAAGCCATTGCTGCGCGAATCAACGAAGGCGGTGCTTCATACCTTGATGCTCCGGTATCAGGTGGCGAAGTAGGCGCTATCAATGCAGCGCTGACTATCATGGTCGGCGGTGAGCAAGACGCCTTTGATAAAGCACGTCCGCTATTTGAAATCATGGGTAAGAACATCACGCTGGTAGGCGACAACGGTGCAGGTCAAACGTGCAAAGTGGCTAACCAGATCATTGTGGCGTTGAATATCGAAGCCGTGTCTGAAGCGTTAGTCTTTGCTTCAAAAGCTGGTGCCGATCCAGCACGCGTACGTCAGGCTCTATTGGGTGGCTTTGCTAACTCTAAGATCTTGGAAGTGCACGGCGAGCGCATGGTTGAAGGCACCTTTGATCCTGGCTTTAGAATCTCACTTCACCAGAAAGATCTGAACTTAGCGCTAACGGGCGCACAAGAATTAGGTGTTGCACTGCCGAATACAGCGAATGCTCAGGAGTTGTTTGGTGAGTGCGCCGAAATGGGCGGTGAAGGTTGGGACCACTCTGCGCTTATCCAAGCGATTGAGAAACGCTCTGACCACTCGATTCGTTAATCTAGTTAACGGTTTGTTCGTTTAGTGGTTAGTCAATCTACCGATTATCCGTTAATTAATTAGGGCTGCTATCGATTTGTAGCCCAACAGTTTGTTTATAAATCGCGTAGTTTCGTCTCCTTTTATACGCGTTCCTGATACGAGGCAGAGGTTGAAGTTGTTCCTTTCCAACTTGATCTTAGCAGGCACCCTTTGGCCTTGTATCGGGGTTCTTTTTTTCTCCGTCAACTAAGGAGTGGCTGATGGACATTGATGCTAAGCAGTTTCTGCAAACCCTTTTCTCAAGTGCTGTTAATCAGGCGCTACCTAAAAATCACATCGAACCTTTTCTTCCTCAAGACATTTTTTATCGCTCTGCTAACCAAGCTGGGCGTACTGTGGTGATAGGAGCAGGAAAAGCGGCCGCGTCAATGGCAGCAGAGCTTGAAGCGGTTTGGCAGGCAAAGAAACAACAAGACCTTGCACTGCGTGACCTTGAAGGCTTGGTGGTGACTCGTTATGAGCACACCGCCCCTTGCGAACATATTGAGGTGATCGAAGCGGCCCACCCAGTCCCAGATGCGATGGGCTTAGAAGTGAGCCAACGTATGCTGGAGTTAGTAAACGATCTGAGTGCTGACGACACAGTGATTTGCCTACTGTCTGGCGGTGGCTCTGCATTACTAAGCTTGCCCGGTGGCGACATCAGCTTGGCAGAGAAACAACAAATCAATAAGGCGTTGCTTAAATCAGGCGCCGCTATTGATGAGATGAACTGCGTTCGTAAGCATTTATCTTCGATTAAAGGTGGGCGATTAGCGAAAGCCGCTTATCCAGCACGAGTCGTGTCACTGGTGATTTCAGATGTGCCGGGCGATGACATCAGTGTGATTGCATCGGGCCCGACCGTACCAGACACCACCACCCGTTTTGATGCGATGGCAATACTGGAACGCTATCGAATTGAAACACCACCTTCGGCATTCGAATGGTTGAACAACCCAGAGTCAGAAACGGTAAAGCCGGATGATGAGTGCTGGAAAAACGCCGAGCACCATATTATCGCCACCCCGATGTCGGCATTGGAATCCGCTGCGGCAGAGGCTGAAGGCTTAGGCATTCCGGCTTATGTGTTGAGTGATTGTATAGAGGGAGAAGCGCGAGATGTCGCGAAAGTTCACGCAGCGCTGGCTAAGCAAGTGGCTAATCATAAGCACCCATTTGAGACGCCTTGCGTGATACTTTCTGGCGGGGAAACCACGGTAACCGTTAAAGGCGATGGTCGCGGTGGGCGTAATTGTGAGTTCTTGTTGAGCCTATATAACGAGCTTAAAGGCCAAGACAATATCTTCGCTTTAGCTGCTGATACCGACGGGATTGATGGCGTGGAAGACAATGCTGGCGCATGGATAACCCCTCAAACATGGCAACAAGGTTCGAGCCTGTCGCTTAAAGCGCAAGATTACCTCGATGCGAATAACAGTTACGATTTCTTCAAACAAGTCGATGTGCTTCTTACCACGGGGCCAACGCTGACCAATGTGAATGACTTCCGCGCGATATTGATTCTTTAATTTGAACAGTTCAAAAACACAGTATGGAATGGTCGCTTCTTAACAAATAGAGCGGCCATTTTATTGTTATCAATGCGGTGACCTTGAGTTCTGAAATTATCTTCTGGACTAATGAAGCACGTTGATTACTATGATTTCAGTAACGAGCTGTAAAGGATGCAATATGTCTAGGATCAGACAAAAGAATCAAGATTTAATCATCGAAGTCGCGTGTGAACAATTCGCCACTCATGGTTATGCTGCAACAAAAATGGCCGATATCGCGAAAGCGGCCGAC
This sequence comes from Vibrio coralliirubri, assembly GCF_024347375.1. Taxonomy (NCBI): domain Bacteria; kingdom Pseudomonadati; phylum Pseudomonadota; class Gammaproteobacteria; order Vibrionales; family Vibrionaceae; genus Vibrio; species Vibrio coralliirubri. The sequence goes on along the minus strand of NZ_AP025471.1, from coordinate 1,536,210 downwards.
ATTCCCAAGCCCAACGTATTCTATTATTTCAGCTCTAAAGATAAGCTCTACAACGCTGTGCTTGAAACCGTCACTCAGCCCTTACTAGAAGCGTCTCGTCCGATTGAAGAGCTCAGCGATCCTGTTGAGGCCCTATCCCAATATATTCAAACCAAGCTGATCATTTCTCGCGACCATCCACATGCTTCTAAGGTATTTGCCAATGAAGTGATGTCGGGTGCGAAAGTGTTGCCGAAAGAGATTGGTGACGAGCTGTATAAGCAATCCCAGATGATTCTTGATAAGTTCTCGACATGGTCGGCGCAAGGCTTAATGGACGATGTTCCCGCTCATCACTTGATGTTCACCATCTGGGCAGCCACTCAAACCTACGCCGATTTTGGCTGGCAGATTTGCAGCGTGATGCAGAAAGAACAGCTCGATGATAAAGACTATGCCGATGCCGCTGAATTTATCACGCAGCTAGTGATTAAAGGCTGTGGTGTGAAAGGAAAAGCTTAGTTAGCTAGTCGAACTCAATTTTATAAAAAAAAGGACATCACTCGATGTCCTTTTTTGTATGCGTTGCTTTATGGAAGAGTGACCTTTAGAAATCGACAATAATGAGTTGTCGTTCGATATTGTCTTCAACAACCAAAATACGACTGCGTTCAAGCCTCTATCCGATCCAAAGACCTGCCCCTACCCAAAATGTAGCCAACCTAAAATCATGTCGAACTTATCTCTAATGGATAGCGTTGATCAAAAAAATGAAATTTCATCAAATTCTTTATAAATCTAGCATCGACTTTGACTTTAATTCGACAAAGCCAGTTCAATAATAGATTGCATCAATAGGTGAGGGTCGAATTATGAAAACTAAAATCATAGCGCTTGCAGCACTTCTCGGAGTGTTTACAACTCAAGTATCAACAGCTCAAGCAACAGAGCTGATCGGCCATGTTCAAGGGTTGAACAAACACAGTATTGTGGCTGAGGTGCCTGGCGTTGTTGAGATGAATAACCTTGAAGTGGGAGATGCTGTAAACCAACAGCAACTACTTGCTCAAATTAAAGCCGATGATTTTAAGTTTAGTGTTAACAAAGCGAAGGCCAATCTTGCGCTTGCAGAAGCGGATCTTGCATTACGAAAAGCAACCTATAACCGCTATCAAGCACTCATCAAAAAGAACAGCCTTTCAATAGGAGAGTTAGATACAGCACGTGCCGAGTTTCTCAGTGCCAAAGCGGCTGTTTCTGTTGCTCAAATTGACTATCAACAATCTCAAGTCGATCTCGAAAATACGCAAATTGAGTCTCTTATCTCTGGCTATATCTCTAACAAACCTGCGCAATCAGGCGCTTGGGTGAGTGAAGGTGATTTGCTCTATGAAGTGGTCAACATCGATAAAGTCACCTTGTCATTCATGGCGAGTGAGTATGACTTAAAGCACTTTACGGTCGGTCAGGATGTGGTGGTGTGGTCTGAAACCAACCCAGAACTCAAGATGGAAGCGAACGTGCAGCGTATTGGTGTCGAGATGCAAAATTTGACCTACCCAGTCTTGGTCGAGATCACCAACCAAGGTCATCAATTTAAGCCGGGTATGTCGGTGTACGCCTCGACAGATCTTGCAGTGAAAAATATCACAACGGCTCAAGCAACATCGGACTCGAACCAAGGTAAAGGGCAGTAGAGATGAACTTTTTAGCATACTTCGCGAATCGTCAATTTTTAGCTCGAATTATTACGGTAATGGTGTTGCTGACGGGTGCTATGTCGTTAATACAGCTCAATTTACAAGAGTATCCCGATGTTGCGATGGACACGGCGGAAATCGAAACCATCTATCCCGGTGCAACGGCTCAAGATATTGAACTGAATATCACTAACCCGATAGAGAAAGAACTTCGCTCAGTGGATGGCATTGCGTATTTTTCGTCTGAATCATCAGAAGGACGCTCTTTTATCGAGGTCGAATATCTACCCGGTGAAGACGCAGCGGTGATCTTGCGAGATATTCAGCAAGCGGTCGATCGAGTGGGAAACCTACCGAAAGATATAGATGCGCCACCGGTTGTGACTCAGCAGAAAACCTCTTCTTTGGATGTGTACCATTTTGGCGTGAGCCTATCAGACAGCAACACCGATCCCGCTTCATTGCAGCACTACGCTTATCAGCTAGAAAAGAGAATCAACAACCTGGGTGGCGTTGGTGCTATCAAGCTTTCTGGGTTTAACGATCGAGAGTTTTGGGTTGAGGTTGACCCGGAAAAAGCACGTCGTTACCAAGTTGCCTTCAATGATGTCAGTACCGCGATAGAACAACACAACCTATCGCAATCGGATGGTTTTGTAGAGTCGTGGAGCCAAGAGCAGAAGATCGTCACCATGACCAAAGTGGCGTCGACCGATGATGTTTCGGGCATCGTAATCAAAGCGTTGGATTCAGGTCAGATCGTGCGTGTGTCTGATGTGGCAACGGTGATTGATACCTTTGCGCGCGCAACTGAAGATCCTGTTTTGAGCGGGAAACCGGCGGTGATTTTCTCAATCACAAACAGTGGCAGCGCCGATGTGACTGCTACCATCGACAGTATCAAGGCTTTGTTAACCAAAGAAAGCGAACGCATTGGCGACCAATTCATCTTCCAGACCAGCCTTGACCTTGGTAAAGACATGAGCGAGAAGTTCGCTATTGTAGCCACCAATGGCGCAATCGGTCTGGTGTTGGTTTTGCTAATCTTGAGCATGATTCTGCAACGTCGTGTCGCCTTTTGGGTGTCGGTTTCTATCCCGTTTTGTGTGCTCGGTGTGATGATCGTTTTGCCTATTATGGGGCTGAATTTAGACAGCATCACATTGGCTGCACTGTTGTTGGTGATCGGCATTATCGTTGATGACTCAGTGATCATCGCGGAAAGTATTTTTCAAGAAAAAGAAGCGGGCAAGAAAGGTGTCGATGCTGCGGTGTCGGGGACGCTAAAGGTGATCAAGCCATTGATGGCGAGCCTAGTAACCACTGCCTTAGTGTTTATCCCGATGATGTTTATTCCGGGCACTATGGGCAAGGCGGTTGCTGTGATTCCGATTACCGTAATTGCAGCGCTCGTGTTCTCATTCATTGAATGTACGCTCACGCTGCCTGCACACTTGGCTTCTGCAAAAGAGAGCACCCCAAAACCTCTAGAAAAGGATCGATTTGAATGGATAGCGAACCACTACCGTTCGCTGCTCAATTTCGCCCTGAACTACAAGAAGTCAGTGATTGCATTGGCGTTGGTTGGCTTCGCCGTTTCTGGCTTTTTGGTGTCTTCGTTGAAAGTGGATATCTTCCCGACAGAAGCGGGTAAATACATTGAGGTGTACACCGAAGTGAAGGCAGGCACGCCGCTAAGCAAGGTGCGAGAAGCCCATCTGTCGATAGAGCAAGCGATCGAATCCCTGCCGGAAACGGAACTGGTTAGCTATGAATTGGTTTACTCATCACCGGTGTCGCAAGGCGTCATTAATTTAACGAACTTTGATCAGCGCAGCCGTTCAGCAGAACAGATTATTGCGGAACTTAATGAAGAGTTGAAAGTGGTGTCTGAAGGTATGTTTATTAAGTTCTCAATTGATGCTGGTGGTCCGCCTCCCGGTGAGCCTGTCGAGGTTCGAGTTCTTGGCGGAACCGAGAGCGAACGCAATCAAACCGTGGATTTGGTGATGGCTTGGCTAAAAGATTACCAAGGAGTGACAAGCGTCAATCATAGTGAGGCACTGAAAGATCCTCAGTTGAATATTGTTCCTCAATATCACTGGCTGGCGAAATACAACTTAACGGTGAGTGACTTATCGAATGCACTGCGAGTTGGCTTTGATGGAAACAGCGTGACATCCACTTGGCTTGGCGATCAAGAGGTCGATATTCGTGTGGTATTGGACGAGCAATTCCGCGATATCGAGAAACTGAAAACGACTAAAATCTACACCGCAGATGGGCAGCAAGTACCGCTCAGTCGATTGGCAACGGTTGAACAGATAGAAATTCCGCGTCTGATTAAGCATTACAACGGGGAGCGTGAAGTGACGGTATCAGCGGCTTTATCTGACGAGAGCATTAGCCCTGTCGCGTTATCCGATGAGCTAGTCACAGAGCTCAATGGTCAATACCCATCGAACGTGACCATCAGCGTTGGCGGCGAAGCAGAAAGCACCAACGAAACCATGAGTGGTTTTATGGTGGTGTTCCCTGCGGCGATGGTGGCGATCTATTTCGTGTTGGCGGTGATGTTCAATTCACTGTTGCAACCACTGCTGATTATGGCGGTTATCCCGTTTGCGATTATGGCGTCATTGATGGCACTCGTGGTTCACATGCAGCCGATGTCTCTGTTTGGGTTGATTGGTGTTCTCGGCATGACAGGCGTGGTGGTGAATAATTCATTAGTGCTAATTAACCGAATCAACGAGCTAAGAACCGAAGGTTTAGAGGCAATAGACGCAGTAACTCAAGCCGCGGTTAGTCGCCTTCGCCCGATTGTGATGACATCAGTGACCACAGTTGCTGGCTTGCTTCCTTTGGCCTATGGGTTAGGTGGAACGGACGTGTTTATGGGGCCAATGTCGCTTACGCTGGGCTATGGTCTGCTGTTCTCATTGCCAGTCGTACTTTTGGTGATTCCAGCCATGTATGCGTTGTTCTTTTCTAAAGGTTCGGCTGAACGAGCGAAGAGCTGTTCACAAGCAGATCTAGAGGCTAATCACAAAGGTTCGTGAAGTGCGATTTTGTGACCTGTTATGCAATAACTCATTTATCTTGAATTTGGCTCGATTAGGTATGCCATTTTATTTAAAGGTAAGGTTATAGTGTCGCAAAAATTTAGCGGTGCTCTTTTTTTTAAAGGAAAAGACTAACTTGCTAACAATATTACACGCACAACATATAGGTTTAGTAATGACGCTTAAAAGCTTGGCATGCACCATCAGCGCTGTTCTACTGGCAGGTTGCGGCTCGACGGTCGCGACGCAAACATACAACGCCGATCTGATCATCACCAACGGACAGGTTCTCACCATCAATTCAGAAATGGATGTGATTGAAGACGGTGTCGTAGTGGTGAAAGACGACCAGATTATCGCAGTCGGTAACGAGGGGTTGATCACTCAATACCGCGCTGAAAAAGTGATTGATGCTCAAGATGGGATCGTTATGCCGGGCATGGTGAACGCGCACAACCATTTACCGATGATTGCGTTTCGTGGCTTAGGAGAAGAGGGCATCTCGAACCGCTTGTTCGCTTACTTCTTCCCTCTAGAAGCTGAAAAGCTAAGCCGTGAACTGATTTACAATGCAACCAAGCTTGGCTCTATCGAATTGGCACAAAGCGGTGTGACCACTTACGCCGATATGTACTACCACATGGACGAAATGGCCAAGGCGACCAAAGAAGTCGGTTTGCGTGCTGTGCTCGGCGAAACCGTGATTAAGTTCCCTGTGGTCGATGCCAAAGAACCTTACGGCGGCATTGAATACGCCAAAGGTTTTATTGAGCAGTATAAAAACGATGAGCTAATCACACCTGCTTATGCACCACATGCGGTGTACACCGTGAGCAAAGATAAGCTGCAAGAGATCAACAATCTGTCTGCTCAATATGATGTGCCGGTGCTGATTCACGTTGCTGAATTCCCGAATGAAGAGAAGCGCATCAAAGACGAAACCAAAGCGACATCACCAGTTGAATACATGGATGAAATTGGTGTGCTAGACGAGCGCGTAGTGATTGCTCACGGTATCCACCTATCAGAGAACGACCAAAAGCTTCTCAAGCAAGCTGACGCGGGTATCTCATACAACCCAATGGCGAACGCTAAAGGCGCGACGGGAATCGCACCGGCATGGGATATGTACCGTGCTGATATGCGCATTGGCTTAGGAACCGACGGTCCAATGAGCTCTAACCAAGTCGATATCATGCGCACATTAAGCTACGCAGCAAACATGCAGCGCTTAAAGCACTCAGACCGCACCATCATGATCCCTGAACAGGTGATCGAGATGGCAACCTTAGGCGGCGCAAAAGCCCTACACATGGAAGATCAAATTGGTTCTCTTGAAGTGGGTAAGAAAGCAGATATCGTGATTGTAGAGACACAATCAGCGAACATGATGCCAAGCTACGACCCATACGCAACCTTGGTTTATCAAGCGAACCCAAGCAACATCGATACGACGATTGTGAACGGCCAAATCGTAATGGAAAACCGCGTAATGCAGACGGTTCAATTGGATGAAATCCGCCAAAGCGTCGATGAATTCGAAGCAGACATCACTGAGTTCGCGAAAGAGCTTTCTAAGAAGGCGATTAAGTCTAAGAGCTTGATGGATTAGTGATCAAATAATGAAGCTCTAAACTGCTTACACTAGGTATTTTTAACACGATGGTTAGCTCTGACATTATAAGGAAATGGAGCTAGCCACCTTAATGTAAAACGCCTTATTTTTTCTAAAAAAGCCTCTCCCCAAATATCCCAAAAGTAGACTTGGCTCATGTTTCCAATGTGACCAATATTCAAGTCGAACGGTGATACAGCGAATGTATCACGATACTTTGTACTTGTTTAATTCCTGAGTTTTATAGTGGCGGCGAAAGCGAAAGCTCGTATCCTAATAAAACTATAAAGGTAAAAAATGAAAAGCCAAGTTCTACTTTGTTCTACTCTTATTGCCCTTTCTTCTATGCCCACTTTTGCTGGTGAAACCAAGTTAGACGTACGTTTTGGTCATAACACTGCGTCTGATATTCGCGACAGCCGAGTGAAATTCATGCACACCTTCGATACTGGTTTTTACTTCAGTGCGGAGGCCGCCCAGATCCATAACGACGGTTACTTTGCTGGTAACGATTCAAATGATGAAGACACTAATGGTCTAAAAGCTGCTGCGCAAGAATTTGAGGCGACATACAAGTTCGAAATCAATGAGCAGTGGTATTGGGCTCCGGGTCTTGTCACAGTGACAGCGCCAAATTGGACTGAATACCGTCCATACTTGAAGTTGGGTACAAGCTTCAAAAACGGAGTCTCTCTAACTGGTCGTTATCGTTATAACTGGTCCAACGATGCAAACGGGAAAGACTACTTGGATGGCAGTGGCACAACACGTGGTGCTTCGAATCAGTTTGATATCTGGCTATCTAAAAGCTTTGGTGATGTGGGGCTAATGTATAACCCGAGATACCGTTATCAAGACGGTGTTGACCAAGGCACTGGTCGAGATGATTATTGGGAGCATACTGTTATGGTTAACTATAAGGTTAATGAAACTTGGACGCCATACATGGAGCTAGTGTCTGTCGATGAAACTTACGTGGACTCTGACGGCAACCGAGAAAACGATTATGCAGTACGTTTAGGGTTTGTCATGAACTTGTAATTTGATGAATATACTGCGGATTCCTTGTCCATAATATCGTAGAAAATAAAGAGCAGCCTTAAGCGCTGCTCTTTTTGTATTTGCAGAACTGGAAAAGGGGGAGACTAAAAGGTCAGCAGTTCTTTACCAATTTGGTCTACGATTTGCAGTGAATGAATCTGAGACTCCCTACCATACAAAGAGATGCCATCCACTTGCTCTTCTAGTGCTACGTTTTGGTGGCAAACCTGGTCGAGTGTTGAGCCTTGATGGCTTATTCCTACCACCTTCAGTCCCTTACGCTTAGCATTTTGCGCCATTTCTATTACAGAGTTGGTTTCGCCAGACTTGCTGATCAATAGCAGAGTACCGAGTTCGGCACGGGTGAGCTGGTGAATATCTGTGATTACCAAGTGAGGTACGTTAGCTAAGGATAGAAATCGAGACAGGTAATTTACGCTAACGATGGATGCACCGCGTGAATACAGATACACCACAGGGGATAACTTCAATGTATTGGCAACCCCCGCAATTTGTTGCTGATTCATGTGACTTGAAGGTGTTGTCACATTTTGCTTGAGCTCATTAGAGAGTTTATACCTGAGTTCAGTGTAACTCGCGTAGCCCATCTTTTTGCAAACTCGATTTACCGATGTAGTTGTTGTTAAAGCCTTATTTGCAATGGTCTTAGCCGAAATCTCATGGAGCTCACTGGCGTGGCCGATCAAATACTCGTAAATCGCACGTTCTATACCTTGAAATGTGTTCATTGCTCTCAGCTATTATTTAAGAAACTATCAATATTACGCGCGAAAATGAGGCAAATTACCATGACTTCAATCACAGATGTATCGTGATACTTCGGTTGTACGATGAAACAGTGTCGGTACACATTCACGCTTCATATACTGGCCGCAGTTGATAAGAACAAGGTATTAAACCATGGCTAAGAAAAAACTGGTTGCAGTGACCGCTTGTCCTACAGGGATTGCGCACACCTTCATGGCAGCTAAAAAAATTCAGAGCTGGGCTGAAAAGCAAGGCTATGAAGTTAAAGTCGAAACTCAAGGTAGTGATGGTGTTAAAAATAAGCTGACAGCTCATGATATCGCTACCGCGGACGGCGTGGTATTAGCCGTTGATGTGCCAATTATGGACATGGAACGATTTGATAACGCGAACCCGCTACAAGTTCGTACCCAAGAGCTGATTAAACGTGTTGACGATTTACTGCCGACAGTTTTTCTACGTGGTAAAGAAAAGTCTGATGCTAACGTCGAAGTGCATGACGAAAAACGTTCCGCTTACCAGGTGGCTATTGGTCATATTATGACAGGTATAAGCTACATGTTGCCGGTGGTTGTACTTGGTGGGTTATTGATGGCCGTGGCGAAAATCACTGGCGAGTTCATTGATATTTCGGGAACACCAATTCAAACGCTCGATAAGCTTGGTTTCATGACAATTAAGTTTATGTATCCAATCTTTGCCGGATACCTTGCTTATTCGATTGCGGGTAAACCTGCACTTATTCCAGCCTTTATTGGCGGTTTGATGACCGATGAGCCTTACAAACGATTTTTCGACCTGGAAGGGTGGGCGCCATCAGGCTTCTTCGGTGCCATTGCTATTGGTTTCCTTGTGGGCTATTTGGTCCGTTACCTTAACGATGTGATTCGAGTAAGAACGGATCTTACGACTCTAAAAACCATGCTGTTAGTGCCAGCAGTAACTGGCGTGGTGATGGTGTTAACCATGGAGTACGTGATTAATCCGTTCTTTGGTGCTTTAAACCTTGCAATGATTAATGTGTTCACCGAAGCCGGCGACGCAGGTCGAGGTATTTACTCGATGGTAATTGCTGCAGGTACTGCTTTTGATTTAGGCGGTCCGATCAACAAAGCCGCAGGTTCAGTAGCACTTGGTCTTAACGGGATGGGCGAAGGCTTCGACCTAATTGCCCGTGAGCTGGGAATTGTTATCCCACCGATTGGCGTTGGCTTGGCTGCGATGCTAGACGGTAAATTTCGTAAACGTGTATTTACCCCAGAAGAGCAAACGGTCGGTAAGACGTCTCTAATGCTTGGCATGATTGGTATTTCAGAAGGTGCAATCCCCTTCATTCTTAAGAACCCTAAGATGATCCCAATTATGATCCTTGGCTCAATCATAGGTACTCAACTTGCGGTTGTCCTCAATGTTTTCCAAAGCTTACCGCTACCAGCTGTTTGGGGGTGGTTCCTATCATCAGACCCAATTAGCTACACCTTATCCGTGTTCGTTGGTTCAGGGTTTATTGCCGTCGCATTGCTGTTATGCACCAAACCTCAGCCGAGTAATGCTTAATTAAGCGTCCTCATCATTTGAAATTTAATGGGGGAAGTGACCGCTTCCCCTCAATTGAAAATTTAGATAAGTCGAGATAAATCAATGGCTAAAATTCATGTAATTCCACATACGCACTGGGATCGTGAGTGGTATTTTACTCAGCAAGACAGTGACGTTTTGGCTACGTATAACTTCACTAAAGTTATCGAAACGTTGGAAACTCAGCCTGAGTACAGTTGTTATCACTTAGATGGTCAATCATCTATCGTTGAGGATTATCTTAATGTCCTGCCGCACATGCGTGATCGCTTGGCACAACTCGTTTCTGATAAGAAGCTATTTATAGGACCTTGGTATACACAGACCGATACCTATAATGTGGCGGGTGAGTCGATCATTCGTAATCTTAAATACGGTATGCATATTGCGGAAAGTTTAGGGCATAGCATGAAGGTGGGTTACCTACCTGATACGTTTGGCCACAACGCACAAATGCCGACTTTGTTTAAAGGCATGGGAATCGATAACATTATTTTCTGGCGCGGAATTGATTATGACCAACAGGTAGAGCGTTCTAATTTTAATTGGCGTTCTGCGGGCGGGGATGTGATTTATGCTTATAACCTTGTCCATGGTTATGGCGCAGCTAAAAACATGGTGGCGACCCCTGATCATCTAGACAAGAAAATCTTCCCAATGGTCGAGAAAATCAAATCTCTTTCTGGCTTGAGTGAAGTGCTTATTCCATCTGGTGGCGATCAGGTGAATATTGATCCTGATCTCCCTAAAACGTTACAAGCTGCCTCGCATCGCTCACCTGAGCAAGACGTATATGCGATCTCTTCTATGGAAGCATTTGTTGATGTTTTACGCGATAACAGCGATAGCTTTGAGACTTATAAAGGTGAATTTAAAGCCCCGCGTTACGCTCGAATTCATAAGACGATCGGCTCAGTTAGATATGACATTAAAAAGCTAAATTTCGATATAGAGCAGTTCTTGATTAAGAAGCTTGAAGTTGTCATCGCAATTGCGAAAGCACAAGGTATTACTGTCCATACAGAGCTGATAGATATCGCTTGGAAGAAGATTCTTGAGTGTCATGCGCACGATAGTATTGGTGGCTGCAATAGTGATGCGACCAATGCCGATATTATGCATCGCTTAAAGCAGGCTCAAGAAATTTGCCACGGTTTGTATAACCTTGTTATCAAAGAGATTGCTAGTAGCTGCCATGATAATGAGTTGATGTTGTTCAACGGCCAAATTAAACCATACACAGGGTTTGTTAAGGCCGTGGTATTTAGTTCGCATGAAAACATCGCAATCTCAGATGGCAACGAACAATGTGCTATCGAAGTGATTAAGCGCGAGACGTTAGATGGTGGCAAGGTTATTGAAGTTACCAAAGACGGTGAAAAAGAGGTTTCGGTTCCTCCTTACTATCGTTTCGAGTTGAATATCTCAGTTAATGACTTACCAGCGATGGGATACCAAGTATTTGAAGTACAGCCATGTGACGTGATCAATCGTCAAGTGGAAGTACGTAAGCAAATATCGATTGAAAATGAAGTAATGATGCTGACGTGTGAGGGAAGCCAACTTCAGTTAGTCGATAAAAAGGCTAATCGCGTTATTCCTCGACTTCTTACATTTGAAGAACAAGCTGATGATGGCGACTCCTATGATTTCTCACCGTTGCGAGGAGATATACCGTTATATAACCACGCTATTGAGCTTATCGAAACGCGGGTAGGTGAAACTGAGCAAGTGATGTTGGTGCGCGCGACACTCGATATTCCATTTGATCTTAGCGCCCGAACTGCGAATCAGAACGATCATCAGGCGACGTTTGAAATTAGCTTAACGCTTAGCCATGGCAGCGAGCAGCTAATAGTCAACATCACAACGATCAACCAGGCGAAAGATCACCGTGTGCGTGTGTTAGTTAATTCTGACGTTCAATCCAACACCTCGATTAGCACCCAGCCATTTGCATTGATGGAGCGTTCAATTGCGCCGTCAGTTGAAGGTTGGAAGGATAAGTTCCGAGAGTGCCCTATTGATATCGAAACCACAGAAGGTGCTGTGGCGTTAGCTGAGCCAAATAAAGCCGTTGTGATTAATGGCAGTGGACTTAAAGAGTTTCAAATCATCAAGGGGCAACACTCAGATAAAATCGCTCTCACCCTCTTCAAGGGTACTGGTGTGCTTGGTAAAGATGACTTAGCGTGGCGACCAGGTCGTGCTTCTGGCATCAATAATACCGTAGTACACACTCCTGATGCACAACTTCAAAAATTCATGCAATTTAGTTTTGCTTTGGCGTTAACGAAAGATGCTCAGCACAACACAATTCGTCGGTTAGAGCGCGAATACCTTGATGCACCATTTAGCTATCAAAAGCAAACGTTGAACAGTTTTGAGAATCGATTAGAGCGCTTCCAAGTTCGATTTGATTCACGTGAGCGTTTAGCTTCATTTAACCTGCTTTCACTCAAACAGCCGCTTGAACTATCAAGTATCGGGCACTCGTTCTATAAGCAAGATGCGGTGATCATTCGATTGTTTAACCCTACGCCTTCAGTCGTTGAACTAGAACTAAATGCGTTTGAACAGTTTCAGCAAGTTGAGCTGGTGGATTACCGAGAACAGCCAAAAACGTACGCAGACTCAACAAGCGTTGAGAGTATTCCTAAAGCTGTTGTTCAACCAAACAACAGCATCGATTTACGCGTAACGTTTGCCGTTGCTCAATAAGGACAAAGATATGATTGAAACAATACTCTTCAACAAAGTCGCCGATATTTATGGTGAAGAAGAAGCACACTCGGTAACGCAAGAGATCTTAGCCTTAATTGAGAAATGGAAGCCAAGTGCTCCACAATACACACCGTGGGTTGATGAGAATACATCTTACCTGATTACTTACGGTGACAGCTTTGCTCGTAACGACGAAAAAACATTGAGCAGTATGAAAATTTTTGCTGATAAGTACCTAAAAGACTCAATCAGCAATATCCATATTCTACCTATGTTTCCGTATACCTCTGATGATGGCTTTAGTGTGGTCGATTACCGAAAGGTCGACGAGAAGTTGGGTGACTGGGAACACCTCAATGCTTTGTCTGAGAACTTTGATTTGATGTACGACTGTGTGATCAATCACATCTCAAAAAGCAGTGATTGGTTTCAAGGTTATTTAGCAGGTGATACGCAATACCAAGATTACTTTGTTGAGTCTGACCCAAGCCTAGACTACTCGAGTGTTACGCGCCCCCGCGCTTTACCGCTCCTGACACCGTTTAGTAAGGCTTCGGGGGAGACATCTCATGTGTGGACTACTTTCTCTGAAGACCAAATTGATATCAACTTCCGAAGCTCGAAAGTGTTGCTAGAAAGTATCGATATTTTATTGATGTATGCAGTAAACGGCGGCCGTTCAATACGCCTAGATGCCATCGGTTTTATCTGGAAAGTATTAAATACAACGTGTATTCACTTGCCGGAAGCACATCAGATTATCCAGCTATGGCGAATCATCTTTGATGAGACGGTTCCTGGCGCGTTACTAATCACTGAAACAAATGTGCCACACAAGGAAAATATTTCGTATTTCGGACAAGGAAATGAAGCACACATGGTGTATCAGTTCCCGCTTCCGCCTTTGACTCTGCATGCATTCATGAGTCAAAACAGTTCTGTATTGACCGAATGGGCGAAAGGCCTAACCGAAGAAGCAATGGCTTCACTGCAGCAAGGGAATAAGACAACTTATTTTAACTTCCTTGCGAGCCATGACGGTGTCGGTGTTCGTCCAACGGAAGGGATCCTGACCAATGAAGATCGTTTGTTAATGTGTGAACAGGTTGAGCGTAAAGGTGGTCGCGTAAACTATAAAAACAACAGTGACGGGTCTCAGTCTCCTTATGAGTTGAATATCAATTACTTAAGTGCATTAACTGAAGCTTCCGATAGTGATGATGAGAAAGCGAGAAAATTCTTGGCGGCTCAATCTATCTTGCTTTCATTTATTGGTGTGCCTGCGATTTACTATCACAGTTTACTGGGCAGTGAGAATGATATTAACGGGATGGTTGAATCGGGTATTAACCGCAGAATCAATCGTGAGAAGTTCGATTTAGACGAGTTAGAGGCGGAGCTAGCCGAAGCTGGCTCATTGCGCCAACAAGTTTATAGCCAGATGGTTGAGTTGGTGAAGCTGCGTAAAACTCAACCTGCATTTTCTCCACTTATGAGCCAAAAAGTTCTAGACCTAGGTGAAAAGGTGTTTGCATTGCAGCGCGGCGAAGGAGATGAATCTATTCGCTTTGCTCTGAACTTAAGTGAGGTGCCACAAGAGGTTCGCCTTGATGCTGGTGGTTATGACTTGATTAGTCGTGAGCAGTTAGCAAATGTCTTTACATTGAAACCGTTTCAATTTGTTTGGCTGAAGAGTCATAAGGAATAGCGCATGAAATTATCTAACCTAACGTCCGAAAGCTTAATTCTGTTAGATGCGGTGTTCGATGACCGATTTGCAGCTATTAACGCATTGACTGACAAGATCGACCAAGCTGGCAAATTAACAAATAAACAGCAGTTTTTAGATGCTGTATTGCATCGTGAAGAAGAGGGGCCAACAGCTCTGGGTGAGTACTTAGCGGTCCCTCACGGTAAATCTCCGGCGGTTATTGAGCCTGTGTTTGCCTGTGCTTTCGTTAAAGATGAATTGATGTGGCAAGGTATTGATGGTGATGAGCCCGTCAATATGATCTTCTTGATTGCGATCCCGCCAGCAGAAGCTGGATCTACGCACATGGAAGTGTTGACGACATTGACGTCTTCTCTTGTAGACGATGATTTCCGTGATGAGTTACTAGCCGCGAATTCGACTCAACAGATTATGAAGTTGCTCGGTTCAGAAGACGACTGTTCTCAAGGCGCGAACAATACTCACAGTGAAGCAAAGTCAGACTCTGAATCTCAGAAGCAAGAAGAGCCGGAAATGGCGAAGGACATTAGTCAAATAGCCTACCCAGTAGTTTTAGGTGTTGGCCTGGTCATTTCAGCGTTTTTGTTCTTACTGCTCTAGAGTGAATACCTTCGATGAAAATAGTGATTGCTCCAGATTCATTTAAAGAGTCACTGACAGCTAAGCAGGTCTGTGAATGCATTGAACAAGGTTTTGTTCACGTATTTCCACAAGCTGAATACGTACACCTTCCTCTCGCCGACGGTGGTGAGGGAACGGTTGACGTATTGATGCAAGGTTTAGAGGGCGAGATAAGACTTTCGCCAGTGACCGGGCCGCTAAAGTTAGATTCACTCGACTGTGGTGTGACGGCTCAATGGGCGCTACTTGATAACGGCAGTACTGCCTTAATTGAAGTGGCGGCGGCATCAGGCTTAGATCTACTCGATGTTCCTCAACGTAACCCTGCAGTGACCACTACCTATGGTACTGGCGAGCTCATATGTGAAGCATTAGATCTAGGTGTGAGCAAAATAATGCTTGGCCTCGGTGGTAGTGCAACCAACGATGGTGGGGCTGGTATCGTACAGGCTTTAGGTGGAAAGCTACTGGATCGAGAAGGAAACGAATTACCAAAAGGCGGTGCTGCGCTTTCTAATCTTGCCCGCATCGATTTGTCTGGTGTTCACCCCCGTTGTAAGCAAGTGGAATTCATAGTGGCATGCGATGTTGCGAACCCACTTGTTGGGGGTAATGGAGCTAGTGAGGTGTTTGGTCCTCAAAAAGGAGCGTCTCCAAGTTTGATTGCTGAATTAGAGCGTTGTTTATCTAACTTTGCCAAGGTTGCTTTCTCAATAACTGGTGTCGACCGTTGTTCTAGCGCTGGGTTTGGAGCGGCGGGTGGCACCCCTTTGGGTGTCTCCTTGTTATTTGATGTTCAAATTAAGCCTGGAATTGAGATGATTTTAGATGCGTTAGACGCTGATAAAGTTCTAGAACAGGCTGATCTGGTGATTACGGGCGAAGGCCAAATGGATAACCAAACCCTGCAAGGTAAAACGCCATTTGGCATTGCTAAGCGAGCTAAGGCGAAGTCGATTCCAGTGATTGGAATTGCAGGTTCTTTAGGTTCTGAAATCGATGATTTATACGCCACAATCGACAGTGCTTTTGCCACTGTTCGCTCACCACAGAGCCTTGAAAAAGTGCTTCAAGAGGCGAGCATGAACGTGACTCAAACATCTCGAAATATCGCTGCTACCCTCAAGTTGGGTGCGTCAATGATTAATGTTAAGTAGCTGACTAAGTTTGATTACTTGCAAGTGATACAAAGAAATATCTATGTCTTTATTTAAATTAGATAATGTTATTCAGCATTATCCGTGGGGAAGTAAACAGTCTATTTCTGAGCTGTTTGATATTCAAAATCCTAATTCCGAGCCTCAAGCTGAAATTTGGATGGGGGCTCACCCTAGAGGCTGCTCAAGAGTTGCTGATACAGGCCAGCTGCTATCGGAGGTTTTAAGCCAAGACAGTAAGGGAATGTTTGGGGAATACACGGAAGCAAGGTTCGGCGAGCTACCTTATTTGTTTAAAGTTCTCGCGGCAGAAACCCCTCTATCGATACAAGTACACCCAAGTAAGAAAAAGGCCCAGCTTGGTTTTGAACGAGAGAATAAGCTAGGCATTAGTTTGGATGCATCGAATCGAAACTACAAAGATCCTAACCATAAACCTGAGCTGGTTTATGCACTGACTTTCTACAAAGCTATGAATGGTTTTAGGCCTATTCCGCAAATTATAGAGTTGTTTAAAGAAGCAGAAATTAGCGCACTGGATATTGAGATCTCAGCACTAGCAATTAGTCCCAACAGCGAAGGCTTGAAAGTGTTTTTTACCTCGGTGATGACACTTGAAGGTGAGCGAAAAAAGTTAGCGCTAGAGCAGCTGTATTCGGCTTATGAACGTAGACCGAAGACTGCTATGGGGCGAGAAGCATTACAGTACAGCAAAGGCTTTGAACAGCATTATGTCGATGATATTGGTTTATTTTCGCCACTCATGTTGAACACAATCGAGCTTGCACCGGGTGAGGCAATGTTTTTGCATGCCGAAACCCCGCATGCTTATATCGAAGGTACTGGGCTAGAGATTATGGCGAACTCAGATAATGTGTTACGTGCAGGTCTCACTCCTAAGTTTATCGATGTACCTGAATTGATTGATAATACGTGTTTTGAAACGACGGATATCGAAGGCATCAAACTGAAACCTATCGAGAAAGAAGACAAGTTGAGTTTCCCTATACCTGTTGATGATTTCGGCTTCGACATCTTGTCAGTGAACGAAGAGGTCAGCCAACAGTATCTACGGAGCGCAGAGATTTTATTTTGTATCGGTGGTGAGGTAACGGTTTCAACTAAAGAGCATAAGTTAATGCTGAGTTCAGGTGAGTCAGTGTTCATCAGTAACGATGCTGGAATGTATGAATATCAGGGACAGGGAATACTTGCTCGAGCGTACAACTAAGTCGAAATTTGTCTAGTCGAAAAGCATCCAGTTGTTATCACTCAATTTCTCTAGTGACACAAGAAAGGCCGACATCATGTCGGCCTTTTGCTTTCTGGTGACTTCAAAACATCGAAACTCTAGTTATTCATTGCCAGCTTGCCGAGCTTCATCGCCGCGGCGTGGTGGCGGTGCATCAGTTGCTCCATGTCTACGCCGATCACGGCACCATCGTTGACTCGCCATTTTCCGGCTACCATCACTTTATCCGCTTGTTGCGCCCCGCAGAGTAGCAATGCGGCCAGTGGGTCGTGGCTGCCAGAGAAGCGAATATCATCGAGCTTGAACATCGCGATGTCGGCTTGTTTTCCGACTTCTAGTGTACCGATATCCGTCCTACCCATTGCTGTTGCAGAGCCAGACGTTGCCCAGCGCAGTGCGTCAAAGTGTGAAACATTGGCAGAACCATATTGCAGGCGTTGTAGATACATCGCCATGCGCACTTCAGCAATCATGTTGGAGCCGTCATTCGAGGCTGAACCATCCACTCCTAGCCCGACTTTAACGCCAGCGGCTTCAAGATCGTTGTTCTTACAAATGCCGGAAGCCAACATCATGTTGGAAGTTGGGCAGTGGCTGATACCAATGCCTGCTTTACCCAAACGTTTGATCTCTTCTGGATTGAAGTGAATACCATGAGCAAGCCAAGTTCGTTCGTTGAGCCAACCCACATCTTCTAGGTAATCGACAGGGCGTAGGCCAAACTTCTCGATACAGAAGTCTTCTTCATCGAGCGTTTCGCATAAGTGCGTGTGCATCATCACGTTTTCACGTTCGCTGATCTTGGCGGTCTCTTTCATTAGATCGGTTGTGACTGAGAACGGCGAACAAGGCGCGAGTGCGATTTGAATCATCGCCCCTTCATCACGCTGGTGGTAATCACGAATCAAGCGTTGGCTATCGTCGATGATGGTCTGTTCGGTTTGAATGGTGTGTCGTGGCGGTAACCCACCTTCATCTTCCCCTAGGCTCATGGAGCCGCGCGTAAATATCGCTCTCACGCCAAGCTTCTCTGCGGCCTCGACTTGTAAATCGATGGCGTGTTCAAGCCCGTTTGGCAGTAAGTAATGGTGATCTGAGGCGGTGGTACAGCCCGACATCATTAACTCAACCAGCGCCAGCTCTGTAGCTAGGCTCATCATCTCAGAATCGAGGTTGGCCCAAACCGGGTAGAGACTTTGTAGCCAATGGAAGAGTTCTTTATTGAGTGCGCCAGGGTAGGCACGCGTTAGGGTTTGATAGAAGTGGTGGTGCGCATTGATAAGCCCAGGAGTCACAACATGACGAGAGGCGTCGACGCTGTAATCAACGGGTAAGGTCGGTTCTTTGTGTTTACCAACCAATTCAATGACTTTATTACCTTTAATGACAATTCCGCCTTCTGCATCAGCCAGTGAGCCAGTGTAGATTACGAGAGGATTCTTAATCCAGATGGTTTCCATTCATAGTAGTCCTTAGCCATCTCAGCCTTTTCAGGGAAGAGGGTCTTTATTTGGTATTTGTAGTTAAAAGATAAATTCGAATCAGGGGCGTTAAAACGTTCAATGCTCTAATCAGCCCTGATCCTACGGAAATCGGTGTTACGTTAGTCTGAGACTTAGTTAGTTCGAGAACCAGTTAGTTCGCTTTGGGCTCAGGGTTATCTGATGCCGCTTGAACGTCTGTTTCTGTGCTTGCTTGTTGAATCTCCAATTGCTCGTCTGCTTGAAGTGCTTCTTCAGCTTGTTCTTTCATTTCTAGCTCAACTTGCGCTTGGCTTTCGGCTAGCGCTTCTTGCTCTTCTGCTCGTGAAGATTTCGGCAACACAAGGTTCAGCAGTACCGTCATGATAGTGCCTGTAGTGATGCCAGAGTGAAGAAAATTCGCCAAATCATGTGGCAAGTGTTGCAGCAATCTTGGTTCGAAAGTTACAGCTAAACCTGACGCTAAACCAACACAGATTACCAAGGCGTTTCGCTTGGTGTCTGCGGCTTTGATCAACATACGGATACCCGCGTAAGCGATCATACCGAACATCACAAAGCCCACACCACCCAGAACAGGTTTAGGTATTGTGACGGCAATTGCGGCTAATTTCGGGAATAAACCACCTAAAATCAACAAACCACCGGTTGCAGCCACTACATAACGGCTCGCTACACCTGTGATACCCACAATACCGACGTTTTGACTGAATGATGCCAGTGGCATTGCCGTTAAAATTGAAGATAAGGTACTGCCAAGGCCATCGCCTAGAAGGCCTCGTTTTAAATCTTTACCGGATACTTGGGTTTGACAGTTGTTACCGAGTGCCATGAAATCACCCGTTGCTTCGGCGATAACCACGATGTACACCAAGCTCATGCTGATGATGGCACTCGCAGAAAAGGTGAAGCCGTATTTGAAAGGTTCAGGGCCGCCAACCCAAGCGGCAGAGCTGATTTGCTCAAGGTCGACCATGCCGAGCGATAGCGCCACAATGTAACCGCCTGCTAAACCAATCACGATAGCTGAAGCGGCAACCGCGCCTTTACAGTAAACCGAGACGCCAACCACGATGCCCAAAGAGACCAGTGCTAGAAACAGCTTTGGTAGTGTGGCGAATTGTTCCGTGTTGGCAGGGGAGTCTCCGACCCAATTCATGGCAACCGGTAAAATGGTTAAACCGATTAAGGTAACCACCACACCACTTACCACGGTTGGGAATAGCTTCCGAACCTTATCCATATAGAAGCTGGCACCAATCACCACGAACGAGCCGATAAGCGCTGAGCCCATAATAGCGGCGACGCCACCTTCGTTACCAATCGAGATAGCGACACCCAAAAAGGCAAAGCTTGAACCCATCACAACGGGCAGCCGAATACCAACAGGACCAAAACCAAGACATTGAGCGACGGTCACAATACCAGACGCCAATAACGCAGCATTGATCAGCGAGACAATCTCTGTATTAGGTAGGCCGATAGAAGCGCCGACAATAAGGGGAACAGCCACAATGCCACCAATCGAGGCGAGCATGTGTTGCAGTGCGAGTAGGAGGGTTAGCCCATGAGGCGGTCTTTCATTTAGGGTGTACAGAAGTTTCATTTGATATTCCTCTGCCTGCGTTTCCGTTTACAGGCGATTGGCGGTCAAATAATGACTTCTACAAACTGCGTAGGGTCATAAAAAAGGTGTACTAAAGGAACGGATTGCTTGTGCGTTCCGCTGATTAGCACAATTAGCTTTTTCTTAAAAATGTTGTTGTAACCTGTTTCTTGATAGCTCGGCCTGCGAACAGGCCAAGCGATAGTTACGTTGGGTGATTAGCCGATGAACACAAGCTTGGCGATGAAGATAGCCGCTAGGAAGTACATCGAAATTGATACGTCTTTTGTTTTACCTGTCGCCAGTTTCAGTACTGTGTAGGTAATGAAACCCAGTGCGATACCATTCGCGATAGAGAACGTCAGTGGCATCATTAACGCGGTAATGGCTGCAGGTGCACCGTTGGTGAAGTCTTTCCAATCAACGTGCTGCATGCTGCTCATCATCACGAACGCTACGTAAATCAACGCGCCAGAGGTTGCGTAAGCTGGGATCATACCTGCAAGTGGAGATAGGAAAATCGCCGCTAAGAACAACACACCAACTACAATTGCCGATAGGCCAGTTCGTGCGCCTGCTGCAACGCCCGCTGCACTTTCTACGTAACTGGTTACTGGCGGACAACCCACACACGCACCTGCCACACTTGAGATACTGTCGGCTTTCAGTGCTTTGCTAAGACCTTCAATTTTGCCCGTTTCAGGGTTAGTTAGGTTTGCACGCTCTGCCACGCCCATCAAAGTACCTGCGGTATCGAACATGTTTACAAAAAGGAAAGCCAAGATAACGCTGATCATCGAAACATCGAGTGCGCCCATAATGTCCATTTTTAGGAACGTAGGCGCTAAGCTTGGTGGAGCCGCAAAGAAGCCGTTGTAGTGCACTAAGCCAAGCATCATGCCGACCAGAGTTACACTCAAAATGCCGATTAACACCGCACCAAAGACTTTACGCTCACTGAGTACCGCAATGATAAGAAATGCGATAGCAGCAAGCAGCGCCTCTGGTTTAGTAAAGTCACCTAGTGACACCAAAGTCGCAGGGTTTTCGACGACAATACCTGCTGTTTTCAAGCCAATCAGACCCAAGAACAAACCAACGCCCGCTGTCATGGAGTAACGCAAACTCACTGGAATACTTTCAATTATCCATTGGCGGACTTTGTAGAAGCTCATCCCGACGAACAAGATACCGGAGATAAACACCGCACCTAGCGCGACTTCCCAGCTGTAGCCCATTTCGCTTACTACTGTGAACGAGAAGAAGGCGTTCAAGCCCATGCCCGGCGCAAGTCCAACAGGCCAGTTCGCAAATAGCCCCATTAACAAACAACCGATCGCAGCACCAATACAGGTCGCGACGAATACCGCGCCTGAATCCATGCCTGAAGCGGCCATGATTTGTGGGTTAACGAAGATGATGTAAGCCATGGTTGCGAAGGTGGTGACACCACCGACTAACTCATTTTTTACGCTACTTCCGTGGGCCTTAATTTTAAAAAACTTCTCTAAAATTCCGTTGTTCGCATCTTGGTTGAGTATTTCTGTTTTACTCTCACTCATGTCAGCAAGTCCTTTTATGTTGTGATCCATTTATTGAATACAGCGAGATTTCAATATTAAGTTTTAAGGTTTTTTCCTAGCCGTTATTTCTTTAGTTACCTGTTGTTTAGTCATCAACTTCTAACTAATAACGTTGTTAGTATTTTTATATGAGCGTGTTTAGTGAGCGCGCATCATTTTAGATGCACGCACCAATCTGTTTAATATTTGTCGGTTGAGCCTAGTTCGAAGTTCTAGGTCACGGGACTAACTGCCCCGATAGGTTGAGAAACTGTAAGGCGAGACGAGAAGAGGAACGTGGTAGTGCGCGTCTGGATCATCTAGACCAAAGCGAATAACCACATCATCTAGGAAGGGCACGCCATCCAGCTCCACGCCTTTGCTTCTGTAGTAATCGGCGACGTAAAACACCAATTGGTATTTCCCCGGTCGGAAATCATTTCCTGCCAGAATCGGCGCATCGGTTCGGCCATCGGAGTTAGTGAGTACCGTCGCCAGCTTTTCTGTTGAGCCTTCGTTGACCTTATAAAGCTCTACCTTGATTTCTGCACCTGGTAAGCCGTGAGTAGTGTCTAATACGTGTGTTGTTAGTCTTCCCATAGTCCTTTAATAGCGCTTTTGGCGCTCCTCTGTTCCGTGGTTTATCTGTGTAATTCGACCCTGCAAAGAATGCAACTGGTCACTTTGTTATCACTAACTATGTACGAACTGTATACAATTAGTAAAGCGAATTGTTGGAAAAATGTTAACTATTTAGTCGTTTTTTCTGACTTTAAAGATGTGAGTTATTGGTTTTTGGCCGAGGGTTGCATTGTTAAGGTATTGTTTTTAAATGGTTTAAATAAGAAAAATTAACTTAAATAACAAAATCTTTACATTGAGATAAATAATTGTATACAATAAATGTACAGGGGTAAGGTTGCTCAGTTTTTGGAAAATCCATTCACTGATTCATTTTGATGAACCAGTGAAAGAGCGGCTAAGCCAACCACTTATGTTAGGAGTACTTGGATGAATAAGGATTATTCAAGAAATTTGATCGGTTACGGAGCTAACCCTCCAAACCCTCAATGGCCAGGTAATGCGCGCGTCGCGGTTTCTTTTGTATTGAACTATGAAGAGGGCGGTGAGCGTTGTTTGTTACATGGAGACGACGAGTCTGAAGCCTTTCTTTCAGAGATCCCGTCAGCACAGCCGATCAAAGGCGAACGTCACATGAGCATGGAATCCATTTATGAATATGGCAGCCGTGCGGGTGTATGGCGTGTTCTTCGCTTGTTCGATGAATATGAAATCCCACTGACCGTCTTTGCGGTTGCAATGGCGATTGAGCGTCACCCAGATGTTGCCAAAGCCATGGTCGAAGCGGGGCACGAAATCTGTAGCCACGGTTATCGCTGGATAGACTATCAATACATTGATGAGTCAGAAGAGCGCGACCACATGACCAAAGCGATTGAGATCATACAACAAGTGACGGGTCAACGCCCCCAAGGTTGGTATACGGGTCGAACTGGGCCGAATACGCGTCGCTTGGTAGCAGAAGAAGGCGGTTTTCTTTACGACTCCGATGCCTATGATGATGACCTGCCTTATTGGCATACCGAAACCGGTCATCCTCAGCTAGTGATCCCTTACACACTCGATGTAAACGACATGCGTTTTTCAACCGCGCAAGGTTTTAACTCTGGTGAGCAATTCTTCCAATATCTGAAAGACACGTTTGACACCCTTTATATGGAAGGCGAAACCGCACCGAAAATGATGTCGGTTGGGTTGCATTGTCGTCTGATTGGTCGCCCCGGTCGTATTGCTGCATTAAGACGCTTCTTAGATTACGTCAAAGAGCACGACAGTGTGTGGCTATGTCGTCGAATCGATATTGCCAACCACTGGCACCAACATCACCCTTATCAACCGAACAACGTTCATCAACAACAGAAGTAGCAGTGAAGCAAGGAGGCTTAACGTGACTGAATTTCGATCATGCCAACCAACAACCATGGACCGCGATACCTTTGTCGCTCACTTCGCTGATGTTTACGAGCACAGCCCATGGGTTGCAGAAGTGGTGTATGACCAAGGTTTGAATGCCGAAGACGATCATATCGAGAATCTTCATCTGAAAATGGCATCAACCTTGTTAAGTGCAGACCAAGGCAAACAGTTGGCTTTGATCAATGCTCACCCGGATTTAGCCGGTCGAGCAGCAGTAAACGGCGAACTCACCGAGTCGTCGACCAAAGAACAAGCGGGGGCGGGCATTGACCAGTGCAGCGCCGAAGAATTTGAAAAATTCACTTCTTACAACAACAGCTACAAAAGTCGCTTCAATTTCCCTTTTATCATGGCGGTGAAGGGAGCCAATCGTTACCAAATTCTTGAGTCGTTCGAGATGCGATTAGGAAATGATAGTGAAACTGAGTTTGCTACGGCGATTCAAGAGATCAACAAGATCGCGATGTTTCGTCTCTGGGATATGTAAGTTAACGGAGTTAACAGCTATCTCAGCCCAGTCTTAGTGCGCTAAGAGCACGCTTTTAAGCGAATAAGCCACTGAGTTCTCATTTTATTATTACTTGATTAATTGGATAGGATTACACGGACATGACCCAAACATTTGAACAATACATAAACCTTGCAGACGAAAAACTCGGCGCAGAAGCTACCTTCGCAACAGACGATTTTTTCGCAGATAAAAGCCGTCTTCTCAGCCACGCAGCGCCAGAGTGGAAAGACGACTTATACGACGACAACGGTAAGTGGATGGACGGTTGGGAAAGCAGACGTAAACGTGGTGAAGGTTACGACTACTGTGTCGTTCGCCTTGGCCTAGCTGGCACCATTGCTGGCGTTGATATTGATACCTCATTCTTCACAGGTAACTTCCCACCTTCGGCATCAATTGACGCGTGTTATTCACCACAAGGTGAGCCAACTGACTTAACAGAGTGGCAAGAAATTCTGCCTTCAATGGCACTACAAGGTGATCATCATCATCTTGAAGCAATCGAAAGTGACCAAGTATTTACGCACCTACGTTTGAACATCTACCCAGACGGCGGTGTCGCACGCCTACGTGTTTATGGCCGACCAAGTGTGGATTGGGACGCAATAGATTCTCAGCAACAAGTCGACCTAGCATCGGTTGAACACGGTGGCCGAGCACTCGCATGTAGCGACGAGCACTACGGCAACAAAGCCAACATCTTAGGTCCTGGCCGCGGTGAAAACATGGGTGATGGCTGGGAAACAGCACGTCGTCGTACACCGGGTAACGACTGGGTTATCGTGGCACTAGGCCACCCAGGCAACATCGAACGCATCGTTGTTGATACAGCCCATTTCAAAGGTAACTACCCAGACAGCTGCTCAATTCAAGCGGCTTACGTGAAAGGCGGTACCGACGACCAAGTAGAAACACAAAGCCTATTCTGGCGTGAACTGTTGCCAGCACAAAAGCTGCAAGCGCACGAGATTCACGAATTCATTTCTGAGGTAAACGACCTTGGTGCGATTACTCACGTACGTGCAAACATATTCCCAGATGGTGGTATCAGCCGTTTGCGTCTGTTTGGTACGAAAGCGAAATAGGTAAGGAAATGAGTATGAGTAATGGAATACGTCGTTTATCCATCGAGCCGTTAACCAAGCAGGCTTTTGCAGAGTTTGGCGATGTTATCGAGTCCGATAATAGTGATTTCTTCATGATCAACAGTGGATCAACACGTCGATACCACAAGCTAGCGACAACGGATGTGCAAGACCAAGACGGAGAAGCCATCATCAGCATCTTCCAAGCCACACCGTTGAGCTACCCACTGACCATCAAAATGTTAGAGCGTCATCCACTTGGCTCTCAGGCATTCATTCCATTACTTGGTCAACCCTATTTAATTGTTGTTGCGCCAAAAGGCGACGATCCAACATTAGCCAATAGCCGAGCTTTCTTGAGCAACGGTCGTCAAGGAGTGAACTATCACAAAGGGGTGTGGCATCACCCAGTTCTCGCCCTCACCGATCAAGACCAGTTCTTGATCGTCGATAGAGGCGGCGAAGGGCACAACTGTGACGAAGTTTATTTCGACAGCGATCGCGTGGCATTGCATTTGGACGACTTGCCAACGGACGACAATAAGGAAGAGCAACGCTTAGCTAAAGCGTTGTGATACAGGAGTTTATTATGGATCCGCATATTACAGAATGGTTGAACTTAGCAATACGCTGGGCTCACATGATTGTTGGTGTTGCGTGGATAGGCGCATCATTTTACTTTGTTTGGTTAGAGAACAACCTTAACCGAGTTAACCCTAAAACGGGCCTCTCAGGCGACCTATGGGCAATTCACGGCGGTGGTATTTATCACCTAGAGAAGTACAAACTTGCGCCACCAGAGATGCCAGAGCACCTGCACTGGTTCAAATGGGAAGCTTACTTCACGTGGATCACCGGTGTGTGTCTACTGGGTGTAGTTTACTACCTCAACGCTGAGATTTACCTGATTGCACCGGGCTCTGGCCTTGATTCAACAACCGCAATCGCGATTGGTATTGGTTCATTCGTTGCCGGTTGGTTTATCTACGACCTACTGTGTGACTCACCATTAGGTAAAACACCCGTGTTGCTTGGTGTTGTGTTGTTTGTGCTGCTCGTCGCTGCGACGTACGGCCTGACCCAAGTGTTCAGTGGTCGTGGTGCCTACATCCACGTTGGCGCGATCATTGGTACCATCATGGTGGGTAACGTATTCCGCGTTATCATGCCTGCACAGCGCAACTTGGTGAAAGCAATTGAAGAGAAGCGCGAACCAGATCCGGCACTGCCAGCGAAAGGCCTACTGCGTTCTCGTCACAACAACTACATGACACTGCCAGTGCTGTTCATCATGATCAGTAACCACTTCCCAAGCACTTACGGCTCGGAATACAACTGGTTGATCCTTGCTGGTTTAGCGATCTTCAGTATCTTGGTACGTCACTACTTCAACACCCGCCACGGTAGCCAGAAGTTTGCATGGACAATACCAGTAGCAGCACTGGGTATGATCACGCTTGCGTTTGTTACCTCACCTTATGCGAAAAAACAGATGACTCCGGTTGTGCAAGCACCAGTGGTTCAAGAAGTGCAAGTCAGCGCGACTGAATCAGCGACAGAAGAGCTTGCTGCAAACGACACCGCTTCAACGACTAGTTCTCAGGCCGCACCAGCAGACCACGCAATGCAAACTGCTAGCGCAGGCGTCAGCTTTGAAACTATCAACAAAGTCATTCAAGAGCGCTGTTCTGTGTGTCACTCATCAACCCCGAGCCATGCTGCTTTTGCTGCTGCACCTGGTGGTGTGATGTTTGATACCCCAGAAGAGATTAAAGCCAACGTCCCAAGGATTGTTGCTCAAACCGTAACAACCAAGGTGATGCCGCTCGGCAACATGACTCAAATGACCGACGAAGAACGCGCACTGATCGGTACTTGGGTAGAGCAAGGCGCTACGCTTCAATAATGATGTGAATCCTTTACCTAAGAGCATGAGTCTTAGGTGAGGCTTGGGGAGAGTTTGGTTTACGGGCACGCGCCAAACTCATCCCACCCTGTTTCCCCGGTTCTTATAACCGGGGCTTTTTGTTTTTGGACAAAGGAAATGCAGATTTATCATTCAGTTGGTGACTCTATATGCATATGTGAATTAAAGTGTTTTAACAACAGTTTGGCTATATCAAAAGCTATGTTGTGATTAGAAATAAACATAAGTCATTGTGAACATGTGCTTTCCGAAGGGAAAATAGAGATGGTTAGAAAAGGTATGCTTCTTCAGTTACTGGATGAACTCCGAACGCTTGAAGAAAATGGATCCGAATTTACTGCAAGAGAAGTTGCTGAATCTGTTGGCTACAGTGTTAACTCGGTGAATAAGTATTTTAATGAAAAATTAAAAGGTAAGTATGTTACTAAAGTAAGTCGCTCACTTTGGAAATGTAGCGGTATCACGCAACTATCAAATGACCAGTTTTTCTTATTGATGTCTCAGAGTCAAAATACTCAAGGAAAGTCACCCGATGAAGTGTTCTCAAATCAGCTCATTAAAAGAAGTCATGATGCTTTTACTTTAGCTTTGGAGGTCTATAACCGGCCTACGGTAATCGTGTAGAAGCATTTACGATTATGATGGTGAACGCTTGGGAGCTTATGTTGAAATCGGAATTGGCTAAAAGAGACGGAGCATCAAGCATTTTTAAAGATGGTGACTTTAGCATTAGCATTCGTGAAGCTATGTCTAAGCTAATGGACCCTTCTGACAATGTATTTAAGAATTTGGAAACCTTAATAGATTTGCGTGATCAGGCTATTCATCTTTTAATTCCAGAATTACAACCTCAACTATCGCGTTTATTTCAAGCAACGGTTCTTAACTATCAAAAACGGTATAAATTACTAATGGGTAATAGCCCACTAGCTGGTCAAAGTGTGGGTTTGCTTAGTCTTATTGTTGATGGATTTGAGCCTGAAACCGCGGTAATTAAAGAAACTTATGGAGAGCTTACCGCTTGCCAAGTTAAAAGTTTTTTGACGAAATTTACTGAAATTGCGAAAGAGTGTGATTCAGATGAATTTTCTATATCTATAGATTACAAATTGGCATTGACTAAAAAATCGTCAGAAAGTGATTTATCGCTCTCCCTGAGTGACGGCGGTGAGAAAGCAATCATCATTCGAGAGACCAAAGGCCCAGATATCACTCATCCGTATCACCAGAAAACGGCCATTGAAGAAATCAACGCAAGACAAGAGTATGTAAATATTACAAGCCACTCCTTTCAAGCGGTTGTTAAGAAAAACAAAACTCAGAACGCCAAATGTTCAAATTACCATTATGAGTTAGATGGACGACATAGATACTCAGAAGCATTCATTGAATGGTTTGTGAATAATTTACATCAGAAGAATTGGTTGACTGGCGCTTTGAAAAGTTATCGCAATAGGCGTAAGAAAGCGACTGCCTGATGGTAATCTCTTAGGCTAGTATGTTCAGTTCAGGGTTAGTGTACATATAATACTTGAACTGAAATTTCGTTTATTCAAAGAGATAAGGGTAAATATGGATATTGCCATACTAACATTTGATGGATTCAACGAGCTAGATTCTTTCATCGCAGCGGGTATTTTGAATCGAATGAAAGAGTTTGACTGGAATGTGCAGATTACTAGCCCTACAGAATCAGTGACTTCAATGAATGGAGTCACAATCCAATCTCAGCAACCTTTGGAGTTTGCCAATACTGCTGATGCGGTATTGTTTGGAAGTGGCATGTTGACCCGCGATATCGCCCAAGATGATAAATTACTCTCGAGGTTAAGCCTTAACCCACAAACACAATTGATTGGCGGTCAATGCTCAGGGACTTTGTTAATGTCGGTGTTGGGATTGCTGAATCAGGTTCCAGCCTGTACTGATTTAACAACGAAACCATGGGTAATAGAATCCGGCGTGACTGTGTTGGATCAGCCGTTTTATGCGGAAGGTAACATTGCTACAGCGGGTGGCTGTTTGTCGTCCAAATACTTAGCTGCATGGGTTATCTGTAAGCTCGCAGGCCAAGCACATGCCGAAGCTGCAATCCACTATGTTGCGCCAGTTGGTGAGAAAGAAGACTCTGTGAATCATTGCATGTCGATAGTAAGTACTTACGTTTAAATTGATTCATTGCGTGCGCAGTCCTGTATAAGGTTCTTGATATGAATCTCTACCCATGGCATTTTTAGTCCAAATTGACTTTAGTTAGGACAAAAATGGAAGACTTAATAGTCGCGTATTTTAGGGCGTTGAGCTCATTCTTTAGGTATCTGTTTCAGTCGATCTTGATTGAGTTCATTGGTTACGGAGCTGGCTGGATAGTCTGTAAAGTATTCACATTAGGGCGCTTCCCCCCATTGATTCCAACGGAAAAAGAGCGAACCAGAATCTCTTATATCGGAGCTATTAGCATCGTGTTGCTGTTGTTAGCAATTGGTGTGTTCAATAGCTTGTGATTCGGAGTAAGGATATATGAAATTTTACCCCGCGGAACAATACCAAGTGGCTTGCAACGAGCTGTTTGTCCGATACGAACGTGACATCAAAAAGCTAGTCCCTAATGTGAGAGTTGAGCACATAGGCGCATCTTCTATTCCTTTTGCCGTGTCTAAGGGCGATCTAGATATCTTCGTTGGAGTGGAACTTGGCGAACTTGAGGATGTTATAGGGAGACTCACAACACTCGGCTTCAATGAGAAACTCGATACCTTAAGAACACCGGAACTGTGTATGTTGGAATCTACATCCGCTCATGATGTGGCCTTGCAAGTGGTCGCCAATGGTTCTGAGTTCGAATGCTTTCTAAGGTTTCGTGACAAGCTACGTGCGAATCCGGCACTAGTTCAGCAATACAATGCCCTCAAAATGGCTTGTGAAGGTTGGTCGCAAGAAGAGTACCGTGAAAAGAAGTCGGTTTTTATCGAGCATGTGTTGGCTTTGAAATAACGACAAGTTTCAATTGGATATTATTCATCCAAACTCTAACTTTTAGTGCTGTTTTTACTTTCCCCTTACACTCCTTTCAAATATCGAATTTAGTATCAAATTTCTCTTTGTTATACAGGCAAGTCTCTCATTATGAAGAACTTCTTTGATAGCGAACTCATGCTCTCTAGCTCCTTGAATTTCGTTTTGCTATCGCTTGGGCTAACGCTCCTTTTTCATCTTCCGATTTGGTGTGGGTTCAACTTGAGCCGACGCAAATGGAAGCTTATGGATTATCTATGGCCGTTCTTGGCGGGTATCGGGATGCTGGGTGCAGTGTCTGAGATTCGAGCGAAAGTAGCGGGTGATTGGGTTGAAACCGAACAAACTAGAGCGGTGGCGATTTTAGAATCGGTTCAGCAGTTTTCTTTGGATAAATTAAGAAGTGATACCTGCACCGGTCAGCCTTCTTTAGATAATCACGCTCAGCACCACGAAGCGTGTTTGTGGTATTTGAATACGGCGATCACGTTCAAAGATGTCGATTTTACCTTGTTACCCAACGCATCGGATTTTACGGTTCCTGCGCCGAGCGTGTCGCTGGTTGAAAGCGATGCCGTGTGGGTGGATGGTATGTTGAG
Source organism: Vibrio coralliirubri (assembly GCF_024347375.1). Taxonomy (NCBI): domain Bacteria; kingdom Pseudomonadati; phylum Pseudomonadota; class Gammaproteobacteria; order Vibrionales; family Vibrionaceae; genus Vibrio; species Vibrio coralliirubri. The sequence continues at coordinate 1,505,194 of NZ_AP025471.1, read as the reverse complement.
TCAGTATGAGAAGCAGAAAAACCAATACATAAAAACCAGAGAAGCGCAGGTGAAGCAGCCATTAGAAAGCCTCTTCTGGTATGTGAGTCCTTACTTAGTCTGTTTCGCAATAGCTCTGCGCCTTACTAAAGTGACGGCAGAGCTTAAACTGGATAAATGCGCAAATAATTAGTTCGACATAGACAGCGCGAATGACAACAAGATCGGCAAAGTCACCACGCTCAGGAAGTTGCCGAATAACACCATAGACGCGACTTTAGGCGGCTCGACATTGAACCTTTCTGCGAACAGGTAGTTCATCACTGCAGGTGGCAGCATGGTGAACAGCACCATCATTTGTAAGTGCAGCGTAGGCAGCGGAATAAAGAAGTAGATGATGGCAAAGGCGATGGCCCCTGTGAACAGAGATTGAGCCGTACACAGCAAGCCAACTTTGAGCCCACTCAGCTTCAAGTTGACCATTTGCGAACCTAGCGACAACAGCATGATAGGCACGGCAGCTTGGCCGAGTAGCGATGTGGCTTCGTAGATTGGATTCCAAACTGCAATGCCAGATAGGTTTAGCGTCATCGCTAATGCTGCGGCTAAGAATATCGGCATTTTGAGGATCTGTTTGATCGGATTACCTTCACTCAACAGCGCTAAGCCAACACTAATGTGCACGCAAGCTGACACCACAAACAGCAGTACTGCAGGGGCTAATGCGCTCTCACCAAAGGTATACGTGAATAGGGGAATCGCCAGGTTGCCACTGTTGCGGAACATGTGTGGCGGAGCCCAAGCTTTGAAATTGAGTTTAAAGATCTTGCAGATTGGTATCATCAATAAAGCGGGCACCAACACCGCGACCAAAGAGGCGGTGATGAGTGGCAGTTGTTCTGTGTCGAGCGGCATGGTGGTCAGCGATGCAAACACTAGCGCAGGAATACACACATCCATGTTGATGCGATTGATCGGTTTGAAATCGGGCTTGAGCCAACGACCGACCGCAAAGCCAGCACTGGCTAAGGCAAAAACGGGAAACAGAATGCTGACGACCTGTTCGAACATAGAATTCCTTTCTAGATTTTGTGCTTCCATTTAGCTGATAAACGAATGTTTTAAAGAGACGCTAAAGTGAAGTATGAAGTCGAAATGTATAAACATTAACCTATCAATATAATGACTTGGCGTCACCGAAGATCGTTGTCTGTGAGCGGTTAATTTATATTTCTTTGAATGAAGCACAAAAAAGACCAGTGGCATCAGCAACTGGTCTTTAAAGGCTAGATAAATCTGGACGGATTTTTAATTAACGACGGCTTGTCGCTGTCTAGCGATTGTTACTCGGTTTTAAGCCTAACTAACGAGCTTCTTGTAATCTTTGAAGTTTACGTCGTAGGCCTTTTCACCATAGATGTAAGTCTCGCTAACGGTTCTGTCGTCACCTAAACTCATCAGTACAAACAGCTTCTCTTCGAGCTTGGTAGCTTGTTCCATTCTAAACCGCATTAGTTGAGTTGCGTGTAGATCTAATACCACGAAATCCGCCTCTTTACCCACTTCCAAGTTACCAATCTGGTCTTCTAGATGCAGTGAACGTGCACCGCCAAGTGTTGCTAAGAACAGCGATTTGGCTGGGTGCAGCTTCTTATGTTGTAGCTGCATGATCTTGTACGCTTCACTCATGGTTTGCAGAATCGAGAAGCTGGTACCTGCGCCAACATCAGTACCGACGCCGACACGAATGCCGTGTTCTTCCATCTCAGGTAATCGGAACAAACCCGAGCCTAAGAACAAGTTCGAAGTTGGGCAAAAGGCGATGGCAGATTCGGTATCCGCTAGGCGCTTACACTCACAATCAGAAAGGTGAATACCATGAGCAAATACCGAACGCTTATGAAGTAGTCCGTAATGGTCATAGACATCTAGGTAACTGTCGCGCTCTGGGAACAGCGATTTCACCCACTCGATCTCTTTCTCGTTTTCAGAAAGGTGAGTGTGCATGTACACGTCTGGATATTCTTCTAGCAGTTTACCGACAGTAGCAAGTTGCTCTGGAGTACTGGTTGGCGCAAAACGAGGTGTCACCGCGTAAAGCAAACGACTGCGGTTATGCCATTTCTCAATCAGTTCCTTGGAGTCTGCATAGCCAGATTCTGGTGTGTCGGTGAGGTAATCAGGCGCGTTGCGATCCATCAATACCTTACCTGCGATCATGCGTAGGTTACGCTTCTCAGCTTCTTCAAAGAATACGTTGACCGACTCTTTGTGTACCGTGCCAAAAACCAGTGCCGTAGTGGTGCCGTTGCTTGCCAGTTCGTCTAGGAATAGCTTCGCCACTTTGTGTGCGTAGACTGGGTTTTTGAAGCGCTTTTCTTCTGGAAAGGTGTAGTTCTCTAGCCAATCAAGAAGTTGCTCACCGTAAGACGCGATCATCCCTGTTTGAGGGTAGTGGATGTGCGTATCAATAAAGCCAGAGGTGATCAGTTTGTCTTTGTATTCTTTTACTTCGAGTGTTTTAGGTTGGCGAGCCAATACCTCATCGGCATGGCCTAAGTCGACGACATGGCCGTTCTCAACCACTAAAACACCGTCTTCAAAATAGTCGTAAGACTCATCGATACCGACGTCTTTTGGGTCGGCGACGCTGTGTAAAATACTGGCGCGATAAGCTTTGCGTTGCGTTGTCATGTTTACTTCCTTTTAATGACTTCAGCGACGTTATGGCCGCTAAAGCTTTGCGACTTGTGTTAGGCGATCTTCTCTTCCAATGGTGGTTCGCCTACGTCGCTTGGTTGACTGTGTTGATCGGTCAAATCCTGATTTCGATATTGTTTGGTTGGGCGCTTTTGTTCAAGGGCTTGGCCTTGATAGTGTGCGATCAGTTCACCCGCAACCGATACCGCAATTTCGGCAGGGTGTTTGCCATTGACTGCACTAATGCCAATCGGACAAATCATGGTTTCAATTTGCTCTTGGCTGTAGCCGCGTTGCTCTAAGCGGAAGTCGAACTTCTTGCGCTTGGTAAGCGAGCCGATCATGCCGAAGTAACGGCTGTCTTCACGGTCGATTATGGCTTTGGTTAGGTCAAAATCGAGCTGGTGGTTGTGGGTCATCACAAGGTAGTAGCTGTTTGGTGGCATGTGTTTCACTTCGCCAACCGGATCATCTGAAACAAGCTTTTTAACACCGTGTGGCAGCGTTTCAGGGAACACTTCTTCACGTTCATCAATCCAGGTCACACGGAAGGGCAGAGTCGCGACAATGTGCAGTAGCGCTTTGGCTACGTGTCCTGCGCCAAACAACACAAGGTGATTCTGCTGAGTGCCAATCGGCTCAAAGCTTAACGTCGCCATTCCGCCACAACATTGGCCTAGACGAGCGCCTAGGTTGAAGCGTTCTACTTTGAGTGATTTTTCGCTGGCAATCAGCATCTCGCGAGCCATTTTAGTGGCCACATGTTCAAGGTGACCACCACCAATCGTAGCGATGATTCGGTCACGAGTGACAAGCATTTTGGTACCCGCATCGCGTGGAACGGAGCCTCTGTCTTCGAGCACCGTCACCATCACACACGGTTCGTAGTTCTCTTCCAGTTTTGCCAGTTCGTGAATCCAATTATCCTTAAACATACGTCCTCCTAAATCCCTTTTTATGCTTCCTAAGCTAAACGAACGATATAAGCTCTAAGCCGTTTCTGATTGAGCATCGACCGATGTCGGAGCCGTTTCAGTGACTTCCTGAATCGCCATCAGAATACGTTCTGGCGTTGCAGGTGTGTTGAGCTTAGGAATCGCGCCGTTAACGGCGACATAGCTGATTGCGTCTTTCAGTGCGCTCCATACCGACATACCCAACATGAAAGGGGGCTCACCCACGGCTTTCGAGTTGAATACTGTGTCTTCTGGGTTGCTGCGGTTTTCCAAAAGGTGCGTTCTGAAATCAATTGGCATATCGGCAATCGCTGGGATCTTGTAGCTTGCCGGGCCATTGGTCATCAAGCGGCCTTGCTTGTTCCAAACCAACTCTTCCGTTGTTAACCAACCGACACCTTGCACAAAGCCACCTTCGACTTGGCCGATATCAATCGCAGGGTTCAGTGAAGCCCCCACGTCATGCAAAATATCGACACGTAGAATCTTGTTTTCGCCGGTTAGGGTATCGATGATAACTTCTGAACAAGAGGCACCATACGCGTAGTAGTAGAACGGGCGACCGCGTGCTTTCTCGTGATCGTAGTAGATCTTCGGCGTGCGGTAGAAACCAGTGCTCGATAGCGAGATTTGGTTAAACCAAGCCAGTTCAACAAACGAGTTGAAGGTCATTATCTCATCGCGGATCTGCACCATGCCATTCTTAAACACCACTTCTTCAGGCCACACTTTGAAGTGCGAAGAAGCGAAGTCGATCAGGCGTTGCTTAATGGTTATTGCGGCGTTTTGCGCGGCCTTACCGTTGAGGTCGGCGCCCGATGAGGCTGCGGTTGGTGATGTGTTCGGAACTTTGTCTGTGTTTGTAGCGGTGATCTGGATACGTTCGACATCGACTTGGAACTCCTGTGCAACGATTTGCGCCACTTTGATGTTCAAGCCTTGCCCCATTTCCGTACCACCGTGATTCAAATGAATACTGCCATCGGTGTAGATATGGATGAGCGCACCTGCTTGGTTCAAGAAAGTCGCAGTAAACGAGATGCCGAATTTCACTGGTGTGATCGCAAGGCCTTTCTTCAAGATAGGGCTCTGTTTGTTGAACTCAGCGATGTCTTTACGACGTGCGTGATAGTCACTGCTGCGTTCAAGCTGTTCGGTTATCTCAGGTAAAAAGTTGTCTTCAACGGTTTGGTAGTAATGGGTCACGTTACGGCCTTCTTCGCCGTAGTAGTTCGCCTTACGTACTTCCAAAGGATCTTTTTTTAGGTAACGCGCAATCTCGTCCATGATGTGTTCAATCGTCATCATGCCTTGCGGGCCACCAAAGCCACGGTAAGCGGTGTTCGATGCTGTATTGGTTTTGCATCGATGACCAACCACAGTTGCATCACCTAGATAATAGGCGTTGTCTGAGTGGAACATTGCGCGGTCGACAATAGAACTTGATAAGTCTGGTGAGTAGCCACAGTTACCTGCCACGGTAATGTCGGCACCTTGAATCACACCATTGTCGTCAAAACCGACGGTGTATTGGTTGTAGAACGGGTGGCGTTTACCGGTTTGCTGCATGTCTTCACTGCGCAGCAGACGCATTTTGGTAGGTCGGCCTGTAAGGTGAGCAATAACCGCAGCCATACACGCTGGAGAGGCTGCTTGAGTCTCTTTACCTCCGAAACCACCGCCCATACGACGCATATCAATCACGACTTTGTGCATCGGTACGCCAATCACTTCCGCAACCAGTTTTTGAACTTCGGTCGGGTTTTGGGTCGAGGTGTACACGATCATGCCGCCGTCTTCGGTTGGCATCACGCTACTGATTTGAGTTTCTAGGTAGAAGTGCTCTTGGCCGCCGATCTCTAGGTCACCAGAGATCACGTGTTTTGCTTTTGCTAGTGCTGCTTTCGAGTCACCACGTTGTTGAGTGTGGCTCTCTGTGACGAAGTGCTCTTTCTCTAGCGCTTCTTTTACATCAAGAATTGCTGGCAGCTCTTCGTATTCAATAATGGCTGCATGTGCGGCTTTGCGTGCCGTTTCTAAATCGTTAGCTGCCACAGCAATCACGGGTTGGCCGTAGTATTCTACTTTGCCATCGGCAAGCAGTGGGTCACCCGGAAGAATTGCACCAATATCCAGTTCACCCGGTACGTCTTTCGCTTGAATGGCAATTGCCACGCCTTCAAATTCGTAACACGGTGATAAATCTATTTTGGTGATGTTGGCGTGTGCTTGAGTGCTCAGGCGTGCGTATACGTGCAGCTGATTTGGGAACTCTAGGCGGTCATCAATGTACACCGCTTCGCCCGTTACTTGCTTGGCTGCACTGTCGTGTTTAACGCTTTTACCTACGCCAGTTTTTAGGTCTTGTTTTGCAATGGTAACCATCTCTTCGTGGGTCATCGCATGCTCGTGTGATTTAGACATAAGACGTTACCCTTGTTTCGATTTGGTTGTTTTTGTTCTGTTGTTCAATGAAGTAACGACGCAGCATGTTGGCCGCCGACAATGAACGGTATTCTTGGCTTGCACGGAAATCAGATAGCGGTTCAAAGTCGTTATACAGTTCCTGCATCGCTAACTTAATATTAGCGTCTGTCCACGGTTTGCCTAATAACGTGTTTTCACAACGCGCCGCTCGCTTAGGCGTTGCTGCCATACCGCCAAAGGCGATACGAGCGTAAGAAACCTTGCCGTCTTCGATTTGAATATCGAATGCACCACACACTGCAGAGATATCATCATCTAAACGTTTAGACAGTTTGTAAGCTCGGAAGCTGTCGTTAGTTGGCTTAGGAATGATGATCTGCTCAATGAATTCACTCTCTTTTTGAGCCGTCACCTTGTAGCTGATGAAGTAATCTTCGATCGGCATGGTACGTGACTCATCACCACAGCGCAGTTTGATCTTCGCGTTCAGGGCAATCAGCAGAGGAGGAGTGTCACCGATAGGCGAGGCATTCGCCACGTTACCGCCGATGGTGCCTTGGTTACGTACTTGCAGTGAAGCAAAGCGATGCAGCAGTTCACCAAAATCGGGGTAGTGTTTTTTCAGTAGCGCGTAAGAGTCACTGATAGGCAGGTTAGCGCCAATGATTAAATCGGTGTCGGTCTCTTCACATACCTTCATGTCTTCAACAAGGTTTACGCTGATCAGCGTTTCAATCTCACGATGGAATTGCGTCACTTCCAGTGCTAAATCCGTACCGCCAGCAACCAGCTTAGCGTTCGGGTGGGCTTGAAAAAGCTTGGCCAGCTCATCAGTGCTTTTCGGGGAAAAAGCGGTGAGGTGACCAAGGCGTAAGTTGGCCTCGGTGTCTTGAATACTTTCTAGCTTCTTGATGGTGTTGCGTTCGAGCTCAGCGAACTGGTCGATCAAAGGTTGGTCTGTTGAAAGCGACATCGCGGCATCAACAATTGGTCGGTAGCCCGTACAGCGACATAGGTTACCCGCCAGTGATTCCATGACGTCTTCTTTGCTCGCATCGGGTTTGTTTTTGCCTAGGGCAAACATCGACATGATGAAGCCGGGCGTGCAGTAACCACACTGTGAACCGTGAAAATCAACTACTGCCTTCTGGACTGGGTGCAATGAGCGATCTCGATTTTGCAGATCTTCTACCGTGATCAGTTGTTTGCCATGCAGCGCTGAAACGAACGTAAGGCAAGAGTTCACTGAGCGGTATTGCAGTTGTCCATCAACCACCTCACCCAGAACTACCGTACATGCGCCACAGTCACCCGACCCACAACCTTCTTTTGTACCGGTTTTATTAACCTTGGTACGAAGGTAGTTGAGCACTGTCATGTTAGGTGACAGATTGTCTTCACATCTTATTTCCTGATTGAGCAAAAAAGTAATCAAGAGACCTCCTTGTATATCGACATATTTCCATGTGTATTCTTTTTGACTTCTAGGTCAATAATTATCCATCCTGACCCTGTGGTCAACTATTTATTTACAAAAATGCAACAATGAGGTGTTAGGGTGAATTGTATACAATTTATTTTGTTATCTATTTGTTTGTTTTATAAAGAGTTGATGGGATCTTGGTAAGTTTAATGGTGTGAATGTGTTTTTATCTATGTATACAAAAATTGTAGGAGTTTAAGGAGGTGAGCGCATCGGTGTTATTCAACTCTATAGCCTCATTCAGGCAAGTAATAACAAGGCGAACAGGGGAGGTAGTGGTGATTTTCTAACGATGGAAAAGGATTTTACGCATAAAAAAGAGAAGTAAACGCTGAGGCTTACTTCTCTTCTGTTTTGTTAACAAAAAGTTGTTAACAAAAGATTTGGCTATCTAGTTAGCAGGATTATGACTTGCTCTTGAGCAGATCTGAGAACACCACATGCAGGTCGCTCGAAGCTGTGTTGCTGTCTAGGTTGAGCTTGGAGCGAATGTGGCTTAAATGCTCTCGCATTAGGTCAACGGCTTGCTCTTCATCGCCAGACTCTATCGCATCCAGCAATCCTTCATGCTCATCCAAAGAGCAGTTCGAGTGGCTACCGGTTTCGTACTGGGCAATAAGCAGAGAGGTTTGCGATACCAAGCTGCGTTGGAAAGCCAGCAGTGGCGCGTTCTCAGCCATTTCAGCCAGTTTGATGTGGAACTCACCAGACAAACGTAAGCCAGAACCATAGTCACCTTGGTCAAAGGCGCAGTTCTCTTTAGCGACCAGTTTTCTACACTCGTCGATTTGGGTTTTGGTTGCGTTCTTAACCGCTAGCTCAGTGATAGCAATTTCCATCACTTCACGTGCTTTAAATATCTGCTTGGCTTCGTCTACTGTTGGGGCTGCAATCACAGCACCTCGGTTAGGACGGATCACCACAACTTGTTCTAAGGAGAGGCGCAGCAAGGCACGGCGGATAATAGTACGGCTAACGCCAAAGATTTCTGCTAGTGCTTCTTCGCTTAATTTGGTGGCTGGTGGCAGCCTTTGTTCTAGTATCGCGTCGAAGATATGGCAGTAAACAACATCGTCTTGAGTCTGGCCTGTTACTTTCGTTTTTACACCTTTGGAGACAGAGTTTTTGAGAACTGTCATAGAGATAAGGACCCTTGTTTAGTCGAGTTGGGTTGGTCGAGAATAATTCATGAGTATTACTCTATATTGTATACATTTATCTATACAATGCCACTGGATGAAAGTGCGATGCACGCTTATTTGTTAATGACTTATAACATTTAGTTTGCAGGGAACTGTGTGCAATCTTGAGCTTTAAGCCATTCGCCCTAAAACTAGACGCGGTTGTCGCCACAGCTGTACGCTACGATCTGGCTGATTTCGCTCAGGCTACGACCTGATTGCTGCTGCCATTCGTTGAAAGCCTTATTCGCCGCGACTTGTGCTCGCTTGGTGTTACGACCGCTATCGACCACATCGGTACTGCGTAGGTGCGCTTCAACGTCCGACGACAAGATAAAAGTGTCTTTACCCATTTGACGTAAGGTGTAAGCGCCAGTGTTACCACCTAATCGCTTGCCGTGTTTTTTCAGATAATCCCAAAGTTCAGTGATACGTTCTGATGGCCAGTCGGCAACCATTTGTGAGAATGAATCCGCTTCACGCTTGGCATTATGAATCATGGTGGCATTGGCAGGGATAGTCATCACCTTAGTAAGGTGGCGAATAATGCGCGGGTCTTGCGCTTTCTGCTCCCACATCTCGTTCGGCAGCATCAGCATTTTTTCGATATTGAATTCAAAGAACACTTCTTCAAATTGCGGCCACTTCTTTCTCACCACATTCCATGAAATACCACATTGGAATACCTTTTCAGTAAAGGCTGCCAACCAACGATCGTCGGTGATTTGTGATAGCTCAGCTTGTGAAACGGGCGCACGAACAATCTTTTCGAGTTCTGCTGCTCCGCCTTTACGGTGAGCCGCACGTTGATAAATAGTGTCGAATTTTTCTTGGGTCATTGGAGGTTCCAAATTACATCTGTGTAGCCAATGCTTAATGATATGGGGTTGAATCTAGCAATTAAAACCAGTCTGTTGATCAAAACAAGCTAGCAGAGCTTTAATTCCATTTGATACAAGGGCCATATTTTACCATTGAACTCTTTCACGCTCGGCTCTTTGTCGACCACTTGAAAGCCCGCTTTGTCGTAGCAGCGTTTTGCGCCATGGTTTTGCTTGAATACGGCTAAGGTGATGGTGGTGACATCAGGGATTTGTTTCGCAGCGTCTAATGCACTTTCTATCATGGATTGCCCCAGCCCTTTGCCTCGTTGGTTTGGGTGAATCGCAACTCGGCAAAAGCGAAGTTCATTGTCTGACATGCGTTGAAATTCCATAAAGCCAAGCAAGTCCCTGGCGTTTGAGTTGGCGTTTGAATCGGCGTTCGATTCAGAGTATGACTTAGATGCAGAGAAGGTATAGAGCTCGACATGGGGTTCTAGAGATCTTTCGATGATGGAGGCTGCTTTTAACGGCCAACCAAATGTTCGCCCACCCCATAAAACGTAGTCTTCTAAAGATGTAAACCAAGTGACGACCTCTTCAGCGTCGGATGCTTTAAAGCGGTTTATTTCCATATCCTTCTCTCTCCCTTATCGCGTGTTTCTTTTTTCTAAGCCGTTAAACTTCCGAGCCCAACTGCTCAAGAAAAACACGCATGTAGTCGGTGCGCTTGTTGGCTTCTAACTTGGCGGATTCTGTATTCATGGTTTCAGCTAGCTTGAATAGCTTTACGTAGAAGTGGTCGACACTGTAATGCTTGTCATCCAAATCACGCTGCTTGGCGAACGGGTCTTCGTGGTTATAGAGTTCGGCATCGAAGCTTTGACCAACGTATAGGCAGCGAGCAATACCAATTGCACCGAGAGAATCTAGGCGATCAGCATCTTGGACGATTTGAGCTTCCAAGGTTTCTGGTGTGATGTTAGCGCTGTAACTGTGCGTGACAATCGCATGATGGATCTCGTCGAGATAGGGCGCAGGATACTCGATAGATTTGAGGAAAGAGATCGCCTTGTCTGCTGCCATTTGTGAGCTTTTGGCTCTGTCTGGGTGATTCTTGGGAAAGGTGAAGCAGTCATGAAGATAAGCGGCAGGCAGAACGACTTCAAGCTTAGCCTGTTCTTGAACACATAAAGCCTTAGCGGTTTTAACGACGCGCTTGATGTGGCTGATATCATGCGCCGCATCTTGTGTCATTTCTTGTTGTGCAAAATCAAGCAGTTGGCTTTCAAGTTTTTCAATCACGCGTTTCTTTCTCCATTATCAATATCGCTTCTCGATTTCCATCGTTTCACATCGACTGTAACAGTTTCTAGCGCGAGTTTTTATCTTTTATAAAAGGAATACTCACAAAAAAACCGACTCATTGAGTCGGCTTAATATTGGTCTTAAATTGCTGTGATGGGCTTTTAAGCGGCGGCCTGTTGCAGCTGCGCCAGCACATGATGCAGCGATGGGCTGATCGTGTGGCCAAGCGCTTTTACTTCTTCGCAAGGTTCAACCAAATCTGGAATTTGGAAGCTGATCATGTTCGCTGCCATTGATGCACGAATACCGTTGTTTGAGTCCTCAAACGCTAGGCAGGTTTCAGGCGCAACACCTAGGCGTTCTGCCGCCAGTAAGTAGATCTCTGGGTGAGGCTTGCCGTGAGTCACTTCGCAGCCTGTGCTTAACGAGGTGAAGTACGAATCTAGGCCAGCCAGCTCAAGCTTCTTCTTCGCGATATCAAGCTGAGTGGAGGTCGCCACCGCGATTGGAATGTCATTCGATTTTAGCCATTCAAGCAGCTCAATCACGCCATCTTTTACTGGGATTGCTTGGTTTTTAACAATTGCACTGTAGCGGGTGCGCCATTCATTATTCAGCGCTGGGTAATCTAACCCTTCACCGTAACCATTTCGAAAAATCTGTTCGATGGTTTTTGCGTTACAACCAATGATGCCTAGATAGACATCTTGCAAAAACGGAACACCTTGCGCGTGACATGCTTCTTCAAAAACCTGCATACAAAGTCGCTCGGTGTCGAGCAGCAGTCCATCCATATCAAAAATAGCAGCTTGAAAATTCATATACGTGGTTCTTTCTGTGTTGTCGTCGTGAGGGCGGGTATTTTGACATAGTGTCTAGTGATAGGCGAGTCAACGTTCAGTAAGAATATATCCAATCGGCTCGGCAATATGCTTCTGAATGACGTTAAATGTGATTGATTTTGGTTGGAATAATACCGTTCAGTTATGAGCTTAATGTTTTATAGGCCATCCAGATCTAACAGAAACAATTATGATTATTCCACATAACAAATCTAGCTTGTACGTCTGGCTTCTTATTACATTTCATAAACTTACAGGTCGGTTTGCGTGACCATAATCTTATAAAAAACAATTAACGGGAGCCTGCAATCATAGTGTGACCAAGCAATAAGTAAATGGCTGAACTTAGGGAGAAAATAACATTAGTCCACATTTTTAGCAGGGTTGCTTATGTTGTATTTTGAGTTTCTATTTTTATTAGTCGTCCTTTATATCGGGTCTCGGTATGGCGGTATTGGCTTAGGTGTTGTTTCGGGTATTGGTTTGGTTATCGAGGTGTTTGTCTTCAAGATGCCACCAACGTCTCCACCTGTCACCGTAATGCTGATCATCCTCGCCGTTGTTACTTGTGCCTCGATTCTCGAAGCGGCAGGTGGTTTGAAATACATGCTGCAAGTGGCGGAAAGGGTGCTAAGAAAGAATCCGAAACGCGTCACCCTGATAGCTCCGTTCGTGACTTACTCGATGACTTTCCTATTGGGTACTGGCCACGCGGTTTACTCCATCATGCCGATCATTGGCGATGTTGCGCTTAAAAATGGTATCCGTCCAGAACGCCCAATGGCAGCGGCGTCAGTTGCGTCTCAACTAGCCATTACGGCATCACCAATTTCAGCGGCTGTGGTGTATTACCTCGCACAGCTTTCTGATATTCAACACTCTATTACACTGCTTTCCATTTTGATGGTGACGGTGCCTGCAACGCTGTTTGGTACGTTTTTGCTTTCTTTGTACAGCTTGAAACGCGGCAAAGAACTGAATGACGATCCTGAATATCAAGCACGCCTAAAAGATCCTGAGTGGAAAAAGCGTATCGAAAGCACCACTGCGACGTCTTTGGATGAAGTGCTGCCAACTTCGGCTCGTAATGCGGTTTTGATTTTCCTACTTTCAATTGTCGTGATTGTTATCGTGGCGATGGTGCCTGAGATCAGAACCATCGTAGACGGCGACAAGCCAATCAAGATGTCGGTGATCATCCAAATGATGATGCTCTGCTTCGGCGGTATCATCTTGCTGGCGACTAAAACTGACCCGCGAGATGTGCCAAACGGCGTGGTATTCAAATCGGGTATGGTGGCAGCGATTGCTATCTTTGGTATCGCATGGATGTCGGATACTTACTTCCAATACGCAATGCCTCAGTTCAAATCTGGTATCGTGGAAATGGTGACCAACTATCCGTGGACGTTCGCACTAGCACTATTCATCGTATCGGTTGTGGTGAACTCACAAGCAGCAACAGCACGTATGATGCTACCGGTTGGCCTTGGCTTAGGATTGGATCCAGCGCTGCTTATCGGCTTGATGCCAGCGGTTTACGGGTACTTCTTCATCCCGAACTACCCATCAGATATCGCAACGGTGAACTTCGATGTGTCTGGCACCACCAAGATTGGTAAGTGGTACTTCAACCACTCATTTATGTCGGTTGGCTTAATCGGTGTAGTAGGCGCATGTTGTTTAGGCTACGCACTAGCACAGATTTTTATCGCTTAATCTAGCTTTTGGTCGCGTAATCTCACTTTTCATCGCTTAGTTAAACTAGCGATAACGAGATAAGAAACGAAAAACAGCGCCTATTGAGGCGCTGTTTTTGTTTGTTCTGCTTGGAAGTTCTGATTCAAATCTAGGTTTTGAATTAATAACCTATATTAACGAGGCTCAAACGCCAAAGACTGAATTGCTTCTTCGATCGTCAGGAAGTGGATCTTCATCAGGCACATTTCGGCTTTCTGGAACTCGTGATTTCGAATCAGCTTAGTTACGTTTTCAACTGAATACTGCTCAGCTCGTTTAGCTAGAGACAATTGATTTGAGTTTGATTGAAGCGAGTAGCTGTCGCCCTCTGAATCGATGAGGTAATCATCTTCGCCCAAGATCATATCGGAGCATTCCGCCTGAAAATCTTGTTCGGACGCGACGTAAATAAGCTCATCGTCACCGTCGAGTTTTACCAAAGATGGCCAACTGATCATTACTGCCCTTTCTATGTGCTGCTTACTGCTTTTAATAGTGGTGACGACAAGCAATTATGTAAAAGTTATCGTCATCTGCTTTATACACTAATCGATTCTTGTCATCGATTCGTCTTGACCAAAAGCCAGATAGGTTGCCGACTAGTGGCTCCGGCTTTCCAATCCCTTCAAAGGGCGTTCTTTTGGCGGCTTCAATCAACTTATTTAGTTTCTTGAGCGTTTTCTTGTCTTGGGTTTGCCAGTATAGGTAATCTTCCCAAGCATTATCTGTAAATACAATTTTTCGATCATTCGTCATTATTCAATTCTCGAACGGTTGTATTTCCGGCTTCGAGTTGAGCAATGGATTCAGCCAATCTTTCAGCGTTTTTAGGCGAGCTCATTAGGTACAAGGTTTCTTGCATTGAATTAAAATGATCAAGAGACATGACCACTGCATCTTCTGAATCTCGTCTGGTTATTACCGTAACATCAGAATCGTCTACCACTCTATCGAGCACAGACTTAAGGCTATTTCTGGCCTCAGTAAAAGAAACAATATTCATCACTTATTTACCCTGTTGTTTTTGGATATGTTTAATCTTTCTATATACACAGAATAGTTAATCATTCATGAATTAACTATTCTACATGTTCCGCTTGTTGTACATGTTATATCAGAGGTTACACATGATCAACTTATGGTACATGTCATTCATTGTAAATCTGAAGAGTGTTACTGACTCAAAATGCTATTTACTCAAAGATCGGCCTAATGGTGCGAAGTAACCTTGTAGTGCTTGGTATATCTCTTTGCGATGCGCCATATCTGGATACACGGGGTACATATCAGGCTTGGTTGTGCCATCGACCAGATAAGCGTTCTTGATATCGGAACACGATTCAATCACCGACTCAAAAGCACGCGCCATCATCTCTGTAGGTAGTGAGAAGTAACGGGCAGACATCGCCTTGTCGGCAATAACGCTGCGAGCCACATAATCGTGTTTGTCCAAGTTATTGTCGCTAAGCAGTGTGGCGTCAAACAGAGACATCAAACTCTCGTTTAATGGATGAGGTCTTACTTTTCTATCGTGCAACCAACAATCACTGGCGAACAGGATCTGCTTGCGAGGGCCAGAGGTATCGCCAATCTCAAACGCTTTCTCTGCGATATAGTGGTCAAACGCATGCCAAAACTCGTGAGCGAGCGCGCCAGCTCCGGCGTTCTTGGCGAGGGCTAATTCTCTCTGGTTGGGGGCATAGTGTGCTTGCACGCCTTTTCTGCCGCCACTGCCAAACGCTAAGCTTAATGTACCGCGTAGGCCAATTGCCTCTGGTGGCAGAGCCAAGATGTAAGCCAAGTCTGCTAACGAGTCGAATATCAGATTTGCAGCCAACTCTTTTTCTTCTTTCGTCACCCAAGCACCCACACGAATGCTGCCCATACCGAAGGTCTGTTTGATGTCCATAAAAGACACCTGATCGCCATGTCGGTAGTCTGGGCCTTCGCGCGTTTTGTATTTAAAGTGAGTTAACTTCAAAAGGGTCCTTGGAAACAGACGTAAGAATCAATGGGGTGCTCAGTGAGATGCACCTGTGTGAGATGCATCTCTTGGAATTAAAGGACGTTAGCACTTTTGATAGCAAATTACCGAACAAAATTAGTCTAGATTGAGTTCGAACGCTTCCCATGAGGTTGGGTTACCTTCACGAGTGAGTGGAAAGAGTGGCTGTTGTGGTTTTGCATAGCTTAATCGGTGCAGTCTTTGAGTTACGTGGTAGCTATCAAGCCCCGAAACCGTGACTAAATCCAACGCTTCTAGATCAAGGTAGCCATCCGGCATTACGGCGCGTTTGGTGGCGTGAATCGTTATAACCTCACCGATCAACATTTGTGTTTGATTGCTTTCGATTGTGATCTGTTCTTTGAACGCTAACCCTATCTTTAAACTGCTCTCCAAGACGAAGGGAGCAGGGAATTTGTCGTCATAATAGGCCGTTAAACCGACCGCGTTGAATTCTGAGACTGGTTTAGGGTAGCGAGCCGAGGTTTGATGGGCCTTTTTAACAAAGTCAGCACCAATGCTGTTAACGGTGAAGTACTTAGTTTCTAGAATGTTTTCTAGTGTATGACGGCGGCTTTTATCTGGGCGAACAATAAAACCGAGCAGCGCCGGATCAGACCCTAGGTGAATGACAGAGCTTACTATCGCAAGGTTTTCAAACCCCTGCTTATCACAAGTGCCAATTAAGTTGGCACTTTTAAATCCAGACAAAGAATTAACCAAACGAATGCGGTGGCGCTGGTCCATTGTTTGGATATCTTGTTTAGAAAGGGTCATGTCCTTCATATCTTCTCTTCTTATCATTTATTGTTATCTTCGAGCATGCTCACTAACGGACTTATATGTACGAAGAATCCGCTTTTATCGATCAAAGAGCGCTTAGTTTGGCCGTGGGCAGTTTGTCTCTTTTATCTCTGCTACAGCACAATGAACGAGATCCTTTGCATAGATTTACGCGCGTTGACGTCCCTTTACATCACAGGAGCTAAAGTAATGATGTCGTCTTTATGAGTGTTAAAAAATGAAAACAGTCCGCAATATCATTTGGGCAATGATTGCCACAATGTCAGCCTTTTGGTTTGCGATGGAACCGCAATTATTCGCTTCAAGCGATGTCTTTGAATGGCGCTCAGCCATGATTCAGTACTCAGGTATTTTGTCTCTGATGTTAATGTCCATCACCATGATCTTGGCGATGCGTTTGCCTATGGTTGAGAATTGGCTGAAAGGTATGGATAAAGCATATCGAGTCCATAAATGGCTCGGTATCGGTGGTGTTGCACTGGGTGTGACACACTGGTTGTGGTACCAAATTCCTAAGTCATTGGTGGTGTCTGGCGTGTTAGATAAGCCTGTTCGACACGATGGTTCAGGGCCGCAAGCTGTTTTGACAGGATGGGAGTTATGGGTCAATGAATTGCGAGGTATTGCTCAGAGTATTGGCGAATGGGGCTTCTACTTATTACTCATTTTACTTGTGGCGTCACTATGGGCGGCAGTGAAGTACAAACCGTTTAAATTGTCGCACCGTCTGATGTCGGTTGCGTACCTGTTTATCGCTTTTCACTCAGTAATACTGCTTAAACGAGCGTATTGGGGAGAGCCTATTTATTATCTAACCGTAGCATTTGCTTTGGTTGGATCTATCGCAGCGATTTACAGTTTGTTGGGTTTGGTAGGGCGTCGTAATCGTAACTCAGCGACTATTGCTTCGACTCGATATTTTCCACAAGCTGAGGTGATGGAGCTTGTGTTAAAACCTGATGCATCTTGGCATGGTCATAACGCTGGGCAGTTTGCGTACTTGCGTTTCGGTAATGAAGACCCGCATCCGTTTACCATTGTTTCTGGCAGTGAAGATTCAGAGCTACGCTTTTTGATCAAAGAGTTGGGTGATTTTACTAATGGCCTTTATGAACGAGTGAAAGCGGGCGATGCGGTTACGGTTGAAGGACCCTATGGTCGACTTGATTTTGACCTAAGCAAGCCACAAATTTGGATTGCTGGTGGCGTCGGGATTGCGTCGTTTTTTGCAACACTTGAAGCGCTCAAAACAGAACGAGAGCATCCTCGTATTGAGTTGTTTTATTGTACTCGCGGTGTTGATAAGCAATTAATCGATGAGTTGTGGCACCTTGCACACGCGGTTGGTGTGAAGTTGACCGTGATAGACACCTTACATTCACCTCGACTGAATGCCGGAAGAATTGTCAATCAATGTGGCGACCTCAACGAATACGAGATGTATTTCTGCGGGCCGGAGTTGTTCTCTACATCATTGAAAAAAGAATTAGACACCTATCAATTTGATATTGAAAAGCACTACCACGAAGAGCTGTTTGTGATGCGCTAAAGCCAACTATTGGGGCTGTGACTGTTAAGTTCGTTAATCGGCACAGTACAAAAAGGCGCAAAGTCACTCAATTTGTTATTGCAGCGGTTTGCTATTGAGCGATACCATATAGGGCTGTTTCTTTGGTAAAGATGTAATTATGTCAGATGAAAAACTCGCACTAGAGTGGATGCGCCAACAAGCTCATAAAGTTGACCCATACGTTATCGATCCATCGTTTGATGAATGCGTTGAGTTGCTTGATCCTGCCTTCAAGAAAGGCAAGAGTGTTGCTCAACTCAAGTATCTGTTATCAGAAGCAGATCGCCGAGCGGGCGCGGCCGAGCGTAAGCATGCAGCCTTAAAGTATGCCAAAGAGAAGAGCCCAAATGCTGGTCAGATTCTGCGTCTGCAAAGCAAACTTCAACAAGTCCAGTTGGCGTTGAAATTGGCGACTGGCGACAACAACATGACTATCTCTCAGTTCTGTTCAGAGTATGACGTGACTAAGCGTGACGGCAATACGGCATGGAATGAAAAGTTGGTGGAGCAAGGGAAGAGAAAATAGCCATTAAAAAGCCTGAAAATTGATTTCAGGCTTGGTGGTCAATCCGCTTAATCAGATCCAATACTAGCGCTAAGGTCGAATGTTATTGAAACTGACCTTTTGTGTCCCATCATCTAGGTTCTCCAACTTAACCACATCCCCTTGATAGTAATACGGTTCCATTGGCTTCTCGCTATTGGTTGGCCTTGCGTAGTGAAGCACAGCGGGTTTACCTTCCTCTTGTCGAGCATATAAATAGCCAATCAGCGCATGCTCAAACTGGTGATAACCGTTGCCCCAATGGAAAGCTTTGGTGCGCTTAGGATCAAGCCCGACACCGCCGTATTTGTGGTCGACCCATACATCATGAAAGGTCGGTAAGGTGTATTGCAGGACGTCTTTCATTGAACCATCGACCAGCGAAACCGTCATGGCCGCTTGATCAAGTTCAGCCCACTCCCATGATGACGCCCACTGGCTGTGCGGTCTGCTTTGCCAGCCCGTGATATCTTGCCCTTGCCACATCTTCTGAAGTCGCTCACCAAAGTAGTTAGATACATTGTTAAAGTCTTTCTGATATTGCGCCTGATCCAGAGTGTGTTTCATGCCATCAAATCCAAACTGCGACCATTCAGAGTTCTTTAGTGTGTGACCGGTTAGATAGGTCATCCAATACGCTTTGATGGTGTGCCCAAAATCATTGTGATTTGCATTCGGCATCATCGCAGCTTTATCGTGAATTGCGCCGTAGAAGCGTTGTTCATCTTCAGAATGGTATTGGTCAATCATGGTTTGCGTGAGCCAGTTTAAGTCATCAAGCCATTTTGATTTGACGGGCTCTTTGAGCAGAGGTGCGACGAGCAACAGGTAGCCATTAATCTGATCAAGTTGCGCGACCAGCTCACGTCGTTTTGCACTGCCATCTTCACCGTCAGCAAGCACCCAAGCAAGACCACTGTTGTCGCTAAGTCGATATTTATCAAAGATAAAAGCTTGTTGTGCGATGAGTGCTTGTTCTACCTTTTTGTCTTGGGTCAAGTAGTAGTACATAGCAAGGCCAACCAGCGCGTACGCTTGATCTTGAGAAGTACGCTGCTGCCAATCCTGGCCTAATTTTCCCTCTTTTGTGTAGCCGATAAAGCCGCCGTTTTGCTTATCTTCTAGCTGATCAATGATGTAGTAGGCACCTTGCTTGGCAAGCGCTAAAGCCTGTTTATCGCCAGTAAGGTGGTAGAGCACGCCATAGGCATAAGTTTGACGTGACTTCATCCGCGTAAACTCTTTGCCAAAGTGTGGCGTGATCCAGCCTTTGTTCAGTTCAGGGCACACATCGGAAACATCGAGCAAGGTACCGTCATCACAGCGGAAAGTAGGGAAGTTGCCTACCGGTTCTCCTTTAGCGCTAGGCATCAACCAGTAAGGTGCAAGCCCTTCAGTAGCATGATTGAGCCACTCTTCTCCAGAAGGAAGAGGGGCGTTGGCAGATACGGCGAAGCTAGTAACACTGAGTAATGCGATCGTTGCTCGTAACATGATGTTTATCTTAACTATTTGAATTTCGTTGAATATAAACAATCACACCTGCACATTGTGATTAGGTGATCACAATCGACCAAATTATTACGGAGTAGAGGAAGGTTTACAGATCATTGAGTGGTACCGGGATAGTCGAATTGTATCTAGCATTATCCACAATTCGAATAATTCATAATGATTATAAGTCATTGGATGGGATTTGGTCTCGTTCGTATACTGGGCTCAAACAAAGGATGTTTTTTAAACAATTGAATGTTTCACCTTTACGAAGAGATATGCTCAACATGAAAAAACTTCTATTAGCTTCGCTACTTGCTATCAGCACAATGCCGGTCTATTCCCAATCATTCGATGATACAGATGACATCCTTAATCGCGCATCACAGATTGAAAATCTTGAATACAAAATGATGGTGCAGCGTGCCACTCAAACAGCAATCCATTATATGCCAGCTGTGACTCAAATTGATTTCCTAAAAGCGACTCGTCGTGACCTTGATGGCGACTTCAACGATGTGGTTTACGTGAACGAACCTTTTGGTTCAGAAAAGGGTTTTCTCACCGCGAACGATACCACCGCTTACGCTTGGGCAACGATAACGTCGAAGAACGGTCCGGTGGTGATTGAGGTTCCAGCAGCAACAGACAAAGTGAATTACTTTGGTTCAATCGTAAACCAATGGGAGGTTCCGATTGCTGATGTTGGCTACAAAGGTGCTGACGAAGGCAAAGGAGGGAAGTATCTACTCCTGCCACCTGGTTACGACAACAAATTAGGTACGAAGCAGGATCTCGAAAGTAAGGGTTACCTTGTATTTGAAACGGATACGTACCTGTATGGCTTTTCATTCAGACCGTCGTTAACCAATGGGGCGACAGATTTGGATGCGGGTAACTACGCGAAGCAAATCAAAATCTACAACTTAGCCGATGCAGAAAATCCACCTAAGACAGATTACTTGGATGCAACAGATGTCGCTTATGACAGCCTCCCTTATTACAACGAGACGTTTTTTCAAGACATTAATGACGTCATCCAAGAGAACCCGGTTAGAACGCAAGACAAAGCAATGGCGTCGTTACTAAAAGACCTTGGTATTGAAAAAGGGAAAAAATTCGACCCAACAGCTGAGCAGAAAAAAGCGATGAGTGAAGGTGTGCTGATGGCCTATGCGCACATGCAATCAAAGTTTGTTGAACCGGATCAAACGGTGAGTGCGCTATGGAGAGATGAAAACGGCAAACCTCTGTCGCAATGGTCTTTCTGGAATTTTGGCCCTCAAGCCCAACTTGGCTTCCCATTCGTGGATGAAGATGAGGTGTTAGTTGATAAGCGAGCGGCGTCGTACTTCTACGTAACTTACTTGCCGAAGCAATTAGGAGGTTCAACCTTTTATCTAACGGGCTTACGCGATTCACAAGGTGAGATGTTAGATGGCAAAGCGACGTACAAGCTCAATGTACCAGCCGATACGCCTGTCGAGGACTTCTGGTCAGCGATTGTTTACAACATGGAAACCAAGAATTTTGTTAAAGGGGTCGATCGAGTAGGACTATCGTCTCGAAACGCTGACACGATGAAAAAGAATCCAGATGGTTCGTATGATTTGTATTTCGGCCCTGAAGCACCAAAAGGGCAGGAGGAAAACTGGGTTCCTACAGGTGGTGAAGATTACTTCTTATTGTTCCGACTTTACCGTCCAACATCGAAGACTTTCTTTAAAAACTGGATGCTAGAAGACATGGAAAAAATCAGTGGCTAGCAAGCAATAGAGACTCAAGCGTCTCTGCAAGTAAATAGCTTAATGCGTGCCCCTAAATGAAGCATACAAATTGGGCCCGATTAGGCTATGAGAATCACTTTAGACAAGAGAAAATATTATGAAAAAATCGATTATTGCTACGCTGCTGATTACTTTAGGTTGTTCATCTGTGGCGCTCGCTGAGCCTAAATTTAGTGCGCAAGTACCAGAGAGCGTCATTACGCAAAATAAGGTCGAATCTGCCTATTTAGGTGAGCTCAACTATACCGATGGTGCACCGACACTAGAAACGCACGCTAAGGTGCAAGATTTTGTTCAAGTCTCTAATGCTGTTCGTGTTTTCCTATCTGGTATTCCAGTTGCTTCAATACAAGGGCTATTGTTGGGGCATGAGAGTATCGGCATGAAGCCCAATCAAACCATCGCAATTTCTGAAGACAACTTAGACGCCAATAGCCTTTGGTTAACAGCGAACACGACGACACCGTATGTCACTTCGGAAATTGATGTAAAAAATGGCCCGGTGATTCTAGAAATTCCTACTCCGGTTATGGGTTTACTCGACAATGCTGCATTTAAGTACGTTGCTCGAATTGGTGTCACTCACCCAGACAATGCAGCTAAATCAGGTAAGTATTTTATCCGCCACTCTTCGTGGAAGGGCGAGGTTCCAGAAGGGTACATTGAGGTTGTCAGCGAAGGGTATCAGCATTGGCTGTTGCTGCGTTTGGTGAGCTCACCAGAGAGTATGGAACAGAGCATTACAACATTAAAAAATACCACCAAGCTGTATCCGTATGGCAAAGAAGATAAGACCGAGTTCATCAATATTTCTGGCGTCGATTACAACACCATTCATGCTATGGACGAGACGTTCTACGATGAGGTGAATGCACTTATTCAATATGAACCTACCGCTATTTTTGATGCTGAATGGTTATCGTTGGCTAAAGATATCGGAATAGAAAAAGGGCAAGAGTTTGTGCCAAACACGCGTATGCAGCAAATACTGTCGGAAGCCGCAAAAATAGCGACTGCTGAAGTACGCTCAAGCTATTTCCACCCTAAAGAAGAGATGTTTCGCTACGATGATAGACAGTGGTTCACGCCGTTAGTCTCAGGCCATGAATTTAAAGATGAAAATGGCGTAATTGACTCCGATATGCGAGCAACATTCCACTTCATGGCAACCGGGATTACACCAGATATGGTGACGAAAACCGTAGGAAAAGGGTCGGATTATCTGTTGGCGACACGTGATGCCAACAAGGAAGTGTTGGATGGCAGTCTACACTACACGGTGACTTTGCCACCGAATGCACCAGTAGAGCAGTTTTGGTCATTTATGATCTACGATAACCAGACTCGCTCCATGCTAGAGACCGACCAAAAATCTGCTGGTCTTGATGGTTTGAGTGAAGATATTAAGAAGAACAGCGATGGTTCTATCACTGTCCATTTTTCGCCCAATGCTCCTAAAGGAATGGAACATAACTGGGTTCAAACGACGGAAGGTAAAGGTTTTAATATCATCTTCCGCATGTATTCGCCGACAGAAAAGTGGTTTGATAATTCATGGAAACCAAGTGATTTTGTTAAGGTGAAATAGAAGGTGTCGCAAGTTTGAATGCACCCTATAAATGGGTGCATCTTTTCATGTTAAGGTTATTCAGCGCTTAGTACTGTTATTGCTCAATGATAGCTAGAGGATTTATGCGAAAAGACATGTCATATCAGTTGAATCGAGTCGACCTAAATTTGCTGGTGGCCTTTGATACCTTGCTTAAAGAACGTAACGTAACCAATGCTGCAAAGGCGTTATTTGTGTCACAGTCGGCTATGAGTCGCAGCTTAAAACGGCTGAGAGAAACCTTTGATGATCCTCTCTTTATCAGAACATCTACCGGCCTAACACCAACATCAAAAGCACTAGAGTTAGGCCAAGAACTGCAACACATTCTGCCGCAGCTAAACGCGTTATTTCAGCGCAATCAATTTGATCCTCGAGAGTGCAACGATACGTTTTCGATCTCTTTACCGACCTTTCTAGGGAGCACCATTCTTCCCAATCTAGCCTTGGGATTATTTGAAGAAGCACCGGATGTGAACTTGATAGAGATGGCTGCGAAAAGTAACCCTTATGACTTGCTCGACAAAGGTAAATTAGACTTTGCGATTCATTATGCAAGCTCGTTAGATCAAAAATACCAAACCACCAAAATAGGGACCATCTACCCCAAATTGTTTGTTAGAAAAGACCACCCGCTGGTTGGAAGGACATCAACGTTAGATGAGATCATGCAATACCCAGTGCTTGCTATGAACGTTGAAGAAGACCACAAGCAAGCATTCAATACCCCTTTGCAACAGATCTTATTGGAGCTAGAAAGTGATAAACGCCCAAAGCTTCGAAGTACTCAAACTCATGTATTAATGGAAATCGCTTCTCGTTCTGATGCGGTGATTTTTGGTATGAACGCTTTAAATGCGTTGCCAGATTTCGATCATCGGTTTGTCGATATTTATGATTTTGTAGAGAGCAAGCAATATCACGTAGACCTATATTTATTGCAGCATCAACGTACATTTACATCCGCTTCGCATCAGTGGGTAGCGTCTCGGTTTAATGAGTTGTTGAATAACATACTTTGAGAAAACGCACTCTAGTGAAACGTTTCTAACCGCCTAATCTTGAATGAGTCTCGATGCTATATCGAGACTCATCGTTATCTAGTTATACTGGCTCACCCGCCTCATCTTCTTCAACCACATCGGTTTCTAAACTTGCTTCCGCGAGCCACTTTTGTATCGATGGGCTGTTAAGCACATGTTGTTGATACTGCGATGCCTTCTCTGAAAGTGGGATGCCATAGGTTTCTACGCGCAATGCCACAGGTGCAAACAT
Organism: Vibrio coralliirubri; assembly: GCF_024347375.1. Taxonomy (NCBI): domain Bacteria; kingdom Pseudomonadati; phylum Pseudomonadota; class Gammaproteobacteria; order Vibrionales; family Vibrionaceae; genus Vibrio; species Vibrio coralliirubri. The sequence continues at coordinate 1,480,669 of NZ_AP025471.1, read as the reverse complement.
CGCATCGGCAATCGACCATTCACCAAACAACCATCCTTCAGGGTATTGTTCCATTTGTGCTGACCATATTGCATCAATACGTGCGATGTCTTTCAATGCGTCTTCACTGAGTGTGAGCTTTCGTTGTGCGCGGCAGTTCATCGGCATTTCATTTCTGACGGCAAAAAAACCAGAGTGCATCTCGGCGGAAATGGCTCTTGCACGAGCGCGCTCTTTGGTGGGTTTTGGCCATGCTGCACCGTCCAAGTGGGCGTCGTTAACGTATTCCAGAATCGCCAGTGAATCCCACACCGCAACGTCACCATCAACTAAGGTAGGAACCTTGGCCGTTGGCGTCACTTTCGCCAGAGTGTCGTAAAAATCAGAGGTGAAGAGTTTGAGCTTGATGATTTCTGTATTCAGGTTGTAGTTGTCGAATATTAGCCATGCGCGCAATGACCAAGTTGAGTAGTTCTGGTTTCCAATATAAAGCTGCATCGTTGCTTCCTTGCGTTTAGTGGGTATGCTTTGAGCCTTGGGGGCATGCATTTGAGCTTAGGGGATTGTATTGCGGCGCACTAACGGATAATTTTGATGCAATACATTAATAAAAACGATGGGTGGTGATTTCAATATGGATATTGATGCTTTGCGAGGCTTTCTCGCGTTTGTAGAAACCAGTAGTTTCACACGTGCAGCGAAACAGATAAATCGCACCCAATCGGCATTCAGTGCTCAAATGCGTAAGTTGGAAGAAGAACTCAACGTCACTCTTTTCCAAAAAGAAGGACGTAACTTAATACTTACTGAAGCAGGCTTAGCGCTACGTTCTCATGCCGAACAGTTGGTCGCCCTCCACAATACCGCGCTAAAGCAAGTAAAGCGTTATGAAGACAAACAACCTCTGCGACTCGGCTGCCCTGAAGACTACAACGACACTATTCTGCCAAAAGTGATTCGCCTATTACAGAAAGCAGAACCCACCTGTTCTATTCAAGTATTTAGCCTGCCCAGTATTACACTGAGAGAATGGTTGGATGATGGTCGTTTAGATGCCGCGATTGTCACCCGAGCGCCCGATAGTGAAGAGGGTTACTGGCTCACTCATGATATCGGAGTATGGATAAGCAGCCCTGATTATGTGTTCGATGAGTCTAAACCAGTCCCATTAGCTTTGTTTCAGACCGATTGTAAGTACCACGCAGCGGCAGTGAATGGCTTAACCAAGCAGGGCACGCCTTATCAGTTATTGGCGTGTAGCAATACCGCTTCAGCGCAGCGAGCGATCGTTAAAGCCGGGTTAGCCATTGGCGCGATGGGTAAGCTGAGCGTGACTTCAGATTTGAAAATTCTTGACGATATGCCGCCGTTGCCTTCGGTTGATATTGTGTTGATCTTAGCGAGCAAACATCATCCAGTATTGGACAAAGAAGTGCTCAATCAACTTGTGGAGTTGGAGTCTGAGTAGCTTAGATTCCGTTTCTTACTATAGGATTCCCAAGCTTTTCAGTTTTCGATAAATGGTATTGCGGCTGATGCCGAGTATTCGTGAAGTCTTGCTGATGTTGCCTTGGTTCGCTTGATATGTTTGCAACAAGGTTTCTTCAACGGTACTTCTTAAATCGTTATTCGTTGTACCTGTGATGGTATTAGGAGTCGTCAGTTGATGCTGATTGTCTTGCGCTAACGATGTGAGATGTTGAGCAAGGTGGCTGGGCACATGCTCTAGAGTGAGTTGTGCTTCATCGCTCGCAAGTAGGGCGGCGACCTTGAGTAGATTGTCTAATTCGCGGATATTGCCTGGCCAAGCGTAAGCGCACAGTAAGCTCATTAAGTGCGGGCAGATTGTCTGTTCGCCTTCGGCGTATTTACGATGAATGTGCTCGATTAAGGCGTGCTTGTCTTGTCGGTGTTGTAGGCTCGGCAAAGTGAATGCTAAGCCGTTTAGGCGATAAAAGAGATCTTGTCGAAACTCTCCAGTTGCGACTAGCTGCTCTAAGTTTTTATGTGTGGCAGCGATGATCTGACAATCGACTTGGTAGCTTTGGTTTGAACCCACGGGTACTACGGATTTGTCTTGTAGAACATGCAGCAATCGACACTGAGCCTCTAACGGCATATCGGCGATCTCATCTAGAAACAGAATTCCCTTATCCGCTTGGCGAATCTTGCCTTGGAATCCTTTGTGGCTTGCGCCAGTAAAAGCGCCCGGCGCGTAGCCAAACAGTTCGGATTCGATAAGGTCTTTCGGCAGTGCGCCGCAATTTACCGCCACCAAGGGCGCCGATTTACGTTGGCTTTGCTTGTGCAGCGCCTTAACAAACTCGCCCTTACCAACGCCTGTTTCACCTAAGATCAATAAGCTGATCCCTTTATCGATAACCTTATTAGCTTGCTGCCAAGCGTGTTCAATTTGTTGCTCGCCATGGTGCAAATTACACGATGCCGAAATAGAGCGAGTGCGTTTTGCAGTTGCTTGTTTGAGGTGCTGTTTCTCAAACACAAAAGGCGTATCTAATGAGGTTCGGTTGAACAGGGTATCGATGCATTCGCCGACGATCGAGGTTTGATCCAACAATTGAGAGGCAACCTGATTGTGCGCGACTACCTCGCCAGCTTCGTTCGCTATCACTATCCCTTGCCAACCGCTGTGTAATAAAGATTTCTCACACGCGAGATCGATTCGAGTGGTGCCTTGTGGGATGTGACTCAGTAGCTGGTTCTCAACAAGCTGAACCATATTTTGAACCAGTAATTGCACTGAGCTGTCGTGTTGCTGTTGTTCACTGGTGATGTCTAACACCCCAACCATTTTGCCTTGGTGGTCAAACACCGGGCTTGCTGAACAACTGATAAATCGATGCTGGTGGATGAAGTGTTGTTCGCCAATGATAGATACTGGCTTGGCTTCAACAATGGCGGTGCCAATCGCGTTGGTACCTTTCAGTTGTTCCTGCCAACAGGCTCCAGAGCTGAGTGCAATTGATGTCAGCTTCTCCTTAAACCGCTCCTGTCCCCAACTCGCCAGAATCACCCCTTCAATATCGGTCAGAATCAAACGACTGTCGGTACGAGCAAACATCTGATTAAACAAAGGCAGCGCATTGCGTTCGACGATGTGGATCAAGTCAGCCGATTGATGACGTCGCTGCTTAAGAATCGATTGAGGCAGGCGAATGTCTTCGGGAAGTCGTCTCTGTTTTAGACCCGCTTCTGTGCTGCGGTGCCAAGAGGACGAAAGCCAATCTGAGGTGTTTGCTTGTTGAAGGTGCATGACTGTTCCATGTCGTAACAGTGAGGGTGTACCAATTTGGAACAGTTGAACACTGGAGTGGTTTCCATACGTCCGTTCAATGCCAACTCACTTTGGGTTGTAAACGTTTGGTAATCATAGTTTTACAATTTATTAACAACAAGTTTTGAAGTTCTGGCGTGTGATTTGCGTTGTTACTGTTGTGAAGAAAACACGAAGTATCAGTGTTTTAAACAGAAAGTATAAACATGGGCGTCTCGTCATGAGTTCTTTTATCAAGGGGAGCCGCCACAAAAATAAGACAGCTCTCGCTCAATAACGAATATCAAATCGAAGAAGGATCTAACTATGATTTACGCACAGCCGGGTAGTGACAACGCAGTGGTGAACTTTAAAGCGCAATACGATAATTTTATCGGTGGCGAGTGGGTGAAGCCTGTCAGCGGCGAGTATTTTGATAACACTTCCCCAGTAAATGGTCAGGTGTATTGCCAAGTGGCACGCTCAACCGAGGCGGACATTAGCTTGGCACTCGATGCCGCGCATGCAGCTCGTGCGAGTTGGGCTACGACCAGCGTGACTGAACGTTCGAACATTCTACTTAAAATTGCCGACCGCATTGAAGCGAATTTAGAAGAAATCGCGGTCGCGGAGACGTGGGAAAACGGCAAGCCTGTGCGTGAAACTTTAGCGGCAGACATCCCGTTAGTCGTTGATCACTTCCGTTACTTTGCGGGCTGTATTCGTGCGCAAGAAGGCAGCGCAGCTGAGCTCGATTCAAACACCGCGAGTTACCACTTCCCTGAACCAATCGGTGTGGTGGGGCAGATTATTCCTTGGAACTTCCCGATTTTAATGGCGGCTTGGAAATTGGCACCAGCGTTAGCTGCGGGCTGTTGTGTGGTGATGAAGCCAGCCGAGCAAACACCGACATCGATCTTAGTTATGATGGAGAAGATCGCCGATCTTCTGCCTGCAGGCGTAGTCAACATCGTCAATGGTTTTGGTAGCGAAGCGGGCCAAGCGTTAGCAACCAGTGATCGCTTGGCGAAACTGGCATTTACCGGCTCAACAGAAGTCGGCCACCATATCTTAAAATGTGCGGCTGAAAGCTTGATTCCGTCTACGGTTGAGCTGGGCGGTAAGTCTCCAAACATCTACTTCCCAGATATCTTTAACCATGAAGATGAATACCTCGATAAGTGTGTCGAAGGTATGTTGCTGGCGTTCTTTAACCAAGGGGAAGTATGTACTTGTCCATCACGTGTGTTGATCCACGAATCGGTGTACGACAAGTTCATCGCCAAGGTGGTCGAGCGTGCTCAAACTATTAAACAAGGTAACCCGCTAGATACCGATACTCAGGTAGGCGCACAAGCTTCAAAAGAGCAGTTTGATAAGATCTTGAGCTACCTTGAGATAGGTCGTCAAGAAGGCGCTAAAGTGCTGACTGGTGGTGAAGTTGCCCAGCAGTCAGATGATCTCGGTAATGGTTATTACATCCAGCCAACCATGTTGGAAGGGCACAATAAGATGCGTGTATTCCAAGAGGAGATCTTTGGCCCTGTAATCGCGGTGACGACGTTTAAAGACGAAGCAGAAGCGCTAGAAATAGCCAATGACACTGAATATGGCTTGGGTGCAGGAGTATGGACGCGTGATGCAAACCTAGCGTATCGCATGGGTCGCAACATTGAAGCCGGCCGTATCTGGGTGAACTGCTACCACGCTTACCCAGCTCATGCCGCGTTTGGTGGTTACAAGAAATCCGGCATCGGTCGTGAGACACATAAGATGATGCTCGATCACTACCAAAACACCAAGAATCTATTAATCAGCTACGATACGAATCCGTTGGGCTTTTTCTAAAATAGATAGGTTCTAGAACAGTGTATTAGGAAGTCACTAACAGCGAGTTGGCTTAAATAAAAACATAAACGAAAAGCAAAACGCCAAGTTCTGATGAGCTTGGCGTTTTTATGTGTTTGCGAGGTGTGCTAGATAAGCTGAACGTACTTGGTCTTACTCTTCTGCGATAAAGCTGTTGGCGATTTGCGCTTCTTGCTTAATCATAAGTTGGTGTGCAGTAAGCATATGTTGCTGCATGATTTGCTTCGCTTTTACAGCGTCATTTTTTTCCAGCGCTTGCACAAGGTCGCGTTGGCTTTGCACACCGGTGCGCCAAAGTTTGTGGTTTCCTGGTTCGTAAAGCTTGTGATAAATCGTAAGTTCGGTAAGTATTTGCGCGGTGAAACGCACCACAAACTTTAATAGCTCATTATCAGAATAGCTCGCCAGTAAGCTGTGGAACTCCAATGAAGCGATGTGGTGTTCACGCTCTTGATATATATCTTCTGGCGGCGTCTGATATTTATCGATTTGATCGCTCAGCGCCTGCAATTGTGATTCGTTTAGTTTTCCCGCGAGGGAAGCTGAAATCTCCGGCTCGAGTGACAAACGCATTTGGTATAAATCTGATATCGAAGTGTTTTTAAAAAATAGGTAGTTACTCAGTAGTGACTGCGCTTTGTTTTCGCTCATCTCACTAACGAAGACACCGCCATTGGGACCTGTTTTGGTAGACAAAATCCCTTGCGCTTCCAAGATTCGCATACTTTCACGAACCGTTCCTTTTGAAGCGTCAAACTTTTCCATAACCTCTAGTTCGTTAGGTAAACGGTCCCCAGGTTGAAGCGCTTGTTCGACGATCCAGTTCTTGATCGATTCTGCTAATTCTTGTGTTCTACGTCTCTTCGCGCTTTTTGCCACATTATCCTCGCTGGGGTTTTATCCGTACTTATTGAATTCTGACGGAATTCCTCTGAATGTCACCTGTTTTCTTGCCATAAAAACCCCGGAAAAATCGGAGTGTTGAGTTATGAAACACTCCGATTATTGATCGAATCTTAGTCACAAAAAGTTTATTTATCATGATAAATAGCTTTTATTTGATATTTATCATGATAAATTGCGTGGGTGTACATGATCAGAATGGAATGATTTTAGATGGGTAAATTCGAAGAAACCGCCAGCTTAACGTGGGAATGGCTAGAGACTATTGCTCAATGCAGCCAAACATCCGATCCCGACAACGAAGGGGTTACGCGTTTATGTGCGTCTAAAGAGCATGAAGAGGCAAACCGAAAGCTGCATGACTGGATGACAATGTCTGGTATGGAAGTTCGAATGGACAACGCGGCGAACTTAATTGGTCGTTACCCAAGTGCTAACCCAGATGCCAAAACACTGATCTTTGGCTCACACCAAGATACGGTGCCTAATGGGGGCAAATATGATGGGATCTTGGGAGTAATACTGCCAATCGCACTGGTTAATTACTTTCACAACAACCAGTTAGAGTTCCCGTTTCATATTGATGTGATTGCTTTTAGTGACGAAGAGGGCACGCGCTTTCAATCGACACTTTTAGGCTCAAAAGCGATTTCAGGCATCTTCGATCCTGCGATGTTGACAGCTGAAGACGCAAACGGCGTAAGCATGCGAGATGCTTTGGTGTCTTTTGGTTGTAACCCAGACCTCATTAGTGAAGACGCTTATGAGAAAGAAAATGTGCTTGGTTTTGTCGAACTGCACATTGAGCAAGGCCCGCAGTTAGAGCAAGCCAACCTGCCTGTTGGGGTAGTGACGGCAATGACTGGGATTGAGCGCCATACCTTGTCGATCATTGGCAAAGCGAGTCATGCGGGCACAGTACCGATGAACCTACGCCAAGATGCCTTGGTAGGTGCTGCTCAAGTGATCCACATGTTTGATCAGCTTTGTAAGCGAGAAGAAGACCTAGTCGGTGTTGTGGGCAAAATTGCTAACTATCCGAATGGCGTCAACGTTATCCCTCAACAAACAGACATTACCATTGAGCTTCGTTCACCAAATGACGCTTCTCGTGTTAAAGCGCGAGAGGAGATGTTGGCAGATATCGATAGCCTAATGAATCAATACAACTTGGCTTACCGTCATGAACAAACTTATGAGCAATCAGCCGTGACTTGTGCTGATTCTTTATCGTCAGTTTTAAGTAACGCGGTAAGTTTGTCGGGTATTACACCGAAACACCTATACAGCGGTGCAGGTCATGATGGCTTGGCTGTGAGTAAGCTTACCGATATTGCGATGCTGTTTATGCGTTGTACTGATGGCATTAGCCACCACCCAGACGAAGCCATTCTTCAGCAAGATTTGGTTGCTGCAGTCGAAGTGTTAAACAACTTCTGTCTATTGATGAAAGCAGAGCAAAAATAAACGATTCGAGATTTTGGTAGCAGTCTTTAACGGTATCTGAACAAAGTTCTGGTTATCGCCTGCTACAAATAACACAGAGCGCAGCTCTTAGGCGCTCCCTATACTAAGGAGAGATTTGGTTATGGACATGACAGAGAAAATGGAAACAGCAGAAAAGAAGGCGTGGTACAAAAACGTACCAGACCCGATGGTTCTTATCTTTTTTATACTGGTTGCCACTTACCTTCTTACTTTTATAGTGCCAGCAGGTGAGTTTGAACGCGTTGTCGTTGATGATAGAACAACGGTTGTTGCTGATTCATTTACTTATATTGAAGGCATTCCGTCAGTACATTTCTTCGATATTTTCGTCTCTATTCCTAAAGGTTTGATTAGCGCGGCACCTTACCTGTTTATTGTGTTTATCGCGGGCGGTCTATTCCATATTTTGCAACGCACTGGTGCATTAGAAAATGCCATCGGTGTTGCGGTAAATAAAGCTGGAATTAAAAACCGTAATCTAATTATTACGATAGGTACGTTCATCTATGGTTTCTTTGGTGTAGCGGTCGGCTTCGAAAACAACATTGCCTTAGTGCCAGTTGCGGTACTGATCTCTGCTGCGGTTGGATATTCGAGCTTAGTTGGCACGGTGATGGCGGTAGGTGGTATTGGTGTGGGTTTCGCTCTGTCACCGATTAACCCGTACACGGTTGGTGTTGCACAAGGCATTGCGGAACTTCCAATCTTCTCTGGTGCTTGGTTGCGTACCGTTATGGTGCTTTCTTCTTTGGCATTTCTGTCTTACTACATTTGTTCTCGTGTAACTAAAATGGAGTTCAAAGAGCCAGAGACTGCTGGCGGCCTGAGTAAAGATCTTTCTGAATACCAACTCAATAAGAAAGACAAAATGACCTTGGGCGTTTTTCTTATTGGCTTAGGTATCATGCTTTACGGTGTGTTCGCTAATGGCTGGTACATCAATGAGATCGCGGGTCTTTTCTTATTGATGGCGATTGCCATTGGTATCGTGAACGGCTTGGGTGCAAACGCTATTGTTAAGCAGATGATGGAAGGTGCGTCGGGCGTTACCTCTGGTGCATTGGTGATCGGTGTTGCTGCCTCTATTCAAGTGATCCTTAACCAAGCGTCAATTATTGATACCATCGTGAACGCACTAAGTTCATTGATTCAAGATATGCCAATCGCGTTAGCTGCCATTGCGGCGAGTGTGGTTCAAGGCATCATCAACTTGTTCATTCCTGGTGGTTCTGGTCAGGCGATGGTGACCATGCCGATTATGATCCCGGTTGCTGACCTTGCAGGTATGAGTCGCCAGCTGATGGTTACCGCATTCCAAGTGGGTGACGGCCTAACTAACCTAATTGTACCTACCTCTGGCGGTACTCTAGCGATGCTTGCGCTGGGTCGAGTCTCTTACGAGCAGTGGTTGAAAGCGATTGTGCCATTTATGTTGGTGGTTTATGCCCTATGTTGGGTGGCGCTGTTCATTGGACAAATGATTGGTTACTAGTTTTTTTGGTGTTGAACATTTATGACAATTTCACTTATTCACGTTAATCCAAACACTGGTTTATCGGCTTCTATCTCTGCGACAGGAGGTGTGTCAGTCGGAGGCTATGTGAACCATAGCTGGCGAGGTGTCGGGGCGTGTGCGACTCAAGGGTTATTTACCAACCCTTGGTATGCGGACAAAGCGCGTGAGTTATTCATTCTCGGTAAGACGGCTGAGCAGGTTGTTGAGTCTTTAAAAGCGGGCGATGCCGAATATTCAAAACGCCAATGTATGGTGATGGATAAAAATGGCGACAGTGCTTTCATTCATGGAGATGACAATATCCCTTATGTTGGCTCGATTGCTTACCCTACGATTGCCGTTGCTGGGAACATGTTAGAAAGTGACAAGGTTTTACAGGCCTTTTCAGACAGCTTTATCGCTCAAACGGCGCTGAATCCAAGCTCAATCTTAGAAGATGGTGCGCCTGTTTATAGAGATAACTATGAAGCAGAGTTACCAGAAATATTGATAACTGCATTGGAAGCCGCGTTACAAGCGGGAGGAGACAAGCGAGGAACCTTTTCTGCATCACTCCGAGTAGAAAGCCTGACTAAAGCGCCGATTGATATTCGTGTTGATTGGGCTGATGGCTGCTTAATTGGTGAATTGCGAAAAGTGCTGGGGCGTGTCCGAGAGGCAGGCTTTCAAGATTTTCTAAACAATCTGCCAAATCAGTAACAACATTGATTCAATCGAAAAAAGCCAAGTGAGTTTCAAATCACTTGGCTTTTTTGTTTTGCAATCTTTGAGACGACTAAGTGTTAGTGCTTCGAAAAGAAGATCTCTGGCTTATGGTTCGGGCCATAGTTGCCTTCTAGTTGGGTAAGTTCTAATCCTTGTTTGCCTATCAAAGAGCCGACTAACTGGCGGTTAAACGGGTAGCTGTTGGGGTTGTTAATATACTCTTCAACATCAATCCATTTAGCTTCAGCAATTTCATCAGTGTCTTGAATCGCGATCTCTTGAGTTTGAGCGATAAGGTGACAAATAAAGTAGAGGTTTGATTTACCGAATTGATACGGGTGCCTTGTCGCCATGCCAACCACCGAAACGAATGTGGCTTCGATGCCAGTCTCTTCCAAGGTTTCTCGAACCACCGATTCTTCAATGCCTTCACCCAACTCAATATGACCGCCCGGTAATTTGTAGCCTGTCATGCCGTGCTCTTTGATCATCAGCACTTGGTTGTGTTCGTTAGTGATTAACGCGCCAGCGCCCAAGGTGTGGGTGGGAATGAAAGGCACAAACTCGACGAATTCGGATTTGTGGATCAGCGTAATCTCGTCTTCTAAGCAGTTGTGAAACACAAAGCCTAGCTCAGTCGCTACAGGGATAAGATGCGACAGGGAAATAGGCAAGCTAATCCAAATGATGCCTTTGTTGTTCTGCTTTGAAAATTCGGTGATCTCGCTGAGCTCAGCATTGAATGAGTCAGCATCGTGAGGGGTTGTTGCTGGGTCAATGATGATGCCGTTAAATTTGTCGAGCGTAAATTCCACGGGTGATCCTTTATTATTTTTGATTTATTGGGCGTCGAGCATAGTCTGAGCTTATCGTATCTAAAGAGCTTATAACACCTTGAGAGTAAGGGCAGCAGTGAATAAAAAGTAGGCAATGCAGTTTATGTCTACAGGGTTGGGATAAGTGGAGGGTGTTGCTAGAAACAAAAAACTGCGCTTGGAAGCTAAAGCGCAGTTTTGAAATGAGGTTTATTTAGATTCGACTCTAACGAATATAGTTTGCGTTAATACTCACGTACCAGTGCTGAAGCTTGCCATCAGATTTCTTGATCCACAAATCGTTGGTGTAGCTATCAATCTTGCCGTTAACCGTAAGGTTGAATGTGTTCTCGTCGAATTCGCCAAGCTTCACGAACTGGTCTGTGGTAATCAGGAATGGGTCCATGTCGTCTACACCAACCACATCTGAAATCACATAGTAGTGGTAAGTCAGCGGCTTGCTCGCATCATTCGGGTTGCTGCGATACGCCACAAGCTTGAATGGTTCCGTTAATGGAACGTCGAGCGTTTGCTTGTCCATGGTCGCTGGAATCGGAATAAACAGCCAAGCGGTAAACAGACCGCTCAATAAAACCATCAGGAAGAAAAGAGTCTTAATTGCTTTCATAGCAACCTTCAAAATATGGGGGATGTTAATGGGGCTATGGTAACTAGGGAGAGTAAAGATGCAAGCTCTGTTATTACTCTATTTTATCTCAGCTTAATCTAGCGCAAAGAAAGCGGTTCGGTTAACTCGAAATGGAAACACGAGTGCTTAACTCATGATTATGGCTTAAGAGAATTCGTTATTTGAACCAATCTTTGTTTTTAACCAGTCTCTCGAAACAAGACGAAGAACTGTCGCGAAATGACCTATATAGATAAAACTTAGTACGATAAGAATAGCGCATGAATATTTTTTGAGCGTTTTCTTATGCATTTAAATCCACGGTTAAGTGGCGAATACCATTCTTATGTCGATCACTCATTTCGTATCGATTGCTCACTCGGCTCTAATCCATTTGGCGCACCAGAGATTCCTGAACATGTGGTCAAAGATATTATCTTTGGGATTGATAAGTACTATTGCCACAGGGAGCTTTCGGAGCTGACTTATCTGACTCGCCAGTTTATTGGGATTGAAGATTGTCGTATTACGTACACCACGGGCTCTCTAGGGGCGCTAGAACTTATCTTCAATAAACTTATCGATCACAACAATCGCACCATGATAGGCATTGGCCCTCAGTTTGTTGAAGCAGTATCAGAGTTCACTTTGGTGGGCGGGAAGTACCAGTCCATCAACATGTTGGATTATCAAAACGAGTCTGATTTGTTCGGTGTGTTGGCATCAAAAATAAGCAGCCAAAATCCTGCCTTGGTGTATATCGATAACCCCAACAACCCAACGGGTCGAATCTACGACAGAGCTTATCTGGTCGAGATAGCGAGAGTATGTGAGCGTTATGGCGCTATTTTGATTGTCGACGAGGCCTATGGCGAATACCTGACTCCTGAACAGTCCATGCTCGATCAAACCTTAGTTTTGGACAACTTAATTGTTTTACGAACCTTTTCTAAGGGCTTAGGACTTGCAGGGATTCGACTCGGTTACTTAGCCAGCAGTGAAAACCTGACTTCTGCAATAGAAGCTGCGGTGAGTGTGTTTACGCCGACTTACCCTTCAATAAAAATCGCATCGGCAACCTTACCCAATGCAAAACACTTCTTAGAAATGAACCGCAGAAAAACCGAATACTTTAAGCAGCAAATGATCGGCTTGTTGTCTGAGCACAATATTGAGGTGGTTGGTACGTCAATATCGACGCCCATTATGTTGCTGAAAAAGACAGGAACTAACCTTTCAAAGCTATTTGAGAATATCGGTATCAAGACATGTTCAGGTGTCGATTTTGCTATTACGTGCGACGCGATGACCGAAGAGTATGTTCGATTACGAATTGTTGGCAATGATATAGATTTAGAAGCGTTAAAGCAGCGTATTCAGAAGTTATAAAAGCAACAGTTATAAAATCAGTAGGCATAAAAAAGCCCCCACCTTGCGTTTACAAAGTGCGGGCTAAATTCATCTGGCTACTTGTTTAAGTAAGCAGCGTGGAACTCAATGTGTTCATCAATAAAGCTAGAGATGAAGTAGTAGCTGTGGTCGTAACCTGGCTGCATACGTAGCTCTAAATCGGCATTGGTTACCTTAGCGGCTTCGACTAATTGCTCAGGCTTAAGCTGCTCAATCAGGAAGCTATCGGCTTCGCCTTGGTCGACCAACATTGGCAGTTTAGTGCCTTTGGTTTTTAGAAGCTCAGAAGCGTCGTAGTGTTTCCACTCTTCAATATCTAAGCCTAGGTATTGGTTGAAGGCTTTTTGTCCCCAAGGGCATTGCATTGGGTTGGTAATTGGGCTGAATGCCGAAATAGAACGGTAGCTATCTTCGTTTTTGATGCCAATCGTTAGGGCACCGTGTCCGCCCATGCTGTGACCAGAAATCGATTTCACAGAAGTCACTGGGAAGAAAGATTCAATCAGTGCTGGAAGCTCTGTTACCACGTAATCATACATGTGGTAATGGCTGTCCCATGGCGCTTGAGTCGCATTCACGTAGAAGCCTGCACCTTGGCCGAGATCGTAATTTTCATCGTCGGCAACACCTTCGCCACGTGGGCTAGTGTCTGGGGCAACAATCGCGATGCCTTGCTCAGCCGCGGCTTTGAAAGCGCCGGCTTTTTGCATGAAGTTTTCATCGGTACAGGTTAAGCCTGACAACCAATACAAAACAGGAACTGGGTTTTCTTTGCTTGCGTTAGGTGGCAAGAAAATAGCAAAACGCATGTTGCAGTCAAGCGTTGCAGAAAAGTGGGTGTATTGTTTGTGCCAACCACCAGCAACCTTTGCTTGGCTAATGTTTTCGATTGTCATCTATTGTGCTCCGTTAGGTTGATGGTTTGGGAGTAAATTTGTCTATTTTACATAAAGTTTCACCACCCACCGGGCAGGAGGTGGTGAAGACAGTTTCACTCTGATGTTTAAGTCAGAACTGTGGTCTCGACACCTAAGTATCGAGACCAAGGGGGATTATTTATCCATGTGTAGAACAGTACGGATAGATTCACCTTTGTGCATTAGGTCGAATGCTTCGTTAACATCTTGCAGACCCATAGTGTGAGTGATGAACTCTTGAAGACCAAACTCACCCGCCATGTAACGGTTTACGATTTCTGGAAGCTCAGAGCGGCCTTTAACACCACCGAAAGCAGAACCACGCCATACACGACCAGTCACTAGCTGGAATGGACGAGTTGCGATCTCTTGACCTGCACCCGCAACACCAATGATTACTGATTCGCCCCAACCTTTGTGACAGCACTCAAGTGCTTGACGCATCACGTTTACGTTACCGATACACTCGAAAGAGTACTCAACACCGCCGTCTGTCATCTCAACGATAACGTCTTGGATTGGCTTGTCGAACTTAGTTGGGTTGATGCAGTCGGTCGCGCCAAGCTGTTTTGCTAGCTCGAATTTGCTCTCGTTGATATCAACACCGATGATGCGGTTAGCACCAGCCATGCGAGCACCAATGATTGCAGAAAGACCGATGCCACCTAGGCCGAATACAGCAACGTTGTCGCCTTTTTCAACTTTAGCTGTGTTCAGTACCGCGCCCATGCCTGTTGTTACACCACAACCTAGAAGACAAACTTCTTCAAGTGGTGCTTCTTTGCTTACTTTCGCTAGCGAGATTTCTGGAAGTACAGTGTATTCAGAGAAAGTAGAGCAGCCCATGTAATGGAAAATTGTTTCGCCATTAATAGAGAAGCGGCTTGTACCGTCTGGCATTAGGCCTTTACCTTGCGTTTCGCGAACCGCTTGGCATAGGTTAGTTTTACCCGATTTACAGAACTTACATTCGCCACATTCAGCCGTGTAAAGTGGGATAACGTGGTCGCCAATCTCAACACTTGTAACGCCTTCGCCGATCATCTCAACGATACCGCCACCTTCGTGACCAAGAATTGACGGGAAGATACCTTCTGGATCGTCACCTGATAATGTGAATGCGTCAGTGTGACAAACACCAGTAGCAACGATGCGAACTAGAACCTCACCAGCTTTAGGAAGTTGTACATCAACTTCTTCCATTTTTAGTGGCTCGCCAGCTGCCCATGCAACCATTGCTTTTGATTTGATATGCGTTTGACCAGGTTTAATTTCGATTGTCATTGGATGTTTCCTATATATGTCAGTACAGCGGATAACTGTGCAATTAAATTCAACCCGTTAAGCGTAGTTGAGCTTAATTGTTTCCGCTCTCTCGTTTTGTTGGAGCTAGTATAGGTGGGAGTGCATGTTTTGATAATCCCCATAAATAGAAAATGATTATTACGTATTTGTAATAATGGGTATGGTTCAATGAATTTTTTTATTGGCAACTATCTTAGTCAGAGCGACTCAGGTTTTGAGGATATGTGACTTATCTAAACGGTCTGAATACATTGCCTTTACTGATGTTTAGGTGGGGGTTTTATGGTGATTTATATATTAAGCTTCGATTCGTATTGTTGAACTATCAGCTTTTAAGATGAATGGTAACTTGTTGAATTTTAACGATTGAAGCAATGTCGCATAAGCGTTCGTTGTGCGACGTTTTGTAAGATATAAGAAACAATAGTGTCATTTTTCTCATCTAGTCTCCTCGCCAAATTTTGAGTTCTAACTTTTTGGGAAGAGAAAATGAAAAAGAGTACATTGACCGTACTGTCAGGCTTAATAGCAGCCACATTAGCTGGTTGTAATTCAAGTTCACCAAGTGACGACAGCGGCAATCTAGATAGCGCAGTGCAAGTGGCGTTCATGCCTGATATCCATTTCCATGATGTCTACGGTGATTTTCAAGACGGTTCGTTCGCGGGACTCTACAACTCGGATAGTGGCGAGTATGCGACAATTCGAACGATGGAGTCTCAGATGAACTCCACTCGTCTATTCAATGAAAACTACTTTGCGATGATAGCGGCGCTTGATGATGTGGTTGAGCGTGGCGTGAAGTACGTAGCCTTGCCAGGTGACTTTAGTGACGACGGTCAGCCGATTCATATGCGTGGCTTGGTGAGCATCTTTGATCACTACCGCGACACGTACGGCCTTGAGTTTTTTGCAGCGCCAGGCAACCACGATCCAGGGCGTCCATTTACAATCCCTGCAGGTAAATCTGATTACCTAGGCGAGGGTGGTAAGAAGCAACGCATCTACAGCCGCGGTAAAGAAGAGTGTGTTGGTTATGACGATGAGTGGACGACCATTCCGGGTGAAGGTGACAACTTAGCAACTATCTGTACTGAAGAAGTACGTGAATGGGGCTATGAAGAGATCATGAGCATCCTAGGCACTCACGGCTTCTATCCTCAGCAAGATTATCTCTACTTTGAAACGCCTTACAGCAGCGACCAAGCTCGAGCTAGTTACAGCTATGATTTAGCTAAAGAAGAAGCGGCTTTTGATAAGCGCATGTACGAGATCTGTTATGAAGGTACGGGCGGCAGTTACAAAGAAAGTGGTTATTCAAGCTGTTCTGAAGTGCCGGATACCAGTTACTTAGTAGAGCCAGTGAAAGGGCTTTGGTTGCTGGCGATCGACGCGAATGTTTATCGCCCGAAAGAAAACTCGTCTGATAGCTCTGTCGATGGAAACACGTTTGATGGTTCAAGCAGCGCTGGTTATAACATGATGCTGACTCACAAAGAACATGTGATCGATTGGATCTCTGATGTTGTAAAAGCCGCGAAAGAGCAGAACAAGACGCTGGTGTCTTTCTCGCACTTCCCAATGACCGACTTCTACAACGGCGCTTCTGAAGAAATTGAAGATCTGTTTGGTGAAGGAAGCCATCAGCTGGCTCGTGAACCGGATGACGAGACCAGCCGCGCGTTGGCTGCTACTGGCCTAAATATCCACGTTGGTGGCCACATGCACTTTAACGATACGGGTAAGAAGAGCTTCAATATTGATGGTGTACAGCACACTCTATTTAATATCCAAGCGCCATCGCTAGCGGGCTACATTCCGGCCTACAAACTGCTGAACATTCGTCCTGATAACCAGATTGAAGTTGAGACGGTGGTTATCGACCAAGTTAAACGTTACAACGAGCTATTCAGTCACTATGCAGAAGAGCATGAATATCTTACTCAAGCTGCGAATGGCGATCCTGATGCAGAAGCTAAGATTTGGAACAAAGATATTCTGAATTCAGAGAGTTACTACGAACTGACCGATTGGCACATCCGTGAGCTAACGCGCCTGCGATTCCTTCCGGATGACTGGCCGCTAGAGATGCGTGAAATGATTATGCGAATGAGTGGCGAAGAGATGATGATCATGTCTCAGCTAGAAACTAATTTTACGGTTTGCCAGTTAGCTGATGAAATGAATTATCCAGTCGAGGGCTGTGTTGCAAATGGAGTAGACGACTACGAACAATTTCAACAAGACTGGGAAGCCGCGAAAGTTGAAGCTGACGCTATTGCATCTCAAGAAGGTCTAGTGCTTGAAGATTTTGCAGAATGGAGTGGTGAGTTGCTAGCGACTGACTTCTACCGCTTACGCAATGCAGACGAACTGGCATTCCGTGATATCGGTGAAACACAATTGCGCCAATATGAGTTGCTGAGTCGTGAACTTTCAGAGTTCGATGGCACGGTAGATTCAGAACTGGGTGACCTTGGCCAATATACCGTTGGTGAAGTGTTCCGCTCTCGTTTTGGTAGCTTGTTCGTGATTCTTGAAAAATTTGCAACAGGCCAAGCAAGTGACCACTTCTTGATTGATATCGACCAACAAACCCTGACCGATCTTAAAGGTGAAGTGAAGCGCGATATCCTAAGAGGCTCAACATCAGCAAATTAAGCTATTTAGATTGTTAGCGGATTAACTAATTAGCTTATTAAAAAAGAGCTCTACACATGATGTTGTAGGGCTCTTTTTGTCTCTCTGTCCTTCGATTGAATCAACCATCACACTTAAGAATTTTTAAGGTACGTCATAATAATTGCTTACTGAAAATCGCATGAATTGGAAATAAAACTACAATATTCTGAGCGCCGTATTTAATGTTGTGGACTCAAACATGCTTTTATCTCTTCCGCCTCCAGTGATGCTGTCACTCGCCATCGTGCTTGAAGTTGTCGCGACTTCTCTATTGCCTAAAACGCAGCAATTTACTTCCCTTCCTGCGACCGCCGCAGTGCTAGTCGGTTATGGCTTTGCTTTTTATCTGTTGTCTCTCACGGTTCAAACCATGTCTTTGGGGGTCGCCTATGCGATTTGGTGTGGGGCAGGGATAGTGTTGGTCGCGGCGTTGTCTTGGTTGGTCTACGGACAAAAGCTAGACATCTACGCGATCATTGGCATCGCTTTGATTTTGTCTGGCGTGGTGATCATCAACCTGTTTTCAACGTCCGTGAGTCACTAAGAGTCGACTCCCTACCTCTGAAACAACAAACTAATTGGAATCTAGAGCTGTTAACCTTCAACTTAAGATATTGAATATAATATAGTAATTCTAATAAATGCATTTTGTGCATGTATTTTATGAAAACAGCTCACTTTACTCATAGATTGGTCGGTTTAGTATAGCCAGCAGAAACCAATGATTATAAATAATCATCGATATTGTCTGTTTATCAATAACTTAGGAGGTCATTATGACTATTCCGACAACCGATATGATGGAAGCTTGGGCGGGATTTCAAGCTGGCGACTGGCAAACATCCGTTAATGCACGTGATTTTATTCAGCGAAACTACACCCCTTATGAAGGTGATGAATCTTTTCTTGCGGACGTGTCGGAGTCGACGACACAGCTATGGGAATCGGTGCTAGAAGGTATTAAAGAAGAAAGCCGCACTCATGCCCCTGTCGATTTTGATACTGATATCGTTTCCACTATCACCTCACACGATGCCGGTTACATTGCAAAAAAACCTCGAAAAAATCGTGGGTCTACAAACCGATAAACCACTAAAACGCGGCATCATCGCTAATGGCGGTATTCGAATGGTGAAAACGTCGTGCGAAGTGTACGGTCGTGAATTAGAGCCACAAATCGAAAAGATCTTCACTGAGTACCGCAAAACGCATAACCAAGTAGCGTTCGATCTTTATACCGATGAAATTAAAGCATGTCGCCGTTCTGGTATTATTACTGGTCTGCCAGATGCTTATGGTCGTGGACGCATTATTGGCGACTACCGTCGTCTTGCTTTGTACGGTATCGACTTCCTAAAATCAGACAAAAATGAGCAGTTCAAATCGACTCAGAAGATGCTTGAAACGGGTGGTGATTTAGATAAGACATTGCGTCTACGTGAAGAGCTTACTGATCAAATTCGTGCCCTTGATGAAATGCGAGAAATGGGTTTGAAGTACGGCATTGATATGTCTTCTCCTGCTCGTACTGCGCAAGAAGCAATCCAATTTACCTATTTTGGTTACTTAGCTGCGGTTAAGTCTCAAAATGGTGCTGCGATGTCGCTAGGCCGCACATCAACCTTCCTAGATGTTTACATCGAACGTGACCTTAAACTTGGTCTGATTGATGAAAAACAAGCGCAAGAGTTGATTGACCATTTCATCATGAAGCTTCGTATGGTTCGTTTTCTACGCACTCCTGAATACGATTCATTGTTCTCAGGCGACCCAATTTGGGCAACAGAAGCAATGGCTGGTATGGGCGTTGATGGTCGTACTCTTGTTAGCAAAACGACTTTCCGCTACTTGCACACATTGCACACGATGGGCCCAGCACCAGAGCCGAACATGACGGTTCTATGGTCTGAACAACTGCCTATCGCGTTTAAACAATACGCGGCTAAAGTGTCTATCGAAACCTCATCACTTCAGTATGAGAACGATGATCTAATGCGTGCGGATTTTGATAATGACGATTACGCGATTGCGTGCTGTGTGAGCCCGCAGGTGGTTGGCCAACATATGCAGTTCTTTGGTGCTCGTGCAAACCTTGCTAAAGCGTTGCTTTACACCATTAACGGTGGTGTTGATGAAAAATCTAACATGCAGGTTGGTCCTCAAGTTGCTCGTATCGAAGATAAAGTTCTTGATTTTGACCGCTTAATGCCTCGCTTTGATGACATGATGGATTGGCTTGCAACGCAATACGTCACTGCGCTGAACGTGATCCATTACTCGCATGACCGTTACAGCTATGAAGCATCGTTAATGGCATTAATGGATCGCGATGTTCATCGCACAATGGCTTGTGGTATTGCAGGGCTGTCGGTTGTTGCTGACTCGTTAGCGGCTATCAAATACGCGAAGGTAACACCAGTACGTAACGAAGATGGCATCGCTGTCGACTTTGAGATTGAAGGCGAATATCCGAAATTCGGTAACAACGATTCACGAGTCGATGATATTGCTTGTGATTTGGTTGAACGTTTTATGAAGAAAATTCAGAAAATGAACACCTACCGTGAAGCGGTTCCAACTCAATCTATTCTTACTATTACTTCAAACGTTGTATATGGTAAAAAAACCGGCAACACGCCAGATGGTCGCCGCGCAGGTATGCCATTTGGCCCGGGTGCAAACCCAATGCACGGTCGTGACGAGAAAGGGGCGGTGGCTTCACTTTCTTCAGTTGCCAAACTGCCGTTTGAATTCGCTAAAGATGGTATCTCTTACACCTTCTCAATCGTACCAAATGCATTAGGTAAAGATGACCTAAGCCAAAAAGTGAACCTAGCAGCACTAATGGATGGTTACTTCCACCATGAGGAAAATGCAGGATCGATTCGTGTTGAAGGTGGGCAACATCTTAACGTGAACGTGCTTAACCGTGACATGTTGTTGGATGCCGTCGAACATCCAGAAAAATACCCACAGTTAACCATCCGAGTGTCGGGTTACGCTGTGCGATTCAACTCGCTAACACGTGAGCAGCAACAGGATGTAATTAGCCGTACGTTTACTGCTAAGATCTAACCGTAAACTTCAAGTTATACGGTTCTAAAAAAGCGCGAGAATGACATCCGTCTCTCGCGCTTTTTTGTGCGTTGAGTATGGCGCTAATGATGTCGTTGGGCGGGCTTTGTTGCGTAATTCAATGGAACTAAATCAAGAACCTACGATCTGATCAGCTACCTCCACTCTATCTCGTAGTCCTATGCCTAAGCCTCGTTATAAAACAACCAACTGGAAGCAATACAACCGATCACTCATTAACCGTGGTTCTCTGACTTTTTGGATTGATGAAGAAGCAATAAGCGGATGGGCGCAAAGCAAACAGAATAAGCGCGGTAGGCCGCGTCGGTTCAGTGATTTAGCTATCACGACAGCACTCATGGTCAAACGAGTTTTTTCTATGCCATTGAGAGCGCTGCAAGGATTTATCGACTCGATATTTAGGTTAGCCCATGTACCGTTAAGTTGTCCGCATTACACCTGCATCAGTCGTAGAGCCAAGCAAGTTGAGGTTTCATTTAAGACTAAAACGAGAGGAGCGATACAGCACCTAGCCATTGATGCTACTGGCCTTAAGGTTTATGGCGAAGGTGAATGGAAAGTCAAAAAACATGGGACGGATGGCAAGCGTAGAGTCTGGCGAAAGCTGCATATTGCAGTCGATACCAACACTCATGAGATCATTGCCGCCGAGCTAAGTTTATCGACGGTTACAGATGGAGAAGTACTCCCGAACTTACTGAAACAAACACGCCGAAGTATCCTTGAGGTGTCTGGTGATGGCGCTTACGACACGAGAGCGTGTCACGCTGCTATTAAGATTAAGGGAGCTATTGCGCTTATTCCCCCAAGAGAAGGGGCTGCCTTCTGGGAGCGTGGTCACCCTCGAAATTTCGCCGTGGGTTGCCAGAAATTATACGACTCAAATAAGTATTGGAAAGAGCGGTATGGATACCACAAACGTTCACTCTCAGAAACAGCGATGTATCGAGTTAAACAGTTGCTAGGAGGGAAACTGAGCTTAAGAAATTACAATGCCCAGGTGGGTGAAACTTACGCGATGATAAAAGCGTTGAACAAGCTTACTGGGTTAGGTATGCCTGAAACTTGTCGTATTGACTAAGAAACAAGCGAAACGGGTTGGCTCTATCTCTAAATTTAATTACGCAACAAAGCCAAGTACACCATCAAATATGACTCATCTCACACTGGATGAATGATGCAAATCACACTTAATTTTGCTTGGTACAAATGTACAGTGAAGGGCTTTTATTTGCTATTTCGCGAATCGGGTTAATCCATTAATTTTAATTCAAGAACTTCAATCGTGAATGAGTTAATAAATGATCACACAGCTAACTAACGTCAACTTAATTAATAACAACCTTCAAGCGAATAATAAAAAAGAACTGTTTGAAGAATTGGCAAGCATGTTATTTGAGAACAACCGAATCAGTAATAAAGAAGCCTTCTTGGCAGACATCGAAATTCGTGAATCTCAAAGCATTACCTCAATGGACGGCATCGCTTACCCACACTCAAAAAGTAAGGCGGTAACTGAGCCAGCAATCGCGGTCGGTGTTAAGCGTGAAGGTATTGAGTATGGCGATGAAGACGGCATTAATCCAACCGTGTTTTTTATGATTGCCTCACCCGATAACGGTGCAGACCATCATATTTATGTACTACAAGAACTATTTGGAAAATTCAGCGATGAATTTATTCAAGATATCCATAACGCAAAAGACGAACAGCAAATCCTTAATATTTTAATTAATTCATAAGGCGTAGAAAATTATGAGCACCCTAACAACTCAAGCTACGAATACCAATAATAAAAATAGTAGTAGCGACTTTAAAAAAATCCTTAGTACCATGAAAGGCCACCTGCTTTTCGGAACCTCACACATGCTACCTTTCATCGTAGCCGGTGGTGTTCTGTTGGCGTTAGCGGTAATGGCATCAGGCAAAGGTGCGGTTCCAGCAGACGGCTTGTTGGCAGACATCTCTAATATCGGTATCAAAGGCCTTGTTCTTTTCCCAATCATTCTTGGCGGCTTTATTGGTTACTCCATTGCAGATAAACCAGCACTAGCACCTGCGATGATCTCTTCTGGCATCATGGCTGACATGGGCGGCGGTTTCCTTGGCTGTATCGTGGCAGGCTTTATCGCCGGTGGCGTGGTGTTCCAACTTAAGAAGATCCCACTTTCTGCGAACATGACGGCGCTAGGTGCGTACTTCATCTACCCGCTTCTAGGTACGTTAATCTCTGCAGGTATCGTACTGTGGGGCATCGGCGAGCCAATCAAACTGTTCATGTCTTCAATGAACGAGTTCCTAGCTTCAATGGCTGGTGCATCTAAGATGGTTCTAGGCACAATCCTTGGCGGTATGACGGCGTTTGATATGGGCGGCCCTATCAACAAAGTAGCGACCCTATTTGCTCAAACTCAAGTAGACACGCAACCTTGGCTAATGGGCGGTGTAGGCATCGCGATTTGTACTCCACCTCTAGGTATGGCTCTGGCGACTTTCCTATTCAAAAACAAGTTCTCTAAACAAGAGCAAGAAGCAGGTAAAGCAGCAGCAATCATGGGTTCTATCGGTATCTCTGAAGGTGCTATCCCATTCGCAGCGAATGACCCAATGCGCGTTCTTCCTTCAATCGTTGCCGGTGGTATCGTGGGCTGTGTATTTGGCTTCATGACAGACGTTCTACTGCACGCACCGTGGGGCGGCCTAATCACTGCGCCAGTATCAAGCAACATTCCGATGTACGTAGTCGGTATTGCACTTGGCTCATTAACTACAGCCGTTATCGTTGGCTTCTGGAAACCGGTAGCGGTAGAAACAGAAGAAGACATGGTTGAAGCGCCAGTACAAGCTCAAGCCGCTCCTGCAGCAGGCGAAGGCGAGTATGACATCGTAGCTGTCACTTGCTGCCCTTCAGGCGTTGCACACACCTTCATGGCGGCAAAAGCACTAGAGAAAGCAGGTGCGGCAGCAGGCCTTAAGATTAAGGTAGAAACTCAAGGTCAAAACGGTATTCAGAACCGCATCACTGACCTAGATGTAGCAAACGCAAGACTGGTTATCTTGGCTCACGATATTCAAGTGAAAGACGCTCACCGCTTTGCTAACGCGAACGTAATTGAGTGTTCAACCAAAGAGGCAATGAAAAAAGCAGCGACGTTAGTGGTCGCGTAACCCAAATTAAAGCAAGCTCCTAACTCAAGAGCCCTTCCCCCTAAGGGCTCTATTTTCTTCTCAAATATCGCTTTGATGTTCTTTTCATCAATCTAGAATCAATTTAATCAGTCAATATAGTTTCTGTTCAAACTGAATTTTCTCTCTATCTTCACCATAAAAATAATTCCGTGACTGAGATGTCAAAACGTTATGTTACTTCGTAATATCACAGATTTACCTTTTAACTCATGTCAGACGAGATATCGCATACCCACTGCTTAGGGCAAGCGCAACAACTGCTGATAATCGTGTTATTTCATTCATCGTTATTCTCCGATTTTTTATCTTTTTCGGAATAAATCGGAGAGCCTGAATAATTTGTTTAGGGTTTTATAGATGAGGTTACGTTTCGGCGCGTGTGGGCTGAAATATCTTAAGTGCTTGTTGATGAAAAAGAGCCGCTAATCGCGGCTCTGGTTGATGAGTGAATCGTGGTGCTACATGCTCTTCAGTCCCCACTTCTCAGCGGTTTGCTTAAAGAAACCTTGCGTCTTTTTCAGTTCAACCCAGTGATTAATGTAGTTAATCCAAACTTGATCATCTTGTGGTAGTAGCATCGCAATTGGAGTTGGTTTACGTGGATCTTTCACCGGAACAATCGCGAGTTGTTTAAACTTCTCTACTAAGGTTGCAGCCTCTACGTTTGAAGTCACGGAGACATCAGCGCGGCGAGCTAAAAGCTCTTGGAAATCCCGTGCCGGCGCTTCAATCACGATGTGTTGTGCCGATGGGAAGAAGTCCTTCACCATTTTTTCTTGTACTGTGCCGAGCGTGGCGGCAACTTTGATTTCTGCTTTGTCAAAGTCACTCCAATCAGAGAACTTCTCTATGTCTTTCTTTTGCACGACAGGGACAAAAGCCAGATAGAAGTAAGGTTGGCTGTACCCAGCGACTTTTGCTCGAGACATGTTGAGCGATGCGCTGCCAGTCACGTCGTATTTGTTGGCCGTGATGCCATTCACCAAGGTTTTCCAGTCTGTTGCGACGTATTCCACTTTTACGCCTAGGTCTTTAGCCAACTCAGTCGTGACATCGATATCAAAGCCGCGGTAGCTGTTGGTTGCAGGATCCTTCATTGTCATTGGGTTCCAATCCCCCGTTGTACCAACGCGAAGAACTCCCGCACCCAGTATCTCCTGCAAACGACTTTGGGCATGTGCGATTTGTGTAAAAGCAAGCAGGCACATTCCTAATGCGATTAAGCTTTTTTTCATTTTTTATTCCTTTAAAGAATGCTGATTTCTAAGTGATGAATGTAGATATTATTTTTAATTATTAACCATTAAACAGATTTGGTTGTTAACATGGCAATAACAAATGGAGTTTTTGGGAGTAAATGTGAACTATCGTCACTTATCGCTAGTTTCTCTGCTGTTTCTGACAGGATGTTCAGATTATCAATGGGGATGGTATGTACTCGACCCGTCGACGGAGCAGGGACGAACTAATATTCAGTTTTTGATGGCTGGTTTTAGCGAGACTATTCAGGTTTCGTTGTTGAGTATGTTTTTTGCCATGGCTCTCGGTCTATTGGTCGCCTTTCCTGCGCTTTCAAGCTCACCAGTACTCAAGGGAATTAATCGACTTTACGTAGAGGTGATTCGTTCTATCCCTGTGCTGGTATTGCTATTGTGGGTGTATTACGGAATGCCGACATTACTCGATGTCTCTTTGAACCACTTCTGGGCAGGGGTAATCGCATTGACCATTGCCGAGAGCGCCTTTATGGCGGAAGTGTTCCGTGGGGGGATTCAAGCGATTAATCGTGGGCAACATGAAGCGGCCGAATCCTTGGGATTGACCTATTGGCAAAAAATGCGATTGGTTATCCTACCGCAGGCATTCCGTCAAATACTGCCGCCCTTGGGCAATCAGTTTATTTATATCCTCAAGATGAGCTCGCTAGTGAGTGTGATTGGTTTGAGTGATTTAACAAGGCGAGCCAATGAGCTGGTGGTGAACGAATATTTACCTTTAGAGATCTATACGTTTCTGGTTTTGGAGTACCTTGTTCTTATTTTGGTGGTATCGCAAGCGGTTCGTTGGCTAGAAAAAAGGATTGCGATTCCGAGCCATTAAATGGTGCTAACCCTCAAGATCGTTCAGCTATCTCCAACAAAAAAGCCTCGAGCACAGGCCCGAGGCAAAAAAGGATTGAACATGCGTTCGCCTTTAATCAAGTTGCCATTTAGCAACAATAGACTCAGCTTCGTATAACAGCGCTTGAGTGACTTCGGAGTTAACGAACTTCGCGTTTTCTTGTACTTGCTGCACCGTGTGGGCACCGGCAATCACAGGGCCAACCTCTTTTTGAGCAATCAACCAATGGATTGCCAAGTGAGCGAGTGGGATACAAAGTTATTGAGGTTCTGGACGCTGTCACTGTTGATGGATAAGTTGATGAGCAGGTAGTAGCCTGATTCACCAAGTTGTTGGCTAATGGAAGAGAGCTCTTGTAAGAATGTTGGCACACAGAACAATTCATCGGGAGATTGCAGCATAATACCAACCATTTAGAGGCTTTGTTGCGTAATTCAATGGAACTAAATCAAGAACCTACGATCTGATCAGCTACCTCCACTCTATCTCGTAGTCCTATGCCTAAGCCTCGTTATAAAACAACCAACTGGAAGCAATACAACCGATCACTCATTAACCGTGGTTCTCTGACTTTTTGGATTGATGAAGAAGCAATAAGCGGATGGG
The DNA here is from genome assembly GCF_024347375.1 of Vibrio coralliirubri. Taxonomy (NCBI): domain Bacteria; kingdom Pseudomonadati; phylum Pseudomonadota; class Gammaproteobacteria; order Vibrionales; family Vibrionaceae; genus Vibrio; species Vibrio coralliirubri. Next base: position 1,454,166 of record NZ_AP025471.1, on the reverse strand, counting down.
CGCAAAGCAAACAGAATAAGCGCGGTAGGCCGCGTCGGTTCAGTGATTTAGCTATCACGACAGCACTCATGGTCAAACGAGTTTTTTCTATGCCATTGAGAGCGCTGCAAGGATTTATCGACTCGATATTTAGGTTAGCCCATGTACCGTTAAGTTGTCCGCATTACACCTGCATCAGTCGTAGAGCCAAGCAAGTTGAGGTTTCATTTAAGACTAAAACGAGAGGAGCGATACAGCACCTAGCCATTGATGCTACTGGCCTTAAGGTTTATGGCGAAGGTGAATGGAAAGTCAAAAAACATGGGACGGATGGCAAGCGTAGAGTCTGGCGAAAGCTGCATATTGCAGTCGATACCAACACTCATGAGATCATTGCCGCCGAGCTAAGTTTATCGACGGTTACAGATGGAGAAGTACTCCCGAACTTACTGAAACAAACACGCCGAAGTATCCTTGAGGTGTCTGGTGATGGCGCTTACGACACGAGAGCGTGTCACGCTGCTATTAAGATTAAGGGAGCTATTGCGCTTATTCCCCCAAGAGAAGGGGCTGCCTTCTGGGAGCGTGGTCACCCTCGAAATTTCGCCGTGGGTTGCCAGAAATTATACGACTCAAATAAGTATTGGAAAGAGCGGTATGGATACCACAAACGTTCACTCTCAGAAACAGCGATGTATCGAGTTAAACAGTTGCTAGGAGGGAAACTGAGCTTAAGAAATTACAATGCCCAGGTGGGTGAAACTTACGCGATGATAAAAGCGTTGAACAAGCTTACTGGGTTAGGTATGCCTGAAACTTGTCGTATTGACTAAGAAACAAGCGAAACGGGTTGGCTCTATCTCTAAATTTAATTACGCAACAAAGCCATTTGTTGCTTCGGTGCTATTATTTCCCCTTATGCTCGTTACTAGTGAATCATATATTCCTTCTACTGAGTCAATCCCACTCATCGTCTATGCCGTATTCTTCCTTTCCATCATTTCAACTTATCTTTGGAAAAAGGCAATCGACATGATTGGCGCGATGAAAACTTCACTATCAATGAATTTCATGCCTGTGATTGCCGCCATGTTGAGTTACATAATCTTGGGTGAAGATATTGAGAGCTACCATGTAATTGGCACTGTCATTATAATTTCGGGGCTTGTCGCTATTAATCTAACTCGCTATAAAAAATCATAACAAGTATCAGGACATTTTTATATTGGGAAACCAGCTTGATTCCGTTCACTCAGAGATGACATCAACTTTCTCCTTATGCAGGGCAGCACTCGTTCATAAAACAGGTTTAAGTCGCTACGTTGACTATGCTGCCTCAAGATCACAATACATAGGCTTCACTTCAAGTGCCTGCCGCCATCAAGGTGCAAAGTCCTTCCTGTCATATAGTGACTAGCCAAAACAAACTTAATGCCATCTATCACTTCTTCAAAGCCTGCCTCTGTAGGAATCAGTGCTTTTTTCAGAGCTTTGGTTTTGTAAGCCTCGTCGTCATGTTCATTGAATTTGATCATGGCTGGAGAAACCGTATTTACTTTCACCTTGGGAGCCAGCATCGCCGAGAACGACAGCGTCAGGTTGTTGAGTGCGGCTTTACTGGCCGCGTAAGCGATGTGTTTTTTACTGCCTTTTTCCGCAACGTAATCACTGATGTGGATGATGTCCGACGTTTTATCGCCAGACATTAATTGGTCTTTGAGAGTTAAATTGACGAGATAAGGCACGGTAGCGTGAACCGTCATCATCTGGTTCATTATTTGTAATGCGTTTTCACGGGGATTTTCTTTGTTCTCCGGTTGCCAGTCGGAAGCGTTATGGATGATGGCTCGGAGCGCCTTATATTCTTGACCGACATAATGCAGAAAACCCTCTAAGCTGCTTTGTTGATAAAAGTCTACCTGTTGCAAGTCGGCTCCACTGTCGCGCAGTAATTGCAAATGAGGATAGTCACTTCGGTAAGTGCCAACCACTTTGTATCCATCAGATAAAAGTTGCTGCGCCAGAGCAAACCCCAACCGTTTCCCCACACCGGTTATTAGAATCGTCTCACTCATCGTAAAAACTCAGCTCTAGTTTGAGGGTTAGTTTTGAAACTGCCACCAAGCGCAGTAGTTGTGGTTTCAGAGTTTGCGTCCATCACGCCTCTCGATTTAACGCAATAGTGAGTTGCTTTAATCGTCACAGCCACATTTTCGGTTTCAACCAGAGCCTGTATCGCGACCAAGATTTGCTGGGTAAGGCGTTCTTGAACCTGCGGACGCTGAGCAAAGAATCGAACAATACGGTTTATTTTAGATAGCCCGAGGATCTTGGATTCAGGGATATAAGCCACTTGTGCTAAACCATCGATGGTAATGAAGTGATGTTCGCACGTAGAAGTTAAATCGATGTCTGATACCTTGACCATTTCATCAACCGACATTTTGTTGTCGATAACACTGATCTTTGGGAAGTTATTGTAATCGAGCCCTGAAAATATCTCGTGAACGTACATCTTAGCAATGCGATGAGGTGTTTCAGCAAGACTGTCATCGGTTAAATCCAGTCCAAGCGTACTGACAACTTCCGTCAAAAGTCCTTTGATGCGGTTGTACTTCTGGTCGGGGTTCATTTCGCTCGATGTCATAGGGGTTTCTAGCCCCTTTTCGAGCAAAGCTTCTCTTACTTTTTCAGCTTCTGTGGTTAGCATTGAGTCGCTCCTTATGAATTAATCTTCGAGTTCTGCTTCATAGCTCAGGGTGAGCGAGACGGAATCGGCGAAACGTAGCGCATGAGGCTTGTCAATTCTCACTTGAGCGTATCGGACCCATGAATGGTCGATACAAATACCGAGTACGTCGCTGGTTAACTTTTCTAAAAGCAGAAACCGTCCAGATTCAACATGTTCAATAATTTTTTTGCAGATATTTTTGTAGTTAAGTGCGTTCTCCACATCATCAGAAAGGCAGAGGTTGTTTGCGGGGTAATGGATCTCCGCATTTATAACAATGTCTTGCTGCTTAGTTTTTTCTTCTTCGTTGAAGCCGATGAAGGTTCTTAATCTGAGATTTGTGATGGTGATAATCGCATTGTGATTCATAACAGTTTCCGATCCTTAGAAGGTAGAGTGAGTTACGTGCCTGTTAGAGGAAAAGATCAATAAAGCTCAAGCGTTCTGTTTAAAGCCGTTGTAGGGACTAAGTGAAGCTGACCTTGAAAGGTATAAGTTCGGTTTTCTGATTCAGCTGATCGAAATTGTTCCAGAGATGCTGAAAAGAGATATCTAGAGTGGGATGACGTTCTTGCGCGGCAACATCAACTAACGGTCGAAGCACAAAAGCGTACTCAGTGATTTCACCTCGCGGCAGCTCTACTCCATCGATAGTGCCCACTTCGTTACCGTAAAGAAGGATATCGATATCCATAGTGCGCGAAGCATATTCTTTAGCTTCACGCTTTCGGTCATTCTCTAATTCGATTTGATGCAGAACCTTAGCCAGTTCAGCGATAGAAAGGTCACATTCAAACCCTACGACTAGGTTCAGGAAGTTGTCCCCTTCAAAACCAACAGGCTCACAATCATAGAAATTAGAAATGTGCAGAGGGGCAAAGCGGCTATTCAATGCTTTGAGGGATTCTGTGACGTGATGTTCGCGGTTAATGTTGCTTCCAATGCTGACATAGACGGTGGCCATAATGTTTTCTCCCTTTTAACGAACCTCTTACGTTGTAAGTCGATAGGAAGATCAGCTATGTATCCGTTTGATGTCGGGAGGGTAAAAGAAAATCTCCCGACAACTCATATAGAGATCGGTTCTAAATCGGAAAGAGAGGCTTTTGAACTAGAAAATGCCACGGGCGAAAATTCAGCTTATGAAGGTTCTGGACAGAACCTTCTTAGAGTAATCACTTAAATTAGTAAAATGCAGATAACTTTTAGTATGGAAAAAGTTGCTTCGTGAGGTGTCCTGTTTGACTGATGCGGACCAAAAACTAGTTTGTCAATGCTCTCGACACTTTAGCGATGAGACTACCTATCTCTTCATCTGACTTATTCTCGGATAGTCTTCGAGCCATTTCCAAAAACTCATCCATTTCTGAGTGGGCTATGTTAGGTAGCTTTGTTGCGTAATTCAGTTTAGAGACAGAGCCTCCCACTTAGTATTTTTATTAGTCAACACGACGAGTTTCAGGCATACCTAACCCCATAAATTTGTTCAACGCTTCTATTATTACGTAAGATTCCCCCATCTATGTATTGTAATTTTTTAAGCTCAATCGCCCTACCTAGTAACGGTTTAACTCGATACATCGTTGTTTCTGAGAATGGGCGTTTGTGGTAACCATATAGCTTCTTCATTAATCCAAAATGTCTGAAAGACTACGATTTGTAACGATGCTTAGGCATAAAGCTTTGAAACATAATTTTTCTTTAGGTGGATAGCACTCTTTAAGTCTTGCTCAACTGATCGAATATTTTGATTAAGCGAAGTAAGAGGTTGTTTTGCGCTGTTTAGCTCTTATATTATCTTTGCCAAATCAGCTTTTAGTGTCGTTAATTGATGACTTGTCTTGGTGAGCATAGTTTAAAACTCCTGCTTCTCATAACTGATAAATAATGCGTATTTAAACTATGTAGACAGAATCAAACTTAAGTCGGTAATGAAAACTTTTGAATAATTTGGGGATATTTTTCCATTATAAATCAGAGTCAACGTGCTGAGTTTTCTTGATTACCCTGATTATTATGCAATTTTTGTTTAGCGTAAAATAAAGGCCAGCATAAAGTCATTCAGAAGTTGAGCGAGTTCTACTCAACAAAGAGTGAAGAGAATACAGAAGTATTTTAGCTCCACGCACCCGGATTCAAAAACTCGTTGCAAATTCATGTATAAAAAGGACCCTTTTCTAGGCTTTGTTGCGTAATTCAATGGAACTAAATCAAGAACCTACGATCTGATCAGCTACCTCCACTCTATCTCGTAGTCCTATGCCTAAGCCTCGTTATAAAACAACCAACTGGAAGCAATACAACCGATCACTCATTAACCGTGGTTCTCTGACTTTTTGGATTGATGAAGAAGCAATAAGCGGATGGGCGCAAAGCAAACAGAATAAGCGCGGTAGGCCGCGTCGGTTCAGTGATTTAGCTATCACGACAGCACTCATGGTCAAACGAGTTTTTTCTATGCCATTGAGAGCGCTGCAAGGATTTATCGACTCGATATTTAGGTTAGCCCATGTACCGTTAAGTTGTCCGCATTACACCTGCATCAGTCGTAGAGCCAAGCAAGTTGAGGTTTCATTTAAGACTAAAACGAGAGGAGCGATACAGCACCTAGCCATTGATGCTACTGGCCTTAAGGTTTATGGCGAAGGTGAATGGAAAGTCAAAAAACATGGGACGGATGGCAAGCGTAGAGTCTGGCGAAAGCTGCATATTGCAGTCGATACCAACACTCATGAGATCATTGCCGCCGAGCTAAGTTTATCGACGGTTACAGATGGAGAAGTACTCCCGAACTTACTGAAACAAACACGCCGAAGTATCCTTGAGGTGTCTGGTGATGGCGCTTACGACACGAGAGCGTGTCACGCTGCTATTAAGATTAAGGGAGCTATTGCGCTTATTCCCCCAAGAGAAGGGGCTGCCTTCTGGGAGCGTGGTCACCCTCGAAATCTCGCCGTGGGTTGCCAGAAATTATACGACTCAAATAAGTATTGGAAAGAGCGGTATGGATACCACAAACGTTCACTCTCAGAAACAGCGATGTATCGAGTTAAACAGTTGCTAGGAGGGAAACTGAGCTTAAGAAATTACAATGCCCAGGTGGGTGAAACTTACGCGATGATAAAAGCGTTGAACAAGCTTACTGGGTTAGGTATGCCTGAAACTTGTCGTATTGACTAAGAAACAAGCGAAACGGGTTGGCTCTATCTCTAAATTTAATTACGCAACAAAGCCGGTGTACTTCGGTGTTGAAATAACTTTCTGTGGGAAGAAAAATGCCCCGCAAAGCAGGGCATGATCAGTGTTTGTATCTACTCGGGAGAGCTAGATTTACTTGATAGAGCTAGCTGTAAGCACGTGCCACGCGTCCAACGCAATCGAGTTTGTAACTTTCAGCGTAAGCGGGAATGAATACCGATTGGCCTTTCTCTATCACGCAGGTTTCACCGCATTGATGGGTTAGCACCATGGATTCATCGAGTGGCAGTAAGATCTCGGCACCTTCGGTGGTGATCTTCCTCTGATGTGAGTTCTGCACGATAGAGAACTTAAAATCCTCGACTGGAATTTGGTATTCCATCACATCACCTTGCTCAATAGGGCTGAGCAGTAGCCTATCTGCAGGCTTTTCATTGAATTGAGTACAAGAGACTAATTCATTGATATCCATGTACTTAGGCGTCAACCCTGCGCGGAGTACATTGTCTGAATTTGCCATCACTTCTAAGCCCGTACCTTTAATGTAAGCGTGCGGTGTCTCGGCATCCAGATACATGGCTTGTCCGGGCTTTAAGGTGATCACGTTCAATAGCAGCGGAGCAAACAGGCCTACATCACCCGGATATTGCTGTTCCAACTCTGAAATCAACTGGAACACAGGGGCATCAGAAAGCTTCGCCTTCATCAGTAACATGGTCAGAGCCATGCCTTTTTGTTCACCTTGTAAAGACAATAAGCTCGCGAAGAAGCTGGCTAATCCATTAGGCGTTTGATCGCCCGCGAGATCATTGACCATCGAATGCAGCTCTGGAATATCAAGGTAATGGAAGTGCTCAAGGATCTCGTTGATAGATCTAAAGCCATTCATCGCGGTGTAGTCGGTTAGGGCATACACCAGTTCTGGCTTGTGGTTGGGATCCTTGTAGTTACGGTTGCCCGCTGTCATCGGAATGCCTTGCTGCTCTTCAAGAGCATAGCCAGATTCGGCTTGCTGCTTGTTCGGGTGAACTTGAACTGAGAGCGCTTTCTCGGCAGCTAACACCTTAAACAGATACGGCAGTTCTCCAAAACGGCTCGCGACTTTCTCGCTTAGAAATAGGTTTAGGTTCTTGGAAATGAGGTTCGACAACGTGGTCTGCTGCCCGTTGTCGGTCACCATTGAGCAACCATTCGGATGAGCGCCCATCCAGATCTCCGCTTGCGGCTCACCTGATTGGTTATCTATACCAAACAGGTGGCTGAACGAAGAAGGGCTACCCCATGCGTAGTTCTGAATCACGTTAGTCATAGGGTAGAAAAAGCGTTGTACGAACGAGTCGTTCGCTAAAGAAAAATCAGACATCGAAATCACCATGAAGGGAAACATGGCTTGAGCTCTATTCGTTCCTAAAAAACTATTAGCTACTAAAAACAGTAGGGTAGAGGGGCTCAAGCCATTGGAGTTGAAATGGCTTAAGCCGCTGCTGCTGTTAGCTTGGCTTTGCGTAGATTTTTAAGCGCGATACAAGTAACCGCAGTCACGCCCGCACCTGATGCCATGCATAGTAGTGCCAGCATTGGGTAGTTCATTGCACCGAGCAGAGCCACAACTGGGCCACCATGGGCAACGCTGTTGGTGATACCAAATGAGAACGCCATAACCGCTGCAGTCATTGAACCCAGTACGTTGGCAGGGATAACCGACATCGGATCTTGAGCTGCGAAAGGAATCGCGCCCTCAGATATACCCACTAAGCCCATTGCGCCCGCTGCTTTACCCGCTTCGATTTCAGATGATTCGAACAGGTCGAACTTACGGCCAAGTCTGGTTGCGATAGCCATGCCTAGTGGAGCCACAGGAATTGCACACGCCATCGCACCCATGAATTGAGTTTGACCGCTGGCGATCATGCCGACTGAGAATAGGAACGCCACCTTGTTGAAAGGGCCGCCCATATCGAAACCAGCCATGCCACCCAATACGATGCCAAGCAGAACCACGTTGCCTGTGCTCATGCTAGTAAGTAGGGCTGTAAGAGCATCCATCAGCCCTGCGATAGGTGCGCCGATAACAAAAATGAACAGGCCTGCGATGAATAGAGAACCAGTGATCGGAGCGATCATGATAGGCACAAGCGGTTGAACGAATTTGTGGTAGTTAAACGAAGTAATCCATTTAACGAAGTAACCCACCAATAGACCTGCGATGATTGCGCCAATGAAGCCTGTGCCTGCGTCAGCGCCATAGAAAGAGCCGTTGTTGGCAATCCAACCGCCAATTAAGCCAGGGGTCAGAGCAGGGCGGTCAGCAATCGCGTAAGCAATGTAGCCGGCTAAGATTGGGATCATCAATGTGAAGGCAACCACACCCACTTCGAGGATTTGGTTCCACATGCTGCCAGCAGGAATTGCCATGCCAGATTCACTCGGCTCACCGCCAATGGCTAGTGCTAGGGCAATCAAAAGACCGCCTGTCACCACGAATGGGATCATGTGAGATACGCCATTCATCAAGTAACGATAAAGGTCTGAACGCGCTTGCGAGGCTTTCTCTACAACAGATTGGTTGGTCGGCGCTTGTTCAGCTTGGTAGCTAGGTGCATTGAGCGCTTGTTTGATCAAACCTTGCGCGTCTTTGATTGGTGCTTTTACGTTGGTGCTGATAACGCGTTTTCCGGCAAAGCGAGCCATGTCGACCTGTTTGTCACAAGCCACCACTATTGCGTCTGCGCGTTCGATCTCTTCTTGAGTTGGACTGTTTTTAACGCCGATAGAACCGTTGGTTTCGACCTTGATGTCATAGCCAAAAGCCGCCGCGCCTTTCTCTAGTGCTTCGGCTGCTAAATACGTGTGTGCAACGCCAGCTGGGCAGCCTGTCACACCAATGATGAAGCCTTGTTTCTCAACGCTGGTTTCCGTTTCTGATGGCTCAGGTTTGCTAAGCAGTAGCTCTAGTGCTTCTTGTTGAGATTGAGCATTCATGAAGCTTTCGATAAAGCCTTCTTCAATCAGTTTTGAAGAAAGTTCTGCCAGTACTTCGATGTGGTGATTATCGCCGCCATCAGGAGAGGCAATCATGAAGAACAGTTTTGATGGCTGGCCGTCATCTGCGCCGTACTCGATACCCTGTTGATGGACACCGATAACAACCGCGGGTTTGATGACCGCAGCGCTTTTCGCGTGTGGCAGAGCAATACCTTCTTCAAATCCGGTATTACCTTGTTCTTCACGAGCCTTAATGTCGGCAAGAAACTGTGCTTTGTCTGAGATTCTGCCTTGTGCGTAAAGCACGTCTATCAGCTCTTTAAATACGTCTTCTTTTGAATTAGCGCTAAGCGAAAGCTTAATCAAATCTTGATTGATCAATGTCGTGATCATAATGAACCCCTACTCTGTTTTTATTTTGTTAGGGGTATTCTGGAATCTACGGCTTGCCTTCTGTAGTGAAGAAAAAATGCATTTACTGGATGATTGTTGCGTTATAAGTGGAGTGTGATTTTGATCGGTCGAACGGGCGTTTGTAGCCCTGTATTGACAAGATTTGTCGTGCTTTGACGCTTTTATTTATAAGGGGTTCGGCGTGTTTTGTTATCTGGGGAATTACGTGCCTCATCGGTTTCTGCACTGGAGATTTATTTCTAAGACTGGATTTTTGTAACCTAGATCTCAAATTGTGATTTTGCTCAATAGCGCTATGTTTCAGTTACAGGTATATCTATTTCCGTAGCCTTATTGCTGCCCATAAGAGTTCGAATAATGATATTTCATGACTTAATCTCGTCGGTGTTAAATGAGCGAGAACCGTTTCATAACATCTGGTTTGCTGGAGATTTTCACACGCCTTCCGCTTGTAGCTATCAGGTGAACTTTCCACGTTTGGAGTTGGTGTTAGACGGAGAGTATGTCAATGAAATGGAGAGTCATGATCGCAAGATCACTAACGTTATTGCCAAAGCCGGAGACGCGATTTTTATTCCACCCAACTGCTGGAATAAACCTAACTGGGATACCGACTGCTCGGTGCTGAGTATGTTGTTTGGTCGTCGCCAGCTGGGTTTAAGCTTGGTGAGTAAGCGCAAAGGGGAAGAGAGCTTTTACGATATCCAAAAGCACAGTATTCAGACTCGCTCTGGGTTTGCGATTGATAACATCTTGGAGGCGCTCAGCTCACTCGCGAGAGAGAGTAACAAGCAGCCGATGGATGAGTTATTGCTGCAAGCTCTGCTCCAATACAGCAAGACGATGTTGGATGCGCCCGTCGAGAAATCTCACAGCCGAGTGCAGGATGTGTATCAAGGGATCTGTATCTATATTCAAGAGAATTTCCACCGTCAAATCACCCGAGACAGCATTGCCTCACGCTTTAGCATTTCATCCAATCACTTGTCGCGAATGTTCCGTCAGCAAGGCCACATGACGCTAGCAGAATACATCACCCGTGTGCGGGTCGACCGCGCTAAGTTCATGCTCAAAAAGTACAACTTCAAGCTCAATGAAGTGGCATTACGTTGCGGCTTTAAAGATGTGAACTACTTCTGTCGCGTGTTTAAGAATCGCACCGGTAGGACGCCGACAGAGTATCGAGGATCAATCTAGGTCTAACGGGGTGGTCATTAAATCAGACGTGACGAGATGTACATCAACAGAGCTTGCAGGTCGACACTGCTTCGGGTCTTTTGCAAACGTTCATTGACCTGATCGTGAAGGAGGTTTCTAGTTAGGTTGGTCGCCGCGACAATGTGCTCACGCTGTGGTTTGGTTGGCAGAACAAGAGCAATGGCTACATGCACTTCGCCGATACGTGATGCCCAGTCAATCGGGTCGTCACTGACGATAACCGCAATCGAGAGATCTTGAGTCGATTCAAACATCACATGCGGCAGTGCGATACCCGGTGACACGCAGGTTGAAGAGCGTTCCTCTCGCTTAATAAATGCCAGAATCAGTTCATCTGGATCTTCTGGATAAACAAGGTGAGCAAGCCCTTTCAAGCACTCAAATTTGGTCAGTTGAGTTTGCGCCTTGGCGTGATGCCATTTGATGTCACAAGGAGGGCATATCTGTGGCATTCGCTGAATTAGATCGCTAGAGAATTCATGGTTCACTTGCGACCCAACCATGTCGTAATGCTCGGCAATGACGTCTTTGAGAACGAAACAGGCCAACTCAGCATCAATACCGACCGCGGTTATCTGACACAAATCACCGCGAAGTAAACCGGCTTGCAGCATCGCGACGGATTTGGAGAGATCAGCGGTTCGATTTTGAGTGATGTTGATAATGCGGATGTTGCTTTTGAACTTCTTCGCTAAGCGAGTCAGCGGCTGCGCGACATGTGAGCTCGCGGCAGGATCGTTAACGAAGAAGGTGATCTGGTATTCGTTCATCAAAAGTTTAAGTTCGACAATGCTTAATAAAGACTTTATCGACACTCAACAATACCTCTTCCATTGGAACAAATACGGTTTTAGCTGGGTCAAATCGGCTTGGTTGTTCGATGTCGATATCAGAGACGATCAACACTTTGTCTGCGAGGGTAATATCTTGGGCGGTCAGTAAGTTTTCAATACCCATAGCGCCTTGCGTCTCAACCTTGATTGAAACGTTGAACTTAGGGGCTGTTTTATTTAGAGCATCAGCTGCCATATAAGTATGCGCAATGCCTGTAGGGCACGCAGTTACCGCTACAATTCTCATTATTATTCTCGGCTTAATCTCGTCCCTGTTACGTTACATAAGCTACCTTTCAGAAGCTACTTTGCAAAAGCTATCTTGCAAGGGAAATCCAGTAGGGAAAGCTCGCATGACGGAGGGATGATATTGTTATAGGTTCTGTGGATTTTATGGATTGGCGTTTTTTATTCCAAGGTGAAAGTCACACTCTGAGTTCTTGGTTACAATAATCCAGTTAATGCACCTTTCGTCCTATATATTGAGTGCCTTCACACCGTTAATCTTTTCATCTTATTAACCTTATCACTTACGTAATTACTTCAGTCTGAAATCAGGCGAGGCAGAGCTGCATATGGATATCACCAACATTATCGAGCCCGAGATCATCTGCTTAGATTTACAAGCAGACTCAAAACAGGCGGTATTTGAAGAGCTTGTTGAACTGCTCGACCGTGCCGGTAAGCTCTCCAATAAACGTGAATTCCTTGATGACATCTGGAAGCGTGAAGCCATCGGTAATACAGGCTTTGACGATGGCATTGCGATTCCACACGCGAAAAGTACTGCCGTAGCTAAACCTGCTGTGGCGGTAGGTATCAGCCGTTCTGGCATCGATTATGGCGCAGACGGCGGCGAGCTGTCGGATGTGTTCTTTATGCTCGCTTCACCAGACAACAACGACGACCACCATATCGAAGTACTAGCTCAGATTTCGACCAGACTTATCGAAGATGGCTTTGTTACAAAATTAAAGGCGGTGGAATCTGTCGAGGAAGCTCAAGAGCTGTTTCTTGAAGCCAATTCAGAATCGTTCGATAGCTACGCCTCTAGCCATCATGAAGTGTATGTCGAACCACTAAGCCCTTGGGCACAATCTCTTAATCGCCTCAAAGAACACTTATTATACGGCACCTCACACATGATTCCTTTCGTGGTTGCAGGTGGTGTGCTTTTGTCTTTGTCGGTGATGATGTCGGGTCATGGCGCAGTACCTGAAAGCGGTGTTCTGGCTGACATCGCACAGATGGGCATCGCAGGCTTAACTCTCTTTACAGCGGTGCTCGGTGGCTACATCGCCTACTCAATGGCCGACAAACCGGGTTTAGCACCCGGAATGATTGGCTCTTGGGTCGCGGTCAATCAATACAATACCGGCTTCCTCGGCGCGATAGTGGTCGGCTTCTTCGCGGGCTTTGTGGTTAATCTACTCAAGAAGATCAAACTGCCAGACAGCATGATCTCGCTGAGCTCGATCTTCATCTATCCACTAGTCGGCACCTTTGTCACTTGTGGTGCGGTGATGTGGGTGATTGGCTCACCGATAGCTCAAGTGATGCTAGAGATGAACCAAATGCTGACTGGCATGGCAGGCTCAGGAAAAGTGGTATTGGGCAGTATTTTAGGTGCAATGACGGCCTTTGATATGGGCGGCCCAATCAATAAAGTAGCAACGCTGTTTGCCCAAACTCAGGTGAATACTCAACCATGGTTGATGGGCGGTGTTGGTATTGCGATTTGTACACCACCACTAGGCATGGCACTGGCGACTTTCTTATCACCAAAGAAATTCAAAAGAGACGAACGTGAAGCAGGTAAAGCGGCGGGCATCATGGGCATGATTGGCATTAGTGAAGGCGCGATCCCATTTGCAGCCGCCGATCCTGCGCGGGTTCTGCCTGCGGTTGTTGCTGGTGGCATTGTCGGTAACGTGGTTGGCTTTATGTTCCATGTAGTGAACCATGCACCATGGGGCGGCTGGATTGTGCTGCCAGTGGTGGATGGCAAGATTGGCTATATCGTTGGCACACTAGTAGGTGCTCTAACGACAGCTATTATCGTGATTCTTCTGAAGAAGAACGTGGTCGAAGGCGAAGTGAATTCTAATCAGTTTACCGGTGGTTCTGTAACCGAAGAGGGGCAAGCGGATGTATTGGCGATTACTTCTTGTCCGTCAGGAGTTGCCCATACTTTCTTGGCTGCTAAGTCTTTAGAAAAGGCAGCGCATCATCTCGGGGTTCGGATTAAAGTCGAAACACAAGGTGCCAACGGGATAGGTAATCGCATCACACAAAAAGACATTGAAAGGGCGAGGTTGGTGATCTTTGCTCACGATGTGGCGATTAAAGAAGTAGAACGCTTTGCGAACGTGAAAACGTTAGATGTCAGTACTAAGGAAGCGATGCTTAATGCTCAGGCGTTGATCATGAGAAAGGTGTAATCCTTAAGCCGCAAAGCTTATCATCTATAAAGTTAACTAGATCAAAACTAAAAAGACTCCGCTCAGGCCGGTTAAGGTGAAAGTGGAGTCTTTTTGTATCGTTTTCTAATGTATAAGTTCAGCCCTTAAAAAGGGTGGTACTTAAATACATCTTCAACCATTGAGTTGAGTAAATCGATATCGTCACAGGTTTTCGCGTAGGTACGCAGGCCTGCGATTTGAACCTGAACATGACGAGCAAGTTGAGTTGGTTCGCGCTCTTTGCTTATCTCACCCAATTCTTGTGATTCTGCAATCAGCTTGGCGAACTCACCTTCCATTATCTTAAGTGACTTCTTCGCTTCTGCTAACAATTCTGCGTGTTCATCAGTTAGCTCTGCGACCGTTTTAGCCAACATACACATGCCGTTTGGTGCGCTCTGTTTCGATTCGACAACCGCACGTTTTACGAAGTTTTCCAGCGCTTTGATAGGCGATTCGGTTTCACTGCGGAAGCGGTTCAGGTTGAGGATGCCAAGTTCGGTATAGCGAGCGAGCGTCTCTTTAAACAAACCTTCTTTGCTGCCGAACGTCGCGTAGATGCTGCCCGGACGCATATCAATCACGTCTTGCAGGTTGCGCATAGAAGTCGCATGAAAGCCCTTTTCCCAATACAGGTTCGTTGCTTTATCTACTACGTCTTGTCTATCGAACTTAGCGGTCTTAGCCATAACATCTACTTTATTAATCTGAACATATGTTCAATATTTTATGCTGAACGCCCGTTCTAGTAAAGGTGTGTTTGGCTGCTTTGCACAGGCTTAGAACATCAAAGAGTGAATAAAACATCCCGATCATCAGGAAATCATCTTAATCATCAATCACTTCTATGGTCTTGTGCTGAGCGCCGTAGTAGGTGCCTTCATCGATGGTGTACATCAATGTTGCTTCGCACTCTGGACAATCGAATTCCTCATTGGGCTCAATGGCCGCTTCTTCTACCCATTCCCAACCGATATGTTCTTCGCAAGCGGGACAATCCATAAAAATTCCTTTCAGCTACTGTCGCATGTAATTGCGAGCCTCAATTTAACAAGCACGGCATTATACATATCTAGTTAACGCTGAATAGTGAGTTAATGATGAATCGCTTTTTAGGGTGAAATCGTTAGTCGACACGGAATGGATCGAGAGCACTCTCTTAGCACATAAATGGTGCAGCCCTACCCCTTTTGGGTAGTTAAAATGTGTCAACTTTCAGTCACTTACGCCAATAAAATGTTGTTGCACGTGTTTTTGGTATCGTTAGGTCGCTTAGCTAACAGTTTTATCGGTAAATCAATGTATTTTGTAAGGTTAAATGTTACTTTCAGCGCACGCCGATCTGTGTGGCATGGTAATTGAACTATATTAATTAAGTTGAATAATTATACGGTCACAGTAAATGTACATCCGTCTGGAAACGTACTGAGCTAGATGACCGAGAAATATTTGTTAGCTGCTAGGGAAATGATAATGAAATTAACCGATATGTCTTTTAAGCAAAAAATTATCGCTTTGCTTATTTTACCGATCTTGGGATTTCTATGGCTTAGCGTTTCTGCGATTTCAAAAGGCGTAGAAACCACCAGTGAATTGTCTTCATTAAACCAACTTACCCGTTTGTCGGTTGTGTACAGTGAACTTGTGCATGAGTTACAAAAAGAGCGTGGAATGACGGCTGGATTTATCGGCTCACAGGGCACTAAGTTTGTCAGTGAGCTGCGAGCACAAAGAACCAGTGCAGATAATAGACGTACTCTGAAAACAGAATACTGGCAATCTGCTGGAATCGATTTACCGCAAATCACTCGCCTGAACACTGAAATAAGCCAAAGCCTAAATCAAATTACTTCTATTCGTAATCGAGTCGATTCTCAATCGATTCCCCTTTCTGAAGCGTTGGGTTACTACACCAAACTCAATGCCAAGTTACTCAGTGTTTCTGCCTTAATTGCAGAGCTGAGTTCTGATGCCACCATCACTAAAGAAACCATTGCTTACTATAACTTTTTACAAGGTAAAGAGCGCGCTGGTATTGAGCGCGCGGTTCTCAACAACACCTTTTCTAAAAATGAATTTGGCCCAGGCATGTTGGTTAGATTCATCTCTTTGGTGACACAGCAAAATACTTATTTCTCTAACTTTGAGGTGTTGGGTAATCCTGATAACGTTCGCTTCTTTGAACAGCAACTGAATGACAAGTCTGTGGCGGAAGTTGAAAAACTTAGAGAATTAGCTGAATCGAAAATGAGCGGTTTTGATGTAGACCCTGTGTACTGGTTCGCACAATCAACGGCGCGCATTGTTCAGCTGAAAAAGACAGAGAACCAACTGGCAGACTCTCTTATTGCATTGACTGATCAGAAAACTCAGCAAGCTCAATCAGCGATGATGGGCAGTATCGCGATGTTTGTTGTGATCACTCTGTTCGCGACGTTTGTTAGCTTCAAAGCAATTACAGACCTAACGACACGAGTGAAAGATCTGACCTTAGTGCTTTCAAGAGTTCGAGATGATAATGACCTGACGGTGCGAGCGAAATATGAAGGCAACAGTGAACTCGGCCAGATCTCTTCATCGCTTAACGAAACATTAGAGAAGTTCTCTGAAGTGATCGATAGCCTGTCTCAGTCTAGTCTTACACTCGCTTCGGCAGCCGAAGAGACAGCGCAAACTTGTCAATACAACTCTAGAACCTTAGTTGAGCAGCAAGATCAAATCGGTTTGATCGCGACAGCCACAGAGGAGCTATCGGCAACGGTGAACGAAGTCGCGGCTAAAACACAGCAAACTGCAAGTTCAGCTAAATTGGCTGATGAACAATCACAAGCAGGCTTGAGCACGGTTCAACACTCTTACCAATCGATCGAAACCTTGGCCTCTGAGATTAACGGCCTCGCTGAAAAAATCACTCATCTACACGAAAGTAGCAATAACATTAACAGCGTGATTGATGTGATTAAATCGGTTGCTGACCAAACCAACTTACTCGCGCTGAACGCAGCGATCGAAGCGGCTCGCGCGGGTGAGCAAGGTCGTGGCTTTGCCGTCGTAGCTGATGAGGTTCGTACTTTGGCGCAGCGCACTCAAGAGTCTACTTTGGAAATCGAAGGCTTCATTAGCTCTCTACAATCAGACGTGCAAACCGCGTTCAATGTGATTGATAACAGCAAGAAGATGTCGTCAAGAGCGGTTGAAGATTCAAAAGAGGTGGAGCACACTTTACAAGGAATCTCAGCATCGGTAAGCGAGATCTTTAGCATGACAGAGCAGATCGCAACCGCTACCGAAGAGCAAGCGGTAGTGACTCAAGACATCGCTCAAAACGTGATGGCAGTAGAGCAGAAGTCGACAGAATCTACGACAGGTGCAACGCAAATAGCTGCAACAGCCAAAGAACAAGCTCAGCTAGCAGCTTCATTGAAAGATATTGCGAGTACGTTTAAGAGCTAACTAGCAAGCACTCCAATAAGAAGTAAAAAGCCCGTTAGTCTCTACTTTTAATAGCAGGAGTAACGGGCTTTTTGTATCTACTGTATTTTGGATACGAGGTTTAATCTTCGCTCACGAACACATACATATCACCACGACAGCGGTTGATGCTGTATTCAATCGGAACGCCTTTTTTATCGTAAGCGGTTTGTTCGATAAGCAGTACAGGCACGGTTTCGTCGATATTGAGTTTTTCTAGGAACTCTTCAGTTGGCATTTTTGCAGACACACGACTTTGCGTTTTGGTTGGTGATATGTCTTGGCTGCGGAAGTAGTCGTAAAGCGACAATTGAATCTCGTCTGGGTCATGGATCAAATGAGCAGGGACGTAAGACTCTTCGATAGAGACAGCTTGTTCGTCGATGTAACGAACGCGCTTCAATAGAAAGACTTGATCGTTCTCGGCGATTTTGAGCATCTTGGCGATTTCTGAAGAGCAAGGAACAACATCTTTCTTTATCCATAATGTGTCGGGTTTTTTGCCTTTTAGAACCACTTGTTGAGAGAAGCCTGTCGCTTCTTTACTTGAGTATTCAACAGTCTCGCTGATCATAGTGCCCAAACCACGAGAGCGAACTATCACACCTTCCTTATCTAGAATATCCAATGCTTTGCGGACCGTAATTCGAGATACACCAAGCTTGTCGCTGAATTCACGTTCCGTTGGGATAAAGTCACCGCCCTTCAACATTTGTTGCTCAGTCGCGAGCTTTACTGAATCGGCAATCTTCAGATACAAAGGTGATTTATCTTTCTGTTCGATTCGCTCTTGAATCAAGGTAAGCAGTGGTTGATAAGCGCTCATAAAGGTCTGTTTTAGCTTTTATATTTAACCGAAGTATACCCGAAGTCTGAGTCCACACTTAAGAGAAATGTGAAATCTGAGGGCGAAACAAAGATTCCACCACTCAGAGAGTCATTGAGTTAGCTTGAACGTTCAAACTGATAATTGGAGGCTTCCCCATTGTCGCTGCACGGTTCTGTAGAAATGGGCTTGACACGGAACGTCAGTACCGTCGCGATGCTTACCAAGACCGCACATATCAAATAAGCGATTGAGTAACTGCCATACCAATCCATCGATATCGCCGCCAAGATAGGGCCGATAAAGCCGCCAATACCCCAAGCGGTATAAAGCACGCCATAGTTGGCGCCGAAGTTCTTCAGGCCGTATAAGTCCGCCATGATTGAAGGAAATACAGCTAATAAAGTGCCGTACCCAATGCCCGCCAAAGCGGCACCCACCATCAGAGTAGGGCTAGAGACAAACTGACTGAACAGCAACATATTGATGGTTTGCAACCCAAGCGCGATAGCTAATGTTTTTAATGCGCCAATCTTGTCGCTTAATAATCCTGATACCAGTCGACCTGCCGAGTTAAATATCGATAAGGTCACGATCAAATAAGCACCTTCTAAGATGTTGGCTTGTTCTGCGGCAATTGAAGTGATGTTGGCGATGATCATTAAACCAGCGGCCGCGCCAAAAGCGTAAGTAAACCACAGTAAGTAGAACTGTTTGGTAGCGAGCATCTCTTTCCACATGTAATTTCGGCTGACCGTTGATGCAGGCGTTAATGCGTCAGGCTGTGATGAGCTGACTTTAGGCTCATAGCCCTTTGGCGGATTTTTGATAGAACAGGCCAGTGGAAAGGCGATAAGAATCAAACCTGCTCCAAGTATTTGAAGGCTTTGCTCTAGACCGAATTCTGAGATTAGATAGCTAGTAAGAGGTGCTAAGTAAATAGCAGCCAGCCCGAATGCAGTGGCGAGTAACCCATTGACCATGCCTTTTTGAGAAGAGTGAAACCACTTCATCGCGGTTGGATTCAAACAAGCATAAGCGAATCCAATACCGGCACCAGTGACTAGACCAAAGCTCACATTAAGGTTCCAAGGCGTTAGGGAGAGGCTCGCCAAGATCATTCCCGCGCCAGCCATCAAAGAACCCACCATTAATACTTTTTGTGGGCCGATTTTATCTTGAATACGACCAGCAATGAGTAGCGCCAATGATAGGGTGATTATAGTGATGGTGTAGGGCATCGAGGCTTGAGTGTTGTTCCAACCGAGTTCTAGTAGCGAGTTCTTAAAAACGCTCCAGGTATAGAGCACGCCGATACAAAGGTTGATCCCACAGCTCGCAAGCAGAATCCTCGTCGCTTTGTTATTTGCATTGGAAGAACGGTTCATAACAGAAGAATGATTCATATTAGAAAGGCCAAAAAAGCTAGGTAAAAGAAAGACAGGCATAACAAAAAGGCCCAGTAATACTGAGCCTTGTGTCTACATGACTTAACAGGAATTAGTATTGGTTAAGGTAGTGAGTTATCTCGTCAACGCTTGGCGCGCAGTCGCCACCCACATGACTCACCACATAAGACGCAACTGCATTGCCAAGTAAGATCGCGTCAGGCAGTTCCCAGCCAGAAGCCAAGCCCGCTAACACGCCACCCGCATGGGTATCGCCTGCGCCAATAGTATCAACCACGGTCGCTTTAAATGGCGCAACGTTCCCGTAGCCATCTTGAGTAGCGAACAGAGCACCATCACTGTCGATACGCAGAATCAGTGGGCAGCCATACTGGTTATGCCATTGTTCTACAAACGCATTTATATCTTGCATGCCGAGTACTTCGGCTTCTTGGCGATTTAAAGATATGGTCGGTTTCAGCTTGATTAGGCGATCAAATAATGGCTTTGGAATGTCTCCAATACGAGGACCGAAATCGATGAATAGTTCAATACCGCTTGGCAGTGTTTCAAGCCAAGTAACGATTTGTTCTCCACAAGCTGAAGACAACTGGTATCCAGAAAGGTAGATGATCGCATTGTCTTGAAGCTTGAGTTGTTCAAGCGCTTGTTGATTCCAGTTGTTCTCAACGCCACTGACGGACAGGAAAGTACGTTCACCATCGGGTTCAACTAACGCTAAGCACCAACCATTGTCGCCACTTGGATCTTGCAGGCTACTTGCTAGGCCTTTCTCAGCCATCGCGGCAGTGATGATGTCCGCCCATTTACCTTGGCCAATCGGTAGAGCATTAATAGATTCAACGCCGAGCTTTTTTAAAGCAATCGCGATGTTGAGAGCACAACCACCAACGTGAATGCCTTTCTCTGTGAGTTCGACATCAGTGCCACGTTTCGGGAGAGCAGGTGTTTCTGTCACAATATCGACCACAGCAGCGCCGATTAGGCACAACTGTCGTTTGTTTTGTAGAGTTGGAATCAGTGTAACCAAAGCACTATGAGGCATACCCTTGCTCCTTAATCTCTCTTAAGCGTAGGAAGGTTTCAGCGTAACCCGCGAAGTCGAGTTGATTTTCGTCGTCTAGCTGTTTTTTCAGATCGATATCAATAGCTTGGATACCATTCAATGCGCCACAAATTGCTGTAGCCATTGCGCCTATCGTATCGGTATCACCACCTAAGTTTGCACATAGAATGGCACAACGATTTGGATCGGTTTGAGCCAGTTCGACCATGGCGATTGCTGCTGGTACAGACTCAATTGTGCTCACACCAGCGCCAACAAGGTTATAGATCTTTTCCATACGCTCTTCAACGCCGCTGTTTTCTGAAGCAACCATCAGAGCCAATTCAATGCGTGCCCCCATCGAAGCGCTGAAGGTGGTGATGTTCTTAGTTTGAGCTGCAACCGCAATCGCGGGTAGTTGATCTTTGATTGCGTTCCAGCTGTGACCTTCAATCGCTTTCGATATCGACCATGCAATAGCTACAGCACCAGAAATCGCTACGTCTGATTTATGGGTTGGGCTTGAAGCTAATGCGACTTGGTCGATGAAGGTGTCTAGGCTGGTAGTTGGTACTAGGCAGCCCATTGGAGACACGCGCATTGCCGCACCATTGGTCACGCCGTTGTTTTCTAGTTCATCAATTGATGTCCCTTCCTTGATAGCGCGCATCGCGGCTTTTGAACTCGGGCCAAAAATGTTCTTATTGAATGCATCAAAACCTTCAGCCCAACTTAATACGTTACGAGCAATAATCTCTGGTGAGATTTCGCCATCGCATTCAATGATAGCGTCTGCAAGAGCCAATGCCATTGAGGTGTCATCTGTGAACTGGCAAGCATCGAAATAACAAGCGGCGTTGTTTTCAGCTGGCCCCGGCAGGAAAGAGTCAATCCAACCAAAGTGTGCTTTTACTCGGCTTCTTGGCCAAAGCTCTGATGGCATTCCCATTGAATCACCCAGTGCTTGACCATAAAAAGTGCCTAAAATTCTGTCTTGTTTTGAAATGTTCATCTTACTTCACCAAAAATAGGTTATCTAAAAGCTGCTCAGCCAGAAACTAGGAGAGAGACTGAGCAGGTATAAAATTACGCTTGAGCTTTTTCTACTTGAGTCTGCTCTGATGGGTTTCCATCTGATTTGTTGTCGATTTTGATCTCTTTGATCTCGCCGTTTGGCTCACGGAAGAAGTACATAAAGATAACGAGGATGATGGCTATCATGATGGCGCCGAAGCCCCACATACCACTCCAGTCAAACGTTAGTCCGTTTTGTGGTTCGTCATAAGCGAACATCTTCTCCATCAACACGCCACCTAAGCGGTAACCCAGCAAGCTACCAATACCTTGGCAACCGAGTGTGATAAGGCCTTGCGCAGCGGTACGCATGTGAGCCGGTGCTTTTTTGTCGACATAGATGTAGGCGGTAACGAAGTAGAAGTCGTAGCTCACACCGTGCAATAGGATGCCTGCGAATAGCAGTGAGTAGAGGTACCAAGTGTCTGCGCTACCGTAAACGAAGAATCCGTAACGAACTGCGGCAGTAAACAGACCAAGAAGTAATACCTTCTTAATACCAAATCGTTTTGTGAAGAATGGTAGTGCCAGCATAAAGAAGATTTCAGAGAACTGACCCAACGTCATCCAACCTGTCGCATTACTCATTCCGACTTCAGTTAGGTAGCCGTTAGCGAAGATGTAGTAGAACGCTAGAGGCATGCTGAACATGAAAGAACAAACGAAGAATGCTAGGAAGTTTTTGTCTTTTAGCAGCACGATAGCGTCTAGGCCAAGCATCACTTTAAGGCTGAGTTTTCCGGTACTTTTCGGTGGTGTATCTGGCAATGTTAGCGCGAAGATACCCAGAGCCAAAGATGCTAAAGCGGTCAGAATAAGTGGGATATTGCTTGATGAAATATCACCATAGCCTAACCAACCTGGTAGGAAGCCGATAGCGATACCTGATGCAATCCAACCGATCGTACCCATAACACGAATGCGCGGGAAGTCACGCTCTACGTCTTCTACGTTAGAGAAAGCAATGCTGTTGGTCAGTGCAATCGTCGGCATGTAAGTTAACGAGTAAAGCAAAAGTAGTGGGAAGAAGGTGGCGAACTCGGTTTGCTGAGCCGCTAAGTACATCAAACCTGCACCTGCTATCAACATTACAGAAAGTACTTTCTGTGCAGCGAAGAATCGGTCGGTGATTGATCCAACTAAGATCGGTGAAATGATCGCGGCGATCGCGGTACATGCGTAAGACCATGCGATCTCAGTTGGTGTGAATCCATTGGTATTGAGTATTTGCCATAGGGGAACAAACCATGCTCCCCAGATAAACCATTCAATGAACATCATTGAAGATAGTTTGAAGTTATTCGATTTCATTATTATGTCCTTTAGTACTGTAGGGTACGCAAATGATGGTATTTCAAATGATAATACCAATACAATACCATTGAGGTTATTTTGTGATCTAATTATCAGATGTATCAGCAATCGATCTACTTTATATGATCATAGAACATGCTGTTTTGAGCAGGGCTGGAGTTTGAAATACTGAGAGAGGGTTTATCTAAATGATTGTTTCTAATTACTTTGTCTGAAGGCTTAGTTAATTGGATTTGGCGATGAAGGCAGAGTTTGTAGATAAGAATATTAGGCATAAAAAAAGAGCAGCCAAAGCTGCTCTTCTTGGTATCTTTTTAGGTCTATGACCGAGTGATGATCTACCCCATAAACCAAGACACGAAAATCAAAGCGCCAAAACCAAATGTTGCCATTAGTGCCGTGTCGCCACCGGCTGCGGTATAGCTGCCTTCAGTTTGTAGGTGAGGGAAGTCAGGTCTACGAACCTTAACTACCATTGCGAGTGGGCCCCAGATAGCAAGGAACACCAGAACCATGCCTGCGTAGTCCAGCATGCTTACAAACTGGCTAGCGAACAGCTCTGCTAATACCAAAGGTAAGATGAAGGTCAGAGCATAAGCCAACGCTTTGTTGTTGGTCACCGCGTCTTTGTTTTGGTCGTAAAGCGCCATCGACACGCCGAGGAAAGAAGTCACCAAGGCTAAAGCAGAGAACAGAGCAATCACCACTTTCAACCAAGCAGA
This sequence comes from Vibrio coralliirubri, assembly GCF_024347375.1. Lineage (NCBI taxonomy): Bacteria > Pseudomonadati > Pseudomonadota > Gammaproteobacteria > Vibrionales > Vibrionaceae > Vibrio > Vibrio coralliirubri. Next base: position 1,430,485 of record NZ_AP025471.1, on the reverse strand, counting down.
TTGGCCGCTGAACGCAGATATCAACTCAGAGATATTGTGGAACTGGCTGATCGCATCTGTGCCGAGGTTGCCGATAATTGCGAATAACCAAGTTAGGTAGCAAATTAATGGAATCACTGAGCCAAGCAGAATCATATTGCGGATCTGCTTTTGAGTCGCTTCACGGTTGTAGATAACCAGTGATGGGATCACCACCATAGAGGCAAAGCTAGTAAAGATAACTGCGCTGTATTGCACCACATCGTTGGCCGTGTATTGGCTGGTTTGAGTTAGGTAATCAAGGCGAATGTTGCTAAACAAGGATGCGATAACGATAAACAGCATCACGACCATCAAGATGAATAGCCCGCGATTCAGTTTGTCGATATAAGACTTGCCCGAGACGACGATAGCGCCCATCAATAGGCTGAAAATGGTATACGCAACGGATGCTGATACATCGACACCCACATCGAGCAGTAGCTTATGAATGATGTCACCTACACCCAAGATATAAGCGATCAACATGCATACCAGCAGCAGGTAAAAGAGGGCATTGATAAAATGTTTGCCTTTATTGCCAAGCGTTAAGTAAGCAACGCTGCTCATGCCACTATTGTCTTTGGTTTTTGTACACGCCTCGGCTAGCAGAAGAGCAGAGTAGGTGGTGCCGATAAAGATAAGTAGCATTAACACTGAGCTGATAATGAAGCCAAATTGAGCCAACACCATTGGGATAGCTAACATGCCAGCCCCTAATGCCGTTCCCGAAAGGATTAGGGAACTGCCGAATAATTTCATATTCAAGAAAAACAACCTCAAGCGATCCAAATAATTTTTGTTTGGATTGTAAATAATTGTTTCCAAGACTAACAAAATACTCAGTAAAGTTAGGGGTTAATTTCTAATAAATTTTGAATTTTTCTAAAAAAGTTAAGAAGTGATTTGTGATGAGTATACTTGGTTGGTTTAAGTATTCACCTGTTGATTTGTTTTATCGTTTTGATAACTTTTGTAAATTGATGGGCACTCAATAATTTGGTGATCTGCGGTCGATTAAGTGATGATTTAACTTGAGTGAAGTAGGGGCAAACCTTGCTTGTTTCATGAATCCTTGCTTGCCCCTTGCTAGATACTGTTGCTGCTCTTAGTTAGTAACTCCAGCTTTATTTGATGAGTCGAAGTTCTTTTACTTTTTCTTGAATTAGGTTTTGAACCAGCTGGGTAAGAAACTGGATACGTGGATGACTGGCGTCGCGTTTTAATGTCACCATGTCGACGTTAAAATCTGGGATTTCAATGGGTGGATCGCATAGTACTAAATCATCATCTATCAATTCAGAACGGCCTACCATCTCTGCCATCACGGCTAATACATTTCTTCCCGAAAGCATTCTTCGAATGGTCAAAAAACGCGTTGTACCAAGCACCACATTACGTTTTACACCGATATTTTCTAGCGTGATATCGACTTGACTCGTCAGTTCTTGGTTAGCCGTAATTATCATTTGAGGCGTCTTTAAATAGGTATCGAGCGGTATCGGGAGTGTGGTCTTCAACACCTTGTTATCAAAGGTGCAAAGGTGCTTTTCTCGGTAAAGAAAGGTGGTATCCAAATGGCTTGGTAACTCCTGAAAAACACCAATACAGAGGTCCGTGTTTTGGTCTTCGAGTAACGTCACGCAGTTCGCACTATCGACAGGCTTGAGCAGGACTTTACTGAGCGGGGCGAGTTGCTGAAGAGTGTCGAAAATCTCAGGACCAAAAATCTGCTCTGCGTAATCACTGACACCAATGGTGAACTGTCCTGAGTAACTCTCTGGCTCAAATTGTTCCGCCGGTAAAATCTCTTGCGTGAAAATCGACAAAATCGTCTGAACCTTAGGGGCTATCTCATGTGCTCTCACCGTCGGTTGCATCTTATTGCCTTGCCTTTCGAAGAGAGGATCCCCCAATAATTCCCGGAGTCGTTTTAGGTTGTAACTGGTGGCTGGCTGTCCCAAGTGCAGCTCTTTTGAAGCTGCCGATACACTTTTTAAGCGAAAAAGCGCGTCAAAAGTGAGCAGTAGGTTGAGGTCGATTCCACGCCAATTAAGATCTTTCACAGCAATATTCTCATTTGGTAGAGATAACACTAAAGAATATAGGTTATCAAAATGGCTGATGACTTGAATTGATTTGTTCAATTTCATCGATGTGATACAGGAAAATATACTCGACTCAATTAATAATTCCTAGCTAACAGAAAGGATAAATGAATGTTGAGCGAGACATTGAAAAGCTTCTTAAAACAACTGGGCGCATTGTCAATTAGGCGCTTCTCAACAAACAGTGAACACGTTCAGTGTCAGGATGTATTCGTTTGTCGTGAAGGGACGAGTCATGATAGTCATCGTTATATTGAAAGTGCGATTACCAATGGTGCGGTTGCCATCATTGCAACAAGACCTATATCGGCATCGGTACCAGTATTCGTAACGGGAAGCTATTACCAAAGCTTGCTGCTCATCAAGGCTTTTTATCAGTATCCGCATAAGAAAATTCGCCATATTGGTATTACGGGCACAAACGGAAAAACGACCGTTGCACATGGTTTGAATCAGGTTCTAAAGACCAATCGACAGAGCGCTTATATTGGAACACTTGGCGTTGAATATGCGGGAAACAAACAAGAATTGAGTAATACCACGCCAGACAGCGTGACATTGTTGAACTTATTCAAAGATATGGCGGATGCGCAGGTCACTGATAATGTAATGGAGCTAAGCAGCCATGCGTTGGTGCAAGATAGAGCAGGGTTCGTCCCTCTGTCTGTTGGAGTGATCACCAATATTGGCCGCGACCACCTTGATTATCATAAAACACTGGATGGTTATGTTCAGGCAAAGCTGCAGATCTTGGACCGTATTCAACCCAATGGTACCGCTGTGATTAATCTGGATGATCCCCACGCCAATGTCGCGATAGAGCGAGCAAGCAGCCGAGTGAATGTCCTGACGTTCTCAATGAATCATTCAGATGCAGATCTTTATGTCGAAGGTTTGAACGTTGAGCCATTTGGCGCCACTTTCATCCTCAATAATCAAGGCAACAAAGAGCGCGTTTTCAGCCAACTGCCTTTTCTGTTTAACGTTGAGAATAGCTTAGCAATGGCGGCGACATTGTTGGCACTTAATTGGTCGCTAGCCGATATCGCAAAAGCCTTGAATAGCGTTGTTGCGCCGGATGGGCGTTCAAAATATCTCTCGCTAGATAATGGCGCATTGGCCTTAGTTGATTACGCACATAACTTTGATGGTCTATCGGCTCTCTATCAAGGCATCCAATCCCAGTCGGCTAAGCGAGTGATTACTGTCGTTGGTGTGACTGGCGACCGAATACGAGATGCTGCTGATATCGGTAAACTATGCGCTACCCATTCTGATGTTGTGATTTTCACTTCGGATAATCCGCTGGGTGAGATGCAAGAGGATATTTTTCGTGCGTTAACTTCACAAGTTAGCCCCACGCTTTGCTATGAGATTAGCGATCGCTATGAAGCCATTCAATTAGCCAAACAACTGAGTCGTGGCGGTGACCTTATCTTAGTGTGTGGTAAGGGCTCAGAAACGCACCAGTACATCACAACCAATCAAGTTGGTCGCCAACGCTATATTGGCGATGTTGCCGCACTGACTTTGGAGGAAGTGTTATGAGTAAGATTTCGGTATTAAAGCTCAGTGTCTCCTCGTCATTAGTTGCGGTAGCAAAGGTTAAAAAGAAACTAAAAGAAAGGCTTCTGAAAGAAAAGCTTCGCTGGGCGAGAGCGTTGACTTACTTATTGTTAGCGGGAATGAGTGCTCCAAGCTTCGCTGTGGTAACCCCGAACCCGCCTGAGTTGGCGGCCAAAGGTTATGTTTTGATGGATTTTCAATCGGGGAGCATCATTGCAGAGCAAAACTCACGTGCCATTTTAGCCCCTGCCAGTTTGACCAAATTAATGACAGCTTACGTCGTTGGACAAGAGATTAAAGCTGGTCGATTGACATGGCAGGATAAAGTCTCGGTCAGTGAAAACGCGTGGTCGGCAAAGTTCTCAGAGTCATCCAAGATGTTTATTCAGCCTGGCGATGAGATTTCAGTTTCAAATCTTATGAAAGGGGTGATCGTTCAATCGGGTAACGATGCTTCTGTCGCACTGGCAGAGCACATTGCAGGGAGTGAACAAGCCTTTGTTAGCCTAATGAATGGTTGGGCGAAGTCGCTTGGGCTGCAAGATACTAACTTTGTGAATGCGCATGGTTTAGATGGCGAAGGAATCCAAACCTCTCCGTTGGATATGGCGATTTTGATGAAGTCGATTATTCGAGATGTAGCTGACGTTTATGCTTTATATCAAGAGCGTCGGTTTACTTGGAATAAGATTACTCAATATAACCGAAACAAGCTGCTTTGGGACAAGTCAATTAATGTCGATGGCGGAAAAACGGGCTATACCGAGAATGCGGGTTACAGCTTAGTCAGCTCGGCGACGGAAGGGAAGATGCGCTTGATATCGGTCGTTATGGGCACCACTAGCCCACAAGCGCGAACCTCTGCGTCAAAGAATCTATTGAGTTATGGGTTTCGTTTTTACGACACCAAACAAGTGATGCAAGAGGATCGAATAGAGTCTCAGGTACGAGTTTGGAAGGGGAATACAGAACAAGTCGGTGCCAAGGTCGCCGAAGATGCGTACCTCACCATGCCAAGAGGGTTAGTCGATTCGCTGCAAAAATCTGTGGTAATGACTAAACCACTGCTCGCGCCTATTAAGCAAGGGGATGAAGTGGGACAAGTTGTTTGGAAAAGTAACGGTAATACGGTGGCAAGTTTCGCTTTAGTGGCAGAGCAATCTGTAGAACAAGGATCTTGGATGGTACGACTTTGGGACAGCATTCAACTTTGGTTACGTGGTCTATTCTCTGACTTAGTAGGTCGGATTGAGGTAAGCGAATGAGCACTAGAACGGACATTACTCCAATGTGGCGCAATAGAGATTATATTCGCTTGCTGTCTGCTCAAATCATATCGTTAGTCGGAACTGGCATGAGTTCCATCTGCTTAGCTTTGCTCGCGTATGAGCTGTCGGGTGATGAAGCAGGGATGGTGCTGAGTATTGCATTTGCTTTGAAGATGTTGGCGTACATAGGACTCGCGCCAGTATTTGGTGCAATCGCACATAAGTTGCCGAAACGAAGGACTTTGTTCGCGCTGGATTTGATTAGGGCGCTGTTGTTTGTCTGTTTACCGTTTGTCACCGAAGTGTGGGAAGTCTATGTGTTGATGTTTCTCATCAATGCGTGCTCTGCGGGTTTTACTCCCTTGTTTCAATCAACGCTACCTTTGGTCTTGGTGGATAAAACGCAGTACGCGAAAGCATTGTCGTTCAGCCGAATGGCTTATGATCTCGAACAGATCTTTAGCCCAATGCTAACGGCTCTATTGTTGAGCTTGATTGGTTTTAGACAGTTATTCATGCTCGATGCAGCCACTTTTCTACTGTCTGGTGTGTTGATCTTACTGTGTACATTACCGAATTTGAAACGAGTGACAGAATCAGCGCATAAAACGAAAAAGACCAGCGCGGTGCAAGCGCTGCGTAATTACTTGAATAAACCTAAGTTGAGAGCTCTGTGGTTTGCGTATCTTGCCGCGGCCAGTGCTTCTGCGATGGTGCTAGTGAATACGGTTATCTACGTACACGAAGTGCTGCACGGTGACGAAACGCAAACCGCATTAGCAATGATGGTCGTTGGTTTGGGTTCCATGCTTATGGCACTGCGGTTACCCAAGTGGTTAGAGAGTCACTCGCCGCAACATTTTCATTGGATAGGATTGCTGACGATTTGTGCCTCTTTTGCCGTTGGCAGTTTCACACCCGGTTGGGTTGGCTTTGGCGTAATGTGTTTAGCCATGGGCGTCGGAATGTCTTGTATTCAAACTTCCGCAGGTCTTTTGATCACCCAAGCGTGTGAGGGAGAAGACACCGCCCCGTATTTTGCTGCTCATTTCTCTTTAACGCATTTCTGGTGGTTTTTTACTTACTTGATTGCGGGGATAAGCGTGAAGCTGTTTGGTATGAGTGCCGGCTATTTAATTATGGGAGCTCTTTGTGTCATTAGCGGCTTAATGTACGCCTCAATCAAAGAGACGTTAAGCGAGAGCGATGGCTAGTCATAAATGGAAAGCTTACCGCTAAAAGACATGCCAAAGAGCGTTACCAGTTTGAAGCTAAACAAGATGAGAAAAATGCTTAATTGAGTGTTGACCTGACTACAACTTCATAGTTTATCTTATAGATAGAAATGAGGGAGAAGTGCATGTATCGCATATCTGAATTAGCGGAGCTCGTTAGCCTGAGCCGTTCAACGCTTTTGTACTATGGAAAGTTGGGTTTGATTGAAGCTCAACGTACCAGCAATGGTTATCGAAGTTATTCCGAACGCGACTTGCAGCGTGTGAAATTGTTGCAGCAGTTACAAGCGGGTGGCCTGACGTTAAAAGAGTGTCAGGCGTGTTTAGATGCCAAGGTTGACCGCTCTTTGTTGCAAAACCGACTTGAACAATTGGATGAAGAGATCGCTCAGAAACAGCGTTCGAGAGATCTTTTATCGGCCCTGTTAGGCGAGAGTGGTTTGCAAGATTGGCATGAGTCGATGGACAAAGTGGCGCCTGATGCGCATCTCGACTGGCTAATTAAGCAAGGCTTTGATGAGAAGCAAGCACTGCGACTGAAATGGCTTTCAAAAGACATGAACGATCATGACCAGTATATGGCGGATTTTGACGTGATCTTTGAGGGTTTACAGCGTTTAGGGCCAGGAACCGCGGAAGATACTTTAGCGGCGTTGGCTCGAGTTCCAGTTTCTCCCAAACGTGTGCTTGAGATCGGTTGTGGTAAAGGTATTGCCACCTCTGTGTTAGCGAAAGCTATAGTAGAACATCAAGCGGATGTGCACATAACGGCGGTAGATAATGATCAACCGAGCTTAGATATTCTGACTCAGCATGCACAGGCTCTTGGCTTAGAAAGCAACGTCAAAACCGTGTGCGCGAGCATGATGGATCTGCCGTTTGAAGCTAAGTCGTTTGACCTAATTTGGTCGGAAGGCAGCGCTTACATCATGGGTGTTGAAAAGGCGCTAAACCAGTGGCGAAATTTACTCAGTGATGACGGCATATTGGTCGTCAATGATTTGGTGTGGAATACCGAACAACCTAACGAATCGAGCAAAGCGTTCTGGCAAAAAGAGTACCCAGACATGACGACGGTATCCGAGCGAATTAAACAGGCACAAGCTGTGGGTTATAAAGTTTTGGAGCACTTTGCAATGAGCGACGCTGGTTGGCTTGCGTATTACCAGCCCTTTCAAAAGCGAGTAGAAGCGCTTAAAGCAACGATGCCGAACTCAAAAGCGCTCGTAGATTGCGACAATGAAGTTAAACATTTTTTCGATAGCAGCACATCAAAGAACGGTTTGGATCAACAGCCTTCTAAAGTTTCTAATCAACGTGATTTTGATTATCAGTTCTTTGTGCTCAAGAAATTAAAGTAAGTGAGTAACACCATGAAATTTAGACAATATAATTCAAACGAAATCGAAACGGTCACTCAAGTTTTTACTCAGACCTTTACAGATTCAGAAGGCGAGAACGAAGGTAAAACCGTGGGTAAGCTTGCCAATGATCTTTTAACGACCACAGCCCCGACAGAGCTACTTTGCTTTGTTGCTGAAGACGATTCTAGTGAGTCGGATACGGATAGTACGATTGTTGGCGCGATTATCTTTACGCCACTTTCATTTGACGATGAAACCAAGGCATATTTGCTTTCACCAGTCGCGGTGAGCACTCAGGTTCAAAAGCGTGGTATTGGCCAGCAACTAATTAACTTTGGTTTGCAGATTCTGACTGAACAAGGTGTTGAGCTTGCAGTGACTTACGGTGATCCTGACTACTACTCAAAAGTGGGCTTTGGGCAAATTACCGTTGAGCAGGTTCCAGCGCCCTTTGAATTGAGTTTCCCTCACGGTTGGTTAGCTCAATCGTTGACCGGTGGTGAAATCAACGTAACAAGTGGAAAGTCGAGCTGTGTTAAAGGCTTGGCTCACGCAGAATATTGGTAGTCGCTTGCAAAAAATTGAGAAAAAGAGAAAGCCCATCAGGTGTTGCCTGTTGGGCTTTCTCGTTATGAACAAAAGATATCCGTCAGGCTTCAATGTACAATTTGAACGAGTGTTCAAAATAATGCTTGAACGATCGTTCTTGTTTGATCTATATTGTTTTCACACCAACGGAGAACATTCATTAATTGCTCCGTGATTGAATAACTTTAGAACCGAAAATTGATAGGGATAGAGCAATGAGCAACTTCAAAATTCACTCAGTAGAATCCGCGCCAGAGCAAAGCCAACCTATTCTTGAGGGCGCTAAAAAGCAGATGGGTAGAGTGCCGGGCTTGTTTGGTGTGTTGGCTGAATCTCCAAACACACTTAAGGCTTACACCCAGCTTCATCAGGCGTTTAGTGACTCATCTTTCGATGCTGAAGAGCTAACGGTTGTTTGGCAAACCATCAACGTTGAACACGAGTGCCACTACTGCGTTCCAGCTCACACAGGTATCGCACATACAATGAAGGTTGATCCTGCAATCACCGAAGCACTGCGTAATCGCACAGCTTTACCCACTGAAAAGCTGCAAGCCCTGCATGATTTTACGCTGAGCATGGTACGTAACCGCGGCAATGTGCCTGAAAGTGAAATGGCAGCATTTTTCGAAGCGGGCTACGGTCAGCAACAAGTGCTAGAAGTGATTCTTGGCCTGTCTCAGAAAGTGATCAGTAACTACGTAAACCACGTTGCTAAAACGCCAGTTGACAAAGTATTTGAGCAGTTCGCTTGGCAAGGTTAATTACCGTTAACCAAATAAAAACCTGATAATGATGAAAGCCCCGCTCAGTTGAGTGGGGCTTTGTTGTTTGGGTTGGGTTACGTTTTCTAATTACTTATTGTTCTACAACTAATGCCACTTTAAGTCGTACCAAAGCGTCTGCTAATACTTCTGCAGGGCACCCTAGATTCAATCGAATAAACCCTGAGCCTTCCTCGCCAAAGGCACACCCCATACTCGGTACAATTCCGGCTGCAATGAGTTTTTGCTCAAGCTCAGTATCACTTAGCTTCATTGCACGGCAATCAAGCCATGCAAGGTAAGTCGCTTCGGGTTTTGTGAAACGAATATGAGGCAACTCTGTTTTTAGGAATCCGTTTAGCGTTTCTATATTGTCTTGCAGGTATTGCTTTAAGTCTTCTAACCAAGTCTCACACTCTTGATAAGCAGTGGTTGCCGCTGACATTGATAGGTTGTTGAAGCAATCCATGCCATGAGCATCCAAACGGCGAACAAACTGCCCCTTCAATTCTGCATTGGGAATGATGAAGTTAGAGATTCTCAATGATGACAAGCCAAAAGTCTTACTGGCCGCAGTCGCCACAATAAGTTTGTTGGTTAGCGAACTTGGTAGTTTCAATGTTGAATGAAATGTATTCGGTGTGAGTGCTAGGTCACTCCAAATTTCATCACTGATTAGCCACACATCGTATTTTTGACAAAGCTTGGCAACTTGCATTATTTCTTGCTCGCTCCATGTTCTGCCTGTTGGGTTGTGTGGGTTGCAGAAAATCAACGCTTTGGCACCACTCGCAAAGCAGTCTTCCAAATGTGCGAAATCAAGCTGGTAATGACCTTCTGATTCAATCAATGGGTTGTTCAACACCTTACGATCATTTAGTTCGATGATCTTACGGAATGAACCGTAGCCCGGACTTTGAATAACGATTTGATCATTCACTTGCGTGAGCATTTGCAACGCCATAGCAATACCGGGCAAAACGCCATGCACCGTTGTAATCCAATCCCGTTTGATTTCTGTTTGATGTTGGTTTTTAAACCAATCGATCGCGGCTTGGTAGTAGTCATCTTGACGTTCTGAGTAACCAAAAATACCATGCGAAATATCTTGAGCTAACCGTTCTAATACTTGTTGAGGTGCTTGAAAATCATAGTCAGACACCCACATAGGTAGCAAGTCGGTGCCTTCTAAGCCAAGCTTCTGCTCCATAAAGTCCCACTTTACCGATCCTGTGTTTCGGCGGTTAATCGTATTGTCGAAAGAATTCATAGGATGTGAGCCTTACTTAGTGCTGTGAGCTAGAGAAGTTTCTACGGAGTCTTCTGATTGTTCAGGCTTTGCACGTGCAATACCAAACCCAGTGAAGCCATAAATCAGAGCGAAAACGACACCGGTGTAACATTGGATTGCCCAAGGTAGGTAATCTAGCGTTGCAACACCTAGTGTACTCGCCATGTAAATACCTGCAGCAGTCCAAGGAACCAGTGGTTCGATGATTGTGCCTGCATCTTCGATGGTTCTAGATAGGTTTTTAGTGTCTAGCCCCATTTTACGGTAAGCGTTTTGGAATAATTCACCTGGAATAAGAAGGGCTAGTTTGCCGTCAGATGTTGTGAAAACTACTGTAATTGTCGCGATCACTGTTGATGCGATAAGTTGTCCTGTTGAGTGAATCATATGCAAGAAACGACCTAGTACCACATTTAATGCACCGGTTAGGCTTAGAACACCTGCAAAAGAGAACGCACAGAAAACCAGTAGGATGGTGCTCATCATTGAGAACAAACCACCACGGTTTAGCAGCTTGGACACATCAGGAATTAGTCCATCAATCGCTGTACCTTTCGCTTCAAACAGAGCGACATTGAAGCCATCGACATAAGCTTGGAAGCCTTGTTGTAGAGAGAAACCTTGTAGAACCATACCTAATACAATCGCAAGAGCAGAGGCACCTAACATCAGTGGTAGAACAGGCTTTTTGGTGAGTGCGCCCCACAGAATCATGACTGGTGGGATGATCAAAAGGATATTGAAGTTGTATAGGCTATCCAGTCCCGCAAGAATTTGAGTGACCTTTTCTGGTTCACCTACGTTCGCGATATCTGCACTTTGGCCAGCGAAGAAAAAGACAGCAGAAGCAATCACAAAACCAGGCAGCGTTGTGTAAAGCATGTGCTGAATATGTTCGTACAATGTGGTGCCTGAAACGACAGGCGCAAAGTTTGTTGAATCAGAAAGAGGAGAGATCTTGTCACCAAAGTATGCACCAGAGACAACAGCGCCGGCAGCTGCAGCCAGTGACACATCTAAACCCGCCGCAACGCCCATCAGTGCAACACCAACGGTACCCGTAGATCCCCAAGATGTACCAGTACATACAGAGACAACAGAAGTAAAAAAAAAGGCAGCAATCAGTATGTATTCAGCACTGATGACTTTAAGTCCCCAGTAAACCATGTAGGGGATGGTGCCACTGATCATCCAGCTTGCGATAAGACCGCCCACCGAAACTAATATCAAGATAACAGGCATCGCTTTTGCGAGTTTCTCAACAATGGCGTTGATGATGTCATCCCAGTTGTAGCCCATCTTCCAAGCAATACATGCAGTGAAAGTCGCAGAAATGAGTAGCAGAACTTCAATGCGAAGTCCTAAAACACCGTATCCAATAGCAAGCAGCGCAAACATAACGGCTATAGGTGCTAATGCTAATCCGAACGATGGTAGAGGCTTTGAGTTATTCATATTTGTTGTCCTCAGGTGAATGTAGGGTTTGTTCGGAATGGATAATAAGCGTGCTCTGAAATCGAAAGTGCGACTTCAATGCTGTTTTCATGTAAGCGGTTACATGAGGTGTGTGCATGAGATTTCGGTCACATTTTGTCTCATTTTAGTGCTTGATTGACTTAACTGTTTGTCTTTCAACCAGTGTTGCTTCGAACTTATGTTGCTTAGGAGGCGCGTATCCTGCGGCTTTAAGTTTTATGGCAAGGTTAGCCGCATAAGTCGACATCTCGTCGATAGGGTTGTGCATGGTGGTTAGCCGAGGGTAAAGGTAGCGAGCGAGCAAAACATCATCAAAGCCGATGACTGAAATATCGTTGGGAACCGAGATGCCTTGATCTTGCAAGCTGGTCATTAAGCCTGCAGCCATTACATCATTGAAGGTGACTGCGGCTGTGACCTCTGGGCATTGGTTTACTAAGATGTCACCTGCCGCTTCACCACCTGATTCACTAAAGTTTTGGTTGATGATCCAATTAGGTTGTATTTCGATATTGGCCGCTTTCATAGCTTCTTGGTAGCCTTGTAAACGGTCTGTTCTGTCTTGGATTGGAAGGTCGCTCGAGACATAGGCGATTTTTCGATGACCCATCTCGATGAGGTGCTGCACTGATATTTGAGATCCGAGTTTATTATCTACCCATACAGAGCGATTCGATATTTGAGCAATCGTGCGGTTGAGTAAAACCATTGCAGGTAATTGAGCGGAGTAGCGCAGTAATGTGGTGTCATCGAGCATCTTTGAATGAATGACCATTGCTTCACAACCTTGGCTGATAAGAAAGTCGAGGCCTTCTTTTTCTCGCTGAGCATTGTGTCCGCCACTTACCACGACCAATTGATAGCCATTGGTTCTAGCCACTTCCTCGACACTCTTCGCGACCAGCGCAAAAAATGGATCGGCAAGGTTGCCCGTCAGTAATCCAAGCGTATTGCTGCTTCTACTGGCCAAGGCTGTTGCGCGAGCATCTTTGTGGTAATTGAGCTCTTTTACTGCACGTTCTACGCGCTCTAGCGTGATAGGTTCAACGTAGCAGGTTCGGTTTAATACACGAGAAACCGTTGCTGTTGAAACCCCTGCAAGTGCTGCTACATCTTTTATTGTTGCCACGTTTAATTCTGCCAAGCATAGAAAGGCTGCGAGTGTAGCGAATCTCTAATGTTTAATATGTTAGTAAGGTCAAAGCTATTAACTCTGGACTGAGAATATTAGTCGAATACTGGAAATATCTAACGTACGTGTTTAGCGATTACCTTCGCTAGTGTCACAATCCCTTCTTTCCAATCTTTGGTCTCTTCAATGTTGGCGACAGTGAAGCGCAAGCAGTGTTTATATTGGTCGTTGGTGCCAAATACTGTTCCGGGTAAGATCCCGAGTTTATGCTTCAAACAATCTTGATAGACCGCGTAGCTATCGACCGACTCTGGTAGTGTTATCCAGTTTAAAAAAGAGCCTTCCGGTTTTGATAGGTGGTATTGCCCGACAAGGTGTGGGTGGCTATCTAGTGCTTGTAGTAACAGGCTTTGGAATTGCTTTTGATTGGTTTGGTAGAGCCGCTTCATTTTGGATAAGTGGCTGCGATATTTGCCGGTAGTGAGAAATTGACCCACCGCGGATTGCATCAGGTTTGAACTGCCCATGTTGTCGCATAAAAGGTACTTTTCGACCAAAGGTTGGTAGCGCCCCGACAGTAACCAACCGATTCGCAAGCGTGAGTCTAAGGTTTTAGACAGTGAGTTGACGTAGATGACTCTATCTTGGTCATCAAGCTCTTTGAGGCTAGCGATTGGTGTATCGAATGCCAAGCTACCGAACACATCGTCTTCGATAATTGGTAAAGAACCGGTGATCTCCAGTAACGCTTTTCGGTTCGCCAATGGCATCCGTGAACCGGTTGGGTTGGTAAAGTTTGGCGTTAGCAGTAAGGTTTTCACTTCCCATTTGTCCAACGCACTTTGTAGCGAAGGAATGTCGATTCCGTGGCTAACACTGCTTGGTATTTCAAGGGCTTGCAAGCCAAGTGATTCAAGTAAAAGTAGATTACCGAAGTAACAGGGTGACTCGACCGCCACTATGTCGCCGGGCTTGGTGAGCGCACGTAGTGCCAAACTGATCGCCTGTTGAGCACCATGAGTAATCGCAATCTCTTTCGATCCCGCAGGCACACCAAGATCATGGGTGATCTTTAACAATTGCTTTACTAATTGCTCGTCTCCGGGAGGCAGTTGGTAATAACCGGGAAGCTGAGTTTGTAATCGACTGTGGCGACCTATTTCGGCATACAAGCTACGAATCGCAGGGTTGTTGATATTCGGGTGTGCTGAGCCTGCCAATAGTTTCAGGCGACCTTTTGGACGAGAGAGTACCGATTTAGTGACAGACAACAGATCGACTTTTTGAGGTTGGCTTGATGCATCCCAGCTGGTGGTGCTCGGTGCTTTCACGCGATAGCCAGATTTAGGTACAGAATAGACCCAGCCTGTCGCCTCCAGTTCTTGATAGGCACGAATCACGGTATTTTTGCTCACGCCAAGCTGTTCGCTTAACTGGCGGATCGAGGGAAGGCGATCGTCTGGATGAAAGAGTCCTTTATCGATCTGAGCCTTAATATGTTGTTCGGTAGCAAAGTATTTATTGCTGCTGAGTTCTGCTTCCACGTTTTTCTCCCTCGTTGCACACTCTCAATCTGTAACCATAAAAAGTGTTATATCTGTATCTTTATTAGTTATCTGTACCCAACTAAGGTAACAGCATTGATGAAGAGTTGACCAGAGGTTTGTAATGTTGATTAAAATGATTCCGTTTGTGTTTGTAATATTGTGGTCGTCAGGCTTTGTTGGCGCTCGTCTTGGTGTGGAATACGCGGAACCCGCAACATTACTTTCATTGAGGATGGTAGCCAACGTGGCGCTGTTCTTGGTTTTGATTGCAATCCTTAAGCGTCGTATCCCTCGTGGTCGTGCGTTCTTCCACGCAAGTGTGGTCGGCATCTTGATTCATGGTTTCTACCTTGGTGGCACCTATCTGGCGATTGATATGGGTATGCCCGCCGGATTGAGTTCTCTACTTGTTGGCTTACAGCCGATTCTTACCGCATTGATTATGATCAGCTGTACTTCGCAGCGTTTTAATTTTGCACAGTGGTTGGGCTTAGCGCTCGGCTTTGCGGGTATCAGTTTGGTGTTGATGGGCAATATTGAATGGCAGTCAGACGACCAAAAAGGCTTGGCAACGTTATTGTGTTTGGTTTCTTTGGTGGGTATTACCTGCGGCACTCTGTATCAGAAGCGCTTCTGTCAGGGGACAGATATGGTCGGCGGTGCGATGGTGCAATACTTGGCTTCTGCGGCGTTGTTTCTGCCGTTCGCAATGCGCTACGAAACGATGCAAGTGAACTGGACTGTAGAATTCACACTGACTCTAATCTGGCTGGTGGTTGTTCTGTCTTGTGTTGCCATCCTCTTGCTGCTTTACATGGTAGAACACGGTGCATCTTCAAGTGTGGCATCGGTGTTCTATCTCGTGCCACCGACGACAGCAATTCAAGCTTGGCTTATTTTCGGTGAGTCGTTCGACATCTATGGTGCAATGGGCTTCGCCTTGTCCGCCGCCGCGGTTTATTTGGTGGTGAGGAAGCCAGAATGGATTAAGGCTCGCAGGCGAACAGTGTTAGAGCGGTAGTTTGTATACCAAAACTCATTCTACTTAAAGCTGATGACTAGAAACAAAAAAGAGCCTGAATATTCAGGCTCTTTCTGTATCAAATATTGGCTAGCGACTTTTGATTAGCGCTTCATCAAGCAAGCGTATGCCGTTGTAAACGGTGCTTCTTGGTATTGCTTAAGGCCAGTTTCTTTGAACTTCATCATTAGAGGGTTACGCTTAAGGCTCTCTTTGATGTCAGCAGGCGATACAACGGTTACGTCTAGGCCGTCGATCAGTTGAATTGCTGCTTCTAGTTTGAAACCAAAGCCACCGCCAGCAAATTTGCCTTTAGTTTGGCGTTGACGAATCACAACTTTGTCTACTTGGTAATCTTCCATTAACTTTGCAAAAGAGAATTGAAAGTCTTTCATATTCTGTGTGTCGTTTGCGTCGCTAATTGAAACTTTAGAAACTCGGCAATCAGGAATGTTAAATACACCATCTGATAGAGAAAGAAGACAGATGACTGCATCGTTACCTTTGATTTCAACACCACAAATTTTCATGTTCTTACCTACTTATTTTAGAGCCCTACATTATGGTGTTATTTCTCACACTTCTCCAGTATTTGCACGTACTCAGCGGAAAATAAGTCTAAATCAGAGCATACGTTAACGTTTGAGAGTTAACCTCTGGTTGAATAATCACCACGAAAATTAACGACATCGTTTGCTATGAGATGGGGCTCACAAATCCTTAGTGAGATTGCATATGTGTGCTGTATATTGCGCGCGCATCCCTATTTGAAGTGTGGTTATTAATCCCAATGAATATCAATAATCTTTCGATTAAGAGTAAAATCGCGATCCCGCTGTTGGTGATTGTGATTGTTTTTTCTACCGTTACTGTGCTCAACGTTATCAGATCAAATGCTCAAGCTGCGATTAATAATGAGCTCAATAATGTGGTTCAGCCAGTGCTAGATAACCTAGAAGATGGCTACCGAGATATCTACCAGATTATCGCTTCGGCACAAGGTCTGTTACTTGCCAAAGACCAAGCAGCGATCGAGTACCAAAAGTTTGAATTTAAAGACAACGCTTACAAAGCGGTTCCTCGTTTTCAAAGTGTCGAAACCTTGTATCAAGCGGGCGTGTTGGATCCATCTTCACGTGGCGAGTTATCAAAGCTTGTAAACGCGATGAGCAAGTGGGTGGCACTGCACGAGCCAATGTTCGCTGATCCAGCAAACGCAGACCAATACAATATTGATTACTCGACAGCGCTCGATGCTGAGTTTGCGATCATTCGGACTCAACTGCGCGATATCCGAACTCTGATTGAACTGAAACAGAAAGAGCTTCGTCAGCAAGCCGATGACTCTATTGAATCGAGTAAGTTGATCATCGAAGTGGGTATGGCGGTTGCTGTTTTCGCTGCACTTTTCGCGATGTGGTTATCAAATCGCTTTATCGTTCAGCCAATCCAGAACGTAGAGAAAGCAATGAATGAGATCGCATCGGGAGACGGTAACTTATCTCAACGTATGAAGGTCGAAGGTAATGATGAGATCGCTCGTTTGAGTTCCGCTTTCAACCAGTTTGTTGGCAAGATCCATGTCACCGTCGAACAAGTTATTTTCACATCGAATGCAGTACGCGCTGAGATGGAAAACATTAAATCGTTAACGCAAAGTGTTGCTGAGTTTTCATCGAACCAACAACGAGAAAGTGAAGTGGTAGCTGCGGCAGTCCATGAAATGCAAGCAACCAGTGAAGTGGTGAGTGGTAATGCATTAGACGCAGCAACCGCAAGTAACGTTGCAAACCATGAAGTGGAATCGGCTGATACCACGCTTGGTTTAACCGTGACTTCGATTGAACGCCTGGCGCAAGATATCGAGAACGCGGGTGGTGTGGTTCAAGAACTGGACACAGACGTGAAGAACATAGCCTCAATCCTTGGCGTGATCAAAGGCATTGCAGAACAAACCAACCTACTTGCTTTGAATGCGGCAATTGAAGCGGCACGAGCGGGTGAACAAGGTCGTGGCTTTGCGGTTGTGGCTGATGAAGTCCGTGCGCTTGCGAGCAAAACTCAAGACAGCACAGGCGAAATCCAATCAATGATTGAACGTTTAGAAGTGGGCGCGAAACATGCGGTTGGCGTGATGACTGAAAGCAAAGTGAGTGGCGAGAAAACCATAGTTCAAGCAGGAACTGCAGCGTCTTCATTGAGTGAGATTCGCAACTCAATCGGAAAGATGAACGACATGAACACACAAATCGCTACAGCGGCTTCGCAACAGTCTCAAGTGTCTGAAGAAGTGAATAAGAATGTTCAACGCATCGCAGAAAGCACCATGCAAATGGTTGAGATGGCGAGCAGCGCAGAAAATGCATGTATGGCATTGGCCGAACAGTGTGAAGCGCTAGATAGCCTTGTGTCTCAGTTTGAAGTGTGATCTTCAAAATTAGACAGACGCATATAAGCTGATAATGGTTGCTCGTATTGAGTCCCATTAATCAGCGTTGAACGACAAAAAAGCCCGTACTCTGTGAGTGCGGGCTTTCTTTTTGGCTAGGTGATCAGTCTTTTGACTAGGTGATTAGTCTTTAGACCAAATCAATCATTCAGTGTTAGCTGCTACGACCGTCTTTATATGTGTAACGGTAGTCAACTTTTACGTTCGCTTGGTAATGGATATCGCCGTTCATGTTAGTGATTTTTTTCACTTCCATGTTCGCGTCATCAATCTTGAACGAATCGTATTTGGTTGTCTGTTGGAACTGTGGCAGTTCTCTTGAAAGCTCAAAAGGTGTTTTTGCACTTAACTCATCCATAAGGTTGGTGCCTGCATCGTATGCTTCGGCTTCATTAGCATATGTGTCAGATTTTAGCGTTGTTTCTTGAATCGTTGTTTTAGTTGCTGCAAACGCTGTGGTGCTGAGTACAAGAGTTGATGCAAGTATGATTAACTTCTTCATAGGGATACCTTACTTTGTTGTACCAGTGTTTTAGAGATTCTCACCCTAGAAATAGGGGGTGAGGTTAATGTTAGGACAAAAATATGGTTCTGTAAGGGAATGACTTTAGGTGCCGAAGATTTATGCCCAGCGCAAATCAAGCAAGGTGACACTGATATCTAACTTCAATACACTGTATGGGTAACCAAAGTTCAGCATAAGGTAAAGGCATGGCCAATTGGGAAGGGGTAAGTGAGTTTGTTGCAGTGGCAGAGCGTGAAAGCTTTACTGGTGCGGCGCAGAAGCTCGCTACGTCAGTGGCTCAAATCAGTCGTAGAGTAGCAAACCTCGAAGAACGACTCGCGGTGAAACTGCTTAATCGAACGACTCGAAAGGTGTCTCTAACAGAGGCTGGGCAACTCTACTACCAACAATGTAAGTTGTTGGTCGAAGGTTTAGAAATTGCTGAGCTTGCGGTCACGCAGATGCAATCCACACCCAAAGGCTTACTGAAAGTCACCGCGCCTGTGACTTATGGTGAGCGCCAACTCGCCCCAATACTGCATCAATTCTTAAAGCTTCACCCGCAGGTAGAACTAGAGTTGATGTTGACCAATCAAAAGCTCGATCTTATCGATTCTGGTGTTGATGTGGCGATTCGTCTCGGCCGTTTGGAAGATTCAAGCCTTGTGGCGAAGAAGCTCTCTCAACGCCAACTCTATGTATGTGCAAGCCCTGAATATATTGAACGTTATGGCGAGCCGCATACATTGTCTGAATTAAATAATCACCAATGTTTAGTCGGTGGATTTGAACACTGGCGCTTTAAAGAAAATGGTCGCCCTCGCTCAGTTCGTGTTAATGGACGTATTAAGTGCAACAGTGGTTTAGCCTTGTTAGACGCAGCTAAGCAGAGCATTGGCTTGGTGCAGTTACCTGAATACTACGTGAGTGAAGACCTTGATTCTGGTGAGTTGGTTGAGGTGCTGTCCGACTATCGAGATGACAAGGAAGGCATATGGGCGCTTTATCCTCAGAACCGTAACTTATCTTCTAAAGTTCGTCTGCTGGTGGACTTCCTTTCTGAACAATTGGATTAGTGTATGACTGTCGGCCGCCAGGATCTTACTAACCAAAGTGAGCTAATACTCGATGTATTTAATACCCTTGAGCAGCACTATGGCTATTTTGATTGGTGGCAAAAGGAAGACCCTTACGAGATAGTTCTAGGCGCTATTCTGGTTCAGAACACCAACTGGAAGAATGCAGAGAAAGCACTCATCAACTTAGGCGATAAGCTCGACCCAAGGTCAATCGCTGAGATGGATCTTGATGAGCTTGCCCAAAAGATTCGTTCGAGTGGTTACTACAATCAAAAAGCCATTAAGTTGAAGGCCGTGACTGAGTGGTTTTCGAAATACCAATACGATATGTCTGTGGTGCGAGAGCAGGACAAAGATCAGCTCCGAAAAAAGCTATTAGAAGTCAAAGGAATCGGTGGTGAAACGGCTGATGCGATTCTGGTGTACGCGATAGGTAAACCGTCTTTTGTGATTGATGCGTATGCAAGAAGGATCTTCACTCGCAATGGGCTCGATGTGCCTAAATCGTATGAAAAATTTCGAGCCTTGATGGAAAGCGTGATCCCTCTGGATACACAAAGGTACGGCTATTATCATGGTTTGTTAGTCGAACATGGTCAGCAGTTCTGTAACCCTAAACCCAAGTGTCAAGATTGCCCGCTTAACGCCACCTGTCTAGAAGCTAAAACTCAAACTCAGACTAAAATTTAGCGAGCTTAAGGCTCAATTTCTCCGATAGAATATAAAACCAACTCTTCTGGGTTGCTGCCTTCGCCAAGTGTTCGAATGTCTTCACCTTCTTGTTTGAGCTGAAGAATACACTTCATCGCTTTGTTCTGCTCTACACCAATAATGGTTTTCATCTCCGAAGCCGATACGCCAAAGCGAGTGGCTATCAATAAATCGCGAACCTTCTTCTTATCTGAATTAAACATATTGCGTCCTTATACTCGAATCGATGATCTACACCAACTCAATAAGCTTAACCAACTTCTGAAAATAGGTACTTAAAACTTAAGATGAGTAGCGAGGGAGAGGGGACTTTTCTGTTGGTCTTAAAATTGAATAACTCAAAAAGTTCGGGCTTCAGAATAGAGATTCTGAAGCCCGACGTGTTTTAGGGTTAAGTCGCGTTTGATTACGGCTTACTAGACAGAAAATGTATTAGACGGTGAAGCGATCTACCAAGTGGTACAGCTCATTTGCACGACTGTTGAGGTTTTGGCTACCTGTACGGTTTTGATTCGCGAGTTCGGCCGATTGTGAGCTTTGGTCGGAAATAACCACGATGCGTTGAGATATCTCTTGGCCCACAATATTTTGCTGTTCAGTGGCTGTCGCAATAAGCGAGTTCATGTCCATGATGGTATCAATCGACGCTTGGATCTTCGCCAGTGCTTCGGCTGCGGCATTCGCTTCTTCCACGGTTTGCGCACTTCGGGTTTGACTTGAATCCATCGCTTTCACGGCAGCATCTGAGGCAGCTTTAAGTTGCTCAATCATCTTATGAATGTCGCCAGTGCTCTCTTGAGTACGGCTTGCTAGCTGACGTACCTCATCGGCTACTACAGCAAACCCACGCCCTTGTTCGCCCGCCCGCGCAGCTTCAATCGCGGCATTCAACGCAAGTAGGTTAGTTTGCTCGGCAATGTCTTGGATGACCGCCAATGAAGAGGAGATGTTTTGTACATCGCCTTCTAAACGAGACACCACGGTGTTCGCTTCTGACACTTCACTCGCTAGGCCTGCCACCGAGTCTGCAGCTGCGTTTACTATCTGTTGCGCTTCTTTGGCATTGCCCTCTGCGAGCTTTGCGGAATCCGCCGCTTGGCTAGCGTTGCTAGAGATCTCTTGCGCCGTTGTGGTCATCTCAGTCATCGCCGTTGCAACTTGTTCTGTCTCTTCACGTTGCCCTGTAGCAATTTCGTCGACCTGCGCAGCGCGAGAAGACATGCTAGATGTCTCGGCTACTACTTGTTGCCCGACATCACTTACGCTGCGAATGATGGTTTGCAGGCTTGCTACAAAGGCATTGAAGTTCTCGCTGAGCTTCGTGAACTCAGGCGCTTTGAAGGTTTCCATTCGAGCGGTCAAATCGGCTTCGCCACTCGCGAATGCACTGATTGAACGGTCAAACTGCTCGAGTGGTTGCATGATGGTGCGGTTGACAGCAACGGCAAACACAGCAACTACTAGGGCAATTAAACCACAGAATATAGCGATGGCCGTCAATGAGCTTTGTAACGCGACATTCGAGCTCTCTTTCATCTCTGCGATTACAGCATCGATGTCGTCAGTATAGAAACCTGTGCCTAGCATCAAGTCCCACTGGGGAACGAATATCGAGTAGCTCAGTTTCGGTAGGGCTTCTGATTGACCAAGTTTTGGAAAGTAGTAGGTGGTGAACTCACCAAGCTTTGAGTTCTTGATCAGGTCACGAATAAGGTAGTTGCCTTTTTTGTCTTGCAGGTCGTAGTAGTTTTTACCAATACCATCGTTATTTTGCCCAACAACGACTCGAACACCTTTCGAGTCATAACCAAAAATATAGCCAGACTCGCCATATTCTAATGTTCTTAATGTCGGTAAGGCTTCTTCTAATGTTGCACCTCTATCCAAAAATGGGCTGATCGAAGAGTAGGCCATTTGTAGGTACGCTTTGAGTTCCTTTTCCTTCATCGCCATCATATTGCTACGCGTCGATTCTACTTGCTGTGCGGTTAGCTCGGTGCTCTTCATATACGTCACGCTCATCATGCCAATTGCCATTAGTAACAAGGGAATGAAAGAGAGAATATAAAGGCGGTTTTTGATGGTTAGGGTCATGTCACGCTTCCTGTGTGATTATCTCATGCAATTTTCAACACATTATTAATGTGGTTTTAAAATGTAAATGGACTTGTTGTTGAATTGTTATCCAGAAATGTTTTTGTTTTATAAACATGATGGCGGTTAGATTTTTGATGTTAGAAGCATTGCAACTAGGGGCTTAATGACAAAAAGAGTGGTTTGTTACGATGCTTTTGAATTTACCGCTGCTTTGGTAGAATGCGACGCTTTGTAGCACCCTGCTATGTCTATTCGTTAAGTGAGAAAGATTCATGAACAAAAGCCATGTGACTATTGGTTTAACTAACCCAAAGAGCCCGACAAACGTTGGTGCTGTTATGCGCGCGGCTGGTTGTTACCAAGTCGACGAAGTTAAATACACAGGGCAGCGCTACGAAAAAGCCGCTAAATTTCACACCGATACCAAGAGTGCTGCGCGTACTATCCCACTAACGGGTGTCGAGTCCTTTTTGGATAACCTTGATTCAGAAACGAAAATTGTTTGTGTAGAACTCGCTGAAGGTGCAACACCACTGCCGCGTTTTAAACACCCAGAAAATGCCATCTATATCTTTGGCCCTGAAGACGGTTCTATTTCTCAAGATGTCGCCGATAGAGCAGATCACGTCGTGTATGTACCAACGGTTGGTTGCATGAACTTGGCTGCGACAGTTAACGTGCTGCTTTATGATCGCCTTGCTAAGTCAGATGAAATGGACGAGAGCAACGAGCTTATTAAGAAAAGCCGCGATAACCGTAATCACCTGCTAATCAAAGAAAAGTAATTCTCTTCTTCTAGTGTTATCTATCCCGTACGCAATCGGATATTATCTTGAGTTCATTACTAGATAATTGAAGGGTTAGATAACACCATGGAAGACAAGCAATTACTTGCCGCGCTACAGCAACACCCTGTCCTCGATCTCTATCAGTTATTCCAAGAAGTTGGTCAAAACCGCTCTCTGTATGCATTACTAGAGAGGTTATCTTCCCTTAAAGAACATCATCAATTGAGCACTCGTCTTAGCCCTTTTAAGCCTCATATCGAAGGATTGCTGGCTCAATTTGATAGCGCCACGCCAGATAGCGAGATCCTCAAAGCGGTCGCTCTTCAGTCTGAGATTCAGCAACGAGGTCACAGCATGAGTCGTTACATCATGACATCAGATAATCATCGCCACTTTTCTCCAAATGCAGATTTAGTGATGTTTGGTGATTCGATCACCGAGTGGGCACCGTGGGCGGATATTTTCCGTGATATCTCGATGGTCAATCGCGGTCTCGCGGGTGATACCACAACGGGCATGTTACGCCGTATTGATACCACGTTGAATGTGAAGCCCAAGCTGGTTTGCTTTATGGCAGGGATAAACGATTTAGCTCAGGGTTATGATGTCGACCATATCTACCAGAACTACATTGATATGCTTAAGGTGTGGCAAGAAAATGATATTCGCATATTGGTGCAATCAACGCTTTATGTGGGCTCTAAACTGCAAGGTTTGAATCCGTCGGTTGAACTGCTCAATAGCAAGATAAGCGAGTACTGTTCCCTGCAAGGCATTGCGTTTTTAGATGTAAATTCAGTATTGTCACCTAATCAGCTTCTCTCGAACGAATATTCGTGTGATGACCTGCATTTGAATGCGAAGGCTTACCAAGCTTGGGCTGAGGTGCTTCAACCTGCGATAGCTGAGCTACTAAAATAGACTCACGCAAAAAGCTAGCTAGACCGATAAACAGCTTAGCTAATACCAGAAAAGCCAACCCCTAGATTTGTTTCGTGAACCATAAGGACATCAATGTGAACCTAAGACAGTTGGAAGTCTTTTACGCCATTATGCAGACCGGAACTGTATCTGGAGCCGCTCGCAGCTTGCATGTGTCGCAACCAAACGTGACCCGTATTTTGGCACATACCGAGCAACAACTCGGGTTTGGTTTATTTGAACGAGTTAAAGGGCGCTTAGTACCAACGGTTGAAGCGAAAACCTTGCTGCCAGAAGCGGAAAAGGTTTATCAGCAACTGGGTCAATTTCGCTCTTTGACCAATAAAGTCAAGCAAGGACATCAGCATTTACGTATTGGTGCGCCACCGATTCTGGCGACTAAATTGCTGACTTCGGTAATAGCCCAAATGTCTCGCGATCAAGAGATTTCTTTTGAGTTACTAACAGCTAACCGTGACGAACTGTGTGCTGGGCTATTAAAGCATGAGCTTGATATTGCTATCGCGTTTGGCGATGAAACGCCGCCTGCCATATTAAGTGAAACGCTATTAACCGAATCGCTCAAGGTTTTGGTTCCTTCCAATACGGTTGATCATTTACCCGCGGAATTAACGTTAGATGATCTTATCAATTATCCACTACCAATCATTGGGCTTGATAGTCGCGATCCACTAGGCCTCCTATTACATCAAAGCCTTATTGCGCGAGATGAGCATTACCACCATCCAATCTATGTACGTGGGTATAGCGCGGCGGCGGAACTGGTCAAGCACCAAGCGGGGTTTGCGATTGTTGATCCGTGGACGGCAGAACAATATCAAAATGACGACTCGGTTTGTGTGTTGCCGCTTCAACCAGACATCCAATTTTCGGTATCGATGCTTTGCGCAGAGCACACCCCTCAGTCGATTTCCGTTAAGCAATTTATCGCTTCATTGAAAACCCATACTCAACCTATAACTTAAGGTTATAGGCTCGCCATAAATAGGAATTCGGCACCTTCGAAGTTCTTAATTAAAGTAAATCCATACAAGGACTTATTAATTAGGAATACTCATGTCGATCGCTCAACCTTACCTTCTTTTTCTTGGGGATGTTACTGACCCACTCGCCGCAAAAACAGCTCGTGGCATTCACCAATGGCGCCCTGAAATCTGCCTAGGCCAACTGCGTTTAACTGACGATACCGTTTCACTGGGATTAACGGACATGACCTTGCAAGAGGCGCAAGCGCAGGGTGCGAAGACGCTGGTGATTGGCACCGCAAATCCGGGTGGTGTAATTCCTGACTCTTGGCAGTCAACCATTATGGCCGCTGCAGAAATGGGATATGAGATTGCATCTGGCATGCACCAACGGTTGAGTGAATTTTCACCGCTTGCTGACATGCAGCAACAAGGATTGACTAAGCTTCATGATGTACGCCATTTTGACGGTGTTCTTAATGTTGGTAACGGTAAGCCTCGTCAAGGTAAGCGCCTGCTTACTGTCGGAACAGATTGCTCAGTCGGCAAAATGTTTTCAGCTTTAGCTATCGAAAAGTCGCTTAAAGAGTCAGGTACATCCGCTCAATTCAAAGCGACAGGGCAGACGGGTATCTTGATTGAAGGCAGCGGTATTTCGATTGATGCTGTGGTTGCGGATTTTATTTCTGGCGCAGTTGAAGCGATTAGCCCTGATTTTACCGACCACGATTGGGACATCATTGAAGGGCAAGGCTCTTTGTTCAACCCTTCGTTTGCAGGCGTGAGTTTGGGTCTTTTACATGGCGCACAAGCGGATGCTTTGGTGCTGTGTCATGAAGTTGGGCGACCTCATATTCGTAACCTTCCTCATGCTCAATTACCAAGCATAAAACAGACGATTGAAGCCAACTTGCAAGCGGCGCGACTGACCAATCCAGACGCGAAGCTGGTGGGTATCTGCTTGAACACGTCGGCGATTAGCATTGAAGATGCTGAGACATTGTGCCAAGAATGGACCACACTCTATCAAGTGCCGGTGACAGATCCAGTGCGCTTTGGTGTACAACACATTACTGAGCATTTGCGACATTCACTTTAACGACTTCATCATTTCTACGTTTCCATTTGTTAAAGCGAACATCAACCGAGTGAAATTATGAAGATTACAGCAGAACCCATTACTATCGCGATGCAAACGCCTTTTCGCATCTCTCGTGGCAGTCGAACTGAGTGTCACGTTGTTCGTGTTTACATTGAACATGATGGCAAACGAGCTCAGGGCGAATGCACGCCTTACCCACGATACGGTGAGTCATCGGAGTCTGTGTTAGCGCAAATTCAACAAGCGTCTAGTGCACTAGAAGTTATGTTTGAACGAGGCGTTACCGATCCGTCAGAGCTAAGAGATCACCTTCAGTCTTTATTGACCGGAGGGGCAGCGCGAAATGCAGTCGATTGTGCGCTTTGGGATTTTGAAGCTCAGCAGAACGACCAGACCTTTCCGAATAGCTTGTTTGAGTTGCCTGCTCAAATTGTGACTGCAATGACCGTCTCGATTGGTACGCCAGAAGCGATGGCGACTCAGGCTCGAGACTATGTGGCGAATGGTGCGAAACTTCTGAAAGTGAAGCTTGATGGCGAGCAAGTGGTAGAACGTGTTCGTGCAGTACGAGAAGCCGCGGCAGATGTTCAAATTGTTTTGGATGCAAATGAAGCGTGGACAGGATTGAATCTCGAAGAGTTGTTTAATCAACTGACAGAATTTGATATTGCGATGATCGAGCAGCCGTTACCCCAACAGCACGATGCCTCACTGGCGCACATCAAGCACCCGATACCACTTTGTGCTGATGAAAGCTGTCATACCACTTCACAGCTCTCATCGCTGTTGGGTAAGTATGAAATGGTCAACATCAAACTCGATAAAACGGGCGGTCTGACTGAAGCATTGGTACTTGCAGAAGAAGCCCAAAGGCTCGGATTTACTCTGATGTCGGGATGTATGCTTGGTACATCGTTGGCGATGCGTGCAGCTCTGCCTATTGCGGTTCAATCTGAAATCGTCGACCTCGATGGCCCAGTATTACTTGGCAAAGATGTCGCACCAGCACTGACTTATCGAGATGGGATGATTATTCTCTAAGTTCCTAACAAATTAGCTAGGAATCTCTCCATACAAAAATCGCATAAGCGTTAACTTATGCGATTTTTTGTTTGTACCGTTTTACAGAGATAAGTAAACCATACTGTAACTGCTCACTTGCTTCATTGAGTGGGGTGTACTGAATTGCTAAATACAACCCGCTTAAAAAATGCAGTGCTTGGCAAAATCGCCCGCTTCATTAGCCGTCCAGTCACCTTTAGGCTTTTCTTTCATATCGGCACACCAAGCTTCACTGCCCACTTCTGTACAAGCCATTAATTGAGTGGCAAGGAAAAGTATCAACGCGATTTTCTTCATAATAAACATTCCGTTGTGGTCTAAATTTCTGCTTATAACTGTATCAAATACCACAAGTGATTGTTATAGCTGCTAAGAACTTAAGGGCGTTAAAAATGATGTGGGGTTGAGCTGAATTCTAAAGGCGGTAAAGAAGGGAGGGGTTGCTTGGCTGTAAGCTCGAAAAAGCCAGCAACATGTGCTGGCTTTGAAATTCTTAATAAGTTTCTATTCGTTATTTCGCTTTAACTACTTATCGAGTTAGACCAATTTCATCTCTTGGATGATGTCCGAAGCAATCTCTGGCTTCGTGCTTGTTGGTTTCTCGTGTAGGTCGGCTTTCAATTGTCCCTTACGGTTACTTAGGCCTGCTTCAAGTTTCTTGAGTGCTGAAGCTATAGCTGGGTACATAACATCGTCTGTAGATTTTGCTGTTACTCGTACACCTTCGTAGTTGGTGAATACTTCAACCTGATGTTGACCGTGTTCTTTAGTAATGATGATGTCGCAACTGATCAGTGATGGGAAATGGTTAGATATCTTCTCGAATTTACCTTCGATGTCTTTGCGTGACTCGTCGTTAATTGATACATGATGTGTTTGAACATTTATTTTCATAAATCATACCTTTCCAATGACTGTGTCATTTAAACGTAGCAAACATCGGATAGATTAACCAACTGAGAATTAGCACATGTGTGATTGACTTCAGTGTTATCAAATATTCTCTTGTTACTCCCTTGAAAGTCTGATGAACTGATCGCATATTATGTTTCGTGTTTTAGAGACATGTTCAAAAAAACTCCATCCTTGATAATTTGCGCTAACCTACAGCGAATTCCCAGTGAATCTCTCTTTATCGGTTTTATAATTCCGAACTTGTCACTCCATTGATTTTCTTTCCAGCTCACTCACTTTTTTCTTCTTTGATTAAAAACTCAGCTTAAGTTACTAATTTATAGACACTCAACTGCCCACTCCATATTGAAGTGAAACTCTCCTGCTGTGAGTTGAGACTCGGGTATAGTAATACGTGCTCGAATATCGACTTCTTTATTGGATGCAAGTTGATCGACAGGAAACTCGACGCCCTGACGCCAATAATTAATGTCGCCTTCATAACGAACCGGCGTCTCGACTTTGAATCGCACAAGTTCTGAAATACGAGACTCATCAATTGAGCCTAGGTCAATATGTTGCAGTTTGAGCAATAATCGAGAATCTTTGCGATTGGACTCCAGCTTGAGCGTGATGGCTCTGCCATCGTATTCTCGACCAAAACTCATCTCACCTTGGTTATTGATCACTTCTAAACCGCAGCGTTCTCTCACATGTTTTTTAAAGCTTAATGTTGAGTGGTTATTGGATGCCAATGTACAACTGGATAAGCTGACTAAAGTGAATGCGACAATCAATCGTAGCATGTTAGTTCACCATAACGCGGACAATAAAGTCCGTGACCGCTTGTTCAGTAACCGCCACATTACTGATGGTTTGCTTATCTTTGAGAGAGACCTGATAGCTTGAGCTCAGTACAATATCGGCATGATGATATTTGTATTCGACAATAAGATCGCACGTGACACGGTCGGTTTGCTTAATTTCGACGGTAGTATCGGTGTAGTTAACGCGACTTTCGGTGTCGATTAATTCGATACTCGACCAATCGATGTATTCAGAATTCGACAGTGCATCAAAGATTCGGCGTTGGTGGTTGTCTGAGCCATCGACGCACATTTGATTGAAATGTTCGACTTCTTTCTTATCAAACCCTGTGCTCACGGCATAGGGCGCGATAAACAATATCGCCAAGAATAAAACTAGAGTTTTCATAGTGCCTCTGGGTCAGTAAGCCCTCATGATTAAAGGGCTTACCGCGGGAGAGATGATGGGTTAGTTACACTCAATCTTCCATTTTGTTTTTACTTCGTAATCATCACTAGCATCGAGATTGCTTTCATCAACCGCAACACGAGCGAAAAGATTCATATTGTTATCTTCACGTATTTGATCTCGAGTGATGTCTACACCCGATTCCCAGCTAACTGCCGATTGGTCTAGCTCTGTTGTACCCGTTGACTGGAAAAACACATCGCTCTTTTGAATTTGTCCGTCAAACGATTCGATTTTGATCTCTTCTGCTCGAACTTTGATTCCGTTTCTGTTGCTGACTAACTTTACAGTTGCATGAGATTCATTGTAATTTTCGCCAAAAGCTAAGTCGGCTTGGTCTTCTGTTGCTTCTATGCCACATTGAGACTCGACAGATGCTGAGAATACAACATCACCTGTTTTGTCATCTTGATGGTCAGGTGGTATGGCAAAAGCCGAACCAGTGGAAAATACAGACATGGCAGCTAGGCCAAGTAGTGGTTTTCTATTAAGCATTTTTACTCCGAAAAAGTGGTATTGCTTTGTTTCATCTTCAGCAGGCGATATTTCTCTGCTTCGATTTGTAATAGCTTTAGCTCATGTTCCGCTTGAGCTAGCTCTTCTAAACGTTCTCGCTCACGGAGCTCGAACTCGTAGAGTCGACGACAGTCAACTCGATCCTCACCACCAAATTGGAATGTCACAGCCGCGTATACACCTGCCTCATCCTGATTTTGGTAGTAATAATTGTTGTAATAGCTGTCGCTATCTTCATTACCTGTTGATCCGTAGGTTCCGAACTGAACGGTTTTACCTGTGGAAATCGCTTGCTCACATGAAGCCCCTTCAGAGGTTCGAACTCGGTCGGTACCTGAAGGGTTCGACACACTCGGTATTGGGTTTGCCAATGCCGGACTTGTCAGTGAAGCAATGGCCAATGAAGCGACAGTAAATAAAGCGCTAAGTAACGCTTTGATTGTTCTCCGCATAATTGATACCGCTTGAATGTCGTTAATATCGTTTGAATTTAAGGTTTGTGCATACTTCGTAGCTGTTCGGGGAATCCGTCACCATGCGCGTACAAATTTTCTTCTTGGTTATTTGAGCGGCTGGCGTCTTAACATTGATATCCAGCTCTATCTCTTGGTTTGCATCCAATTGGATCTTGTTTGGAAACTCTTTGTCATCAATTCGCAGGTAGTAATCCGCTTGTTTGGTGTAACGGTTTACCAATAAAAACCTGACCTGTGTTTTGTCGGAGTAGGTCTGAAATTCGGTATTTTTCCACTTGTGCACATTTGCGTTTGCTAAGGAACTGCTCAGCAATAACGCGGCAGCAATGATGTAAATAGCCTTCATGAGAACCTCAAAATGATGATCGAGGTCTCATTTTAGGTTTGTTCAAAGACAGGACTTACCATTTTGCGCCACTGACATAAGGCTGACAGTACGGTAAAAATGACTGAGATTTTTTAGGTTGAAACTGAAGAGCAGCGAAACTAGGCGGGCCGAGCTGAAGTGAAAGGGCAAAGTAACTATTTATGATTTCATCACTTAGTATCACAATTACAAATATAATACGCTGCAGTTTATTGAGGTATTTGTTAGTACGGGATACTCTAACAGCTATCTTCTATTTGGATCCGTTATCATGAAAATGCCTGTTAAATTCGCTGCAATTGCAGCTTCCCTTTCTTTCGCTTTTAATGCTTTTGCTGCCCCAGTTGAATTTCAGAAGATCCCTGAGATCATGCAGCAATTTGAAACGGCAGAACTGTACGTTAAGAAGTCGGTCACCTTAGGCCGTTTACCAGCTGAGTCTGAAATTGGCATTGATTTTCCTACTTATGTTTCGGATGGAAAGGGCGGTTACAGCCTAGAGACAAACAACGTAATGACAGATTCTGTTGTTATCGCAAGCATGCCGAAAGCGATTGTTGATGATGTTTTCAACCAATGGCTAGTACCTAAAGATACGTGGATCAGCAGCTACGGTTCTTTGCCAACCTCGACCGCTGAATTTAAGCCGTTTAAGCGTATTAAAACCATCAAAGCCATTAAGATTGATGCAGAAATGCTTGAGCTGTTAGGCAGTGAAGATGGCAACACGGCGATGATCAAAGTGAGCTGGGATGAGAAGGGAATGAAGGTCTATAAGGATGGTTACTTAGCGGATTATGAGTACGGGATTGCCCCTCATGAGATGTAAGAAAACTACGAATTAGCACCTAAGTAACTCGATTCGATTGCAGAAAAGCGCCTTGCTTATTAGTGGGCGCTTTTTTGTTGCTCACCAAAACATGACGAAACTCACACTTTTCTGACAATTCATGACTCGTTATGCTAGTATGCGCCGCTTGTCTTTGTAATTGATAAAAAACGCATTACCAAAACAGACTTTTCTGTTTACCTGCTTGTAATGACCTCATTCAGTTTGGCCTAACTTGGCTGAACATCTGCATTTTGCTCGGACGCAAAGAGAGTAGTACTCACTACTTCACTATGTACATTTGAGAGCACCATCTATCAAAGGCCTTTTTGAAACAGCCTAAATTAGCGCGAACTTAGTTCAGCGTGAAGGGTTTCGTTTTTCCAAAAATCCCTCTCGGCGGCTAAGTGAACCTTAGTTGCTGACAAATAAGGAGTCTATATGACGACTACGGTATCCACATCCGTACCTACATCTCAAGCTGGTAACACAGCGCCGACAGAGAAAGAAGTAAACCACCCGTTTCTCTCTTTGGTTATCATGGTGATCGTTGCTGCAATCGCAACTTACTTCATCCCTGCTGGTGAATTCGAGCGAGTGGTCATGAATGGCCGCACGGTTATCGACCCAGACAGCTACACACAATTGACCAGCAACCCAACAACATTAGCCTCTTTTTTCGAATCATTTTTTAAAGGCTTCAAATCCGCTTCTGGCGTGATGGGCGTTGTGGTATTTGTGGGTGGTGCTTTTGGCATTATCAAACACATGGGTTTGTTAGACGCATCCGTTGTTGCACTAACCACTAAGCTAAACAAACAAGGCTTATACGTGATTGCACCTGTGATCATGACGGCGATCTTCTTCAACGTTACCTTCACCGGTATGCGTGAACTTGATGTCATTTTTATCTCTTTGATGATCCCGATCTGTATCAAGCTTGGTTATGACGCGATTACGGCACTTGGTGTTGTTTTACTGGCAAGTTGTGCCGGTTTCGCCGCCGCTTTGGCTAACCCATTCTTTACGGGTATCGCACACACTATCGCTGAACTGCCTATGTATTCAGGCATGTGGTATCGCTTTATTGTTGGCATGTTCATGTTGCTAACGGGTGCTTGGTATGTGCTTAACTACGCGCGTAAAGTTAAGCAAGACCCGACCAAAGGCTTGTTGCACGGTACGGGTTACCACTACGAATCTAACGTTGAAGCGAAAACACTGACCACACGTGAAAAGCTTGCGGGCATCGCGTTCTTGGGCGTGTTCGCATACATGATCTTCGGCACGTTGACGATGGGGTTCGGCTTCACCGAGATTGCGGGTGCATTCGTGGCGATGGCGATCATTCCGGGTTTGGTGGCGGGTTTATCTCCGAACAAGATATGTGAGTATTGGACCAAAGGCGTTAGCGACGTATTGGTTGCGGTACTGATCATCTTTTTCGCTCGCTCAGTGTTGACCATTATGGAAGACGCGAAGATTGTTGATTCAATTATCTTCTATCTTGCACAGATCATTTCTGGTAGCTCTAAACTTGTGGCAGCAGCAGGGATTTACTTCTCGCAGGCTGCGATCAACCTATTCATTCCGTCTGGCAGTGGCCAAGCGGTGATCACCATGCCAATCATTATTCCATTGGCAGATATTGGTGAAGTGACTCGCCAAGTGGCGGCACTGGCTTCTCAATTAGGTGATGGTATCTCTAACTATATTTACCCAACCAATGGTGGTTTGTTAGCGGTATTGGCTATTGCAAAAGTGCCTTACACCAAGTGGGTTCGTTTCTTTTTGCCACTGTTCTTGTTCTGGTCGGTGGGCGCTTTGATTTCAGTTGTGATTGCTCAAATGATCGAGCTAGGGCCTTTCTAAGGTTCTGTTTAATCGAATACATAGACAGTTAAGCTTAACTGAAGCCGTGTGAGTAAATAAGAAGGCAGCGAGTTCGCTGCCTTTTTTTCGTTTAAAGAAAAGCTATCCCAACGTTAAAGGTTACTCTTCAAATTGGTAAGAAGAGGGCACAACAATCACGCCTTGTTTTGATATGTGGAAGCGTTTCGCATCGGCAAGGCTATCAACACCGATCTGGGTTCCATCTGGCACCTTAACGTTCTTATCGATGATACAGTTTTGTATGTGGCAATTTTTTCCAATCTCAACATCTTCAAACAGAATACTATCAATCACAATCGCGGCATTGCTGACTTTCACTTTCGGGAAGAAGATAGAGTTTTGCGCCGAGCCGCCTTCAATTACAACACCATTCGCTATCATCGAGTTGATGAATATTCCTTGGTTACCTTCAACCGAAGCAATGGTTCGTGCGGGTGGCAGCTGAGGTTCGTAAGTACGAATTGCCCAATCAGGTTGATATAAATCGATAGGCGAAGCTGGCTTTAACAGGTCCATGTTGGATTGGTAATAAGAGTCGATAGTACCAACATCCCTCCAGTACGCATCTTGGGTCACTCGGCCTTCTTCATCCCCAAACTTGTATGCGTAAACACTGTTGTTGCCGACCAATTTAGGAATGATGTCTTTACCAAAATCGTGGTTTGAGTTCGGATCTTCGGCGTCCGCCAGTAGCGCTTGTGTTAGCACTTCTTTATCAAAGACGTAAATACCCATTGAAGCCATGCTTCGAGTTGGCCTACCAGGTACACATGTAGGGTAACGTGGCTTTTCGGTAAAGTTATTGATCTCTAGAGATTCGTCTATCTCCATCACACCAAACTCTTTGGCTTCGTCAATCGAAACCTCCATGCACGCCACAGTTAGGTCGGCTTCGTTCTTTTTGTGCTGCTTGAGCATTGGAGCGTAATCCATGCGATAGATATGGTCGCCAGATAACACCACCACATGCTTAGCTTCACTGCGAGACAGCAGATACAAGTTTTGATAAATCGCATCGGCAGTACCGCTGTACCAGCTATCACCGGTTCGCATTTGTGGGGGAACATTGGTGATGTATTCGCCGAGCTCGGGGTTAAGCACCGACCAACCATCTCTCAAATGTTTTTGCAAAGAGTGAGACTTGTACTGAGTCAGCACCAAAATTTGGCGTAGCCCAGAGTGTAAGCAGTTCGCGAGAGTGAAATCGATGATTCGATATTTGCCACCAAAGGGTACCGCAGGTTTTGCACGGTTATCGGTGAGAGGGGAAAGCCGAGAGCCAACACCGCCGGCCAGAACGATTGTTAGAGTGTCTTGCATGATCAGAACCTCAATGTATTTATGATTATGAACATAGACTTGCAAGCACTAAGCCAAATGTAACTCATTGAATATTATACGAGGCGAGATTGATTCTTGTAGAGCTGCACCAAAATGATGCGTGCGAGATATTGGCTTGCTCTATTTTGATCCAAAAAAGATCCGAACAAAGTGAAGGGATTGAATTAACAAAATGACGCACGGAAAAGTTGCATTACAAAACTGTCAATAAAATGAAGGAATAAAGTGATCGGGTCGATATAAATTTACATAAATAATCACAACTTTTCACAAATTGATTTCCATCAATAAAGTAGGGTTATTCTATGCTACCTTGCACGCAAAATAAGAAATGATCACTCATTCACCAATAAAGATTAAGCCCCCAAAAGGAAATTATAATGAAAAAAACAGTATGTGGTATTGCGGTTATTGCGGCTCTTATGTCAACCAATGTTTTTGCTCATAAAGAAGGTGATTTCATCATCCGTGCAGGTGCAGCAACGGTATCTCCCAACGACAGCAGTGGCGCTGTGTTGAATGATCCAAATACAGAATTCTCTGTAGACTCAAACACTCAACTTGGTTTGACTTTTGGCTACATGTTTACAGATAACATCAGCTTTGAAGTACTAGCGGCAAGCCCATTTTCTCACAACATTTCTGCAACTGGTCTAGGTGAAATTGCTGAGACTAAACACCTACCACCAACAT
This sequence comes from Vibrio coralliirubri, assembly GCF_024347375.1. Taxonomy (NCBI): domain Bacteria; kingdom Pseudomonadati; phylum Pseudomonadota; class Gammaproteobacteria; order Vibrionales; family Vibrionaceae; genus Vibrio; species Vibrio coralliirubri. The sequence goes on along the minus strand of NZ_AP025471.1, from coordinate 1,395,123 downwards.
TTATGGTTCAGTACTACTTCGGGCAAGCGAGCAGTGATTTCCGCCCTTACGTAGGTGCAGGTATCAACTACACGGTATTCTTCGATGAGTCACTAAATCAAGGAGCGAAAGATCTAGGTTTAAGCGACTTATCTCTTGATGACTCTTGGGGCTTAGCAGCAAACATTGGTATGGACTACATGATCAATGAAGACTGGTTCCTGAACGCATCGGTTTGGTATGCAGATATCGGCACTACAGCTAAATACAAAGCGGGTGGTAAACAGTACTCTACAGACGTTGATATCGACCCATGGGTATTCATGATTGGTGGTGGTTACAACTTCTAATCTCCCTATTCGGTTTACTAAAGGCGCTCAAGCATCAGCCAGCTTGGGCGCTTTTTTTTGCTTACTTGTTAATGAAATGCCTAGTCCAACTTATTGTAGTTATGGGAAAGAGAAGCTCATTGTTGTCATTTATTGTTAATAAAAGGGAAAGATAAGTGTCATAACAGCCCTCTATGATCGCGATTCAAATTATGGAGGATATATGAATCGTAAATTTAATAAGCTGACATTATTACTACCTATCGCGGTAAGTTCTGCTCTAGTAGGCTGTTCTCAATCAACATCACCAACGACAGCTACGCCATCTCAAACGTCACTTGATGCTTTTAGCCTTCAATGCCAATCCATCGAGCAGCCAAGCGCTTCCAATGCTGAGGTAACTGGAATCAGCCTAGTTGGCCGTTCAATTGCCGACGCCCCGTTTGATACTTCTGCAGCCGAAATCGTCAGCTACGATTCATGTACCGACAAGCTTTATGTTGTGAACGCTCAAGCTCAGAAAGTTGATGTGTTATCAATGAACTCAGCTAGCGAACCAACATCTTCGGGTTCTATTGATCTTCAATTAGCGGCTGCAGCTTCTGGTATTGATATTGGTGCAGCGAACAGTGTGTCGACATATCAAGGATTAGTTGCTGTCGCGATTGAAAATGCTGACAAGCAACAAAACGGCATCATTGCCCTTTATCGTTCAGACACATTAGAGCTGATCACGACTTATACTGCTGGTGCATTACCGGACATGGTGAGCTTCTCGAAAGATGGTCGCTACTTTGCCTCTGCAAATGAAGGTGAGCCGAATGCGGATTACAGCATTGACCCTGAAGGTACAGTAACGCTGGTGGATTTAACCAAGGGTCCGTTGCAAGCGACTGTCACTCAAATTGATTTCAAGGTATTTAATCAAGGTCAGCCTCGTCATGCAGAGTTGACCGACAAGGTTCGAATCTCTGCGCCGAATGCAACCGTAGCTCAAGACCTTGAACCGGAATACCTAACGTTTGCTGATAACGGAAAACTCTACGTTGCCCTTCAAGAGAACAATGCGTTGGCAGCGATTGATGTGGCGAGTGCGCAAGTGGATGCGATTCTTGGACTAGACGGGAAGCCTTGGGATAACGCTAAGCTAGATGCGTCAAACAAAGACAAAAACATCGGTAATCTACAAAGCTACGCAATGTTAGAAGGCCTTTACATGCCAGATAGCATCACTAGCTACAGTGTTGAGGGCAACACCTACATTGTGACTGCGAACGAAGGTGATGGTCGTGAATATGGCATCAAGACCACGCAAGAAATGTGTGATGAGAAAGGTTTTGAGTGGGACGGTGACGATTATCAAGGCACCGAAAACTACACTACAGAAAAAGACTTTTGTATTGCTTATGTCGATGAAGTACGCGGCAATAAGTTAGATGTTGACGCTAACCACTCATTGGCTGGCGCGTTGAAAGACAACAAGCAACTTGCACGTCTTAAAGTGATTAAGCCACAAGGGACACTCGCTGCTGACCAAAAGGTTCAAGCATTCGGCAGCCGTTCTTTCTCTATCTGGGATGAGTCAGGCGAATTAGTGTTTGATAGCGGCGATGATTTCGCTCGGATCGTTCTTGATCAAGATCCTGCAAACTTCAACAGCACCAATGATAACAACCAAAGTGGTGACGATCGCAGTGATGATAAAGGGGTAGAACCTGAGGCTATCGAAGTGGCTGAGATCAACGGCAAGCACTATGCATTTATTGGGCTGGAGCGCCAAGGTGGCATCATGGTTTACGACGTAACAGAGCCTAAAAACGCAAGTTTCATCAGCTACTTGAACAACCGTGACTTTACTCAGCCAGTGTGCACTAAGGTTGATGACGACGGTGATTGCGACAACGATACTTACAACGCTAAAGCGGGTGATTTAGGCCCTGAATCAATTAAGTATTTCACACGTTCAGGTAACCACTTTATTGCGGTTGGGAACGAAGTAAGCGGCAGTACATCAGTTTATCGCGTTGAGTTTTAATCACGGTTACTGCTTGTAGCTACACTCAATAAAAACAAAAGCGCCACTACTTATTCAGTAGTGGCGCTTTTTAGTTCATCGCTTGTTTAGTAGCGATAGCAAAGGCCTATGGCTGTTGCTTAGTTGGTGCTAGAGCAATCTCACGGATACATACGTTCTGTGGTTGTTGGTAAGCGAATGATACAGCGCGAGCGATATCGTCAGCTGCCAATACGCCGCCCATGTCTTCTTTCCAAGAGTCGTAACCGTCTTTGATCTCTTGAGATGTTGTGTGAGACAGAAGTTCTGTTTCTACAGCACCTGGTGCAATAGTGGTAACACGAACGTTTGAAGCCGCAACTTCTTCACGAACGTTTTCAGAGATAGCGTGTACCGCGAATTTAGTACCACAGTAAGCCGCGTGGCTTGGGAATGTTTTCTTACCTGCGATAGAGCTGATGTTGATGATAGTACCTGTATTGCGTTCCATCATCGGAGCAAGTACAGACTGCATGCCGTTTAGAAGACCAATCACGTTCACATCGAACATTGTCTTCCACTCTTGTGCGTCTTGAGTATCGATTTGACCAAGAAGCATTGCGCCAGCGTTGTTGATAAGCGCATCTACAGGACCAAACTTCTCTTCACCTTGTGCGATTGCTGCATCAAAAGACGCTTTGTCTGTTACGTCTACTTTCACTGACAGTGAGTTTGGTAGATTCAGCGCTTCAAGGCGGTCAATACGACGAGCTACAAGTAGCAGAGGGTGACCTTCATCGCTTAGACGACGAGCGATTGCTTCACCAATACCAGAGCTTGCACCTGTAATTACGATTAGTTTTTTCATTTTATTTCCTCTGTACTTTTATTGCGTCGGTTGGCTACGACGTATTGTTTAAGTGCATTCGAATCAAGTGCTTGTTGCCTTGCTTCGTTGCGATGGAGGTATATTAAGGAAAATAGCATTGTTGATATATAGCGCTTTACTTGAAACACTGTTGCCATGGTGCAACAATAAAAGCGTCTATCTCATAACTTCATTAGTAAGCTGGCGACTATGCTCAATCAAATTAATCTGTCTGATATTCGCTCCTTCGTGCTGATCGCTCGTTTAGGTAATTTCACCAAAGCGGCGGAGGAGTTAGATGTGTCTCGCTCCCACGTATCACGCCAAGTAAGTAGTTTAGAAAAGCAGATGGGTGTGACACTGTTTATCCGCACCACTCGAACCTTGAGGCTGACTCACGCAGGGCAAGATCTGTACGCGAGATGTGAGCAAGCCCTCGATAACATAGACCAAGCGCTGATTGCTGCGGTTGATGATGTCGAAGAAGTGCGCGGCGACATAAAAGTAAACTGTGTCGGCGGTTATCTGGGTGAGGTGATCATCGCGGATCTGGTCAATGAGTTTATGCAGCTCTACCCAGACATCAGCATTAGCCTTGATTTCAGTAGTAACCGAGTTGACTTGATTGAAGACGCTTTTGATATCGCTTTTCGTATGGGGAGCCTAGAAGATGCGGGCTTTATCGCAAGAAAGCTTTTGGACATTGAGATGGGAACACTCGCGAGCCCTGAGTATTTCACTCGCAAAGGGAAGCCAAACCATCCTAAAGACCTCATCCACCATGATTGCTTAACGGGGTCTGTGCGTAAGTGGAGCTTTCAAGCTCTGGACGATACTAAGAAAACGGTCGATGTGCATGTGACGGGTAGGTTGCAATGTAAGAATGGCCGAGTGTTAGTACAAGGCGCGAAATCGGGCAACGGGATTATTCGTGTTCCAACCATCTATTGCTTGCAAGAGATCAATGATGGGCAACTGGAGCAGGTGTTTGATGAGTGGGTGGTACCGAAAGTGGACTTTTCAGCGATCTATCATCGAGACCGCTATCAACCGAGCCGAATTCGAACCTTCATTGATTTTGTGAAAGGCCGTTTTGAGCAAATGCCAGTCAGCTAAATAGTGCGTGCTGTCCATTATTTGGAATAGAGTGGATTTGCTTGGGCTTACATCTCGTCGATTTCGTTTTGTAGGTTTTCCAACTGCTCTAGAATCAGTAAGAACTTCTCACCAAAGGGCGTCACTTGATACTCAACTCTTGGTGGCAGTTCGTTGAACATCTGCTTATCCAAAATCCCAAACTCAACATTTCGCTTCAAGCATTCATTCAATACCTTGGTCGATAACCCTTCGACCGAGCGCACCATTTCACCGGGGCGATTAATGCCATTTGCCAGTAATTGGTAAACCGTTAGCGACCATTTACAGCCGTAGATGGTTTCTACCATGCGAGCTGAGCGCTCTGGTGCTGATTTTCTTGAAAAAAAGTTTTCCTGATTTTTCATAAAGATGTACCAATAAGTACCTACCTAACCGATTTGTACTTACTATTCATAGTGTTAGTTCAAAGCCTAAGATTACCACGTTCACATGACTTAGGAGATAACAAAATGAACTTCACTAAAAATGGTATTGCAGTCGTAATCGGTGGCACAAGTGGTATGGGCTTTGAAACAGCGAAGCAGTTAGTCGCTCAAAACATCCATGTGTTGGTGGTCGGCAATAACCCAACTAAGTTAGATAAAGCGGTGTCAGAGCTGCAATCGCTCGGTCACGCTTCAGGCTGGCAAGCTAACCTTTATGATGATGCAAGTGTGTCTCGTCTTATTGCGCATTTAGAGTCGCTCGAAGAAGGTATTGGTTACCTTGTGAATGCTGCAGGTTACTTCAACCCTAAAGCGTTTATTGAGCACCAAGAATCTGATTACGAGCAGTATATGCAGCTTAATAAAGCAACCTTCTTCATCACTCAAGCGATAAGTAAGTTGATGATCAAAAATGGTGGCGGAAACGTGGTAAATGTAGGCTCTATGTGGGCGAAACAGGCAATCAAAGCGACGCCATCTTCTGCCTATTCAATGGCTAAAGCTGGCCTGCATGCATTAACACAACACATGGCAATGGAACTGGCTGAGCATAACATTCGTGTGAATGCGGTGTCTCCGGCCGTGGTTAAAACGCCGATTTACGAATCTTTCATCAAACCTGAAGAAGTGAATCAAGCGCTAGAAGGCTTCAACGCGTTCCATCCTATTGGTCGAGTTGGTTTGCCGAAAGACATCGCTAATAGCATCTCTTTCTTACTGTCAGACAGTGCAGATTGGGTAACGGGTGCCATCTGGGATGTTGATGGCGGTGTGATTGCTGGTCGTAATTAATCAGGATTCTTTTAGGTGGCTATCGCGCAGGCAAAATAGCAGCGAGATAGCCTCCTTGATCAGTATTCGCGTAGAATAGAAACGAGAAAGACAATCATAATAATTAAAACGATAACAAGAGTAAGGTCGCCATTATGTTCAACATGGACTTTTCAAAGAGACTGGTTATAGAAACCGAGACATTAGATTGGGTCGCAAGCCCTGCTAAAGGGGTTTGGCGTAAGCCACTTGAAAGAGAAGAGAAAGAATCGGGCCACACAACCAGTGTGGTGAAGTACGATCCTGAATCTTCGTTTTCTGAGCACCCACACCCACAAGGCGAAGAGATCTTCGTATTAGATGGCGTGTTCTCAGATGAAACGGGTGATTTCCCTGCAGGTACTTATATCCGTAATCCGCCGGGCAGCGCGCATTCGCCATCCAGCAAAAATGGCTGCAAGATCTTGGTTAAGCTCAACCAGTTTGACGCGAGAGACTTAACTCAAGTTCGCATTAATACTTTGGAAACCGAATGGCTTCAGGGTATTGGCGGTTTGCAAGTGATGCCACTGCATGAGTTCGAACACGAGCATGTCGCGTTAGTGAAGTGGCCGGTTGGCGAACGTTTTCAGCCGCATCGCCACTTTGGCGGTGAAGAGATATTTGTACTTTCTGGCACCTTTAAAGACGAACATGGTGAGTACCCGAAACACACCTGGATGCGCAGCCCGCACATGAGTGAGCATTTTCCTTATGTGGAAGAAGAGACGGTTATCCTAGTGAAAACGGGGCATCTGCCATTGGATTAAAGGAATGCTCAGTAAAAGATGAGAAAGCCGCATTGTTTTGAACAAGCGGCTTTTTTTAGTTTTTATATATGAGCTGACTAGTAAGCGACACCAATACGTTGGCGTGGGAACTTGTCAGCTTCGAGCTCATCAATCATCGCAATAGCGTAATCGCTGACGGATATTTTGCTGTTGCCATCTTGGTCGGTGAGCAGTTGGTCACCACCTGTACGGTAGGTTGATAGTTTCTCGCCCGGGAAGATTTCTGCTGCTGGGCTAATGAACGTCCAGTTAACCTCGCTGTTAGACTGTTTGAATACTTCAAGAGCTTCACCTTGTGCTAGCGCTTCGTTTTTATGCTCTGTTGGAAAGGCCGGAACGGTAACTAGCGGTACGTTTGGCGCTACTTCCAATGAACCCGCACCACCTACCCAAAGTAGACGTTCGATACCAATGCTTGGCAGTGTATCAAGCAGTTTAGTTGCTGTACTTTTTACGATGTCGTGATTGCCTAGAGCACGTCCGCCAATCGAAGCAATAACCGCATCAACGCCGGAGAAAGCAGTCGTTAGACTGGCTGCTTCATCTTGTAAATCAAATGAACGAACCTCAACATCGCTGAGCTCTACACGGCTTGCATCTCTTACAACAGCAACAACCTCGTGTCCGCGAGCTTGAGCTTCTTGAGCGATGTGACTACCAATCCAACCTGATGCGCCTAATACTGCAATTTTCATAATGTCTCTCCAATTATCTAATTTATTGAGTCTGTTTCTCGACAGCCATTGCAGTCTAATAGCTCACTAAGCTGCGATAAATATCGTAAAATGATGTAGATTGTATCTATATAGTTATCTAATAGGCTTGGTTCAGTGGATAAGGAAAAGTGTGATGGATAGATTGACGGCGATGCGTAGCTTTGTTGAAGTCGCAAATTGTGCCAGCTTCACTCAAGCAGCAGAGCATTTGGACATGAGCCGGTTGCAGGTTTCGCGTCATGTTCAAGAGATCGAAGGGTGGTTAAAACAGCGGTTGTTGCACAGAACCACTCGTAAGGTGAGTTTGACGGCGGCAGGGGAAATCGCCTTACAGCGCTGCGAGAAAATACTCCATGAAACGGCGGAGTTAGAAGTGACCGCGCTTAATCAAACCGATGCTCTCTCCGGAACCATTCGAATTGCTGCACCCATTGGTTTAACTCAGCACATGTTGTTGGATGTGGTTGAACAGTTCACAGAGCTTCATCCCAATATCACGGTAGAACTTTTTGCTTCTGACCGTTTTGCTCAGCTGGTGGATGACAGAATCGATATTGCGCTGCGTTATACCGATCAACCTGACGATAGCTTGATTGCTCGTAAGCTAATGGAAATTGATTCGGTGGTGTGTGCATCGCAAGCTTATTTAGACAAACATGGTCAACCGAAAACAGTCGACGAGCTTCGACAGCACAATTGTTTTCGCCATTTGAGTGTCTCTAAGTGGGATTTCGTTAAGGATAATCAGCACTATTCTGTTGAGGTGTCTGGCACTATTAAAGCCAATGATGTTGGGGTATTAACCCGCGCTGCACAGCATGGAAAAGGGGTTGTTCGCTTGCCCTGTGATTTAGCTAATCCTTTGATTACAGATGGCAGATTGAAACGAATTTTGGATGATTTTGTTTCACCGAGTAGTGTGCTTTGGGCGGTGTATTTGTCTCGTAGTTATCAGCTTCCAGTTGTTCGTCAGTTCATTGATTTTGCCGCAGAAGCTTGGTCTAGCGATATCAAGTCTGGCGATGTTTGAAGTGGCATAAATGCTTACCTACATAAATCTACAACCCATAAATACAAAAATCCGATATCAAAGGTGATATCGGATTTGTAACCCTCCTAACTTCTTATATTCCTCTAACCCTCCTAACCTCTTATCTTTCCTGTAATCTGGAGTGATGATATCATTATTCTTCAATTGTTTTAGGGACATGCAGTGAGTATAAAATATTTAGAGGTTGAACTACGAGTCGATGGTACTCCAGTTCTAAGCCGAGATGAATCAAACAACATAACTTCTTCTGTTAATTTTGATACTAGCTGTCGAACCATCAAATCCAACATACTTTACGATTCAGAGACGGGACTCGCCATAACTCCAGTAAATCTATTTCTTATTGATTTGATTGCCGATCCAGCGTTCATGCATGAGAACAATCTGACAACAACCAAGGGACTGAAAGCATACTTTCAATTCTTGAAGGATAACGGTTGTTGTTGGAACGTATTTCCTCGTTCAAAACTTCAGCGTCCGACATATGCATTCAAGAGGCATGTTATGGATAAGGTGAAAAATGGCGATTATTCCTTTGATACAGGAAACCAATGGCTAGGGGCTGTGAAGAGGTTTTACTTATGGGCTTTCCACGAAAGAGTGTTGGATATAAGCGATATCAACCAACCATTCGTCACAGACACTCGAAGAGTTGAAAAGCACACTGCTTCAGGTAAGAAAAGGTTTTATGCTGCGACGAGTGATATGAAGTTGCCACAAAAGTTACGTGGTATCTCTGACTCCTTCAAGAAAAATGGCGGCAGAGAGCTGAAGCCAATAAATGCGCTTGGTCGCGAGCAATTCAAGCTTGGGCTGGCAATTCTTGGAAAGCCTCATATGGTGTTAGCATCTCAGGTTTCACTGTTGATGGGGTTGCGTGAGAATGAAGCGCTGACGCTTCCTTACTCATTTTTCACTGGTGATTTCGCTAATGCAAATCTTAGCGCTCGGGAGACTGTCGTGGTTTCAGTGGGTGGCAACGAAGGTACTAAGACTAAAAACGGCGTTAGACGTATAGTTGAAATACCGTTCGCTCTTTATGAGCGCCTATGCGACTACGCAACCTCAGATAAGCGACTTGCCTTAGGTAAAAAGTTTGCAGTGGATAATCCAAGGTTGTTTTTGAATAACCGAGGAACACCTTTCCGTTCAGATGAACTTACAAAGAGGATGAGCGAGCTTAGGCAACAGCTTCTTCAAGAGCATGGTGTTGACTTTAATCACAAGTACCACGACTTAAGGGCGACTTTTGCTACTGAATACGGGACTCGATTACTTGATAGAGGCATGAAGTTTTCAGAGGTATTCAATGAGGTGAAAAGCACACTTGGTCATAAGTTGGACAAGGATACTTTTAGGTATATGAGCATCATTGAAAGTCAAGAAGTGAAAAGAGAGTCTGCAATGGAATTAGAGTTGTACACACAAGAGATTTTGAAAGACTAAACATGATCCAGAACCAATTTAAAATTACTTTCACGCCCTATAAGGGGCGACCAATAACGGAAATTGACACTAGAAGGCTGGTCTGCTTCGGTGTACCCAATGAGTTCGACCAATCTGCTGTGTGTAGTCACAGATCTCAATACATGACCGAAATATTCTCTCATGTAGATGCTAGACATAATGCTGGCAAGAAAACTGCTTTCTTTAATCTGAAGAAATACTTTGTTTGGTGCGAAAACAACGATTACCAAAACCCAATGACTGGTGAAGCCGTCAGTGCGTATATATTACATGATAAGCATCATAAGGTGACTGGTACGGTTAAGTCGATGTTTGAACGTTTGGGTATTAAATATGACGCTTCGCAAACGCCAATTGAGTCAATGTTTAACAATAAGAAGCCGCAATCCGTCAAGGAAGGCGTAATGTGGGCTGCTGATGGAACTCATTACATAGGAATTAATACTCGTTCTGCTGGCTTCAAGACAATTGATATGAGTAATGATGTCTCTCATCTGAAAGATGCTGGACTTTTATTCACGGCTATCAAAGCTTTATATGATGAGTTATCTGGTGACACCTTATTGGCGTACATTAGTACAATAAGGAACTATGCAAAGACATGTAGCAGTCATTTTTTCGATGCTGGCAATTTAGCTAACTACATTTCTAATCTTCACAAAGCTGTGGATGCGAAGGCTAAGGGTAGTTCTAAGTCAAAGCCTAAAGCTAGAAGGTTGTTGAAAACTTTCGAAGCTGCTGAGGTTAGTCTGCCACACGCCGTGTCAGTAGCAGTAAATAAGCTCCCAAGCGTCTCTAGTGTCCCTGTGAATGGGTATGATGACGTAAGGTATAAGAAGTTAGTGAGACTTCTATTTAGACTGCACGGAAGAGCTTATCAATATATTAAATCACCAAGTACGTCGGCATATGAATACGTAGGGGGTAACTCAAACCTCAGGTTCTCTTCAAGAAGAGCTGCTATAAATCTATTAAATACGACTGCGTATTACCTTATAGCGCGTTACTCAGCATGGACTGACACAACTTTAACCAATATTCGCACCAGTGACGTAGAGTTCGATAATGAGCATGGTGAGTGGGTTCATCTCAAAGCCCAAAAGAATCGTGGTATATACAAGAATTTATCTATGGATTTGCCTAGTCTGAACAGCTCAAGCCCAGAAGAGTTGAAAATAAAAAAAACGGGATACCGAGTTATTCAGAATCTACTAGAGGTTCATGAATTATTTGATATCCCTACAGACAATCTTCTCTTTAGAGTCACCAAGGACAATCAATCCGCTTTTTACGCTAAGAACCCATGTATAGTTGACTTTATAACTGGGGAAATCGAAGGCTTAAAAACACTAACAACACAGAGAATACGCGAAACTGAGATATCACTTGAGCACAGCAAAGGTGGGACTGTTGCAGCGATCAAACGTTCAGGGAGTAGTCCTGCTGTTGTAATGAAAAACTATTCTGAAGGCTCTCCTGTGGAGCATAAAGTTTCATTAGGTGGTGTTGCTGCTGCGATTCAATCCGTTGCCTTATCGATCGAAGACGATGTAACAGCATCAGAGGTCAAAGATAGACTGTATAAGGCTTCATTGATACCAATTCTAGACGTTCAATCAAACACTCCAATGGGAACTGTCTGCACAAAGCCTACAACAGTTAGTGCATTCAGTAAGAAGGCTGAAAGAAGCAATTTTGGAGTGTTGGCTTGTTCTGATTTATTAGCTTGTTTTGACTGCCCTAGTGCTGCAATTGTGGATTCTATCGATGATATTTGGAACTTCTTGTCATTCAAGGAAAAATTGCTTGAGGGGAAGATATTTAGCATTGATAGGGAGCATTTCGCAAACAACTTTAGTGAAGTGATTGAAAAGATAGATATTATCATAGGAAAATTTTCCGAGGAAACTCTTACGTTAGCCAGAGAGAAATTAATTGATGATGGATTGCACCCATACTGGGACGAGGATTAATCATGACCAGTAATCGAGCATTTGATGTTGCCAGCGTAAGAGCTGATTTTCAATCTAGCTTAGATCTTGAGTTGTTCACCACCTTTGATTTGCATGGGGATGGCTTGAGCAGATTAAAAGATGATAAATGGATAAGTCATCAGAAGGTTCTAGACGAAGTAAGGGTTACGAGGACTTTAGTGGCGAACATACCATTTCTGATCAGGCATTTAATTATAAGGACGTACAGATCAGATGATGCAGAGAAACGAATGGTTAAGGAGGTGTCTTTCCTTAATGCTGTTATAAGGGTCAGGACGATTATTGGTTGTATGCCACCTGATATAGAACCAAAAGATATGTTCACTCGCTCGGCATTAATGAAATACTTAGAGCACGTTAATGGTAAGTATGCATATTCATCTCTCTCTGAATTGCTTTCAACCTTTAATGTGATGGCGTTTTCTGCTCACAGAGAGGGGCTTTGTGAGTTGCCAAAATTCAACATGACAGCTCTAACCGAGAAATATTGCTCATCAGGACGTCTTGAAAAGAAACAGACGCTCGCCATCCCGTTAGGTATCGCTACAACTATTCTGGGTAATGCGTTGGAGCTTTACAAGGCTGGTAAAGATTCATTAGATGAGATTGAGATGCTAGCACAGCAGTATGGATCTCACTTTGATAAGGCTAAATCGCGTCGAGAAGAAGCAATACGAGTGAAAGGAGAAGCTAATGTCACGGTTGGTGTAAACTACTACATGAAGCCTCGTGGACAGGTCATTACGGAAAGCTGTCTACTTAATAGCGCTTTGTCACCTTACATTGACGGTGACTATAATCCCATTAACGTCTGTGGTTGGCTCAACAGGGTTTTGAACGCATCATACCAATTGCTGCTGGCATTTACTGGCATGAGAATCCATGAATTAGCTAGGCTTCATGATGGTTCGTTCCAAACTTACACGGAAGGTGAAGATGTTTATCACACCTTGACAGCGGAGACCTCTAAGTTGTCAGATTCAGAAGATATTGTCGATGAATGGGTGTGCTCTGAGATGTGTGATGGGATTATTAAGTTTATCGGTAAGATTAAGGCAATAATGAACCTGAACACTCGCTCTCTGTATGTTACTTTTTCGAGTATTCGTAAACTGAGTGTTAAAACCGCATACAGTATAAAAGAAAGGCATGTGGAAAATTTGGTTAAAGGCGTTTGCCTTAGCGAAGCTGACTACAAAGAGTTCTGTACTCTTAATAGAGATCGACAAAATGATGCGTATGTTGGAATGGAGTGGAATCTAACTCCACATCAATGGAGACGCTCATTTGCTGTACTAGCTTTACGTTTCGATTTGGCAACACTACCCGCTATAAAGCGGCAGTTTAAGCATATCTCACTGCAAATGACCGAGTGGTATGCTAATTACGCTCGGATAACGAGGAATGAAGAGCTACGTGTTGATACTAAGCTTAACACCTTGGTAAATGAGATTCAGAACGACATGTCAGCAGATGTACTTTTTGATGCTTATAACACTGATAAGGTGCTTATGGGGGGCTTCTCAGCGAAAATATCAAAGCTTAAAGAAAGTGGCAAAGTTCCAGAGATCTACAGTACACGTTCATCCATTAAAGCCTTGATAGAACGTGGGGATATCCAGTTAAATTACTCAGGACTTACATATTGCACTAATGGCTACCGTTGCGACCAAGATGGTAGTGTAAATGCGGCGTTCTGTGCATCGGAGTGTGACCATACACTGATACCAGAAGAGCTGAAGGATAAATGGATAAAACTACACGAGCGTTGTACTTCGCATCTTGAGTTCGCAAGTGATTGTGGGTCAATTTCGCCCGTTTCTTACTCTCACTTCATGAGTCAGATTAAAGCTGCGGAACATGTCATGCGAACCTTTGGAGTTGAATTTGAAGAGTATAAGGGTTGATTATGCAAGTTAAGAAATCTGGTTTGGAGCTACTGGAGTCTGCATTAGAGAGGTTATTGAGTGGCAATGTGGTAGTTCTCCCTCCAAATGCAAGATTGAACATCAAAAATGTAGAAATTGAAGCAGGGATGGGGGATGGGTCTGCATACCACTACCCAGACTTAATTAAGAGAATTAAGGAGGCAAAAGCGCGTGTTGCCCCTAAGCGTAAAGAGGTAAAGTCGCCAACCAAGTCGGCATTAACCACGGCAACTAAGAATGTGAGACTTACTAAGTCAAATGCCGAGTTAAAGTTTGAAAAGGCAGCATTATTGGTTGCTCAAACTGAGCTAACGTATAATTTGTTTCAGTGCTGTGATGATCCTAAGTTTATCGTTGATGCATACGAGCACTCAAATAATGTCTTGCCATTTAACAAGCCTAATTAGGGTAGGCTGATAAGTTATGGGGGATCTAGAAGTCACTTAGCCCCCCTTTGTTTAATAAATAAAATCAACAGCTTACATTCTTTAGTTTCCATTTTAATTGTAGGGTTATGTTGAAATCACCTTTACTATCAATGAATTGTGATGGTTGCTCTAAATTTTGGCAGATGTATTAACCGTAAACCTAGCACCCACAACAAAGTCAGAGCAACAATGGTATTTTTCATAAAATACAATCTTTAACTATACCTATCAAAATACGGGAGGCTTACTACCTACAAGAACTTGTAACTGACCGTCAGAGAAACCATTCGTTTGTTTTACTTCGAATTGTAACCCTGCATCTTTAAAAGCCTTGATAAGTAGAGCTTTATCTTCGCTTGGTGGCCCAATAATGTTGAGACCAACGGCCATCTCATACCCCGAAAAATACTTTGTTTTGACACCAGAAGAGACTAAGACGGAATTTATCTCCTCTCGATATAACGTAGATTCAGGATCATTTTTTACAAATGATACCCATACATTCGCTTTTAGGTTGTTAGATAGATGGGTGTGTAAAATTTTAGACTGTTCTTCTGATAGTCTACGCCATGCTAATTGAGCTTTTAAGCGCTCTTGCTCCAGTTTAGCTTCTTCTGCTTTTCGAGATAGAAATGCAGCGTGTTCTTTGGCTTTTTCGGCTTCTGCATTAGCTTTTGCAGCATCTGCGCCAGCTACCTCTGCTATCGTTTTATTTTGTTGAATCTTTTCATTTGAATATTGTTCTTTAATTCCGCCTGACCAGACAACCATAATGGTTCCGACAAGCACCAGAGCTGCACCAATTATGGTAACCCAATTAGCTACAGCGTTTACTTTGCTAGCTATTGGTTCAGAGATATCAAAAAATGCCATAAAAATATCCATCTACTAAAATCTGCCTCGAAACTATTGAATATGACTAATGCTTATGATTGATAATGTCATATAAATATATGAGATCGTTCAAATCCACTGGCTCTCAATACTCATTAATAAACTGTATTATACAGCATTCAAGCAACCAACTTAAATCAAGGTGTTTGCTTTAAACTCCTTAAATGCACTAAAGCTCAAAATGTCTTGGATAGAATGCGATCTATCTGCTAACCCCAATTTTTGTGCAGGAGTCAAAGTGTAGTGGATGAGTGATTTTGGCCAATCAATAAGAGGATTTGCAATACCTCAGGTTGTTCGTTAAATGCTGATTTAGCGAAACCTGTAGCTCATTTATGTCCAGAGATGTGATGGCGGGGTATGAAACACGAAAATGCCCCTTTCGAAGTTATCTAGCTTTTACTTATCAGTTCACAAAATCATCATTTGACTTATTTTTGCTCATGTATGTTTGATATAAGAAGAACTCCTGAAATAAAGGAGGCCAGAAAAAGATATGATGATGCTTGTAGTCATCATAAAGAAATGACAGAGCTTCGCCGAGCTGGAGCTGTGAGTTCTGAGGATTTGAAAGATGCGATAGATGATATGCGTAAAGCAGAAAAAGAACTCAAAGAAGCAAAAAGAAATTAGATTATTGATTCACACTCGTACTGACAGCAACTCTATGTCGTTATTGTCCTTCATTAGATTTATGGGGTAATAAGCTAAATTGAAATTGCCCCATTGCGTATATGGAATCCAAGTATTTACAAAGTGGCAGATCTCGCCCCCATTTGACATACATTAGCTAGTACTACTTCTGCAATTTCCATAAGAAATAAAAATCATTATTTTTAGCCACACTGTCGGGTTGTAGTAGTTGGTTGAAATCCGTAGCAGAAGAAGAAAGAGCAGCTGTACCGCCTACAGTTGCAATCAAAGACGCCATATCCGTTGGTATTATTCCCAAGTACGATCCAACTGTGATTATGCCAGCGCCAAAGACAATGTTTTGGCGACCCTTGGATAAGTATTTCTCTTTATGAGCGCGTAAGTTTCGATCAATATGAGCTATTTCAGATCTTACAAGGTCAGCAAAGGCTTCTTCTTGCTCTTTGGCATTCAGTCCTTTAATTGTTCCAAGAAATTGTTTTGTACGCTCTCGGTAGATGTCAAAATACTCTTCATTAGCTTGTCTCAACTCAATAACAGTTTCAGGTGTAGTGTTTTCTGCCACCGTAAGATTATATTTAAATGGATTGGTTAATACTTCTGTGTTGATAGCGTTGACATTGATTTTGTTCAAGATATTGAACTGTAAGTCATCGTTAGTGAGGAGGTTTGTGCCATAAAACTTAGAGTGCCAATTGTGAAAAGTTATATCATCAAGCAGCGGTTCCAGTAGTAACTTCAAGATACCTTCATTACGTATGCCATCTGTGCTTATCTTGTACGGTAATCCTCGCATACGCATATCATCGATATACTTGCCTTTGTTCTCATATATATGAAGATACATCTCACGGTGTTCAATAAGGTTACTAGGCCCTTTTAGGATTAAATGGCCTTTATCAACACCATATTCATCATAACTAGCAGTCACTCTACTCAGAAAATGCTTTTCCAATGCATCGTACAATCGGCTTTCATTTCTATATAATTTGTCTTTGTATGGCTCTAGAACGTTATTAATGTAGTCATGGCAAAATGAATGAGTGCTGTTGGCATATTTAATAATCCCAACCTTGAAATAAGGGCATAAAGCTCGATATATCTTTAGGTTAGCTAGAAGCTCCACTCGAACTTTTGGTATCACACCGGATGATTGGCATATCTTGTAAAGAGACTCAAAAGGGTTTCTTAAGAACACCTCATCTGCATAGAGGGAGGTAAAGCTAAGCATTTGATCAATTTTTAATAACCGACAGTCAATGGAAGCACATGGGGTATCTAATCCACTTAAAGCCGAATTTGCTGTAAATGAGAAAGGACTTTCCTGAGAAGAACCTGTAGAAAAATAATATTTAGTTATCAAAAAAAGAGTTTCGATAAACTCGAATAATAACTCATCATCTGCATTTTCAATGGCTTCTTGCAAGGTAAGTTGCCCCCCTGACCATATATCAATAACATGGTCAAACTCACCGACAAAGTCATCAAAATCGAGCATTTCAAACCTTTATAAATCAGATGATTACAATTATCGTATTCTAGCAGTTGCACTTTGTTGTGCAAGTCTAGAACCTTTTCCATTCCTACACTTATCTGAACAGAGTTCAGTGGTGTAGTGCTTTAACTCTAGTTTGTTATGTCCCAAGACGTGGTGGCACACTTCTAAATCACCTTTGCCCAAAGTCGCCTTGGTTGTGGGTAGGGCAAACTGTCAGGTTAGAACGTAATCCCCTCAAAAAAACTATTAGTTGTATGAGGCATACACGTAACCAAAATTCATAAAAACACACCCCTGCAATAAAACACTTGATCATAACTGATTGATTTAAATAGAAATTCTACCAAAAATACTATTGACAAAAGCATCACTAGAAATGTAAATTATCGAAAATTCGCATATCAAAGAGGATTCCATGCTAGAAATTTTGCAGTTTATTACGAGCGGATTTTGGGTGTTCGTAGGTTGTACGTTGTTTTTCTGCTCGGGAGTTAGGTCCATCGGTTGGGCGTTAAACGCAATGCTGTTGGGGTGGCGAGGGATCAGATCTGATGACGTATTCTAGGTTAAGTTATTTAACGATTGATAGGACAAATAGTGAGACTTATGTATTTAACTGATTTACAAGAGGACGCAAAACTGACTCGACAATATGCTTCAGTACGGCTCGATGACGACTATCCTCAACAAAAAGATTGGCAAATAGCACTACAAAAGTTTTACTTTTCGATCAGCTATGAAGAAAGGCTTGATCTGTTCATAAAACTGAATGAACTCTATAAAAATGAAAAAAACATCGAGGAAATGGGGTTACTACGAAATGTGATAGATCTAAATATCCAATCAACCAGTGACATTGATTATTTCGATAATGAATGTGTATATCTTGTCGAACCCTCAAAAAATCAACAAATCGCGAGTCATGCTCTTTACAGACATCTCAGAAACAACAGTTCAGAGAGTTTCCAAAATCATTATCCAGATATCTCGTACGAGTTTAACTGTCAAACATCGATACTGAAAATCAGCCAACCGTTGTTGACCGTCTGTAGTCAGAGGAGAAATCAATTAACTCTCAATCTAGAAGGTTACATCGAAGGAAATTTAGTTCCAAATAACTTTAAATTTCAGATAGTTAACAAGGGAGAGGCTTATTTAAAACTGCCTGAATTTTTAACTAGGAGCGCCATTAATTCCACTGCCTTGATTAATGCACTGAGACTAGATCTGAGATCACCTTGTGATACTCACGCAGTATCGGAATTAGCAGGGGCAGATACTGAGATTAAAATGCTAATCCCGATCCATGATAGTAAGAAGAATCATGTTCCAAAACAGAATTTTCCTACTCGAATCTGTGATGTTAGCCTGAGTATCAAAAATCTCGAAAGAATAATTACATCGCTAATACATCGGAAAGAATTTGTTTAATTATTAATCATGAGGAGTAATTTGATGAGAGATGAATTGAATATGTTAATCCCTTTACTAGAAAGTTTCGAGTTGACGAATTCTGCATTTAGAGTAGTAGACCCAAGCTCACTGCCAGCTCATACGCTAGCTGCATTTGATGACTATATGGCAGGCTCAACTGTTCCCCACCCGATCTACGTATACAGCCACGACTACACTAGATTCTGCCTACTAGTACGCAGAGGTGAAATAGTGATAAATGAATAATGCAATTAAAATTATTGCGCTAGATCTTGAGGGTACATTAATCAGCAACGCAATAAGTCAAATTGCACGACCTCATTTGCACTTGTTCCTCGAAGGTTGCAAGGACATTACTGAACGAGTGGTAATGTACACGACAGTTAGTGAATCGCGATTTCGTCAGATAGCACGGCTCCTTGTTTCAGAGGGAGTTGCGCCCGATTGGTTTGCCTCAATGGAGTATGTTGAGTGGTCAAGCCGCAAGAAAAATCTAGCATTTATATGTAATTCGAATGTAGCAAAAACAGTTATCGTCGACGATGTGGAAGAATATATCGAAAAAAACCAGCGAAGCCGATGGGTCAGTATTAAGCAATTCGCAAGCCCATACCCTGATACCGACAGCCAATTGCTAGAGACTCTGGATGTACTGCGATCTTACAACACTGCTGGCTCACAAATACCGAAAAATCAAGGCTGATGGCACAGTGTAGTGGATGATTGATTTTGGACAATCAATAAGAGGGTTTGCACTTCCAATAATGGATAGTATTGTTAATTATCATTCATGGGTGTGAGTACTATCATCTTTTTACCCAAACAGGTGCATAACAAATAGTTTGAATCATGCACTTATTTATCTGAAATAGGACGCAACCAAGGTTTGGTCACCAAATCTTGGTTGCGTGAATTTTCGATTCAGAGCTTATAAATGACCCAAACTTTAGTGGCTTCGTAGATGACATACAATGCCTAGTAGTGCGGCTGTATTTACTCATCAAAATTCGGTAAAGAAAAGTCAATAAAACCTCGCAGTGAAATGACACTTAAATTGTTGTTTATAAATGGATTAAAGATCCTTCAATATACTCGTGTTGGGCATCTGGAGTACCCTCTACCAATGACTCCTAGCACACTTTTGCCCCAAAACGCTCTAGGAAGTAAATCCATATATAGATCAAGCTTTCATTTTTGCATGGATATCAATCGAAGTTGTCTATTTTTGAGCTTTAGAGTATTTCGTAGAATAGCGCCATCAACTTGCTAACACATAATGAAGGTTTCCTATGAGCACATCACAACTAATTCTTGAGCTATCTCTTATCGGCACAATGCTACTCGTTACGGGTGTTTTTTTGGTCCGTAGCTATGACAAAACCGATGGCGTAGGGACGAAAGTTCAAAAGATCTTAACGGGTCTTCTTGGTGCCTTTATGGTGATGGCGGGAACAGTAAAATTCTTTGACCCGTTTACGACTATGTTCGCAAAACAAATCGCACTGAGTGAACTGCCTTTCCCAACTTTGTCTCGTTGGGCGGGTCAATTAGGTGAGATTTTTGCAGGTTTACTGCTACTGGTGGTGATGATTGGTGATAAGGCGCTCGCAGCACCGATTAAAGATAAAGCGATGCAATTATCAACGCTATTAACGACCGCAATTATGATCGTCGCGGTGTATGTTCACCTATTGCCAAGTGTGCCGGCCGAAGTGCTACCGCTTCAGTCTAAACCACCGGTAATGACACTGATCATTCTTGGGTTAGCTTGGTTAAATGCATTCCTATATATTCGTAAAAAGTAATCGTTAAAGTTACAAAGTAAACGCCAGATTAGTTCGTCTAGTCTGGCGTTTTTCATTTCATAAATACAATAACTACGAGTTTCGCTCTGAGTGAATTGAAGCCAGAAACTCCGCCGATTGCCCAAACCGTTCAAAAATCATATCTCTAAAGGCAACCACTCTGGTCGCTATCAGCTTTCTGTCTGCCCACACCAAAAATGCTTTACCGGTTGGGTATTCAACGTCTGGCAATACCTCTATTAACTCTTTTCTTTCTGCATGCTTTTCAAAGGCTGCTCTTGGCATCATGCAGATCCCTGCTCCTGCTATTGTCGCATCAATATTTAAACGCAGGCTGCTGATTGAGTAACGAGGCTGATAGGGAATGCGGATCGCCTTGCCATCTTCTTTTAGCTCCCAATATGGCAAGTTATTACCTGAGAGTAGCTGATGGTTAATTAACTCTTCTGCTCGTTCTGGCTGACCATGTTTTTCGATATAGCTGGGTGATGCCGCTAGCATTAATGATGATTCAAACAACTGACGCTGTATTAAATGATTGGCATGAGGTGGGGTCGTCACAATCGCAAGGTCAATCTGCTCATCAAAGAAACGCTCTGTGCCTGCGCTAAATTGAATGGTGACGGTGACCTCTGGGTGAAGCTGCATAAACTCAATTGCCATCTTTTGCAGAAAATTATCAGCAAATGGCTCAGGGCAAGATACTCGGATTTCACCCGTTAATACGGGCTGACTATTCGAGAGCTGCGTCCATTCATCATTCAGCTGCATGAATAGGGCAGCGAAGCGCTGGTAATATTCGTCGCCAGCTGTCGTGAGCTGGAACTGTTTTGCATTACGATGTACCAGTTTTTCACCCAGTTTATCCTCAAGACTTGCTACCGCCCTTGATAACGTCGGGGCTGAAACGTGTGTTTTAAGGCTCGCTGCTGCAAAGCCACCGCACTCGACAGATTGGCAAAACAGATAAAGATTGGAGATGTCTTTTGCTTTCATAATTG